>CAVQIG010000003.1:0-158260 GCA_963712515.1 uncultured delta proteobacterium
ATCAGCTCGTTGCACAGCTACAAGCCGGAGTCGATAAGAAACATGAACGACCGTTCTGATTGACGTATCGCGCCCTATCGGACGGTCGCCTTTCTATCCACTTCCCCAAGTCGACGCGGAGAGATGAGGTAGCTTCGATGATGACTCCGTTGGGACGCGCGGTGCGCTCGTAAGCTTTCCTGTCGTTCTCAGGTCCGGGCCCGCTTTGAGGGTGAGTTCGCTTGCCGAACCGTTGCCCAACGTCGCAACGTCGCAGTGCGGACCGGTACGGGAGAGGATGGGAAGAAAGCTCGATGGCCGTTGCACGTCTGCCCACCGCGCCGTACCGGGACCATACACTTCCGATGTCTTTGAAAACCGGCGGGGCTAACTACGCTCGTGGGTTCGAATCCCACCCCTCAGCTGATTTTCCGAGCTTTGAGGAAGGCGCCTTCGCGATCTTCGTCCGGCGATCCGCAAGGAAGACAACGTCCGAGTCGGATTCTTCGAGGCCCAACCTGCCGCGAGAGCCGAATGGCTCGCCGAGTTCCGCCGCGACATAGACCTACATCAGCCGCGAAGCCCTCGAGGCGTGCCTCGCGCGGAAACAGGAGTGCATCTCCCGCCTTCCTACTTCCCGATGCTGCCTGTGGGTGGACCTCGGGCGCTGTGTGAGACATGATCCGTTCCGCGTGGACGGAATCCGAGGGCGGCGCACAGGAGAGTGTCATGCGACGACTGAGCCCGACCGACGCGTTGCTTCTCTACAGCGAGACGCCTCGTGCCTACATGCACACGCTGAAGATCGCCATCCTCGATCCCTCCCGCGAGCCGGGCGGCTTCTCTTTCGACGCCTACAGCGAGAGGGTCCGTGAGCGCTTGCACCGCGCGCCACCGCTGCGTTGGAGGCTCGCACCGACCCCGCTCGGGCTTCATCACCCGATCTGGGTCGAGGATCCCGACTTCAACATCGATTACCACCTTCGCCGCGTCGGCTGTCCGGCGCCCGGCGACGAGCGCGCGCTCTGCGAGCTGATCTCACACGTCTACGCGTGGCCGCTGGATCACAGCCGGCCGTTGTGGGTCGGTTGGATCGTCGAGGGCCTACAGGGAGGACGCGTCGCCGCGGTCTTCCTGGTCCACCACGCGTACTTCGACGGCATCGGCGCCGGTTACATCCTGCAGCAGATCTGCAACGCCGAGCCCGGCGCCGGAGTGCCGCCGCCCGAGACTCCGTGGGTGCCCGAGCCTTGGCCTTCCGCGCGGGAGCGGCTGTGGTGGGCGCTTCGGGATCTGCCGGGGACGCTGGCGACGGTTTGGCCGAAGGCGCTCCGTGGGATCCGCAAGCGCAAGCAGGTGCATGAGACGTACGAGCGCCAGGGCAAGCCGCTTCCGCCCATGCCGCAACAAGCGCCCGAAACGCCGCTAAGCCAACCCCTTTCTCACGGGCGCACGTACGTCTGCCGGTCCTTCCCGCTCGACGACTTCAAGCGTGTTCGCGCCCCCTTCGGCGTCACCATCAACGACGTGTTCGTCGCCTGCTGCGCGGGCGCGGTGCGCCGCTTCCTCGCCGAGCGCTCCTACGATCCGGACCGCGGCCCGCTGGTCGCTTCGATTCCGCTCTCGCGGCGCGGGCCGGAGAACATGGACGGCATCGGCAACTTCACCGCCGTCGATTACATGTGGCTCAGGAGCGACGTGGCCGATCCGGTCGAGCGCCTGCGGAAATGCCACGAGGCGGCGCGCGCGATGAAGGAGCACTTCGTGGCCTCGGAGGGGGGAGACATCGCATCGATCCTCGGCGTCTTGCCGCCCCCCGGCACTCGCCTCCTCAACCGCATCATCGGCTCCAAGCAGGGGCGGACCGGCCTGATGGGAAACCTTGTCTTGTCGAACGTTCCTGGGCCTCCCGAATCGCTCTACTTCGGCTCGACGCGCGTCGAAAACTGGTTCTCGATGGGACAGCTCTTCGACGGCTGTACACTGAACATGACCGTCTGGAGTTACGCGGGGAACATGAATCTGAACGTCCTCGCCGACCGCAAGGTGATTCCCGACGGCTGGGCGCTCGTCGACCACTTTCAGGAATGCCTCGTCGAGCTTCTCGACAAGGTCGGACACGAGCCGCGAACGGCAAGCGCGTCTCAAGGCAGCGAGTCGCCCGCTTCGTCGCAGGTCGGTCGGTAGGGCAACGTCGAGCCGAGGGCAAACAGCCGAGGGCTCTTCAAAACGGTTGGCCGCCCGCCCGGCACACACTCAGGACACCGCCTACTACTTCTTCGCGCCGGGCACGGGCGTCGTAGCCATGATCATGCAGGAGGACGCGGAAGCCTTCTGGATCATCCACATCGACAGCACGGTCGGGAAGGTGCCGGCGGCAAAGTGAGCACCGGGCACGGTCAGCTCGTGTGTGCCTCACGGGGCCGGCCCTTTACGGCGAAGATCTCCTCGATCCGTTCTTATCCTTCCGTGAACTGGCTGATCCTTCTCTCGCGCTCTGCTACACGAAGGCCGGGGTCAAGATCATCCCCGAGGAGGCGTTCGAGAGATGCAGGTCGAGAACTGCCGGCACCGAGTCCAGAGGCGCCGAGCGTTCACGCTCGGGTTCGTCGCCACACTCTTCATCCTCGAAGGGAGGAGCGCCGAATGCCAGCTTCGTCCCCTCGTCCAAGACATGATCCAAAACCTGAGCGCCGTGAACCAGATCGGCGAGGGCGTGGCGCTCGAAGACTACGATCTTGTCCGCGAGGGAGCGCTACACCTCCGGGATCGCGCCCGGGCGCTGAAGGAGAAGAACCTCGCCGACCTCGACCTCGACCCGCAGCGCGACGCGATGTTCGATGCGTTCCTGCAAGCTCAGGAACAGTCGTCGGAAAAGATCCTCGAAGCGGCCAAGAAGGCCGACGGCCGTGCGGCCTTCGCCGCCGTCGAGGAACTCCAGGGCGGCCCGTGCCTCGGCTGCCACCGGGCCTTCCGGGAATCTGAGGACAAGCTCCGTCCCGCGGTGCGCTTCATGACCGCGTTCCTGACGGCCTGGCAGGAGATGAACCGCGGTCTCACCTTGAACGACTTTTCGCTCGTCGCGCGGCGCGTCCGCGAGCTCGAGGCAATGGGCCGCGTGATGTCGTGGGAGCAGACCATCAAGGACGCGTTCAAGGTCCGGAAGGAAGCGAGGCAGAAGGAATTTCGAACGTATCTCAATCGTGTCCTGCGGGAGGCTTACGAGATCGAGCAGGCCGCGATCGCCGAGGATGCTGCCGGCATCGTCGAGGCGAGCCGCCGGATGTGGAACGATGGCTGCATCGCCTGCCACGACGCGTTTCGCTAGGCGGCGGACGGCACCCTCTACCAAGAAACTCCTGGCCGTAAGTACGACCGGCAGGAGTTAAGCAGCCTTACGGATTTCAACGTCATATCCGAGTTGCCGAATTTGGCCGGCAAGACGTTCGGCCTTACGCGCTTGATCGATTCGCAAGAAGAAGTAGTGTGGTCCGTCGCGAACTGCGCGCGGTCGACGCGCGACCGCGGGCGACGAGCAGGAGCGCGAGCGTCGAGGCGACGGCGAGACGCGCGCGCATCGCGAGCGGGCCCGCCTAGGGCTCGAAGGCCTCAGCGATCGTGTCGAGGACCTTCATCTCCTTCGCGGAGATCTTCGCGATGCCGAGCACGCCGCCGCTCGCCTCCGCGACCTTGCGCGCGCGGCGCAGCAGTTCGTCGCGCACCTTGGTGCGCTCGGCGGGGTCGAGTCGGGCGGCGAGGTCCTTCGCGTAGGCGAACCAAACCTTGCGGCGGGCGTCGGTCGGCCCGTCAACCATTGCCGCCTCCAGCGTCTCGTAGCCGGGGCTCCCGGGCTGGATGCCCTCGGCGGCGGCAGCGGCGAGGATCGCTTCGCGCTCGTCCTGGGCGAGGTTGCCGTCGGCCCAGGCCACCTCGACGAGCGGATAGAGCGCGAAGGCCGCCATCGTCTCGCCGCGGACCTGGAGCGCGATCAGGCGCTCGAGTACTTGCGCGTCGGTAATGCCGGTCGCGGCCTGGAGCTTCTCGCGCGTCACCTGCTGCTCGAAGGTAGCGCGGAGCTTGTCGCGCAGCTCCCGGTCCTTACGCTGGAAGAACTCCTCCTCGAGCGCCTTCTGCCGCCGGTCCTCGGGCATCCCCCGTTTCCTCCTGGCCCGGTTGTAACATCCAACGCTTCGCCGGGCGAGGGGCGCCACCCTCGACACAAAGCCACACCGGGCAGAACTCAGTGAAAATCCGCCAGAGACGATCGGACTTTGAACCAGCGAAGTGGAGAGCGCTCTTCTCGCGTCTTTCGCGCGAGGCAGCTCGCTCTTGCAGCTGTTCGTCGCTACTCGACGTGGCGCCGGGGGCGGCTGGAGCCGTCGAGTCGGTGCATGTACTCCGAGATGCGTGCCCCTCGCCACGCCTGCGAGCTCGAAGCGGGTCAGGCACTCCTGAAGCGCCATCGTCTCGTCGTGAACCATCTCCCACACGCGAATGATTTCGCCGTGGAGCTTGTGCTCGCGCCCTTGCCCTACGGTCCGAACCAAAGCCCGGGGGGATCCGGGTCGGTGAAACACACCGCCGGTGATCAGAAACGCCGTCGGATCGCGGCTCTACGTGGCGAGCGTGCAGAGGCATCGAGGCCGAACGAGATGTCTGCGAGCAGTGCCTCGATAGGATAGGGAGGTTCTGCGTGGCTGCGTGCGTGTGTCTGTATCGCCACAGGGGGGGGTGGTCCTTTCGACACGACCCAGGTAAGGTGTCTCGGACACTGACTCCAGCCCCGAATCACCTGATCACGTCGTGGCCGGGGGCTTCTAATAGGGTATGGCTCTCAGCAGACGAGAATTCCTCAAGGTCACAGCAGCTGCGGTGGTGGTGGGCGGGGGCGTCCCGGCTGCGGCTCTACCCCGGCCGGCTTTCGCGGGCTCGCTGGAGAAGACCCAGCCCGAGCATCGGGTCTTCATGGTTCACGACCTCGACCCGGCGCACGACGGTCTGCGCGTGGCGCAACTCTCCGACATCCACGTCGGGGAGCGGACGCCACCCGAGCGCATTCGCGACGCCATCGCGATCGCGAACGCGTTCGATCCCGACCTGGTGGTGCTGACGGGCGACTACCTCTCGCGCGAGGAGCGCGGCGTGGGACTGATGGGCGAGCTCATGGGCGGCCTCTTCGCTCCGACCTTCGCCGTGCTCGGTAACCACGACCACTGGGTCGATCCCCTCGGCGCCATCGGAGCACTGATGGCACTCGGGTACGAGGTGCTTTCCAACGAGAACACCACCATCAACTTGCGCGGCGCCCCCTTCACGGTCATCGGCATCGACGATCGCCTCACCGGCAACGCCTCGCCCGAGCGAGCCTTCGCGGGTGCCGGCCGCGGCTCGCGCATCGTGCTCGCTCACAGCCCGCGCACCGCCGACGACCTGGTGTCGCTCGGCGAGCCGCTCCTGTGCCTGTCGGGCCACACCCATGGCGGACAGATCCACATCCCGGGCGTGACGCCTCTCGTGCTCCGGGCCTTCGCGCACGAGCCCTACGACCAAGGGTCCTTCCAGGTGGGCCCGGTGCAACTCTACGTGAACCGAGGCGTCGGGAACGCCGCGCTGCGCCTCAGGCTCAACTCCGCGCCCGAGGTCACCCTGGCCGTGCTGCGCCGGCCTCAGGCCGCCTGATCGCGCCCCGCCCTTGAGATCGGGCCGAGAGCCTCGGACATTCAGTTGACGGAGAAAGACGCGCTCCCCCGACTGCACGACGCGATATCACCATCCTTGTCATCGTGCACGCGGCCCGCTAGCGTTCGACCGTTCGGGGGGTCTGCAATCGGGCCACACGCTCCGCTAAGCACAGTCCACTAGCATGTCGCGTTCAACCCACGAAACGGGCAGCGCAGCAGGACAAGCGAGAATGGCTCCCGGTACGGCATCAGCACGGGTCCGGGGGGCGACGATACGGATTGCGGATTTCACGAACCTGCCAAACCTCGTGACGCTGGCACGCATCGCCGGTGTCGCGGCGGCGGTCCTGCTCTACTTCGCGGGTCATCCCCGCGTGACGGTGATCCTGGGAACGGCAGCCTGCCTGACCGATCATCTGGACGGTTATCTGGCCCGCCGCCTGTCGCAGGAGACCGTGCTCGGAGAGATGCTCGACCAGGCCGCGGACGGCTTCACCACCGCCATCGCCATGGCGATGTTGGTGATCGCCGGCGGCTTCCCGTTCGTATTCCTGTTGATCTTCCTGCTGCGCGAGTTCTGGGTCGCGACGGTGCGGCGGTACGCCGCTCTCGGCGACGTCGAGATCCCGTCGCACATCTCCGGCAAGCTCGCGACGGCCTTCATCTACTACGCCATGCTACTGATGGCGATCGCCCTGATGCTCGACGTCCCCGAGGCGATTGCCGCGTTTCTGCGCCCGCTTGCAGGATTCGGCATGGCGGTCGGGCTGGCGCTCAGCTGCCTGGCGGGGTTGCGCTACACGCTCGTACTTGCAGGGAAGGCGCAGTGACATCCGGAACCGTGCCGCGAGCAACGGCGGAGGTGCTGCTCTGTCCGGGTCCCGTCATGCTCTCGCCGGGCGTCAAGGCGGCGCTCGCACAGTGCGAGATCAGCCACAGGGACGCGCGCTTCTCCGAGATTGTCGCACGCCTGCGCCGCAACTGTGGCCTGGTGCTGGGTGCGAACGAAGGGCACAGTGTCGTCTTCATCACGGGCCCTGCGACGGCAGGAATCGAGGCGGCGTGCGCGTCGCTTTTCCCGACGGACGCGTCGGTGATCGTCCCAGTGAACGGGACTTTCGGGGCGCGGATCGCGGACATCCTGAAGGTCCAGGGTGTGCCTTGCATTCCCATCGACTTCGGATTTGGGCAGCCTTTCGACCTCGCGCGAGTCAAGGCGGCGATGACTGAGCAGCGTCGGGCGGGATTTCCGGCGGCTGTGGCGATGACGCACCACGAGACCTCCGCTGGCCTGATCAATCCGGTAGCCGAGGTTAGCGCGCTCGCGCGCCGCCACGGACTGAAGACACTGGTCGACGCGACCTGCAGCGCGGGTGCCGAAGACCTCGACGTCACGCGCGACGGGATCGACGTGTGCATCACTTCTTCGGGGAAGTGTCTGCACGCTCCGCCGGGTGTCGCTCTCGTCTGCGTGCGCCGTGAGATGCTCTCGGCGCGCGTCGGGGCGTCCCCGCGCAGCTACTGCCTGGACTTGTTGCGTCACCACGACCAACTCGAGGCCAATTTACAAACCCCGTTCACGCCTGCGGTTCCGCTGTTCGTAGCGCTAGACCGGGCCGTCGAGGAACTGCTCGGACAGGGAGTCGCGAACCGACGCCGCTCCTACCTGCGTCGCCGCGCTTTTCTCGCAGCGGGCCTGCGACGCCTCGGGCTGCCGCTACTCCGCCTGCCGGCGGGCAACGAGGCCTGCTCGATACTCACGGTCGGGGTTCCGCAGCCGCTTGGCTTCGACGCTCTATATCAAGCGATGCGCGAACGAGGATACATCGTCTACCGGGCCAAGCCGCCGCTGGCGCCGAACTATTTCCAGCTCGGCGTCATGGGAGACCTGACCGAAGCCAACCTGTCCGGTTTCCTCGAGGCACTCGAGTCTTTCCTTTCCGGGCCAGCCGGGCGTTGCAGCGCCGCGACGGCTTAGCGAGAGGGCACGAGGATCGCGGCCAACGCGCCGCCTGATGTTCGACCCGGCCATCAACCGGAGAGTGTTCGGCGACTGGCGCCACTGCCTGGCATTCGGCTTCGGCAGCGGGCTTGCCCGCTTCGCGCCCGGCACGTTCGGGACGCTCGTCGCGATCCCGGTGTACATCGGCATGGCTCGCTTGCCCGCGTGGTCGTACGCAGTCACGACCCTGGAGATCGTCCTCGGCATCGAGCGTCGAAGCATGGGCACCCCAGTATCCTGATAGGGGACTTTACTTATAGAACAATCGTTTCCACGGGGGGAGGATTGTGAGCCGTGCAAGTGTCCGTCGGCCGCTGACCCTTTGCAGCACGAAGGAGAGTCCCCATGCGGAGCCTCGTCGAAGCCCACAACCGAGTCAAAGACTTCGACTGGGAGCCGACCTACGCGAAGAAGCCGGTCCGCTACCCCACCCGCTACAAGATTCCCGCGAAGACCAAGGATCCGTTCCGCCACTTGCTGCGCGACTATTTTTCGATGGAGGAGGAGAAGGACAACCGACAGTACGGAGCGCTCGAGGACGCGCTCGCACGGTCGAACGCGCCCGCCAAGGCGGAGCGTCGCTGGATGGAGGTCATGAAGGTCGCGGTGCCGGTGGTGAACTTCGGCGAGTACGCGGCCATGAAGTGCACCGGCCAGCTCGTCGACACGATCGAGAACGCGGAGCTTCGCCAAGGGTACATGGCGCAGATGCTCGACGAGGTTCGCCACGTGAACCAGGAGGCGTACCTCACGCGCTACTTCGCGCGCCATGCCGCCGATCCCGAGGGCTTCGCGCAGGGTTTCAAGTTCCGCGGCACGAACATGTTCAACCGCGCCGGACGGGCGGCGCTCGAGGCGTTCTTCGTCGGCGACCCGATCGAGGGAGCGCTGAACCTGCAGGTGGTCGCCGAGACGGCCTACACGAACCCGATCTTCGTCGCCATGACTGAGATCGCCGCGACCAACGGAGATCAGGCGACGCCGAGCGTGTTCCTGAGCATCCAGTCGGATGAGGCGCGGCACATGGCGAACGGCTACTCGACGCTGGCCGCGATCGTGTCCAACCCCGACAACCTGACGATCCTGCAGGCCGACTTCGACCGCGCGTTCTGGCGCCAGCACGCGTTCCTCGATCCCTTCCTCGGCACCGTCTACGACTACTTCCAGGCCAAGCGGACCTCGAGCTACGGCGAGAAGTGGAACGAGTGGATCCACGAGGACTGGGTGGGCTGCTACATCGAGAAGCTCGCCCCGTTCGGGCTGAAGGTGCCCCGCTGGTACCCCGCGGCGCGCGAGCGTATGCAGTGGATCGGGCACACGGCCGCGATGTTCGGGTTCGCCTCATGGCCGCTGCAGTTCTGGCGCTTCGATCCGCTCACCGACGAGGACATGGA
Organism: uncultured delta proteobacterium; assembly: GCA_963712515.1. Lineage (GTDB taxonomy): Bacteria > Desulfobacterota > Binatia > JACPRU01 > JACPRU01 > CAVQIG01. Next base: position 9,057 of record CAVQIG010000003.1, read on the forward strand.
GTGGTTCGAGCGCAAGTACCCCGGCTGGTACGGGCACTACGGCGCGTTCTGGCAGGAGTACCGCAAGATGTGCGACCCGCGCTCGAAGAGCGTGCCAATGTCGCTCTTCCCGGCGACGCCGCCGATGTGCCGCGTCTGTCAGATGCCCTGCGTCTTCCCGCGGCCCGACATCACCACGATGCGGGTGAAGACGCACGGGGGTAAGAAGCACGCCTTCTGTACCGAAGCCTGCGAGTTCATCTTCGACGAGGACCCGCAGCGCTATCTCGGCTACGACACGTTTTACGAGCTCTACGACGGTTACGATCTCGCGCAGTACGTCCGCGAGAACGGGCTCTTGCGGGCGGACGGCAAGACCCTGATCGCGCAGCCCTCGCTCGACGACGATCGTATGTGGACGATCGACGATCTCGCGGCGCTGAAGATCGAGATCAAGAATCCGCTCGCGGAGGTGGTGTCATGACCGTCGAAGCCAAGGCACCCCGCGACTTCACCTACATCCGCCCCCGCAAGCGCCGGCTCTCCGAGTACGAAGCCGTCACCTGCTACACGCAGCCCGACCCGGAAGTCTTCGACAAGCAGGGCTGGTATCTGCGCACCGCGGAAGGGCGCACGGCGTGGCGGAAGGAGTCGACGCGCCTCAGCCATCCGCACTGGTTCGACTTCAGGGATCCCGCGGCGCTCTGGCAGCGGACGTACGTCCGCATGCAGGCGGAGCAGGAGCGCTCGCTCGAGCGCGCGGTCGAGGACGCGGCTCGCGGCGGGGCGTTCCGCGACTTCGATCCGATCTGGACTCGCGAGATCGTCGGGGCGCATTACCGCGTCTGGTCGTTCTTCGAGTACGGTCTTTTCCGCTGCTTCGCGCAGGCGCAGCGCGAGACGCTCTCCGACACGCTCGGCAACGTCTACTGCTTCGCCGGCGTGGATCGCATGCGCCACGCGCAGGCGATCGTGATCTACCTCATGGACCTCGAGGATCAGATCGAAGGATTCCGTGACGTCGGCGCCAAGGAGCGATGGCTCTCCGATCCGATCTATCAGCCGATGCGCCGATTGACCGAGGAGCTGATGGCGATCGAGGACTGGGCCGAGCTAGCCGTGGCCGTGCATCTCGCGGTCGACCCGATTCTGAGCGAAGTGGGCGCGAGCGTGATCGTTCGCCGTCACGGCGCGTTCCACGGCGATACGGTCAGCCCGCAGGTGGTCGCCACGACGGAGCGCGATCGGCGTCGCAACCTCGAGTGGACGCAGGAGCTGGTGCGCATGGTGACGGACGCGAAGATCCCGGCTGCCAACGAGAACCGCGAGCTCGTGAAAGCCTGGATCGCTCGATGGACGCCCCGGGCGCTCGCGGCGACCGAAGCCCTGGCGCCCATCTACGAACGGATCCCCAATCGTCGAGGCAGCTTCGACGAGGCCGTGGCGCGAGCCCGCGATGCACAGGCAGCGATCATCGCGTCCCTTGAGCGGAAGTCCGTGGAGGCCGCATGACCACTCATGGCGGAAGGAAGGTTGCGCTCGTCTTGATGAAGAGCGACGAGGCCGACGCGACGATCGACATGCTCGAGCGCGAGCGGCCGGACGTCGAGGTGACCGACAGGGGCACCTACTGGCACATCGCCGCAGACGACGAGATCGTCGTGCCGATGGATAAGGTCGGCCAGGAGCTCGGACGACCGATCGAGCTCAGCCAGTGGCTCGTCGTGATGAGCACGTTCGTCGGCCGCGCGGCGCCGGGTCCCGACTACTTCCGGGTCACATCCAAAATGGTCGAGCTCGAGCCCCAAGCGAGCTCCTGAGCGTCGACCCGCCGGACCCTCGATCTCCGATGACGGACGGAATGTGCCGCGTGCGGCTCGAGCCGAGCGCTGTCTCGTTCGCGGCGGGAGCGGACGAGACGGTGCTCAACGCCGCGCTCCGCCAGGGAATTGCGCTCCGCTACGGCTGCCGGCACGGCAACTGCTCGAGCTGCAAGTACCTGCTCCTAGAAGGCGACGTGGACTTCGGAAACGCCTCGCCGTACTCCCTCCCCGAAAGGGAGCGGGAGGAAGGCTGGGCGCTCCTCTGCTGCGCGCGGCCGCTGACGGACCTGGTGATCCAGGTGGCGGACGAGCCGGAGGAAGGTCTGAGGCCCGTGATCTCACCGGGGGAGCGGAGTGTACGGGTGGAGAAGCTCGAGCAGGTGAGCCGCGCTCTCTGGCGCCTGCGTCTCGCCCTCGAGGAGCCACTCGACTTCTATCCCGGGCAGTTCCTCGAGGTGGAGCTGCCGGATCGCCCGGGCGAGTGGCGCTCTTACTCGATGGGGAGCTCGCCGGCGCGCCGCGAAACGATGGACCTCGTCATCGGGCGGATCCCCGGCGGTGCGTTCTCCGACCGCATCGAGCGCTATCAGCCGGGTTTCGAGCTCCACGTCCGTGGCCCTTACGGGACGAGCTACCTTCGTGAGGGAGACCGAGCGGTGCTGCTCGTCGGTGGAGGCTCGGGGCTCGCACCGATGATCTCGATTCTCGAGTATGCGGCGGACACGGGCGATCCGCGTCCGTTCACCTTCTACTACGGCGCCCGGACGCGCGCCGATCTGCCGCTCGTCGAGGAGATCCAGGCGTTCAAGTCGCGCCTGCCGAAGCTCGCATTCCTGCCCGCGCTTTCCGAGCCGACTCAGGACTGCAACTGGGACGGTCCCGTGGGGCTCATCGCGCAGGAGATCCAGCGCTCGCTCGCGGACGCAAGCCCGTACGACGCGTATCTCTGCGGCCCCCCGCCGATGTGCGACACGGTCGCCCTGATCCTCGCGGCCAAGGGGCTCGCCGAGCAGCGCTGCCACCTCGACCCCTTCTACTCCGCGATTCACGCGAAGTCGGATTTCATGGAGCGGGTCCTCGGGTGACGACGATCCGCGCCGGCGGCTCCGGCTCCACCCGGTTGCGCGCCCAGAGGCCGAGACGTCTCAGGTGAGCAGCGCGCGCTGGATCTCGGTCAGCTGCGCCCGGCTCGCATCCGCCATCATCCAGCGGTTCCCGTGGGTGCTGACGGCCCAGTCCCCGCCGGAATAGAGCCAGGCCTGCTGCGGGACCCAGTTCAGGCGGTAGCCGCGCATGCCGAGGAGCGAGTAGGCGTTGGCGAACACGTCCAGCATCGAGGAGACGCCGGCGATGAAGCGGGTTGCCACTTCCGCCGTGTATTGCGTCAGCACGTCCGTGTTCGTCTCGTAGCGCAGCAGCTTGCCGTCGGACTCGAACTCGCCCGCCGCGACGACGCCCTCTATCTCGAGAAGGGCTTCCAGGGTTCCCGCGCTCAGCTCCTTCTTGGGATCGTAGAGCGGCGTGAACTCGACCTGTGCGGTGTTGACGATGGCCCAGTGCGGAGAGGATACGGCGGCAGTCCAGTCGCCGCCCGAGTACATCCACAGTCGCTCCGGGACCCAGACCGTCCTCGTGCCCATCTTCTCGATCTCGGAGTAGGCGAGAGCCAGGGCCTCGAGCATCATCGCGATCGTGGCCGCGAATTTCGCGGCGGTTGCGGCCATCTCGGGAGAGAGATCGATCTTCCCCTTGTAGCCCGAGAGCTTCCCCTCGGGGGTAAAGTCGCCGGCGATGACGACGCCGCGAACTTTGAGGAGATCTGCGTAGGCCCGCACCACCGGTGGAGCATAGCCCCGCGGAGGGCGGGGGACCAGAAGATCTTTGAGGGGCGCCGCCGAGCGCCGCTCGGGGATCACCCGGCCGGCTTGCGCGAAGGCGGTCGTAGCCGAGCGCCTCGGCCGCCTGCGCATTGGCCCGAAACTGGGCAGACGAAAACCCGAAGCGTCGCCAGGGGGCGCAACCCGGCAACCGAAAAGCTGAGACGCAAGGCTGATACGTGGCGAAATGAGCGTTATGAGGACCCGCAGAACTTGTCGGGGAAACGTAACCTAAAGTATCTACCTAGTGTGCAGTTCGATGGACGAGTCGCCGTCGCTCGGGAGAGGAACGCGTGGAAGGCTCGCATGCGAGCGGGACGCGGTGGTGATCTCTCGACGGCGGAGGAAACGATACTCGAGCAGGCCTCACGTCAGCTTCTCCTCATCGACAGTGTCGACGCCTGGATTTTCGATGCAACGGCGAAACGGTCGTTGGTCAACGCGCGAAAGAGGTCGATGGCGCCTGTCCTAGTCCAGCATCAGGCGCTCGTCGACTCGCTTGCTCGCTTGCTGCAGCTGATCGGGCTGAAACGGCCAGCGGTTACAGATTCGCTCTTCGAGTACAATCCACCACCTCGTAACGAGGGGATCCCTGCTCGACGAGATCGCCCGCGAGGGAACGCGCCGGATGCGCGTGGCAGCCCTGGAGACCGAGGTGGCTGAGTACCTGGAGGCCCATCGCGACGAACGTGACGACGACGGCCACGCCACAAGGCGGAGGTAACGCAATGGCGAGGGGATCCGCCACAGATGCGGTCGAATCGTCGGGTCTCGGTCAGGCTCATACCAGCATCCAGCTCTTGCAGCAGCTGAATCGCGACGGCTACCGTGGCGATGGCCTGCAGCTCATCGGCGGCGCACTCGCGCTCGCGTCGCGGCTGTTTGCATGTCGCTTCCAGTACTCCGGCGCACCCTTCATGGTCCACGTGATCGGCACGGCGAGCTTCTTGAGCTCGCTCAGGGTGGCCCCCGAGGTGGTCGCAGCGGGTCTGGTCCATAACGTGTACGGGAACGGGGACTTCGGTGATGCGCGCGCGGGCGCGGCCGACTGGAAGCGGGAGATCGTCCGGGGCGCGGTCGGCGCCGAGGTCGAGCAGTACGCCTACGGGTTCTGGCGCTCGCTGCGCTGGTCTCGCGAGACCATCTCCCGGTTCTCGCTCGACATCGATTCCCTGGATGCGAGCGACCGCGCCGTCCTCCTGTTGCGGCTCGCCGATCTGGCCGAGCATCACCGGGACCTGGGATTGGTTTTTAGCGGTCGTCAGCGGCAGCAGCGTCAGATGCTCGAACAACTGGATGAGGTCTGGCTTCGCCTCGCGCGGGCTCTGGCGGGGCCGGTGTTCACCGCCGCGCTGAATCGACTGTTCGAGGCGACGGCGTCGACGGAGCTGCCGGACGAGATCTGCGGTTTCACCGGACGCAGGGGCTCCTTTCCACTGCTTCCCCGATCTCACCGACCCCGTCTCTCGGTGGCGCTACGGCAAACTGCAGGACGGATACGCGACTTCGCGGGCCGGGTGCTGGTACGACTCCGGCAACGGCGCTCTGGTCGGACGCAGCCATGAGGTACGCGCAGTCCATTCTCGAGCTCCTGAGTCAGCTGTACCTGGATGGCTACGACAGATCAGACCTCTGCCTGGCTCGCGATGCGTATGTGCTCGCCATGCGCGCATTCACCGGACTCGTGCGCCCCTCCGGAAAGCTCTTCATCGATCATGCGGTGGGCACCGCCAGCGTGCTGCATGTCGTCGGCGCACCGCCAGCCGTCACCTGCGCAGGGCTCATTCATTCCATCTACGCCCACGGAGACACGGGCAGATGGCGCAAGGGGATCTCGAAAGCGTCGCGGAGAGAAGTGGAAGCCGTCGTTGGTCTACAGGTCGAAGGACTAGTGGCCGGATATACTGCGCTGAGATGGAATCGAGCCACGGTCTCGGCCATCGCGACCGAGGTGCAGACATACGACGCGACCGGACGAGGGGCGGTGCTGATGCGCCTCGCGAACGAGGTAGATGAGCACCTGGACGGGGGCGTACTCTACCTTCCCGATGCGGAGCGACGGCGTGACGCTGACATGCTCCTCCTCCCCTCCCTGGTCACGATGGCCGAGGAGCTGGGCTATCCAATCCTGGCGTCCGAGTTGGCGCGCGTGTTCGAGGAGACGATGTCGTCGACGATTCCCGCCTGGGCGCCCGACGGATCCATGCGAGCTGTGTCGCTCCAGGTTCCGACGTCGTGCCGGAGGGGCCTGCGCTGCCTGCTGGCTGGCTTCTCCGCCAAAATACTCGCACGTCAATCATGAAAGTCGTCGTCACTGGTGGACTGGGAGTCGCGGGTCGGTGGCTGGTGCGTGAGCTCACGGACGATCGTGGCGACAAGATCCCTCACGAAGTGACTGTCTTCGACCGACGCCAGGGTCGCATTCCCGGGGTGCGAACCATCGTCGGCGATCACGAAAGTCTTGCAGCCGTAGCTGACGCCGTCGCGGGCGCCGATGCCGTGTTGCACCTCTCCGCAAGCCATCTCACGCCAGGCGCGAAGCCTGCGGATCTGTTCCGTTCGAATCTGCTCGGTGTCTTCAACGCCCACGAAGCGGCAAGGATCCACGGAGCACGGCGGGTGGTGCAGTGGAGCAGCGTCGCGGCTCTCGGGTGGTCCGGTGAAAACGATGACTTCATGCCCGATTACCTCCCGATCGACGAGGAACACCCGCTTCGAGCCACCGATGCCTATGGACTGTCCAAGGCCGCGGGCGAGGCCATCGCTGGTAGGTTCTCGGAGCGGCACGGCCTGGAGACCATCGCATTGCGCCACGTCTGGACCATTACTCCGCCGGATTGGGTCCAGCTCTGGCAGCACGGAGGCAAGAGACACGGCCGTTGGATCCACTACGCATACCTGGACGTTCGAGATGCCGCAGCGGCGGCTCGACGAGCGCTCGAGATCGCCGCTCCCGGGCACACGGTCCTGTATCTCGCGGCGGACGACTCCTGTGCACCGGCGCCGCTGGCGGAGCTTCTGCCTCGTTTGCGCCCGGCGATCGGCGAGAAGGCCGCTGGGCTCGTGGGCACGCAGTCCGCGATCTCCAATGCTCGCGCGAAATCGCTGCTCGGCTGGCAGCCCGTCCATACGTGGCGAATCCGACCTCAGTTCATGACGCGCCTGAGCGTGAGCGCGGACAGGCTCGTATCAGGGGTGGCCGGTCGAGTTCCCCGGCGATTCCGCGCGCTTCTCGCGCGAAGCTCTCAGAGGGGGCCGGGCGGCCGATGAGGTCGATTCCGTTCCGTTAACCTTCGGGCGGGCCCCCCGGCGATCGACTCGTACTGCCCTCGCCGACCGTAGCGGGATCGCGGGAGGCGCTGCTCCCGCTCTACTTTTTTCTGGCGGACCTTGCCCTCGCCCTCAAGCGACGGTTCGTCCCGTCACAGTGAACAGATAGCGTGCCGGGCGCATGAGGTAGACGAGCGGTAACGGCGTCTCGGGGTGAGCGTCGCAGGCTTGCCGGACGTACTCGGGTGAAGGGAAGAGGATCCACCGCAGGAGGCGAAGCTGCGCCGTCCAACCGCCCGCTTCTTTGAAGACGCTTCGCCGCGCTCCGTGGCGCGCCCCGAAGAGCGCAAGATCGCGCGCCTGCGCCGGCACGGGCAGCCGTGCGAGGCGATCGGGCACGTCCTCTGGAATCCTGGCGCCGAGCTCGGCGCGGACATAGTTCAGCATGACACTGAGTGGCGCGGTAAGGCGGCTGCCTTCAGCGGCCCCAACGAGGACGTCCCAGTCAACGGCGCAACGGTGCGTGATCATCCAGGCGTCGCACGCCCACTGCAGCGTACTGCGCCGGGGCGACCACGAGGCATGGCCACACGCAAGTAGCAGACTGTCGGCCGGCGAGAGGACTCGTACGGCGTGGCCCGCCACAGTAGCCGTCGCGCTGCGTTCGCGTAGCGGATCGAAGGCCGACCGGTAATAGTCCGGCCGGAAGAGCCGCGTCTCGACACGAACGGGAAGGCCGCACGGGTGAACGAACTCTTCGCCGCGGGGAACGAATCCGGCGTCGAGCAGCGCCCGGGCGGCGGCGGTGCGGTCCTGCTCCCGGACCAGAAGATCAATGTCGTGGCTGTGTCGCAGCGCCTGGTTGCCGTAGATGATCTCGCCGAGGGCCGCACCCTTCAAGACCAGGAAGGGGACCGGCAAAGCGGAGAAGACGATCGCGCAGACCCTGAGGTACTCGCGAGCGCGCAACTCCTCGTGCACGGCTGCCGCCTTGAGGAATGCCCGCACTGCGCGGTCGGCAAGATTAGGGCCCGTCGCGGCATTGAGGAGGGGCGCGAGCCGTCCGCCGATCCACTCGGGCGGCAGACCCATCGCATCGCCGCCGCAGAGACAGGCGCGAAGGACGCGTGTCTCCCCCGCGTCCGGGAGCAAGGTCCTGAGCGCGCGGCGCAGCACCATGGCATCGGTCGGCATGGGATCAACCGGCCCCGGCGCGCCGGCGCGTGAAATCGATGCGGCCCTGACCTGGCCGTCCTGTCGGGGGCAGCGGGCACCGGCGGCACAGGTCGTAGGCCTCGCGGCGTCCCTCGATCAAATCGCGGACGGCCTGCACGTGCCGCTCGCCATACCAGAGTTCCTCCAACGAAGTATTCCGAACGTTTCCGATGTCGAAAGCTCCATGGAGGTCCTCGCAGCAGTGCGCGACGTCCCCGTTGTACTGGACCACCAGCCGCACGAGGGGCCGATGACACGGGGCGTTGCGGTACACCAGGTCGGGGAGCGTCATGCGCCGGTCGGGCGGCAGAAGGGCCCGCGGAATGCCGAGGCTCGAGACACCACGTTCCCCGGCACCGATGGCGCTGAACTCGAGACTGGCCCCGGCGAGGCGCACGCGCCACCACGCCGCAGCCTCCTGCTTCTCCGCTTCCGTCGTGTAGTCGTAGAGGCCCACGATGATGTGTGCATAGGCTTCGCGAACCTGCGCGACGAGGGCGTCGTTATGTCGCAGCGCGTCCCCATTCGTCACGAGCACCGGTTGCAGTCCGCGTTCCCTCGCCGCCCACGCCAGGTCGAGGTGACGCGGGTCGAGGAGCGGCTCCGAGTAATGGTGGAAGCCCACACGGCCACCAAATCCCATGGCCTTCGCCTGGTCGAGAAGGTCGAGGATCAGGGCGGTGGGCATCTGCTCGCGCACCGGCGCGCCTTGCTCGTCCAGATACGTGCCGGTCCGGTCGACGATGCGCGGGCAGAACCAGCAACTCCGGTTGCAATGGGAGTGCGATTCGATTTGGAGGCGCTCAAACAGTGGGATCGGCCGCATCGCCCCTCTTGGCGTCCCTCCACTCTTTGAGGTTCAGCAAAAGGCCTTCTCGTGCTCCTTTCGGATCGGTGCGTGTGTAGCTGTTCGCGTGGAACCTGCGGTAGGCCAGTACCTCGGGCACCATCCCGACGCGCGCCCCCGTGCGGGCCGCCTTCATGAACAACGGCGTGTTCTCCCCGTGCAGACGCCGCTCGTCGAACCCACCCAGGCGCTCCAGTGCGTCGCTGTGTACGAGCAGCGTGGAGATGCACTGTCCGGTCGACGGCTTCGACAAGGGATGATCGCGGTGGCGGACCTCCTCCTCGGCAAGATCGGCGTCCCAAAAATTCTGATAGTGCGTGAAGTTGAGGTCCAACGCGTCCATGCCGTCCATCTGCCGCGCGAGCTTGTCCGGTGCCCAGAGATCATCCGAGTCAAGGAAAGCGATCAGGCTCCCCATGGCGGCGCCAACGCCACGGTTGCGCGCGGCCGCGGGACCACGGGGCTCTTGCCGGAGATACCGGACGCGCTGTCCGTAGCTGCCGGCGACCGCCGCGGTCTCGTCCGTCGACCCGTCGTCGACGACGATGATCTCGAGCGGCCGCCACGTCTGGGCGAGGATGCTGTCGAGGGCCTCCCCGAGGAAGCGCGCCCCGTCGCGCACGGGAACGACGCACGTGACCAGGTTCCTCACTTCTGCCCTCGCTTCCGATCGAGGGATTGCTTGAGTATGGCGACGAACGTGTCCCGGCTTCGCTGCGCGTAGATGCGGCTCCGGTTCTCGGCGTGCAGGCGGCGCCGCATGAGAACGTCCGGCAGCAACTCACACTTTGCGCCGGACTCCCTCGCCCGCAAAAACCAGAGCGCAGCGTCGCCGTGATTCACTCCTGTCTCGAACGGGCCGAGGGTGTCGAACAAACCGCGACGGCAGAGAAGCGTGCCCTGGTGGTAGCCGGGGATCGGCTGAGCACGCTTGTGCCCGCGGTGCAGTTCCTCCTCCTCGCGGACGTCGTCCTGCCAGAAGTTCTGGACGTGGGTGACTGTGTAGTCGAGGTCGGGCCGCGCTTCGAATCGGGCCATCTGCCGGTCCAGCTTCTCCGGGAGCCAGACGTCGTCGGCGTCGAGAAACGCGACGAATTCGCCCGTGGCCGCCGCGAGTCCCGCGTTGCGCGCCACCGCGCACCCCGCGTTCGCTTGCTTGATCACGCGCACGGCGGCGCCATACGCCTCCGCCACCGCGGCCGAGCCGTCCGTCGACCCGTCGTCGACGACGATGATCTCGAGCGGCCGCCACGTCTGGGTGAGGATGCTGTCGAGGGCCGCTCCGAGGTACGCCTCGCCGTTGTAAACCGGGACGATGCAACTGACCAGCGGACGGGTCATGTCACCTCTCGCAGAAGGTCGGCCACGACTCCGGGGATTTTCTCGCGGCCGTCTCCCAGCTCCAACCAGAACACTGGCACCTCCTCGATGAGTGCAGCAAGAGCGCGCAGGCCTGTTTGGGCGTATGGCAGAAGAAAGAGCGAGCTCGGCGCGAGGCGGAGCAGCGCCTCGGCCCGTTTCGCGGGACGAAGGCGGGGCGACGGGACTCCCGTGACACGCGGCAGGGTTACGGCGCGAATCGCCGCAGACGGCGCCAGCCCTCGGTCGAAGAGCTCGGAGAGCAGCACCAGCGGCTTGTCCTCGCCGGGAAGCGTGGGGAGCAGCGCGTGCGGAACGAGGGCGGGGAAGCGGCGCAGGTTGATCTCGTCGAGATGGATCGAGCAGAACACGCTGTGACCGACGAATCCCTCCTCACGCCGTTCGAGGCCGACATAGTCGTCGGAGAGAAAGTCGAAGCCGTCCCCGAGGCAGCCGAGGGACACGGATGATTTCCCCGAACCTCCCGGCCCGCCAAACAGAATGCCTTGGCCGTCGCGCGCGACGAGGCCTGCGTGGGCGGGCTGCACATTCCGATCCTGGAGCCAGAGCATGAGCGGGGTGAATAGAGGCCGGCCTCGTTCGTGGAGGGATAAGGCGGTGGCGTCGCGCACACGGCCTACCAAGCGCTGGCTGGCCCGGTCGAGCACCGTCGTCGTCCGGAGACGTGTGTGTACGACGTGGCGTCCGTCGGTCGACGCCTGGCCGTCGCCGAAATCGGCTGTCTCGCAGCGCACTCCTGTCGCGGCCTCATCCCAGAGGTCGAGCGTCAGAGACGGTTCCCGCCCCGGTCGGTCGAGGCGCAGGTGAGCGAAGGGTCGAGCGAGGCTCCTCGCGAGTTCGCCTCCAGCGACGCGCATGCGCACCACCCGCCCGGCGACACCCAGATGCCAGAGGGTCACGTCCCTCTGGGCGGCGCGTGCGAAGGCCGCGTCGAACTGACTGAACGCTTCCGCTGGTGTCGTGGCGCACGCCCTGTCAGAGGCCAACCGCAGGGCTACTCTCCGTCGCTCGGATCCCGCCACGTCGTGTTGCCCAGCCCGGGCATCGGGGGATCGAGAGCCAGCAGGTCCACCATGTCGTCATAACGGTGAAGTTCGGGCCGCACGTACGGAAGCCGGGCCGGCGGCGGGGGAGTGGGTCGTCGGCGTGCCGTGTGCCTCGGTCCGCAGGACGAGACCTTCCTCGAGCAGAGTATGAAGGAGAGCCGCGACGTCCTCGCCGGCCCTCGCCGCGTCCACGTCGTAGCGGGCCACGACGGCGTCGCGGATCTCGCCACTGCTACAACCGGCCTCGATCCGCTCCCACACAAAGGCCCCAACCTCGTCCATGCTGAAATAGAGCCCATTGGCGATGTTCAGGATGATGGCCTCGCCATCAATGATCTTGGCGGCGATGTCGGCTCCGTTCGGTTGGAAGCATTCGTGCAGCTCGATAGCCATCTTGTCCCTCTCTTTCGGCGTCCCCGGGGCCCCAAGTATAGCGGACCCAGCGACGAGGGTTGCAACGATTATCGGCCCAGGTCGACATAACCTTCGGACGCCGGGGACTCGAGCTCTCTACGTCGCTCGAACCGCTACCTCCCGCTTGAACGGCAACACCGAAATCGCCAACACGCTCTGCGGTGATCCGGAGGTAGCTCCGGATTTCGGATGAGGTGGGTTGAGAGATCGTAAGACTGACTCCCCGACGTGCTGGAATTTCCCGCGCAGTGCCGCCAGGCATTCCAGCGCTCTCCCGAGAGCGTCCTGGCCGCGTCGGGTCTCTCGAGGACCTATTCCGGCTCGTCCGTCCAGAACCGGAGACGCCGCCGCCCGGCCAATGTGAGCATTGCGCCAAGCCCGCACAAATACACCCAGGCCTGCCAGCAGACCAGCGCGACGAGCCGCCGGAGAGAGCCCGGGCCGTCCGTGGTTTTCCCGCGCCGGCGATCCGCCTGGCTCAGGTAAACCCGCGTGAACGGATCGGCCTCGGGCCTCACCGCGATCCAGGCGCGCCGCAGGCGGTTTCGCCAGCCGGCGGTGGTCCAGACGAGGAGCAATTCGGTCGGCCCCATGCGCCGCTGCGCGGGTTCGTTGACGACCCACGAGACGGGGTGCAGCAGCGCCAGGCTCACCCGACACACGGAGGGCAGTCCGAGGCTGTCGATGAACCCGGTCGGGACCGGCGTCCGCAGCAGGACCTCGGCCAGCCGGAGGGAGAGTCCCAGCAGAACCTCCACGCCCGCCGTCCGAGCCGCCGCCCGTAGGTGCGCCCAGTCGAGCGATGGTGTGGCAGCCACGACGCGATCGAGATCGACGAGCCGGCCAAACCGGGCGAACGCATCCTCCTCGCTCTGGCTCGCCATGTGCAAGACCATGTCCTCCGCGGACGGGACCCGCAGCACGCGCCCGCTGGCCGTTCGGGTCGGGACCGCGCGGGCGAGAAAGGCCCGCTCGTCCAGCTGAAAGCTGATGCCGGGGCGCGACAGCGCCCAGTGAATCTCGACGATGAAGCCGTTTGGGTGCGCGAATCGGAAGTGATAGTGGTGGCGGCGATACGCTTCGCGCAGCTCGTCGGTCCCGATGGCTCGGTATCCGAGGAGGCCGAGGACGGCATGGGCCGGCTCCAGCTGGCCGGGCGGCAGCAGCAGGTCCAGGTCACCGAGCGAGCGTTCTGCTGGCTCCGAATAGATCCGGTCTCGCAGCGCTCCGCCCTTGAGGATGATGGGGGTCAGCCTCTCCTCCTCCAGGCGGCAAAGGAGACGGTCGCGTTGGAGGGCCCACACGACCGCCTGCCGGCGGAGGCGATGCCAGGAGGCCTGGCATTCCCGCACCACCTCGGGCGACAGCCGCGGCATGACGGGGGAGCGGAGGAGGGCGGAGATGACGAGGCCGTGGATACGGTGCTTCATCGCCAGGCGGGTGAGCCGCGCCCGGGTGGCTGGCTCCTCCAGGGTCGGCACGTCCTCATCGAGCGACCCGCGCACGTGGTCACGCCGCGCGAGCCTCACGAGGAGCCGCTCATGCGGCGCGAATCCGCGCAGACTGTTGCTTGACGGTGTGTACAAGAGCTTGAACCGTTCGTGACAGAAACTAACGCACTCCAACCCGATTAGGGAGAGCGATGCCACGAGCTGAAGAGACTGAGGCCTTCATCGGGTTCGTACCTGAAACCCACGTCCACGTTGGGTGCCCTTGCCGGCGCTCCTCGGTCGCTGGTAACGTGACAACGCTCGTTCCGTGGGCAAAGTTGCCTCTAATCCCCCGATCATGACCGCTTTTGCAGCCCGCCTCGTGACGGATCTTCGCGAGATGTACCGCGAGCAGGTGGATTATCGCGAAGTCCTCTGGTCAATGACCCGGCGGGACATCGTCCTTCGCTACCAACAAGCGATAATGGGCTTTGGCTGGGCGATCGCCATGCCGCTCCTCAACATGGTCGTATTTTCGGTCATCTTCACCCGGGTGACGACGGTCGAGACCAGCCTTCCGTACCCGATCTTCGCCTATTCCGGACTGTTGCCCTGGAACCTCTTCCAGTCGTCCCTCCGTTTCTCGACGAGCTCGCTGACGGCGAATACGACGCTGGTGACGAAGATCTACTTCCCTCGGGAGACGTTTCCGTTCTCTGCGATCCTCGTCTGTCTCGTCGATTTCGCCGTCGCCTCGACGATTCTCGTCGCGTTGATGGCGTACTACGGAATCGGCGTCACCTGGACGGTGCTGTTCCTGCCCCTCGTCCTCATCGTGCAGCTTGCCTTTACCTCGGGGATCGCGCTCTTACTCGCGATGGGGAACCTCTTCTTTCGCGACGTGAAGTACCTCCAGGAGGTCGTCGTCGCCGCTTGGATGTTCGCGACCTCCGTCGTGTACCCGGTCGACGAGATCCCAGGAAAACTCGGGCTGATCCTGCAGCTAAACCCGATGACGCCGATCATCGATGCCTATCGCGCGTGCCTCCTGCGCGGGGAGCTACCGGCTGCCGAACCCTTCCTCGCGGCGAGTTTCATCTCCTTTGCCACGCTGGCCTTCGCGTGGGTCAGCTTCCATCGCGCCGAGTTTCGCTTCGCGGAGAACATCTGAGATGAGTTCTCCGCGCGTGATTTTCGACGGTGTATGGAAGAAATTCCGGCGTGGACGGCCGCACGATAGCCTTCGTGACTTCATTCCATGGCTGCTTCGTCAGGCGGTCAATGGTCTTTCCGACGACCTCGAAGAACAGGAGTTCTGGGCGCTCCGCGACATCTCCTTCGAGGTGCGCCCCGGAGACGCGCTGGGAATCATCGGGCCGAACGGGGCGGGCAAGTCCACCGTCCTGAAGCTCCTCAGTCGGATCCTCAAGCCGAACCGCGGCCGCTGTGAGATTCGCGGCCGGTTCGGGGCGCTCATCGAGGTGACCGCCGGCTTCCACCCCGACCTGACGGGCCGAGAGAACGTCTTCTTTCAAGGCGCGATCATGGGGATGAAACGGGCCGAGATCAAGCGAAAGCTCGATGAGATCATCGACTTCGCGGGGATTGGAGAATTCATCGACACTCCCGTCAAGCGTTACTCCTCGGGGATGCAGGCCCGCCTCGGTTTCTCGATCGCTGGACACCTCGATCCGGACGTGCTTCTCGTCGACGAGGTTCTCGCCGTCGGAGACCTGAGCTTCCAGAAGCGGTGCCTCGACAGGATGCAGGAGAAGCTCGCTGCGGGAGTGGCTCTCGTCTTCGTGTCTCACAATTTGCCGGCGGTGATGAAGCTGTGTCCCCGAACCCTGGTGTTGAGCCGGGGCCAGAGGCTCTTCGAGGGCTCCTCCGAGAACGCGGTCGAGTTCTACACGAAGGCATCCGGTCAGGGGCACGGCGCGATCCGCAGTCCGGATGCTCTGTTTCGGATTCAAGAGATTGCGCTCAAACAGGCGGGCGGGGATCCCGCCGAAGTAATCGCTCCCCACGCCGAGTGCGAGTTCGAAGTTCTTCTCGTCGCGTTGTCCGATCCTCCGCCCTTCAGCGTGGGAGTGGCCTTCGAGCGAACCCGAGACCTCTTCCGCTGCTTCGGTGTGGCAACGGAGGATCTCGGACACGAGCTCATACACGTCACAGAAGGGCAGGGGATCCGAATGGTCTTCCGATTCCGCGCGCACCTCTCCCGAGGTCACTACCGCATCAATGTGGAAGCGCGCGATTCTCGCGGGGCAAGATGCCTCTTCAAGGCGGACGGCGTCGCCACCTTCGTAGTTGAGGAAGATTATTCCCGTGAAGGCATCGTGGCCGTCGAACCGAGGGTGACGCTGGAGACGCTCACGCAAGACGCGATCAGATTGATCGCATAGACGCCGCGGGCGACGATTGCCAGTCGCTTCAGCGGAAGGCCGACAACTCCTTCCGCATCGCGGCGTGCCAATCGTCGCGCAACTCACGCCAACGCGAATCGCCGATTTCGGCTGCACGCTGGGTGGAACCGACGATGTCGGTGAACATCACCGTCGCAAGCATTCGATCGGTTTCCGGCTGGTGCCTTTCGCCCGTTATGAACTCCTCGATCTGGTCGGCGATGACATCTTGGGTCTCATTATAGAACACCGAATGGTCGGTCCCGGGAATCTCGACGAACTTGGCGCCCGGAATGTTCTGGGCCAGATATCGCCCGCATTCGACCGGACCAGCACGTCGCCCGTGCGATGCACAATGAGCGTGGGCACCCGAACGGCGGGCAAAATGTGCCGGACGTCTAGCTCGATGTTGACGCGCATGAGGGCGAGAATCGAGCCTGGGCTGGCAGAAACCCGTTCGAGCCGGCCGATCATCTGGCGAGCAGCCTCGTCACGGCACAAACTCGGAGCATTGACTTCGATCAAAATGCCGGTACCCAATGTTCCTCCCAGCTCGACAGCATTTGTTCCCACTGTTCGCGGGGTTTCGACCACGGAGGATCCTTCACCGACGCGAAGGTGCCGTAGAGGACCACTGACGCGGTTCGCTCCGGGTTGCTGCCAGGGAGACTCGCGACCGATGTCCTGTAGCCAGCCACAAGGGCGTAGAGGGCCGTTGCCCGTTCACGCCCACGACAATTGTCGGCTTGAGCGAATGCCCTCGTCAACCCTAGGCCTTCGCGATACACGCCGAGGGATGCCGCGAAGTTCTGTCGACGGAGGAAACGCGCCCGAGGATAGCCGGGATAAGCGGCCGGGTTAACGTTACGCCCCGATATCGGACGCACTCGCCCTCCGTTTTGAGATTCGGGTTTCCAGAGACGCCCCGTTTCTACGGCGGGACGGAAGGGCAAGCGATGCCTCGTGCAACGGGCCATCTCGAATCCATACCGGTTACCGTGACCTTCTCCGTTGCCTTCGCTGGTAGGTTCATCGAGCATTTGGGGCTGACACTCGCGGAGAAGTCGGTGTCCAAGCGTTTGAACCACGCGGTTCAAACTCGGGCTCTACGTAGGCCGAAGTAGGACGATGAAATCGAGAACGCTTAGAGATCGCCGCCTAAGATGGGGTTCGAATCCCTTGTGCTCCGTTTCATTCCAATCGTAAATCAGCAGCTCCGCTGAGCCGCTGAAAATAGTGTCAATGTGTTACCCGTGTTTTCGGTCGCAACCGCCCCATTCCATGGTACCCATTGCTTGGGGCGGGCCGTGACGTTCCCGGAGAGAGCGGTGCTCTGCGTCTCGCTCGTCTCGATCGGCCGCTACGCCGAGGTCGACTGGCTCGACATCTCGCACTCGCTAGTCGGTGGTTGACGCCGCGATGCTCGCAACGAACGATCTCGCCGGTCTGCCGGGTCCCGCGCTGCTCCTCGCCGGAGGCGTCGCGGTGCTCATGGGAGGCTTCGGTGCCACCGCGTCGATCACCGGGATCGCCTGGGGCGCCCTTGCCGCGGCCGCGGGCGTCGCGCTCGTTGCCGCTAGCGTCCGGCGCGGGCGCGCGCCCTCGGATGCCGTCTGGATCGCCGCGGGAGCGATTGCGCTCGCGTTCGTCGCGTTCTCGGAATCGAGCGCGCGGACGTTCGCGTACCTGAACGCGCGCTCGGTGCGCGGGGCCTGGCCCTACCTCGCCGGAGGCGGTCTTCTCGTCGCGCACTGGTTCGGGCGCGATCCCGATCGGCGCGGCTGGATCCTGCTCGCCGCCGTCCAACTCTGGCTCGTGCTCGTGTTTTACGATGCCACCGGCGGCGCGCTGGTCACCTGCGACGACTTGCCATCGTTCCTCTATCGCCTGCATCTCGAGCGTGACGCGTTCCCGCACCTCGTCTTCTGGAACCCGGAGTGGAACGGCGGCTACGCCACCTCCGAGCTCGTTGCGACCGGCGCGATCGGCTTCTTCCTGCTCACGTCGCCGTTACTCGCGCTCCTCGAAGTCGTCGACACCTTTTCGGTCGCGCTCCCGCACGTTTACTTCGTCGTGCTCCCGTGGAGCTACTACCTTGGGCTCCGGGCGTTCGGCGTCACCGCCGGGGCGGCCGCGCTCGGCGGTATCGCATCGCTCGCGCCGACCACGTTGCTCTTTCTCTACGCGCTCCACTTTGGCCTGCCGCCGTTCACGATCTCCTGCTACTTCGCGGTCGTTGCGACCGCCTTCTTCGCGCGCGCGTTTCTCGTCGGCCGGACCGATCTCGCTGGTCTCGTCGCGCTCGTCGCGGCGACGAGCTTCGTGCTCCTCTGGCCGCTCGGCGCGCTGATCCTGCTGCCGGTGATTGGCGGCGCGGCCCTCGCCGCTCGGCGGTTCAAGTCGGCGGACTGGAGGCGCGCGAGCGCGGTCGCCGCTGCTCTCCTGGTGCTCCACCTCCCCTGGGTCTACTGGCTCGCGATCTACGGCGACTCGCGTGAGCACCTGGCGCGCCAGGCGAGCCCGATCCTCGGCGGCGTCGATTGGCCGGGGACCGCGCTCGCGATCGGCCGGGCGCTCGAGCAGCTGAGCCCGGTCGTCGAGGCGTTCGCCCCCGTGGGCGCCATACTCGTGCTCCGCCGGCCGCCGGGTCCGAAGCGGTCGACCGGGGCTCTCCTCGTGGCGCTCGCGGTTTGGAATTTCGTGATCGGGATCTTCGCGAACCAGATCCGTGCGGACGTCGGCCTCGAGCGCTTCGCGATTCCAGCGAGCTTCTTCCTAGCGGCACTCGCGACGGTCGCGCTCGATCGCCTCCTCGAGTACGATGCATCTTGGATCCGGGTGGTAATCCTCGGCACTGTCGTCGCCGTGCTCGGGGCGAGCGTCATGGTCACCGCCTCCTTCTACCGGAACCAGGGCGTCTATGGGTACGAAACCTCGACGCCGGCGCTTGAGCGCATGGTCGACGCGATCCGTACGCATTGCGACCCCGAGCGCCGGGTGCTCGTTCCCGGCTTCTCGCTGCACTGGTTCGGCGGCGGCCACATGGCGCCGCTGCCGCTGCTCACCGGCCGAAGCTTCGTCGGTAACGACTTCTACCACCGCCGCGACTCTCGCGACGCCGTGCCCAGGGAGTTCGCGAGCGGCGAGGGCTTCCGCCACTTCCTCAAGCTCTGGAACGTCGGCTGCGTCCTGAACTACCAGCCCACCTGGGCCGAGGCACTCGCGGCGAGCCCCGATCTCGCTGCGGTCGCGGACGACGGCGGCATCACGCTCTACACCGTACCGGGGGCGTCGAACCGGTTCCTGCGGGGCTCGGGTCGCGTCGAAGAACGGCTCGGAGCGCTCGTCGTCGAAACCAGGGACTCGGAGGTCGTGATCAAGTATCGCTGGTCGCCGGCACTCCGCACCGATCCGGCGGTGCCGATCGAGGCGGTGCCGATCTACGGCGACGTTTCATTCATCCGACTTCGCCCCGGCGGGCATCGGCGTGTGGAGATCACACTCCGATGAGCGCGCGATGGCTGACCGGGGAGTCCGCGAGAGCTCCCTGGGTCGCCGGGGCTGCGGTGGCCGTCGTGTTCGCCGCGGCGCACCTTGACCTTGGCGCGACTGACAGCTTTCGAACGACCTGGGAGGCGGTCGCCTCCGGCGCCGAGCGGATCCCCGCGAGCGGCCAGGTCGCGATCTGGGAGGTGCCCCGGGACGTCGTCGTCGCCGAGCCGGCTACGGTCCTCCTTCTCGCGGAGCGCATGCGCCCCGCCGGGTCGGCGTCCTTCTGGCTCCTCGTCGCCGCGCTCGGGGTCGTCGGCGCCGCCGGGACGTTCGCCATCGGGCTCGACCTCGGGCTGGCGCCGCCCACGGCCGGTCTCGCGGCCGCCGCCGCGGGATCGCTCTTCTTCGCTTCCGGACAGGGCCTCTGGGGAACGCTCGCCGCGGCGCCGCTCATCTGGGTCGTGCGGGGCGCCGTCGTCGGCGGCCTCGCCCTACCGATCGCGGTCGTAGCGCTCGGCGTGCTCTCGCGTCCGGGAACGCTCCTCGCCGTGCCGGTGCTCGTCGCCGGGATTCTCGCGCGCGGTGCGACGCCGACCGCAGCGCTCTCGCTCGCGCTCGCGCTCGGTTTTGCGATTCCGCCACACGAGGTCGACTGGGTGCGCTTCCTCCGCCACGACGTCGGTTACTACTTCGCCTACGGCGCGCCGTATGGGCTCCCGGAACGCGGCTACCGTGCGACTCTCGCCGCCTCGATTGGGGCCGCGCGCGGGGACGGGATTGCGCTCGTCGCGGGCCTCGCCTCGTGGGGTGCGGCTGCGATCGGAGCCGTGCGCGCCGGGCGGCGCGGATGCGCGTTCTTTGTCGCGGCTGCCGGCTTCGCCGCACTCGTGACCCGTCCGCCGGGTCGCCTCCACGCGTGGGCGTCGTCGCCAGCCGCGTTTCTCGCAACGCTCGCGCCGTCGCTCCAGGTCTACGACCTCGCGCGGATCGGCGGCTCGATCGCGGCGCTGCTCCTGCCACCGCTCGCGGCGCGCGGGATCCGGAGAACGCTCGCCGCAGCCCTCGCGATGCTCGCGCTTCTCGCCCTCGGCTGGCGCGGCGGGAACGAGCCGGGAAACGGCGTCGAGCCGATCGACCCGGAGCTCGCCGAGATGATCGCGGCGAACCCGGGCCGCGTGCTCGTCCTGCCGCTCGGAGTCGCGTCGGATGGCGCGTGGCGGCGCGCGATCGCACCGCGGACCGGGCTCGCGAACGGATCGCAGGAGCTGCTCGCGCGGAACGCGCCGATCCTCGCGCGCGAGTTCGCGCTCGCCGATGTCGCGAGCCTGAAGGATCTCGTCGGCAGGCTCCACATCGACCGCGTGCTCTTGCCGCGCGGCTGGACGTGGGAGGCGAGGCAGGTGGTCGGCGGGGGCCGGGGACGGCTGCTCGTTGAGCTGCCGCAGCGCCAGCCTGCGAAGGCTGCGAAGCCGCTCGAGTGCCTCCCGTCCACCGGTTGGAAGGTGACCTCGAGCGTCGGCAATCCGAGCGTGTCGATCCCGGAGCGCGCGATCGACGGCGACGTCGACACCCGCTGGGGAACCGGAGCCCCGCAAGAGCCCGGCTTCTTCTACGAGATCGACCTCGGCGGCGAGCACCGGCTCGACCGCCTGCGCATCGACTTCACAGGCTGGCTGCACGACTTCCCGCGCGGCTTCCGCGTGCTCGTCAGCCAGGACGACGGCTCGGTCGCCGTCGTCGCTGAGCGCGACCCCTACTTGGGCGAGCTCGCCTGGGGGCTCGACGGCTCGTTCCCATACGACGACGGCGCTCAGGGCGGCCGGATCGAGATGGTTCTCGGGCGCGCCCGGGGGCGCCGCCTCAGGATCGAGCTCACGCGCGGCGCGCGCTTTTACGACTGGTCGATCGGCGAGCTCTGCCTCGCCGGCGAACGGATCGAGCCGTGAGCGCGCGCGCCCGCACGCTCGCCGTCGTCGCGGCGGCTGTCGCGGTCGGCCTCGCGTACCGGCTACTCGTGCTCCGTGGCCTGTTGGGCAGGCTCCGCGGCGACCACGCGGTGGTCGCGCTCATGGCGAAGCACATCACCGAGGGCCATCACTACATCTTCTACTGGGGCCAAAACTACATGGGCTCGCTCGAGCCCTACACCATCGCGGCGCTCGTGCGGCTCTTCGGGCTTTCGGACGCGGTTGTGATGACCGGCCCACTCCTCTGGGGCCTCGTCCACCTGCTCACGTTCTATCCCCTCGGCCGCCTACTCTATGACAGGGCGGTCGGCGCGGTGACCCTGGTTGCAGCCGCACTCGCACCGCCGCTACTCGCGCTCTGGCACGTGGAGCCGCGGGGCGGCTACGCGGAAGGTCTCGCCCTCGGGCAGCTCGCGCTCGTGATCGGGATCTGGCTCGCGCGCGACCGGCCGCGCGACTGGGGCACCGGGCCGGCGCTCGCGCTCGGCGTCGTGGCGGGTCTTGGTTTCTGGACGAACCTCCTGGTCGTCGACTATCTGGTCCCGGCGTGCGTTTTGCTCTTGTCGCGCGATCCGAGCGCGCCGCTCCGGCGCCATACCTGGGTAGCGCTCGCCGGCTTCGGCCTGGGCAGCCTGCCGCTCTGGGTGCACACCGTCGCACAGGGCTTCTCGACGTTCGCGATCATCGGCGGTCGGGACGGCCATGTGTCGGTCGCGAGGAATGCGCTTCACCTCTGCTCGCAAGAGGGGCCGGTTGTGCTCGGCGTCGCGCGGCTCGACGGCTTCGGGGGTCTCGTCGGCGGATCTGCGGGGATCGCCGCCGCTGCAGTCATGATCGCGGGGATCGCCTGGAGCACATGGCGCGCGCGCCACGGCCTCCTCGACCTCGTCCGCCCGAGCCGCACGGCGCCGGGCGGGGAAATCTGCGTCCTATTGCTAGCGACCGTCCTCTGCCTCTACCTGCCGACGCACTTCGCGACGTGGAACGCCCCCCGTTATCTCCTGCCGGCGTACGCGGGCATCCTGCCGCTCCTCGCCGCGGCCGGCGTCGACCTGTGGCGCCGCTCGCGGCTCGCGGCGACGCTCGCGACGCTGTTCGTCGCGGGCGTGGTCAGCGCGGGCGCTCGGGCGTATCTCGTAGCTCTCGCGGCACCGGATCTCTATGGAGACCGTCTCGGCCGGGTTCTGCAGCTCCTCGCTACCGAGCGAGTGCGCCAGGGCTTCGCCAACTACGACGAGGCGTTCCTCCTTACCTACCGGTCGAACGAGCGCTCATTGATGCTCGAACGAGAGATGCACCGCTACCCCCACGAGGAGATCGCCGACTGGAGGCCCGACGCGGTGCTCGTCCGACGCGAGTTCGCGGCGGCCCTGCAGGACGCGTTCACAGCGCTCGATTGCGCGTTCGAGCACCGCGACGTCGGCACCTACACGCTCTTCTACCGGATCCACCCGAGGCACCAGACCGCGCCGATCGCCGACCGATCGGCGTGGACCGCGACTGCGAGTGATGCGCCGGAGAACGCGCACTTCGCGATCGACGGCGACCTCGAAACCCGCTGGGGATCGGCTCGGCCTCAATCGCCCGGCATCTGGTTCGAAGTCGACCTCGCCGGCGAGACCGAGGTCAGCGGCGTCGTGCTCCGCTCCGGACGCTTCGGTCACGATACGCCGCGTGCGATCCGGGTCGAGACCCGCGCCGAGGATGGCGTCTGGAGCCCAGCGGTCGCCCTCGACGTGCCCGCTGTCGGCCTCGTGCTCTCGAACGGAGCGATCGATCTCCGGAGCGAGGCGACGATCGAGGTCGGGTTCTCGCCCCGTGCGGCGCGCGCGATCCGGATCTCGCTCGCGGCCGCTGACCGCAAGTGGGACTGGTCGATCGTCGACCTCGCGGTGAAGGAAGCGCGGCCGGCATCGGCACGATGAGCCTTGTGCGCATCGTCAAGGCGGGCGTAAGCGGTAGAGCCGGTGTCCGAGATCCAACCTTGGACGAAGAGGATAGGTGGGATGAAGCGGCTGGCCACCACTCCGAGGTGGTAGCTTAAAGCTCCACAGTCAAAGACGCGGTCAAAGCCGCAAAGGAGATGGAGGCCAGCCATGGAGAGTATAGCGATCGACGTGCACAAGGTGAATAGCCAGGTCTGCGTTGTCGGGGAGAGCGGGGAGGTGGTGGAGGAACGGAGGATCCGCACGGATCGGGAGCGATTTGCAGCGGTGTTTTGCACCGTTTGACCGAGTCGTTCGCGCTTATTACAATGTATGAACCATGAAGCGCACCTCCGAAGTCTTGGCGGTCTCGGTCCCCCCGGAAGCAGCGCGTGATTTCCGACGAATTGCCGACCAGGAGGGGCGCAATAAGAGCGAGCTCTTCCGCGAAATGCTCCGCGTGTATCGGGCGCAGCGTGAGAGGCGTGAGTTCGATGAGCTCCAGCGCTACGGAGCACGCCGCGCGCGCGAGTTGGGCGTCACGGAGCGGGACGTCGAGCGGCTGATTCAGGAGTATCGGCGAGAACTCCGCGCTGGCCGTCGCGGGTGAAGGTTGTACTCGATACGAACGTCCTCGTCTCGGCGCTACTTTTTCCCGGCGGGCTGCCGGAGAGGATTTACGGCCTGGCGCTTGACGGGGAGATCGATCTTGTCACCTCGCCGCCGCTGCTGGTCGAGCTGGGTCGCGTACTTGCCGACAAGTTCGGCTGGGCGAGGAGCCGCGTCCACCGCGCACTCACGCAACTGCTGCGAGTCGCCGAGTTGGTCGAACCCGCCGCGAGCATCAACGAGGTGAGGGCCGATCCGGCGGATAACCGCGTCCTCGAGGCGGCAGCGGAAGGTAGTGCCGAGGTGATCGTCTCGGGAGATCGGCATCTCCTGCAGCTCAAGGTTTGGCGGCGTATTTCGATCGAGTCGCCCGCTGCCTTCGTTGCACGGCTCCGCAATTCATCCTGACCTGATGGGTGCCTTATCGGCCCCTTTGGAGTCCGAGTTTGGCCCACGTGGCCGAGCTTTTCGAGGACTACGCGACGCCTTTCCCGCTGTCGTCTTTGGCGCTCGAGGCGGGTTGCGACGCGGAAATCCGTCGCAGCTCCTCCGCGTCGCGCCGCGCCCGAGGCAGAATTTGGCTCGGTCGGGGCTCTGGCTACCGCACTTCGCGCAGTTCATACACCGAGCTCCCGCGTCAGCCGCTCGGCGTGCCCGGTGGCGCCGATGTTGCGGTAGAGCTCCAGCGCCTGCCTCAGCGCCCGGTCAGAGGCCGGCGCGGCACCGAGCGCGGCTGCCAGGCGCCCGCGCATCTCTATGATCCGCGGCGAGAGCACGCGGCCGTCGATCGACTCGACCAACTGCTCGGCACGTTCGAGGGCGGACTCGATCTCCGCGCGGGGCACGACGCCATCCGTCCCCAGTAGGGCCGCGGCTAGCACGAGCTGCGCGTGCGCTTCGAAGTAGCGGCAGCCGCCGACGCTCCCCTAGGTCGATGGCCTCACGCGCACCAGCCATGGCCTCGGTCCGTTCTCCAAACGCCAGGTGCGCCTCCGCGAGCACGGCCAGCATGTGGGGAACTAGTGCGCGCCCCGTGCGGCGATCACGAGCGATCGCAACACTGTCGCGCAGTGCCTCACGGGCGGCGGCGGGCTGCGCGTCGATCAGATACGCCAGAGGATAGATGGGATAAGCTTCCGGGTTAACGTTACGCCCCGATCTCGGACGCACTCGCCCTCCGTTTTGAGATTCCGGTTTCCAGAGACGCCCCGTTTCTACGGCGCGGACAAGGCACGGCATCGCCCAGCTGGCTGGCAGACAGTGGCGGCTACGGGATCTGCTCGGCACGGCGCAATACGAGCGCACAGGAACTGATCTGGAGTCTCGGGGTCTCGACCTCGACGTGCCGCCTTGGAAGTGCCACATCTTCGAGGTGGCCGCCGTGTAGCGTGCATGGTCAGGTGGGAGTTCTCATCCTTTGGAGCTCTGGCCGGCGGCAGAGCAACCCGCGTCTGGGACGGGGCGTTCGCCGGTGTCCCGGAACCGGAGTCCGATCCGGGCCACTGAAGCGGGCGCCCACCAGTTCCAGCGTCCCATCAGTCGCATCGTCGCCGGCACCAGCAGGGCGCGCACCACGGTGGCGTCGAGGATGACCGCGATGCCGATCCCGATGCCGACCGCCTTGACGATCACCGAATCGGCGAGGGCGAAGGCGAAGAAGACGCCGGCCATGATGGCCCCCGCCCAGGTGATGAGCCGCCCGGTGCTCTCGAGGCCGCGGCCGACGGCCAGGACGTTGTCACCTGTCCGCTCCCACTCCTCGCGAATGCGGCTCAGCAGCAGCACCTCGTAGTCCATCGACAGGCCGAACACCAGGCAGAACATGATGATCGGAGTCGCCGTCTGGATCGGCCCCGGCGTGAAGCCGAGCCACCGGGCGAGGTGGCCGTCCTGGAAGATCCACACCAGCGCCCCGTAGGACGCCGTGATTGAGAGCATGTTCACGATCACGGCCTTGAGGGGCAGCAGCACGGACCCAAGCAGGAGGAACAGCGCCACGTACGTCGCGGCGACCACCAGGCCGATGGCGAGGGGCGCGCGCTCGCCGACCACGCGGATGAAGTCGAGGTCGAAGGCCGTCTGGCCGGTGACGAGAAGCTCACCGGAGACGCGGGGATGCGATTCGCGGATCGTCCTCACCAGGTCGCGGGCGGCGTCGCTGCCTGGATCGAGCCGCGTCGATGCGGAGATCAGCACGAGGTGCTCGCCGGTCATCTGGTTGAATGCCTCGGCCAGCGGGGCTGGCCGCAACGCCGGCGGGGCCGCCGCGAGCCGAGCGGACTGTTCGCGGCTCAGACCGGGCAGGTCGACCGGGCTCAGCACCTCGGTGACGCCGGGCTGGCGAGCCAGCCATCGGCCGAGCTCCCACGCCTCGTCGACGCGCGCGGGCGCGAGCGGCGACCCGTCGACATAGTGGAGCACCAGGAGGACCTTCGCCGCGGCCTCGCCCGGGAAGTCCTGGCGAAGGATCTCGTATGCTCGGCGCGCTTCGGCCCACGGCGGCAGAGCCCTGGCGTCTCCCGTCCCGAGGTTGATGTGGAGGAACGGGGTTCCCAGGAGCAGCAGCAGGCCGGTGATCGGCAGGAGAACCCGCCAGGGGTGGGCCATCACCACGGTGGCCACGCGGCGCCAGATGCTCTGACGGGCGCGCGACTCGAGCGAGCGCGCCAGGGGCAAAGGCAGAGTCAGCGCGTCCACGCGAGGGCCGAGAATGGCGAGCAAGGCGGGCAGGAAGGTCAGAGAGTACACCACCGCTAGAGCCACCACGATGGTGCCGGCCAGCCCGACCGACCCGATGTTCCCGAGGCCGAGGACCATGATGCCGGCGAGGCCGATGGCCACGGTGATGCCGGAGAAGAGGATCGCGCGGCCGGCCGTCATCATAGCGATGGCGAGCGCGTCGGGAACGGGCCGGCGGAGAATCTCTTCGCGGAAGCGACTCACGATGAACAGCGAGTAATCGATGGCCACGCCGAGGCCGATCATGGTCACGATGTTAGGGGTATAGGCCGACACCGACATGTGGCGGGCGAGCAACTCGACGCCGGCGATGCCTCCGATCATGGCGAGGACGCCCACGGCGAGCGGGAGCAGGGCCGCCACCACCGAGCTGAACGCGAGCAGGAGGAAAAGGGCGACCACGGGCAAGATCACCAGCTCGGCGCGGGCGAGATCCTGCATGGCCACCTCGACGAAGTCGTGATTCACGGCGAGGTCGCCGCCGCCGACCACCTCGAGGGTGTCCGACCTGACGAGCCCGCGCAGCGATGCGTAGACTGCCGGGGGAACCGGCGAGGTCCCGAGCGACATGGGGCCCGAGGCGCGCTCCTTCAGCTCGACCACGACGCGCGCCCGACGGCCGTCGCCGGAGATCAGGAGCGGATCGGGCGGATCGGTTTCGTAGGGCGTGCGGACCCGCCCGATCCGCGCGTCGGCTCGGAGCCGCGCGAGAGCCTTGCCGACCTCGGCGCGGAAGGCGGTCTCGTTCGCCCCGAGGGTGGCGCTGCCGAAGACGAGGTCGAAGGAGACCGGTTGCCCGGGGAGATCGCGCGACACGAGCGCCGCGGCGCGCCCGGACTCGGTGGCAGCGATCGTCGTGCCGGCGTCGAGGGCAGCGCCCCTTGCCAGGATCGTGGCGGCCGGGGCGATGGACAGCGCGGTCAGCGCCACCAGCCACCAGCGGCGGCGATGGACCAATCGTCCCCACTTCCCGAGAAGGTCGTCCATCGCGTGGCCGGCGGCTCCTGAACGGTTGATCGGCCCCGGCGTCCGGTATGGGCCGCACGCGACTCTAGCAGGAGTTCGCACGGGCCGACAGGAGGCCAAACGCGCGATCCGATCAATGCTCGGCGCTCAGACTGAAGGAAAGGCTTCGGGCTTCAGGCTTCGGGTTTCAGCAAGGAGCTGGCGTCTTTTGCTGAAGCCCGAAGCCTCCTCTCCTTTTCTCCCGGGGACCAACGGGGTACATAGCCGCATGTCCCACGTCGACCCGCCGGTTGCGCTCGGTCGTCTCGGGTTTCTCGTCGGTCGATTCCACGGGGAGGGGCGGTTCCAAGGCGGCAGGACGACGTTCGCGAAGGATGTTTTCGGGCGCTGGGAGGCTGCCGGCCACTTCCTGTCGCTTTCGATGAGCGCCTCGTATCGCGTGAACGACCGTGTGGTCGACGTTCATCACGCCCTGGCGGTCGGCGGTCTGGAAAGGCGCAGCGGGGTATTTCGAGCGCACGTCTTCACCGACGGCGGAGAAATCCTCGAGCACCGCCCCCTCGTCGGAGCGGACCGCGTGAGCTTCGATGATCGTGTGCCGCACGAGAGTCGCGCACGTGCCGCTCGCAAGATCCTGGTCCCCACGTCGTACGGTTACGACGAGACTCTCGAGGTCGACCGGGACGGCGAGGGCTTCGAGAGCTACTCGTTCGTTCGGCTCGACCGAATCGCCGAGTAGGGGGGCGATCCCAGGGAGGCAAGATGGCCTACGATATCGTCATCAAGAACGGAACGGTCGTCGATGGTAGCGGACGCCAGCCGTATCGGGCCGACGTGGCGGTCCAAGGTGAGCGGATTGCCGCGGTAGGAAAGATCACCGATGACGGGAAACGGACGATCGACGCCGAAGGGCACATCGTCACCCCGGGCTTCGTCGATCTTCACACCCACCTCGACGCGCAGATGTTTTGGGACCCCATCGCCTCATCGTCCTGTTGGCATGGTGTGACGTCAGTGGTCATGGGCAATTGCGGCGTCACTTTCGCTCCCTGCAAACCGCAGGACCGCGAGTATCTCGCCCATTTGATGGAATCCGTCGAAGACATTCCCGCCGCAACGATCATGGCCGGCATGCCGTGGGGCTGGGAAACCTATGGCGAATACCTCGAGGCTCTCGACGCGCTGCCCAAGGGTGTCAATGTTGGTGGCCTGGTTGGCCATTGCGCCGTGCGGTACTGGGCGATGGGTCCGAAGAGCCTGGAGAATCAGCCAGCCGATCCCGAAGAGATTGCCCGCATGCACGACATCGTCGAAGAAGCGATGGCCGCCGGCGCGCTCGGATTTTCCACGTCGCGTACGATTCTGCATCGTACGCCGGAAGGACGGCCCGTCCCCGGCACCTTCGCGGAGTTCGACGAGTTGATGGGTATCTCCCGTGCACTCGGGAAGCTCGGTCGCGGTGTAGTAGAAGCGGCGCTTGGCATCGACAGCGGACGCCCGGAAGACCTTCAGCGCGAGGTTCGGTGGATGACGGAAGTGAGCCTGGAGACGGGTCGTCCGGTCACGTTTGGTTTGGCGCAAAGCCGTCCGTATCCCACGGTCTATGCTCAGCTGCTGGATCGCATCAGTGCCAGCGCGAATCGTGGCGCGAAAATCTTCGCCCAATCGACCGCGCGGGGCATCGGAGTGCTGTTCGGATTCGCCAACCGCACGCCGTTCGACCGGGCGCCCTCGTGGCGCGCGCTGCGCACTCTCACCCTCGAAGAGAAAGTGTCGCGACTCCGTAGTCCGGAGTACCGGGCGACGATGGTCCGGGAGGCGCTCGCCGATCCTCCACCGATCGACTTCAGTCAAATCTTCCTCCTCCCAGAAAAGGAAGCCCGGTACGACCATCGCGCCGACGAAAGCTTGGTCGCACACGCCGAGCGACTTGGCGTCAGTCCGGCCGAAGCATTCATTCTTCTGTCCGCCGAGCGCGAAGGACGAGCCCTGTTCAACTATCCATTCTTGAACCCGAGCTTCGATGCCGTCCAAGACATGCTCGATCACCCACAAGTGGTGATCGGCTTGGGCGACTCGGGTGCTCACGTCGGCCAGATCATGGACTCCAGCCTCCCGACCTACTTCCTCAAATATTGGGTCAAGGAACGACAGCATTTCACGCTGGAACAGGCCATCCGCAAGCTGACCCATGACCCGGCTCGCCTCTTTGGGATCGAGGATCGTGGGATCGTTCGTCAGGGCCTCTACGCGGACCTCAACGTGATCGACATCGACCATCTGCAATTGCCGCCGCCGACCTTCGTGCAAGACCTTCCCGCTGGGGCTGGCCGCTACGTGCAAGGCTCTTCCGGCTACAAATTCACATTGGTCAACGGTCAGGTATTCATGGAAGGACAGAAGCACACGGGTGCATTTGCGGGTCGGGTTTTGCGGAGTGCCTAGTGGTGCCTGCCGCAGCCATTGCCGGGGGCGTTGCTTGAAGCGCCGGCGCGCGGCGCGCTAAGGGCTCGCCATGGCCCGACCGATCACGCCGGCGCAGCGCGCCGCGCAGGTCAGGTTCGTCCTCAAGGGACATTTGAAGAACGTCCAGGTCTCCTACATGCGCGCGGCGGCGCTGCTCGCCAAGGTGCGCGACGAGAAGCTCTACCGCGCCCTCAAGCACGACAGCATGGAAGGCTATGCGGCCGAGCGACTCGGTCTGCAGCGCGCTTCGCTCTACCGCTACGTGCAGATCCACGACTGGCTCCGCCGCTGGCATCGCGACTGGCTGGCCCGCCACCCCAAGGGATTCATCCCGGAGCCTCGGCGAGCGGTTTCCCGCATTCGCCGCATGAATAGCTTCGTCACCTATGAGCGCGCCGCTGAGGGCGAGCCAAGCGCCGCTCCTGATCGACGGCGGCGGCGCCTGCTGGCCGCCCTCTCGCTCGCGCTGCTCACCGCCGCCGCCGTATCGGACGCCCATGCCAAGGCCGAGCCGCTGGAGCCCGACGAGGATGTGCTCTTCCTGCCCAGCACGGCCCGCCAGCTGGACGACGGACGCATCGAGGTCGATCTGCAAGCCTGGATCCACGAGAAGGACCGGCACAAGATCCTGGATGCCGGCCTAGCCCGCTACCTGGGCCTCGAGCTCAGCACCATGTCGCCGGCGGCGCGCCTTCGTTACGAGCAGCGCACCTCGCTCTTTCATGCCGAGCCGGAAGAAGGCACGGTGCTCGAGATCGACTTCGGCCAGGGCACGCCGCATGTCTTCATGCCCTCCAGCAACGCGGGCGGGCGCACCCAGCTTCGCACCACGGTGGCGGTCAAGCCCGATCCGCGCCTTGCACCCTGGCTGCGCTTTCACGCTCGGGTGGCCGGCCCGGCGCGGCGCATTGAAGGGCGCGCGCTGCTGGTGCCGGCATCGGGACTCTCGGTCATCTCCGACATCGACGACACGGTGAAGATCACCGAGGTGCGCAACCAGCAGCAGGTGCTGCTCAACACCTTCGTCCGCGCCTTCAAGGCGGTGCCGGGCATGGCGGAGCACTACCGAAATCTGGCGCGCAATCCGCAGACACGCTTTCACTACCTTTCGTCCAGCCCGATCCAGTTGCTGCCGGCGCTGGCCGGCTTCCTGCGCGATGCCGGCTTTCCGCCGGGCAGCATGCACCTGCGCGAGAGCACGACCTGGCGCACCCTGATTCCGGGCAGTGGCGAATCGCGTGCACACAAGCTCGCGGCCATCGCGCGGCTGGTGGAGGATTTCCCGCTGCGGCGCTTCCTGCTCATCGGCGACTCGGGCGAGCTGGACCCCGAGATCTACGGCGAGGTGGCGCGCACGCGGCCCGAACGCGTCGAAGGCGTCGTGATCCGCGACGTCACCGGCGAGGGCCGCGACGCGGCCCGCTACGCCAGCGCCTTCGAAGGCGTGGCGCCCGAGCGCTGGCACATCTTTCGGGACGGCGGGGCCTGGCCGCTGAACTGAGCGCGCCACGCGCCGAAGGTCAGAACTAGGCCGCCAGGATCTTCTCCACCAGCTTGTCGCGCTCCGGCTCCGGGTCGAGCTTGAGTTCGGCCGCTTTTTCATCGCCGCCTCCACCGCCGACTTGATCTGCTGGCGCTCCGCACCCCCGACAACGGCCAGCCGCGCCAGCAGCGCGCTCGCGGCCCATGCATTCTCCTCGATCGCTCATTTGGCGTGCGGGACCTGGAGCGGATCAGGCGAGCTCCGGCCGCATGCCCGGCCGTCGCTCGAGCGAGTCGAGCAGCGAGCGGCCGTCGCTACGGATCGGCGTGCCGTTGACCTGCACGTGCCGGACGCCGCTCGGCTCCTCCGCCGTCAGGCGTTCGGCCTGCGCCGGGAAGTCGCGCACGCGCCGCAGGGGGCCGGGACCCACCGTCTGCGGATCGAACACGCACACATCGGCCCAGTAGCCTTCGCGCACGTAGCCGCGTCGCACGAAGCCGAAGATGTTTGGCCGGCTCGCCGCTCATCTTGCGCACCGCCTTCTCGAGCGGCATGAGCTGGCGCTCCCGCACCCAGTTGCCCAACAAGTCGGTGTAGAGCGGTGCGTCGCATAACTGTGCGACGTGTGCGCCCGCGTCTGACAGGCCCAGCGCCACCTGCTCGTGGATGAGCAGGTCACCCACGGCCTCGACATCGTCGTTGGCGATGTAGGCGCGAAAGCGCGTTTCGAGATCCTCGGCGAGAGCCAGCTCGCACATCACGTCGAGGGGACTCGAGCGGCGCTCACGCGCGAGCTCGATCACGCGCCGGCCCTGAAGCTCAGGGAACCGCTGTGACTCGGACACCTCGAAGGTCTCCCAGCGCGGTTTCATCCCCGATCACTGTGCCGGCCCGAAGCGGAGGGGGCGGTTGTTCTGCGATGGCGCACCGTCGGCGCAATCATGACATCTATCTTCCGCTCTATCTCAAGACCCACAACTTCCACTGGAACGTCACGGGTCCTATGTTCCAGACCCTGCACCTCATGTTCGAGACGCAGTACAACGAGCTCGCCCTCGCGGTCGCCCTCGTCGCCGAGCGCATTCGGGCGCTGGGCTTCACGGCGCCCGGCACGTACAAGAAGTTCGTCGAAGCTGTCGGCGATCAAGGAAGACGACGGCGTCCCGAAGGCCGAGAACCTGATTCGGCCCCTCGTGGAAGGCCACGAGACGGCGGCGCGCACGGCGCGCGAGGTGTTCCTGGCCCCGACGGCGCGAGCGACCAGCCCACGTGCGACCTGCTCACGCAGCGCATGCAGGTTCATGAGAAGACGGCGTGCATGTTGCGGAGCCTGCTCGAGTAAATGCGGGTCGCAGGCGCGACGCGGCACGGTAGAGTGTCCAGAACAAGACGTGGAGCCAGAAAGAACGGCTGGTAGCCCGTGCGACCCGGAAAACGAGCCGCAGAGGCGACGGCCGCCGAGACGCGAGCTCGGCGCTCCGGGTCCGGCCACGGCCGCCCTCCGTCCATGGACTAATCCGCCTCGGTTTGACACCCTACGCGCCGGGAGGGTCACCCCCATGAAGGTATGGACGACGACATGCCGTTTCGCCGCATTCGCTTGTGGGCTGCTGTTGGTTCCACTTGTAGCGGCGGCGGAGGATGCGGCGAAGGGCTCGAGCTACGCGCCGGTCGCCATCGGCGAGAGCTTCTCCGCGATCATGAGCCGCATGAAGGCCGAGAAGGCGGGCATCGAGAAGCGGCAGGCCGACCTGCTCAGCGCGCGCTACGACCTCGCGCAACCGCCCCGCCAAGGGCGTGACGATGTCGCGCGGCAAGGCGGTGCAGGAAGGCGTGCGCGCGCAAGCTCGCCGCAGGGCATGACCTGGGAGAAGCTCGCGCGCGATGACGCCCGACGAGATCCGCGAGAAGGACGTCTTCCCGGCCGGCTTCCTGCCGCTGCCGCACCCGAACCATCCCGAAGGCGGCATGCTCTTCCCGAAGTTCCACATCGACGAGATCAAGAAGCAGGAGGGCCGCGACC
The DNA here is from genome assembly GCA_963712515.1 of uncultured delta proteobacterium. Taxonomy (GTDB): domain Bacteria; phylum Desulfobacterota; class Binatia; order JACPRU01; family JACPRU01; genus CAVQIG01. The sequence continues at coordinate 42,413 of CAVQIG010000003.1, forward strand.
TCACGCGCTTCGACCTCGACTTCGACCTGCCCGACCACTTCCTGCCCGAGTTCCCGCCGCCGATCTACCTGACCACGCGGCCCGACCTCGGCGACGTCTCGCAAGGGCAAGCTGGTCACGCATCGACAACTACTACGAGCTCTTCAACGGCATCCTGAACCCGAAGCAGCTCGAGGGGCTGCGCCTGCTGCTGACGCCGTTCCCGCAGCAGCAGTTCAACCAGACCGAGGACCGCCGCTCCGAGCGCCCGAGCCGCGGCGTCGCCTGCTTCGACTGCCACGCCAACGGCCACACCAACGGCGCCGACGCACCTGGTCGGCGACATCCGCCCGCAGGAGTTCCGCCACCGCATCGACACGCCGTCGCTGCGCGGCGTGAACATCCAGCGGCTCTTCGGCTCGCAGCGCGCGCTGAAGACCGTCGAGGACTTCACCGAGTTCGAGCAGCGCGCCGCCTACTTCGACGGCGACCCGGTGATCGCGACCAAGAAGGGCGTCAACATCCTCGAGCGCGGCAGCCAGGTGCACTTCATGGCCGAGTTCCAGGAGCTGCTCGACTTCCCGCCCGCGCCGAAGCTCGGCATCGACGGCAAGCTCGATCCGGCGCAAGGCGACCGAGGCGGAGATGCGCGGCCAGGAGCTCTTCTTCGGCAAGGCGCAGTGCGGCGACCTGCCATCCCGCGCCGTACTACACCGACAACCCGATGCACAATCTGCAGGCCGAGCGCTTCTACAAGCCGCGCATGATCAACGGCGATGATGGCGAGCGCCGACGGCCCGATCAAGACCTTCCCGCTGCGCGGCATCAAGGACTCGCCGCCCTACCTGCACGACGGCCGGCTGCTGACGCTCGAGGACACGGTCGAGTTCTTCAACCTCGTCCTCGGCACGAAGCTCACGGACAGGAGAAGAAGGACCTCGTCGCCTTCATGCGGCAGCTCTGACGTAAGCACGCCGTCTGTCGCGATCGCCCGAGCGCTGCGCCAGAGGTACAAAGGCGTGCCGATTGCGCTAACTGGAGGCCCTACGCGAGCGCCGCAATGGGCAAGGAGGATGGTGCTCCCTCCAGCTTCTCACGGTCCAGACCCGCGACATCGCCTGCTCCTGGTTCGATGACGAGCTGGGCTGAGCCAGACGCCGTCTGGACGAGATCTTCGCGAGCCGACCGGAGTGCAATGCCACGCTTCTCGCCGCATCGGGACAGCGACCGTGCCGACTCAACTGCGGGCTGGGGATCGCAGCGACGACTGGGCCTACTTTTTCTTCGCCTTCTTCCTCGCCGATGCGGTGGCTCTCTCTGCGGCTGAACTGCGCTTGATGTCCGAGCCGTGCGCGCGCTTGTAGCTCTGGATGTCCTCGAACTTCCCTTTCGCGTCGCGTTTCGCGTAGAGTTTCGTCGCGAACGTCCGCACCTCGTGGCGGACCACGGCCCCCTCCGCCACCCGCACGCAGGCCACCGCGGTCTTCTTGTGGACATCGAGCCCCGGATAGCGCGCATGTATTGCGTCCATCGCGACCTCCTCTCTGAGGGGCCGGCGTGACGTCCCGTGAATGACCACTCTACCAAACGTGCTCCCGTCTCTGGCGAGACGAGGCGACAATCAACGGCGCGCCGCGGACGTCCGGTCAAACTCAGAAACGGGCTGTGCGCACCAAAGAAGCGTCGACCTCCGTGCCGGCCCGCCCCAGCTACCAGTTTCCGCCATCGCCGCTCGACCCCCGCGGTCGGTGGGCAACTCAGAAGTGCTACGGCGAGACGATGTACGGCCGCATCATCTCATTGTCCTCATGCTCGACGATGTGGCAGTGCCAGACGTACAGGCCGGAAATGCCGAACTTGGCCTTGATCCTGGTGGGGATAGCCAGGACAAGCGGCCTGGTTGACGTAACGCGACGATATCAGACGGAGGACGTTGCCGCCGGGCGGGGAACACTGCAGGGGAACCCATACTGCCGGGGCGCATAAGGCGCCGACGGCGCGGATGCTGCTCGACGGGATAGGGCTCTCCCGTGAGGAACGCCTGGTTCACGAAGAGGTCGCGCGCCTCGAGGACCCGGCCGTCGGCGGGGACGAGGTCGCCCGCGCTGAGCCGCACCACGTCGCCCGGCACGACCTCGCTCACGGGCAGCTCGTCCGCCGCACCGTCGCGGATCACGGTGGCTCTCACGGCGACCGAGGCCTTGAGCCGCTCCGCGGCACGCCCGGCGCAGTGCTCCTGCACGAAATCCAGCGCGACGCTCATCACCACCATGGCGGTGATGATGAAGAAGCTCGCCACGTCGCCGGTCAGACCCGAGATCGCGCTGGCGGCAAGAAGGAGCAAGACCAGGGGGTTACGGAAGCGCGACAGGAACTCGACCACGAGCAGGCGGCGCGCGGGGCGAGCACGTTGGGGCCGTAGCGGGCGAGGCGCGCGGCCGCCTCCTCACGGCTCAGGCCGGGAGCGGCAGGCGGATCGCCGTCCGCTCGATCCCCAGTGGGAGGCGCGGACGAGGGACCCATGCTCATGTCGCCGCGTACGGCCCGAGCGCCGCGTCCACTTGCGCGAGCCAGTACCCCATGTCCATGACGCGGTACAGGGTGGCGGCGGTCGTCAGGTGCTCACGCGCCAGCTCGCTCTGGCCGATGCGTCCGCAGAGCTTCCCGAGGCCGAGGTGGCAGTGGGCCACGAGCGGGCGCGCTTCGAGATCTTCGGCGAGCGCCAGGGCCGAGCGGTAGGCGGCCGCGGCGGCGTCGGGATCGGGGGGATCGGCGGTCACCTTGATGTCCCCGAGGATCCGCAGCGCTTCCGCCTCCACCCCCCGTTGGCCGTGGGTGCGGGTCAGCTCGATGGCGTGGAGGGTCACGGCCAAGGCCTCGTCGTGCTCGAGCGCGAGGAGGTGCATCTCGCCGAGAAGTGTCTCGAGGCGAGGATACCTGGCCATGATCTTCATGGCGGTCGATTGCTCCAGCGACTGCCGCAGCAGAGCTGCTCCCTCGGCGATGCGGCCGATGTGGGCGTAGACCTGCCCCAGAGACGACGCGACCCAGCCGAAGAGGTAGGCGAAGTTCTCCCCCCGGCAGAGGTCCAGGCTGCGCTCTAGCCAGAAGAGCGAGCGCGCGAATTCGCCCTTCACGAGCTGCACGTGCCCGGCCCCGAAATAGGCGACGACCAGAGAGTAGGGTTGTCCGACGGCCTCTGCGATGCGGATTCCTTCGTCGTCGGCGGCGCTCGCGGACGCGAACTCACCGAGCTCCGCCAGACACCAACCCATAAACGCCCTGCACACCACGGCCGTGGTAACGATTTCGCCTGCAGCCCGGCCCCGACATGCCAGAACCGAGCGCGGTCGCGTCCGGGGCGGCCGCCCGCGTCAGCGCCGCGTCACGTGGCGGCCGGTCAGAGTGCGGTAGACGACACGCGAGCGTTGCGTCGCGGTGAGCAGCGAGAAGATGCCGATGACAGCGAGAACCATCAGCAGGACATGACAGCGTGGCGACTCTCCGACACCGGGCTCGAGCCACCGCGCCGCGAGCGGCCCCGCGACGAGTCCGAGCACCAACCAGAGGATGCGCTCGTAGCGTTGCATCCAGCCGATCGAGCACTCCACACCGAGGGCCTCACCTTTGGCGCGCACGTAACTGACGAGCAGCGACCCCACGAGCGCGATACCGCCGAGCGTGAAGCCAACCGGGTTCTCGCGGTAGTACCAGAGAATTCCCAAGAAGGCAGTGGCATCGTTGGCGCGATCGACGGTGGCGTCGAAAAACTCACCGGCGTTGCTAGCTGTGCCTGTGGCGCGGGCGATGATGCCGTCGAGCGCGTCGAGCGAGGAGCCGAAGAGGAGCACCAAACCTCCGAAGATCAAGTGTCCCATGGCGATCAGAATCGCCGACACGAGCCCGAACACGAGCGACAGCGCGGTACAGAGGTTGGCGGTAATACCTAAGTGTGAGGCGCCGCGCCCAATGCCACCGAGCGCCGAATAGCCGAACTCGACCAGGGGCTTGGGTACGAACGGCGAGTCCGGGAGCTTGTCGATGCGTTCGGAGTGCGGGCGGCCGCTGCGGCTCTTGGCCGTGAAGATGCCGCCGAGGATCACCGCAGCGCTGAGCGGCAGGAAGCCATCAACCATAGGTCTCCGCCTGTATTCGCGGCACCGGCCCGGTCCCGGGCGTGGTCCCGCACGCCGACTGCGCAAGGTATCATCCGCGCTCGGCGCCGTCCAACCACAGCGGGATGATCTGGACTGCGGGCCGTGCCGCGGCTCCTTGGACACCCGCGCCGCTAAGCGACGATCTTGCGAACCGGGTCTCGCGGCTCGGCTCGTGTAGCGAGCGCAAATCGATTCTCGTAAATGCGTCCAAGGCATCGTGGTTCGTCGGTGGTCAGAGCTCCACGAGAAGGCGTTCGGGTTCCCGCCGTCATGGCGCCCGTGCTACCGCGTGAGCGCTAGTCTCGTGGCCGATCGCAGCGGTAAAAGTGTCGCAGCGTGTTGCACGTTTGCTGACCGGTCGCGCGGGCGGAGACGGGCAGGGACCACTCCGTCCGGATCGTAGAGGGTACCTTGGCCCCTGGACGGAGCCGAGCCTACGCGGCGTGATGAATTTCGATGTGCAGCAGCGAGTTACAAGTTCCAAATCCCGTCGGGGACCTTGCGATCCACCGCTCTCGGGCGACGCAGCCGCAGTCGCGAATATCTTGATCGGACTGCTCATCCTTGGAATGTTGGGCCTTTGCACGGCCCTGGGATCCGCCGACGGAAAGGCGGTGATGGACTCTTCCTGTCGTGCAAAGAGCGAGAGGAGCTCCGCATGAAAGTGGACGCCAACACGATCGATGGGCTGCTTCAGCAGGGAGCTAAGGCGCGGGGCTATCCGGGCGCAGCTCTGGTCATCACCGACCGCGACGGCGTGCTCTATCGCGGCGGTGCCGGCACGCTCCGCAGCGGAGGCGGCCCGGCGGTCGACGACCGTACGATGTTTCGTTACGCGTCCACGACCAAGGCGGTAACGAGCGTAGCCGCGCTGCAGCTGATCGAGCAGCGTCGGCTCGATCTCGACGCCGAGGTTTCCTCCCTATTACCGGAATTCGGCAAGCTCACGGTGCTCGAAAGCTTCGACGGCGACCAGCCGATTCTTCGCGTTCCGAAGCGCCAGGCCACGGTACGCCAGCTGCTCAGCCATAGTTCCGGCCTCTCCTACTTCTTTACCAACGCGAAGCTCGCGAAGTACCAGAAGCGGTTCCAGGTGCCGGACGTTTTGAGCGGCAACCGCGCCGCACTGTTCGTGCCGATGGTCCACGATCCCGGAACGATCTGGGAATATGGCACCAACACGGACTGGCTCGGGCTGATCGTCGAGAACGTCGCCGGCCAGACGCTTGATCGCTATTTGGCAGAGCACGTTACCGGCCCGCTCGGCATGACCGACACCACGTTCCAGCCGACCGCGGAGCAGCGCGCGCGAATTATGCCCGTCCATGCGCGCGCCGCCGACGGCGGTCTGACGCCAAATCAGATGGAGCTTCCCGAGAAGCCCGATTGGTGGGCCGGCGGGCACGGCCTCTACGGCACCGCTGGCGATTATGGCCGCTTCGTTCGCATGCTTCTGCGCGGTGGCGAGCTCGACGGCGCGCGCGTACTACAAGAGGCCACAGTCGATCTCGCGTTCTCCGATGCCCTCAACGGCGTTCCGATGCCTACGAGCGGCATCACTTCGGTGGTGCCCGAGCTGTCGAACGATGTGCCGCTGCTGCCGTTCCGCCAAACCTGGGGGCTCGGCTTCCATCTCACGCTGGAAGACGTTCCCGGCATGCGCAAGGAAGGCACCGGTGATTGGGCGGGTCTCTTCAACCTCTACTATTGGGTCGATCGCCGGAGCGGGATCGGCTGCACTTTCTTGACCCAGGTCTTGCCGTTCTTCGATCACCACATCATCGCGACGTTCAGCGCAATCGAAGCCGCGACCTACGCCGGGCTTGCCGCGTAGGTCGGTAGGTCAGACAGGCGCAGGCCGTGACGCCAGGCCGTGCCGGCGTCGGCCGGCAGCCTAGGGCCGCGCCCGGGCGCCCATCGTCGACATGGACGCGCACCAGACGATTGTTACGACCGCGCTGGCAGCGAAGAGCAGCGCTGAGACGCCAAAAAACGCTTGCTGGGAAGCTCGCTCGGAAGCCATGCGTCGTGAGATCGTCAGTCCCGCAGTTGCGCCACGACAACCACGACTTCGCTCAGCCCTTGTTGTACTCGTCGTGGCGGCGCCACCAGAGGCCCTTCTCGTTGCGCCCCTTGGGTGCGCGGTCGAGCCACTGGTACATGCCCCAGAGACCGTCCAGTCCGCGCGCGTAGGTCGAATAGGCGTGGTAGACGACGCCGTCCTCGACCGCGAACGCGCTCATTCCGGGCCGCTCGCGCGTGTACGTGGCCACGTCCGTTCCGGTCATGGCCGCGAAGGCGACAGGCCCCTCGGCGGCGGCTTCCGGCTTCGCGTCCAGCGCGTGGCTGCGCGACGGCTGAGTGCCGAAGGGAGGCCTAGCCGACCGGTAGTTGTATTCGACGGCCCCCTCGCGCTGCTGCTCCTTGGTCACCGAGACGTCGAAGTCGAAGTTGAAGTCGCTGCCGAGCGAGGACGCCCAGGGAAACGTCCACCCCATCCGCCGCTTGTACGCCTCGAGCTTCGCGAGCGGCGCCTGCGACACCGCCGCAAGCGTGACATCGTGGTTGGCCAGGTGGACGACGATGCCGTCGAACCCGTCCGCGATCGCCGAGCAGGACGGACACCCCGCCGTGTAGTCGGGCCCGAACATGAAGTGGTAGACGAGGAGCTGCGAGCGCCCTCGAAAGAGGTCTTTCAGCGAGGCGCTCCCCTCGTCGGTCTCGAATCGATACTCCTTGTCGATCCGAACCCACGGCAGCTCCTGCCGTCGCCGCGCCACCTCGTCGCTCTGCCGCGTGAGCTCCTTCTCGGCCTCGAGCAGCTCGAGCCGCGCTGCGAGCCATTCTTTACGTGTCCCGGTCGATGTGCTTCGTCATCGCTCTTCTCTCCTTCTGCCTTGCCATCGCGCTTCTCGCTGCGACTTGGCGGTTGCTGGTCATGAGATAAATTTAGCGCCGGACATCGAACGATGGGAGAGTTACAAGTGTGACGGGATTCCGATGGACTCGCTGATCACTGCCGCGGCGCGTGCACTCGCGGCGGGCGATCCCCTCGGCGCATTGAAGCGGGTCGCCCTGCGCGACGACGCGCCGGCTCTCGCGCTTCGGGGCATCGCGATGGCGCAGCTCGGCGATCTCGTTCGAGCGAAGGCTCTCCTGCGACGTGCTGCGCGTGCCTTCGGTCCGAGAGAGGCCGTGGCCCGCGCGAGGTGCGTCGTCGCCGAGGCCGAGATCGCGCTCGTCTCGCGCGACTTGGGCTGGCCTGCGAAGGCGCTCGACGCGGCGCGGGCGACGCTCGAAGAGCACGGCGACCGGGTAAACGCCGCGCATGCGCGGTATCTCGAGGTCCGGCGCCTCCTCCTGATCGGGCGCATCGACGAGGCCGAGCGTACGCTCGCCGAGCTCGACCCCGCGCCCTTCCCTCCCGCGTCGAGGACCGCCCACGAGCTGGTGGTCGCGGGAATCGCGATGCGTCGCCTCCGGACGAAGGCGGCGCGCGCCGCGCTCGCTCGGGCCGAGCGCGCGGCGCGCCGCGCGCGTATCCCGGCGCTGGCGGCGGAGGTCGAAAGCGCATTCCTCGTCCTGAACACGCCCGCTGCGCGCCTGATTGCGAGTGGCGAGGAGCGACTCCTCCTGCTCGAGGAGGTCGAAGCGTTGCTGGCGTCGAAAGCATTCGTCGTCGACGCCTGCCGTCATGTCGTGCGTGACTCGAGTAAGGCGGTCTCGCTCGCAAGGCGTCCGGTGTTGTTCGCGCTCGCACGCGCGCTCGGCGAAGCCTGGCCGGGAGATGTAGCGAGGGACACGCTCATCGCGCGCGCCTTCGGATCGAAGCTCGCCGATGAATCGCATCGCGCGCGGCTGCGTGTCGAAGCCGGGCGGCTTCGCACCGTGCTTCGGACGCTGGCCGGCGTGAGCGCGACGAAGCGAGGGTTTGCGCTGGCGCCGCGCCGCGCACGCAGGGTCGTCGTGCTGGCGCCGCCCGTCGACGGGGAGCATGCGGCCGTGCTCGCCTTCCTCGCCGACGGTGAATCGTGGTCGAGCTCGGCCCTTGCGCTTGCGCTTGGAACGAGCCAGCGCACCGTGCAGCGGGCGTTCGACTCGCTCGCGGCAGCAGGCAAGGTGCAGTCGTTCGGTCGCGGGCGAGCCCGTCGTTGGCTGACCCCGCCCGTGTTGGGATTCACGACGACCTTGTTGCTCCCCGCTCCTCTGCCGATCGGCTAGGATCGAAGCATGAGTCGATCAACCGCCGAGATCGTCCGCGAGTATGGACCCTTTTCGGGTGCCGACCACGTGCATGGAGTCACGTATGACGGTCGGAACGTCTGGTTTGCTGCTGGAGACAAGCTGATCGCCTTCGATCCTGCGAGCGGGAAGACGCTGCGCTCGATCGATGTCGCCGCGCATGCAGGAACGGCCTTCGACGGCCAGCACCTGTATCAGCTCGCCGAGGATCGCATCCAGAAGATCGATCCGAAGACCGGCCGTGTGCTCGCCACGATCCCGGCGCCCGGCGGCGGCGGTGACTCGGGGCTCACGTGGGCCGAAGGGACACTCTGGGTGGGGCAGTATCGGGACCGGAAGATCCATCAAGTCGATCCCGAAACAGGGGCGATTCTTCGCACGATCGAGTCCAACCGCTTCGTCACCGGAGTCACCTGGGTCGACGGAGAGCTCTGGCACGGCACCTGGGAGGGTGACGAGAGCGATTTGAGGCGAGTCGATCCTCGAACGGGAGAGGTCCTGGAGAGGCTCGAGATGCCGCCCGGAGTGAACGTTTCGGGGCTCGAGTCCGATGGCGGCGACCAGTTCTTCTGCGGAGGCGGAAGCAGCGGGAAGGTGAGGACCGTCCGCCGGCCCAAGCGAGGCCCCGCGACGGGCAGCGGCTCCAAGATCCCCGTCGACTCAACGAACGAGTAATCGAAGCGGCCCTCGCGGGCGAGCTTCGATACCTCGACGAGCAGGTCCTCTCGGAGCGTGCAGCAGATCATCCGTTCTGCATCTCGACGGGCCGCTGGTCGCGGAGCTCTCGCCTCCGGTTCATCCGCCGTTCCGCGCCTCCTGCACGCGCCGCCGGACGATCTCCGGCGTGATCGGCAGCTTCCCGAAGCTCTTCCATCCGCAGAGCGGCACGAGCGCGTCCGACACGGCGTTCGCGATCGCGCCCGGAGGTGCGATCGTCCCCCCTTCCCCCATCCCCTTGAAGCCGCCGGCGCTCAAGGGACACGGCGTCTCGATGTGGCCGATCTCCACTTGAGGCACGTCCGCCGCCGTCGGCAGGAGGTAATCCAGAAGCGAGCCGGTCAGCAGCTGTCCGTTCTCGTCGTAGCGATGCTCCTCGAGAAGCGCCATCGCGATTCCCTGCGCGACGCCGCCGACGATCTGCCCGTCGACGATCATCGGGTTGATCATCCGGCCGCAGTCCTCCGCGACGACGTAGCGGAGGATCCGCACCGCGCCGGTCTCCGGGTCGACCTCGACGACGGCGAGGTGCGTCGCGTTCGCGAACGGCGAAGGCGCCGTGTAGTGGAACACGGCGTCGAGCCCCGGCGTCTCCCCGGGCGGGAGGTTGTGGTCGAGGAGGACCGCCTCCGCGACCTGCCGGAGCGTGACGGAACGGCCCGGCACCCCCTTCGTGTTCACCTTCCCGTCGCGGAGCTCGAGGTCCTGCGGCGCGGTCTCGAGGAGATGCCCGGCGACTCGGAGGAGCTTGGCGCGGATCTGTTCGCTGGCGCCGAGGACCGCGCCGCCGCCGGCGACCGCGCTTCGGCTTCCCCAGGTGCCGCATCCGTAGGGTGTCCGCGCCGTATCGCCTTGGACGAACGTGACGTCGGCGACGTCGCAGCCGAGCGTCTCCGCGACGATCTGCGCGAACGTCGTCGCGTGCCCCTGCCCGTGCGAGAACGTCCCGACCGCGAGGGTCACGCGGCCGTCGGGTTCGACCCGCACCTGAGCGGAGTCGAAGCCGAGCTTTCGCGGGAACTCGACCATCTGGAAGAAGTCGAGGCCGAACGTCGTCATCTCGATCATGGTGCTCAGCCCGAGACCGAGATACCGACCTTTCGCCCGCGCCGCCGCCTGCTCCTCGCGGAAGCGTTCGTAGTCGATCATGCGGAGCGCGAGATCGAGGCTCTCCTCCGGGGTCGCGCTGTCGTATCGAAGTCCGGTCGCGCTCGTGAAGGGGAACTCCGAGCTCGGGATCAGGTTTCGCCGCCGGAGCTCCGCGGGATCGATGCCGAGCTCCGCGGCCGCCTGATCCACGAGGTGCTCCATCGTGTACTGCGAGGCGGGAAACCCGACGCCACGATAGACGGACTCGGTCACCTTGTTCGTCGCGACCGCGAGCGCCCTGGTCCGTACGTGCGCGATCTTGTAGGGACCCGGGACCCCGACGCCCAGCTGCAGCGCCTCGGCGGTCGGCGAGAACGGCACGGAGGTGTAGGCGCCGACGTCGGTCACGAAGTACGCGTCGAGCGCGAGCATCTTCCCGTCACGATCGAGCGCGAGCGTCGCTTCGCAGATCGCTTCCTTCGCATGGTACGAGCCGACGAAGTTCTCCCGACGGTCCTCGACCCACTTGAGCGGCACGCGGAGCTTCCGCGCGAGTGCGGCGAGGAGGAGCTCCTCCGGGAAGAGATTGCACTTGAGGCCGAAGCCGCCGCCGACGTCGGGTGCGATCACGCGGATCCGGTTCTCGGGGAAGCCGAGGTGCCGGGAGATCTCGGTCCGAACGAAGTGGGGCATCTGGGTCGAGAGCCAGACGGTGAGCTCGTTCGTCGTCGCGTCGTAGCCGGCGAGCACCGCGCGCCCCTCCATCGGGCACGGGCTCTGCCGGTTCGTCCGGTAACGGCCGGTGACGACGAGCGGTGCCTCGCGGAGGATCCGGTCGACGTCGCCGGTGTCGACCCGGAAATCGAGCATCAGATTGTCGCCCCATTCCTCGTGGACGAGCGGCGCGCCCGGCTCGAGCGCGCGCTCCATGTCGACCACCGCGGGGAGCGGGTCGACGTCGACGCGGACGAGCTCGGCCGCGTCCTCGGCGATGTAGCGGTCACGGGCGACGACGATCGCGACGATCTCGCCCGCGAAGCGCACGCGATCGACGGCGATCGTCGGGTACTCGCAATTGCGGACCCGTACCGATAGGGACTTCGGCTGCCAATCGAAGAGGATCGGCTTCACGTCGCCCGCGAGGTCGGCTCCGGTGACGATCCGCTCGACGCCCGGAAGCGTGGCCGCGGCGGTGACGTCGATCGAGCGGAGGATCCCGTGCGCGTGCTGGCTCCGCACGAAGGCGACGCTCCGCATGTCCTGCAGGCGCAACCCCTCCACGTAGGTCGTCTCCCCGCGCAGGAAGCGTGGGTCCTCGACACGCTGGATGCGGGCTCCGATTCCCTGGGCAGTCGGCATCGGTTCTCCTCCGGTTGGGCGAGCTCGGTCCGCGAAGTGCGTTATCACCTTCTCGGCCGTGAGGCGAAGCGCCCTTTTTTGCCTCCTCATGGTTGCCGAGCGCGTGCTTCATTTTGAAGATCACGTGCGTCGGCGCGAGCGGCTCGCGGATCATCGCGAGATTGTGCAAGGTCAGGGGAGGGACCTGAATCCTCGCACCCCCCTGAGAGTGGCGACGGATGGAACCGCTCGCCGCGCTGCGAGCTCGCCGCATACGAGGTCCAGAGGCACATCCTCGATCCCGACGAGTACGTCATGCTGACGACCGTCGCCGTTTGCATCCCGCTCGACGTCTGCGCCGCGGTCGATCCGCGCCCGCCGTGGAACTCGGCGCGCAAAAGCGTGATGCTTGCCGCCATGAAGATGCGGATCGACTGGGACGTGGCGATTCTGATGGACGACGGGGTGCCGCTCAGGGCCGACGTGTTCCGCCCCGACGACGACGGCAGGTATCCGGTGATCCTCGCCTGCGGCCCGTACGGGAAAGGCCTCGACTTCGACGAGGGGTTTCCCGGGCGGTGGAAGCTCCTGGTCGAGGAACATCCCGACGTCGGCCGCGGCTCGAGCTGCGCGTACGCGAACTTCGAGATGGTCGACCCGGAGAAGTGGGTGCCGGACGGCTACGTCTGCGTGCGCGTCGACTCGCGCGGCGCGGGTCGATCGCGAGGTCTCCTCCGTCCGTTCCAACCGCGCGAGACGCGCGACCTCTACGAGTGCGTCGAGTGGGCGGCCGTGCAGCCGTGGAGCGACGGCAAGGTCGGGCTCTGCGGGATCTCCTACCTGGCGATGAACCAGTGGCACGTCGCGACTCTCCGGCCGCCGCATCTCGTGGCGATGATCCCTTGGGAGGCGGCCGCCGACTGGTACCGCGACTCGACGCACCACGGCGGGATCCGCACGACGTTCTGGGACCTTCTCTTCGACGTCGTCATCTGCCGCGTGCAGCACGGCGTCGGCGACCGCGGCTTTCGCCATCGCGTGACCGGCGAGACCGTCGCCGGGCCGGAGACGCTCTCCGACGAGGAGCTCCGGCGGAACCGCTGCGACCTCGCCGAGGAGATCCGCAGCCACGCGCTCGCCGACGACTACCACCGCGAGCGCTCGCCCGACTGGTCGAAGATCGAGGTGCCGTTCCTCTCCGCCGGCAACTGGGGAGGGCAGGGCCTGCACCTTCGTGGCAACGTCGAGGGCTTCGTGCGCGCCGCGTCGAAGGAGAAGTGGCTCGAGGTGCACGGCCTCGAGCACTGGACGCACTTCTACACGGATTACGGCGTCGCGCTGCAGAAGCAGTTCCTCGAGTACTACCTGAAGGGCGTCGACAACGGCTGGTCACGCCGGCCCCGCGTGCTCCTGAACGTCCGCCGCGTCGACGGCTTCGTCCGGCGCGACGAGAACGAGTGGCCGATCGCGCGCACGCAGTGGACGCGGCTCCATCTCGACGCCGCCGAGCTCCGCCTCTCGCGGACCCAGCCGGCGAGGCCGAGGATGGTGAGCTACGAAGGGCTCGGCAAAGGGGTGACGTTCTTCACGCCCGCGTTCGAGAAGGAGACGGAGATCACCGGGCCGGTCGCGGCGCGGCTCCACGCGAGCTCGACGACGACGGACGCGGACCTCTTCCTCGTGCTGCAGGCGTTCGACCCCGGGGGGCAAGAGGTCGTCTTCTCCGGCGCGCAGCACCCGAGGACGCCGATCAGCCAGGGGTGGCTCCGCGCCTCGCATCGCCGCCTCGATCCCGCGCTCACGACCGAGTACCGCCCCTATCACGCGCACGACTGCGTCGAGCCGCTCGTACCGAACGAGGTCTACGCACTCGACGTCGAGATCTGGCCGACCTCGATCGTGCTTCCGCGGGGCTACCGTCTGGCTCTGTCGGTGCGCGGCATGGACTACGACTACGGCGACACGGCGCAGGCCGCCGCGAACCTGATGGTGCGCTCGACGACGAAGCAGCCGAAGCGGGGCCCGGGAGCGTTCATGCACGACGATCCGCGCGACCGGCCGCCGGAAATCTTCGGCGGTACGGTGACGCTCCACACGGGCGGCGCCTACGACAGCTTCGTGCTGCTGCCGGTGATCCCGCCTCGCTGATCGGGGGTTCGCGCCCCGTCCGGCGACACTCGCGCCCCCCGAGCCGGTTCACGGATGGCGCGCCGCCGGCGGCGTGCCCTTCCTTTCTCTCGATTCTCCGTGACCGGGCCGGCCCGCAGCTCACGAAATGCCGTGATCAATGAAGACATGCTGTCAGCACTGCTCGGCCAAACGCGCTCCAGGCCGATGATTTTCTCGCTTTCGACCGCTGGCACACGAGATGCTTGGGCAGTTCTAGCCGGAGGCTCTTTCGTGAGATTTGGCATCACCTACACCGTGGAGAAGGGGGCGGGGAGATCGGCGACCGATCGCTTCCACGAGGTGGTCGAGGAGATCCGCCTCGCGGAATCGCTCGGCTACGATTGCGCCTTCGTGAGCGAGCATCACTTCATGCCCGACGACATGTTCCCCTCGCCGCTGGTCGCGCTCGCCTACCTCGCGGCACGGACCTCGAAGATCCGTCTCGGCACGGGGGTCGTGCTGTTGCCGCTGTACGATCCGATGAAGCTCGCCGAAGACTGCGCGGTGCTCGATCTCATTTCCGGGGGGCGGCTGATCCTCGGCATCGGCCAGGGGTACCGTCCCGAGGAGTTCGCCGGCTTCCGGCGCAAGCTCGCCGACCGGCCCGGCCTGATGCGCGAAGGGGCGCTCCTCATCCGCCGGCTCTGGACCGAGCCGACGGTCACCTTCCGCGGCAAGCACTTTTCGGTCGAGAACGTGACGTTCACACCGAAGCCGATGCGCAAGCCGGCTCCGCCGATCTGGGTCGCGGCGAAGAAGCGCTCGGCCGTCGAGCTCGCGGCGGAGATCGGCGACGCCTGGTACGCCGACCCGATCACGCCGATCCGCATCATCCGCGACAACGTCGCTCACTGGGAAGCCGCGCTCGCGCGCCACGGCAAGAGGCGAGCGGATCAGGAGTTCGCCTACTACCGCGAGTGGGGAGTCGCAAAGGACGAGGCGACCGCCTGGAGGCAAGGCGGCGACGAGATCCGCGAGGAGTACCGCCGCTACCTGAAGATCAACCACCTGGTCGACGACGCCCAGCGCCCGATCCCCGCCGACCGCGAGGACCTGCTGCCGGAGCTCGTGCGCCAGCGCACCACGGTCGGGGACGCCGCGCGCGGCCGCGAGGACCTGGCGATGATCCGCGAGACGCTCGGGCCCACGCACGTGGTCTTCAAGATGAAGCACGCGCTCGGGCGCCACGAGGCCGTGCTCGACTGCCTGCGCCTCACCGCGGAACAAGTGATCCCGGGGTTCGTCTCTTGAGCGAAGTCCGCAAGGTGCGCATCGCGCTCATCCAGCAGGCGGGCCTCGCGGAGGACCCGGCCGCGAATCTACGGGCTCTCCTCGACGCTATCGATCGCGCCGCCGAGGGCGGCGTGGACCTCGTGGTGGCGACCGAACTCGCCCTCACGCCCTACTTCGGGGGTTGCCGCGACCGCGATTTCCGCGCCTGGGCCGAGAAGATCCCCGGACCGGCGACGGAGGCTGCGGGGGCGAGCGCCCGCCGCCACCGGGCGACGATCGTGCTCCCCCTCTACGCGATAGAGGACGAGGTCGGCGTCGACATCGCCGTGGTCTTGGGACCGGACGGGATGCCGATGCCCGGAACCTGCGCCGACGGCAGCCGCGTGCCCTACTTCACGAAGGTCCATCTGCCGAAGATGGAGACCGAGGACGTCCGGCTCGACGAGCCGCGGCACTTCCGTCCGGGCGACGCCCTTCCCGTGTTCGAGACGCCCGTCGGGCCGCTCGGGCTGCTCATCTGCTACGATCGGCGCTTTCCCGAGGCGTGGCGAGCGCTTGCGCTCGCGGGGGCGAAGATCGTCGCGGTGCCGTCCTGCGTCCCCGCGTGGCGGCCGGCGGCCGACGCCTCCACCGGGGACATGTTCGTCGCGGAGCTCCGCACCCGCGCTTGCGAGAACCTGCTCTGGGTCGCCGCCTGCAACCGCGCGGGCGTCGAGCGGCTGGGGACGACGGACACCCATTTCATCGGCAGGAGCTGCGTGATCGCGCCGGGGGGCCGCACGGTCGCGCTCGCGCCCGCGGACGAAGCGGCGATCGTGCGCTGCGAGATCGATCTCGGCGAAGTGGAGGCGGCGCGCCGGAGGCTGCCGATCTTTCGCGACCTGCGGCCCGACGTCTATTCCGGGAGCGGCCGGGCGGCGGCGGCCCGATCGGCGAGGAGCGAACGATGAAGATCCCGATCGAGGTGACGGTCAACGGCAAGCGGCGGGAAGTCGCCATCGACACCCGCATGGTGCTCGCCGATTTCCTACGCGAGGAGCTCGACCTCACCGGTACGCACGTCGGCTGCGGCACCGGCAGCTGCGGCGCCTGCACGGTCTTGGTCGACGGCAAGACGGTGAAGTCGTGCTGCGTGCTCGCGGTCGACGTCGTCGGCGCCGAGGTGACCACGATCGAGGGCCTTCCCGCCGGCCCCGACGGTCTCCATCCGGTGCAGCGCGCCTTCATCGAGCATCAGGGGCTGCAATGCGGCTTCTGCACGCCCGGCATGATCCTCTCCGCCGTCCAGCTCCTGGCCGACAACCCGAGCCCGAGCGAGGAGGAGATCCGCCACGGGATCGCGGGCAACCTGTGCCGGTGCACGGGGTACGTCATGATAGTCGATTCGATCGCGGCCGCGGCCCGCGCGCTCGAGGCGACGGCGGGAGAGCCCGTCCGCGGAGGGAGGAACGCTCGATGAATTACGTCGGCAAGAGCGTCCCGATGTTGACGAACCAAGTTGACGTAAGGCTACGACATCGGACCCCGGCACTCCCGGCTCTACAGCCCGCTTTGACGGCGGCCGGCTCGGCGAACCGTTGGCCGTTGCGCAACGCAGTAGCGCGCAAGAGCCATGGCGGCCGAAACTGCGGCGATGCGACCGGTTGCGTTGACGGTTTCTCTCACGCCGCGGTAGAAAGCAGCGCCTGTGGTATTGCGCCGCCTATGCCCAACACTCAATCCGCGCGATTGTGCCAGCTCGATTGCCTCGTAACGCACGCCAATCGTGCGTGCACGACGGTTCGCATGGGCTGTCGAACAGTACGCATGACGGGAGACGACCGATGGATGTGATCCTGCGTAACGGCACCGTGGTGACTGCCAACGACGTCTACGAAGCGGACGTCGGAATCGAAGGCGGGGTGGTGAAGCGCATCGGCAGTCAGCTTCCTGGCCCTGCGGAACGCGAGATCGACGCCAAGGGCAAGCTGCTGATTCCGGGCGGCGTCGACGTCCACACCCACTGCGAGACCAACCTCATGGGCGAGGATACGATCGATGACTGGTACTCGTCCTCGGTGCAGGCGGCGTGTGGCGGGGTCACAACGGTCGTGGACTACGCGCTGACGCATCCGAACCAGTCGATGATCGAATGCCTCGGACAGTGGGAGGCGCGCGCCAAGTCGAAGACCGTGATCGACTACGGCCTGCACCCCACGCTCATGAAGCCGACCGAGAGGATCATCGCCGAGATGCGCGACGTGGTTGCCGAGGGGCACACGAGCTTCAAGATCTTCATGACCGGTCTCGCGGGCTTCGACGAGTGCTCGGCGCAATACGTGAAGGCGATGGCCGAAGCTGGGCGGCTCGGCGGGCTGATCAACATCCACTGCGAAGACCAGACCTGCATCAGCTTCGAGACTCAGCGACTCGAGGCCGAGGGTCATTCGGATATCCGGCATTATGCCGATTCGCGGCCGCGGCTTGCGGAAGGCATCGCCGCGCAGCGCGCCATCCAACTGGCGCGCTTGACCGACAGCCCGATTTACATGGTCCATCTCTCCTGCCAGGAGAGCCTCGACGCGATCAACGACGCACGCGCCCACGGCCAGTCGGTCTACGCCGAGACCCGGCCGATCTACCTCCATCTCTCGCGCGACCGCTTCGAGGAAAAGATCGACCCCGAGCGCTACGTCGGATGGCCTCCGCTGCGCCACGCCGATCAGATGGAGGTGCTTTGGCAGGCACTCGACCACAGCGTCCTGCAGACCGTGGCGACCGATCACATCGGTTGGAGCATGAAGCAGAAGAAGAAGCACACCAAGGTGGACGAGCTGATTCCGGGCATGGCGAATCTCGAGACGGTGATCCCGATGCTGTACTCCGAAGGCGTGCGCAAGAAGCGCCTCTCCCTGCAACGCTTCGTCGCCGTGACCGCCGCGAATCCCGCCAAGCTGATGGGCCTCTACCCGCGTAAGGGCACCATCGCGGTCGGCTCGGACGCGGACATCGTCGTATTCGACGCCGAGAAGCAGGTTACCATCCGCCACCAGGACCTGCACTCGAAACAGGGCTGGGAGCTCCACGAAGGCCTCCAGGTCACCGGTTGGCCGGTGATGACGCTGTCGCGCGGCGAGGTGATCGTCGAGAACGGCAAGGTGCTCGGGCAGGCGGGGCGCGGCAAGCTGCTCAAGCGCAAGCGCTTCGCCGACGTCACGAACATCATCGATGTGCGTTGATGATGTCTCCTCACGACGAGCTGCTGCGCTGCGCCCGCTGGTCGTCGCGACAGCAGCCGCGGCCTACCAGATCGGGTCGCCCTCGCGGCGCACCAGCGCGTGGAAGGCGTGGAGCAGGCGCTTCGTCACTGGGCCCGGCGTCGTCATACCGATCTTCCGGCCGTCGACCTCGGCGATCGGCATGACTTCGGCGCCGGTGCCGGTGAGGAAGCACTCGTCGGCGGTGTACACGTCGTAGCGCGTGAGGCGCTTCTCGCGCGACTCGATGCGCGCCTCGCCCGCCAGCTCGAGGACGGCGCCGCGCGTGACGCCCTCGAGGGCGCCGTCCTGCGGCGACGGCGTGAGGAGCCGCCCCTCCTTCACGACGAACAGGTTGTCGGCGGTGCACTCGCTGACGAAGCCCTCGGCGTTGAGCAGGATCGCCTCGTGCGCCCCGGCGCGGTTCGCGTCGATCTTCGCGAGCACGTTCTTGAGATAGTTGAGCGACTTCACGCGCGCGTCGAACGCCTCGTGCGAGACCTGGCGCGTC
This sequence comes from uncultured delta proteobacterium, assembly GCA_963712515.1. Lineage (GTDB taxonomy): Bacteria > Desulfobacterota > Binatia > JACPRU01 > JACPRU01 > CAVQIG01. The sequence goes on from CAVQIG010000003.1 coordinate 61,084, forward strand.
GCCGACGTGATGACCTTGACGCCGCGTGAGTACAGCTCCGCCGGGTACACCTGGATGTCGGTCACGATGATGATGACCGACGGCTTCGGGCACTTCGTCGGGTCGACGCCGAGATCGCCGACCCCACGCGTGACGATGAGCCGGATGTAGCCGTCCTCCTTCGCGTTCGCCTGGATCGTTTCGCGCAGCGCGTCGACCATGGCGGCGCGGTCGAGCGGGATCTCGAGCGCGATCGCCTTGGCCGAGTCGTAGAGACGGTCGAGGTGCTGGTCGAGCCGGAAGACGCGGCGGCTGTAGATGCGAATGCCCTCGAAGACGCCGTCGCCGTAGAGGAGCCCGTGGTCGAACACCGAGACGGTCGCCTGCTCGCGGGACTTGAGCGCGCCGTCGATCCAGATCGCCGTGGGCGTCATGCGGGGCCTCCTGCGGGGAATTTGGGCATCACCTCCCGAATGAGGAGGTCGAGTCCCTCGAAGTCAAGCGGCGCGCGGAGCGCTAGGATCACCAGTCGGCGCCCGGGCGCTCGTACGCGCCGATGCGGTCGACCACCTGCTGCGGGGTGCCCGGCACCTCGATGCGCCCTTTGCCGAATGGCCAACTGCCGACGATCGCGCGCAGCAGGATGGTCTTGCCGGTGCCCGAAGGACCCGTGATCGCAACGCGCTCCCCCTCATTCACCGAGGCGTTGGCGGGGTCGATCAGCGTGTGACCATCGGGCGACTCGAGGCTCAGATCGACGAGCTTGAGCGTCGGCGCATCGGCCGGCGCGACGCGTATGCCCGAGCGACCGAAGACAGCTTGTCTGACTAGCTCGCGCATACTACGGGACTCCTTCGCGTGCGATCATCCGGCAATTGCGAAGATCGCCATGAACCACCGACCTGAGCAACCGATCACGCGTCGAGCCGCGGGAAGCTCGGTGTTCCTGGACGGGGGCGATCGCTGAAGAAACCTCCCCGATGGCGAACCGCCCGATCGCTCGGCGCTATCGCCCCGAACCGCGACGTTTCACGGCGATGTGGAGCTTCGACTCTATGGAGTAAGAGGTCCCGACACTGCCCGATGACGGAGCTCAGAGCCGCCTACGCAACGCCGGCCTAGCGCAATCCGGCTAGGAACTCACGGAGCGCAGCGTTGAATTCGGCCGGCCTCTCGAGCTGGTAGAAATGGCCGACGTCTTTGACCACGCGAAGCTTCGCCCCAGGGATGTTGTCGGCGAGGAGCTTGTTGGCCGCGACCGGCGTCGCCTGGTCATCCTCGCCCGCGATCACCAGCGTGGGCTTTCGGATCGACGACAGGCGGTCTTTGATGTTCCAGCCGAACACGCCGTTCGGGTCTGCCATGGCCGAGTCGAAGACGTGCTTCGGAAAATTCGTCGGCACGAGGTAGTGCCCCCTCATGACCTCGAGGATCTCGGGCCGCTCTCGCTTCGTCTTCGCGGACACGGCGCCCTCGAGCAATCCCCCGAACGCTCCCTCGTAGTCCTTCTGGAAGGCTTCACCAGCCTCCGGCGGCATGCCCTCGCCGAGGCCCGTGCCGGAGCTGAGGATCAGGTTGCCGATCACGCGGTCCGGGTGGTCGAGATTCAGTTGCATGACCATCATGCCGCCGATCGAGTTGCCGACGAAGACCGCGCGACGCACCTTCGCCGCGTCGAGGACGGCGAGCACGTCCGCCGTGTGCTCCTCGATCGAATAGCCGCTCTTCGGCTTGTCCGATCGGCCGTGTCCGCGATGATCGATCACGATCACCTGGTTCGTCCGAGCGAAGGGGAACGCCTGGAAGTACCAGATGCCTCCGTTCGTCGTCCAAGGATGGAGGAAGACGATCGGCACACCTTCCCCGTAGGAATCGTAGTAGACCTTCACCCCTCTGTTGTCCGTGTATGGCATGTTGCCCCTTCCTCAAAGGTTCTACGCTCTACGCCGAATCTGAGCGGGCGAGGAATCGTCGCACGACCTTTAGCGTGGTCGACGGTGCGTCGATTGTCGTGAGGTGCGCCGAGCCTTTGATCTCCGCGAATTCGCTTCGCGGTACCATGCTCGCGTAGTCGCGCGTCGTCTCGGGCGTGCATTCGTCGAATTCACCGCAGAGGAGCAGCGTCGGGACCTTGATCGAAGGCAGATCCGCCACACGATCGAAGTCCTTCAGATTGCCTTGCACGCTGAACTCCGACGGCCCCCACATCGTGCCGTAGACCTGCTCGCTCAATCCGCCGAGCGATCGCTCGAAATAAGGATTCCCCTTACCCTTGCGGCACAGATATTTGCCGTAGAACTCGTCGACGGCCGCCTTGTACTCGGGCGTATCGTACTTTCCGGTGCGGGCGGCGTTGGCGACGGCATCTTGCGATGCACTGGACAAGGTCTTGACGAGACGCTCGGCGTCCCGCGTGAAGCGGCCCGATGAAAAGCAAGGCGATGCGAAGACGATGCTGGTGATCCCTTCGGGGTGCCGCGTGAACAAGTATTCGGCGGCGAGCATCGTCCCCCACGATTGGGCGTACACGTGAACCCGATCGAGGCCGAGCCCGGAGCGAACCTTCTCGAGCTCGTCGACGAACCGGCCAATGGTCCAAAGCTTCACGTCGTTCGGGTGATCGGAGCGCCCGCAGCCGAGCTGATCGTAGGTGAAGATCGAACGATCGTCGTGAAGGCCGCCGAGAGGATCGAGATAGTCGCCGGGCACGCCCGGGCCGCCGTGGAGCAGCAGGATGGGTGTCTTGCGTCCTTTGGCGAGCCGGCGCCAAACGACGTCGCCGCCGGTGACGGCGATCCGGCCGGTCGTCGCCGGTGACTTCGCGGTCGCCGCCGACAGGGGCGCGACCAGGCTCATGGCGGCGCTCGTTGCAACACCGAGAAATTTCCTTCGGTTCAGCATGGCTCTCCGCTGGGTCCCATTTTGGACGTGCGCAATACGACGGCCCGGAGCGCTCGTCAAACGATCGTGAGTCTTGTACGAGACACGGGAATCGCCGACGCTCGCCGCATGGCCACGCCCGATCCCACGCCCCCGACCCTCTCCGGTACGAAGCGCTACCGGCACATTCTCCTTCCCCTAGACGGCTCGGAGACCGCCGAGGCCGCGCTCCCCGACGTCGCGTCGGTGGCGGCATCGAACGGCGCTCGGGTCACCCTGCTTCACGTCGTTCCGCCCGCCCTTGCCGAGATCTACGCCGCCGCGCAGATGATCCCCGTCGACCAGGAGGAAGGGGCTCGTCGCGACGCCGCGCACCGCTACCTCGATTCGGTGCGCCGAAAGCTCGAAGCCGTGGGCATCGACACGCACACGGCCGTCACGGTCGGCGACGCTGCCGATGCCGTCCTTGCTTACGCGGACGAGGGAAACGTCGATCTCATCGCCATGGCCACGCACGGACGGTCGGGATGGAAGCGCTGGGTGCTCGGCAGCGTGGCCGAGAAGGTGCTGCGCGCCGCCTCGCAGCCCGTGCTGCTGGTTCGAGCGTCGCCCGCCGCCGACGAGCGCAAGTAGGCGAACGCCTCGGGCGCCCGGGAGGCTTGCTCGGCCGTGCCGGCGGAGTGGATCGCCACTACATCCGCGCCCTATCATCCCGAAACCAACAAGATGTAGAGGTACGCATGCTGAAATTCTCCGGGACTAGACCGACGAATCTCGGCGTTCACGACGGCAAGCTGGTCCAGTGCCCGAGCTCGCCGAACTGCGTGAGCAGCCAGGCCAGCGACGAGAAGCACGCGGTCGCGCCGATCGCCATCAGCGACGATCCTTCGGCCGCCATGCAGCGACTGAAGAGCGTCGTAGAAGCGATGCCGCGTACGCAGGTGATCGAGACGAAGCCCGACTATCTACGCGTCGAGTTCACTTCGCGGGTGTTGGGCTTCGTCGACGACGTCGAGTTCTATTGCGACGGCAAGGTCATCCAAGTGCGTTCCGCATCGCGCCTCGGTTATTCGGACCTCGGCGTCAACCGCAAGCGGGTCGAGGAGATCCGACTAGCGTTTGCGGCTTCGTGACCGCGACGCGGTCGATAGACCGGCTCACCTAGCACTGCTCGGGTGAGTACCTCCTCTTTCCCGGAAGTTGGCATCGCGGCTGCGCTTGCACAAAGACTGCAGGGCAAAAAGACTTGACCTGTTCGTATATCCGGAACTATGAGCGACATGCGTGTGCGACCAAGTCGCGACTTCATATCTTACCGGATTGCGAAGACCCGCCGGTTCATTGGGCTGGGTTCTTTGCTGATCGCCTTCCTAGGCCACACGGGTCCGCGAGTCCGCACTGTCACCTCCTCGCAAAGTTGCCTTTCGCGAACCAGCGCGGCATCGACTATTTCCACGCCCCGGGCGCCGTCGAAAGCATTCAACGACCTCATCACCGCCCACAATGAATATCGACGGTTGCATTGTGCTCAACCAGTGGTCTGGTCGCCGGCACTAGCGGCGATCGCTCAGCGATGGGCTGACCATCTACGCGGTCGGCAATGCTCGCTACAACACAATCCTGACACCACGTGCGGCGAGAATCTGACCTACGACTCACCGTCTGGCTCTCTTGCGCCTGAAGAGGTAGTTCAGGGCTGGTATTCGGAGGTCGGTAAGTACAGTTTCCAAAATCCTCAGTACCACCCGGGCGCTGGGCATTTTACGCAGGTCGTATGGGCCGGTACGACACGGATCGGCTGCGGTGTTGCCCATTGCCCGAATGCCGATGTGTGGGTGTGCAACTACGACCCGCCCGGTAACGTCCGGAAGCAGTTTGCCGCCAATGTTTCGCCGACGTCATGCACGGTCGACCACGCGCAATGACTTAGCGTTGGAGCGAGTATTGATGTTATCGCGGAGGTGGTTCTTCCTCCCGATTCACTGACTCCAGGCGTTGGTGAGTTCGAGACAATGACCTGACTCCCGCCGACACCGAACTCCGTGAGATGCTCGTTGCCCTTCCTGCTGAGGAGCGGGCAAGGCCGACACGGGGAACGACAATCTGGAGCTGAACGCCGCAAAGACCATCGCCTTCCCAACCCGGGCGGTAGGGCTGAAACATGAAGACGCGGGAGACACCCAACACAGCGGCTCATCCACAGAGTCGGGATCTTGATGATTGCCGCGCGGTCGAGAGAAACTATGGGGAGTCCCTTCAGGGACGGTTTGGAGGCTTCATGGGTAGCTGGTTGCGCGAGGTTCTGAGTCGTCGGCCGCTGTGGATGAACGCGCTGCTTGTCTTCTGCGTCTTCATGGCGGGCGCATACATCCCTTGGGACATCTTTCTCAAGCCGGCGGCGCGTGATCAGGAAGTGTGGTTCGGCGTCACGTTCAACGGCTGGCACGCCAAGCTCGCCGCGCTGCTGCACTGGGCGATCTACGGGGCGGGAGCCTACGGCTTCTGGCGGATGCGCGCCTGGATGTGGCCGTGGGCGGCGCTCTATGCCGCCGAGGTCGCCGTCAGCATGTTCGTTTGGACGGTGGTTCATTTCGGTAGTGGTTGGAAGGGCTGGCTCGCGGCTCCGTTCGTCTGCGCTCCATTCGCAGTGCTCGGGCTCGCCTTGTGGCACTCCCGCGATCAATTTGGCCGGAAGCGAGAGTCTCTGAAGGCGCGCTACGGCGAGTGGGCGGTGGTAACCGGCGCCTCCGCCGGGCTCGGGGCAGAATTTGCGCGCGCGCTTGCCCACGAAGGGCTCTCGTGTGTGCTGACCGCGCGACGGGAGGATCGTCTTCGCGACCTCGCCTCCGAGCTCGAGAAGACTGAGCGCGTCGCCACCAGAGTGGTCGCAGTGGATCTGGCGTCAGCCGACGGCGCCGATCGGCTCGCCGAGGCCGTGAAGGACCTTCCCATTGCGGTGCTCGTCAACAACGCGGGCTTCGGCTACGCCGGCCGCTTCGACAAGCTGGAAACCGAGCGCCTGCGTGCGATGGTGCAAGTGAACTGCGTGGCACCGGTGGTGCTGACGAGCCGGCTATTGCCCGCGATGCGCGAGCGAGGAAGGGGTGCGGTGATCATCACCGGGTCTGTCGCCGGCCGCCAGCCGCTGCCCTTTCACGGAGTCTACGCCGCAACCAAGGCTTTCGATCAGTTCTTCGGTGAATCCCTCTGGGCAGAACTCCGTGGCAGTGGCATCGACGTGCTGGTGCTCGAGCCGGGCCCTACCGCGACCGAGTTCTTCGAGGCGGCTGGCGAAACTCGGGTGGCCGGAGAGCCTGCGCGAGGCGTCGTGGAGCTGGCGCTCGACTCCATCGGACAGCAGCCTTCCGTGGTCTCAGGCTGGTTCAACTACCTACGTGCCAATCTCGCCCGCATTCTTCCTCGGTCTACCACCGTGCTCGTCGCTGAAGGGGTCGTTCGCCAGAATACGCCCGCAGCGATGCAATAGCGCGCTCGAGCGAAGTCGCCGAACGACATGAACGACTGAGAATCTACGGGCAAAGAATCTATCCTCATGCGACGGCCGTGGAAGGCAGGCTCGTTTCTACCACAGGTTCTGCACGACGCCGACGGTGGGCACCCCGGGCCATCCCGAGATCCGATGTGACGGGCTTCAGAAAAACGGCGAAGGCGAAGATGTTGATCGCGCCGGAACCGACCAACAGCCCGCATGCGGATGCGGCTACGACCCACCAACGATTCGCAAAAATCCCCCGCAAGACTTCTGAGTCTTGGCGGCTCACGTCGGGTTACCCTCGATGATCGGTCACGCCCGTGGGTGATTGGGCTCCCGCGGGAGACTCGGTTACCGGCGTGCGCTACTTGCCAGGTGCAAGATCTTCTCCGCGTTCTCGTGCGAGATCTTTGCGCGGTCGGACTCGCTGATCGGCGCGTTGCGCAGGAACGCGGTCGCGCGCGAGATTTCCTCGAAGGGGTAGTCGGTCGCGAAGAGGATGTGATCGGCGCCGATCGCGAGCAGCGCGCAGAGCAGCGGCGGCACCGAGTCGACGCCGCTCGTCGTGATGTAGATGTTGCGGCGAACATATTCGGAGGGGTTCCCGAGATCGAGCTCGATGCCGCGGTGATTGTGCCACGCCCAGCGCGAGTCCATGCGCCAGAGCGCGTACGGCAGGCCCTCGCCCATGTGCCCGAGTAAGAGCTTCGCGTTCGGGTGACGGTCGAAGACCTTGCCGAAGATGATGCGCATGGCGTGCGTGCCGGTCTCGACACCCCAGCTCCACATCGGCCCGATGAGCTCCTCGTGGCCCCGGAAGATGTGCGGTACGTCGGCGCCGACGGCGGGATGCAGGTAGAGCGGAACATCTAGGGCCACGGCCCGCTCCCAAACTACGTCGAAGTCGGGGTGATCGAGATACTTGCCCTGCGTGTGCGCGTTGATGAGACCGCCGCAGAAGCCGTACTGCTTCACGGTTCGCTCGAGCTCGCCGGCCGCAGCCCTCGGGTCTTGCAGCGGAAGGGCCGCGAAGCCGCCGAAGCGCGCCGGGTGCTCGTCGGTCACGGCCTTGAGGAAATCGTTCACCTTGAGCGCGTTGCTCACTGCAACGTTGGCATCGGTCTCGGCCTGGATGCCGGGCGAGGTGAGCGAAAGGACCTGCATGTCGAGGCCGTGCTCGTCCATCTCGGGGATGCGCAGTTCGAGAAAATCGACGAGGCGGCGGCTGGCATCCTCCCAGGCGCCGGGACCAGCCACGTTCTTCGTGCTCGCGCTGTAACCGAACAGCTCGGGGATGATGAAGTGCTCTTCGAGTCCGATGGTTTTCATGCCTCTTTCCGTGCGAGACGCTCGGATCCGTCCCACTTCTCGGGTCGCCGGGCTCTTTGGTCTGGCTCCAGAAAATTCGCGTGGTAACCAGGCGCGTCAGCGCGGCGCTGGACCCTTTGATCCGCCGGCGCCGTCGTGCCGCAGTGGGCAGTCCAGCGCCACGAACTCCCCCGTCGCCAGGTCGATGCGATGCGGACGGTGGCCGTGCTCCGCATGCCGAGATACCTTCACCCTGAGCCGGCCGCAATCGTGACCGAGCTCGCCCGCGTGGCGGTACGCCGCTTGGATGGCTTCCTCGTCCGGCACGCGCCGCGCGCCTTCGTGGACGTGTACCGTGTGCGTGTGAAGAACACGTCCGGAGGACGGATCGTAGAGGGCGACGACCTTCGTCGCGACGATGGGGGGAGTTTTTCCCCCGTAAAGGAAAAGCGGCTGGTTCATTGTGAGCCTCTATGACGTCACCGAATCCCAGAAGAAAGCATTGAACAACCCCATTGCGTTCACATTGTAGATGCGCATGTACCACTCGACTCTGATGAGTCGGTCGTGGCCGATGTTCGCGATTCGGGCGGCATACGGGATCGCCACGTCGTGCGGCGTCCCGTCGGGATCCACATAGGTGTACGACGTGAATCCGAGATCGGCGCCGGAGTTGTCGTCGTTCTCGCTCGCCGATGTGAGGCACAGCTCACAGATCATGTTCGTCGGCGCGAATTCGTGGTGAAAGCTGCCCGATACAGCCAGGTCGCTGTCGGTCCGTCCGCCGAATCGATGCGTTGCCATGCCGTTCATGAGCGCCTCCCTGTTTCATCGGGGGTAGGAAGCATTGGCGGCCGAAAGCTGCACGATCCCCATTCTCCGACTCTAGCCACCCCTCCCACGGAACGCCCGTTTTTACGGCGCGCACAAGGCGCTGGTCAACCGGCTCGGGGTGATGATGGTGAAGGTGGTCCCTGTCGCCTCATGAGACGCAGCGTCGAATTCCACGAGCACCCGCCCGGGATCCCTTCGTCTCCGGCGCAGCGCCCGCACCCGTGCCCGCAGGAGATCCCGCGTTCACCGTCGCCGCGTTGATCTCACCCAGCCCCTGACACCGGCGCAACCGCGACAGACGGTTTTCGGCCGATTTTTCCGCTATAGGGCTTCCCGTTGGAACAAGGAGTCGAACGTAGGCGATCGGTGCCAACTGGCCGATTCGAGCCAACGGACGACGGACGAACATGCCGCCAGATTCAGCCCTCGTCGGGGTCGTGATCCCCACCTATAAGGAAGCCGACAACATTGCCAACCTGATCCGCGAGATCCTCAGGTTCGTGCCCGAAGCCCACATCGCCGTCGTCGACGATTCCCCCGATCTCGCCACCCGGGACGCGGTCGAACGGCTCGCTCTCGCTCGAGTGAGCGTCACGCATCGCGACGCGAAAGGTGGGCGCGGCTCCGCCGTTCTCGAAGGCATTCGCCAACTCCTCGATCGAGGCTGCACGCAGATCTTGGAAATGGACGCGGACTTCTCCCATCCGCCGTCGCAGATTCCCGACTTGCTGCGTGAGGCTCGCGAGCGCCGACTCGATCTCCTCGTCGGCAGCCGCTATCTTCCCCAGAGCGAGATCCATGCCTGGCCGCTCTCCCGCCGCGTCTTCTCGAGATGCTCGAACCTACTCGCGCGCGCCGTCCTCGGCGTGCCGATCGCGGATTACACGAATGGCTATCGCGTGTACTCGTTGCCGGCCGCCCGGCTGATCGGCGAGACCTGCGGCAAGGAAGGCAAGGGCTTCATCGCGCTCAGCGAGATCCTCGTGAACCTCTACTATCGGGGCTTTCGCCTGGGCGAGGTGCCCACCGTTTTCGTCAATCGCGCCCGCGGCGAAAGCTCGGTGAACCTCCAGGAAATCAAGAATGCGCTCACCGGCCTGGTCAACATCTACTTTCTACGGCGCCGGCTCTGCGCGAAGAAGGGTTGAGACGCATGGCTGACTGGAAGCAAGTCATCCGCGACGAGTGGAACCGGCGTCGCCGTCGCGACGAGCCGCAGAGCTTCTTTCCCCTGATCAGCCAGAGCTTCGATGACCGCGAAATCATCGCCACCGTGGACGCGCTGCTGAGCGGCCGCCTCACCCTGGCCGATCAGGTGCGGAGCTTCGAGAGCCGTTTCGCGGAGATCGTCGGCGCTCGGTACGCCGTCATGGTCAATTCCGGTTCCTCGGCCAACCTGCTTGCGCTCGCCGCCGCGAGCAACCCCGCTCGCAAGCGACGGCTACTGGCCGGCGACCAGGTGTTGATTCCTGCCGTCTGCTGGTCGACGTCGCTCTGGCCGATCGTGCAAATGGGACTCGAGCCGGTGTTCGTCGATGCGTCGCCCGAGACGCTCAACGTCGACCTGGAGGATCTCCGCCGGAAGATCACCAAGAAGACCCGTGCGGTGATGGCGGTTCACATCCTCGGCAACGCGGCACCGATGGCGGATGTCGTGAAGGTCGTCAGCGACCACGGCTTGCTGCTGATCGAAGATACCTGCGAGTCTCTCGGCAGCCGCTTCCGCGACCGGTATCTCGGCACACTCGGGGATTTTGGCTCTTACTCGTTCTACTATTCGCACCACATCACCACCGGCGAAGGCGGCATGGTCGTGTGCCAGAGCCTCGAGGATTACGATTTGCTGAAGTGTCTGCGCGCACACGGCTGGTCGCGCGAGTTGTCGAACCGGGAGGAGATCGAACGCGCGAACGCAGAGATCGATCCGCGCTTTCTATTCGTCAACATGGGGTACAACTTGCGGCCGCTCGAGGTGCAGGCCGCCTTTGGTCATTGTCAGTTGGATCGGCTCGCGCGCATGAACGAGAACCGCAACGCGAACCGTGCACGCATCATTTCGGCGTTGCAGGCGCACCCGAAATGGCGAGGCCAATTGCAATTCCCCGTCGCGCCGAAGGACGTCGAGTCGGTCTGGTTCGGGTTCGTCGCGTTGCTCGACCCGACGATCGCGCACCACCACGGCCGTTACTTGCGATACCTCTCCGCTCGCGGGATCGAGAATCGGCCGGTCGTCAGCGGGAACTTCACGCGCCAGCCGGCGATCCGGCTGCTCGGCATCCCGTGCGATCCGCGCGAGTTCCCCGGCGCGGAGGAGATCAGCCGTCGCGGTTTCTTCGCGGGCCTGCACACGGAGCCTCTGTCGCGCGAGAAGATCGATCGGGTCGCCGACATCATGCTGGATCACGACTTCGCATGACCGCCGCGCGGCCGGCGGTTCGGTCCTCGGATCCCGCGGCCAGGCACGCGGCGCAAACGATCATCACCGGGTCGATCGCGGGCACCCGATAACGGTCCTGAGGGAAGAAGACCAAGCACGCGAGCACGACCGAGCCGGCGAGAAGCCAGAGCGGCAGCGGCTGCGTGTGCGAGCGGGCCAGGCGTACGAAGCCGACGACGGCAAACGGCAGCAGGACCAGGTACGCGATCCGCGCCGAATGAAGATAGAGCGCCGAATGGAGCCGGTACGAAGGCCCGATCGGAACCCAGAGATAGAAGAGCTTCCGCGCCAAGAGCGCGAGGAAGCGAAGCGGCTCGGCACGGATGAACGCGAGCGCCTCGCGATAGTACACCGGCTCGAGCTCATCGGGCGAGAGCCCGGGGTGCGACGCCCGCAGCTCGTTGTTCGCTGCCTTGATCGCGGGATTCGCCGCCATGTCGCCTTCGCCGATCGCGAGCGGATGATTCCCGGTCCAGAACGTGATGCCTCCCTCGGAGGCGATGAGGATCATCCGTCCGCTCTCGTGCGTCTTATAGGCGGCCCACGGACCGATCGTGATCGCCGCGCCGAAAACCAGCGCCGCGGCCGGAGCCAAGCGGCCGCGGAGACCGAGCACGAGCACGACGAGCGCTAGAAACGGGATCGCCACGGGACGGACGAGCGCGGTGAGACCAATCACGATTCCGGTAGCGAAAAACCTCGTCGCGGTCGGCCGGTCGAGCGCCCTCCACAGGAGAAGGGTGGAGAAGAGCGCGAGCAGCGAATAGAGCGTCTCGCTCAGGAGGTACGCCGGCATCCATACGAGCGGTGGATATACGGCCGCGATCGCGGTCGCCGCCCCTCCAGCTCGGGGTCCGGCGGCGCGTGCGGCGAGCAGCGCGATGACGCCGACGCCGAGCGCCCCGAGCACGCTCTGCACCACCTTCACCGCGGTGATCGAATCGTCGATCGAGCGCACCGCGGCGAGAAACACTGCATAGCCGGGGGCGCGACCGAAGTGCTCGTGACCGTCGTCGCCGTAGACGAGCCCGCGGCCGGCGGCGAGGTTGCCCGAAAGCGTCCAGTACTCCTGCTCGTCGTGGGTGAGCGGCTTTCCGACCCAGTAGCCGAGCGAGAAGACGAGGCGAAGCGCGAGAGCGAGCACCAGGCCGACGATCGGGATCCAGCGGGAGCGAGGCATGAACGGTGCCTTCACGGAGCGGCAACTCCGGCTCGGCGAGAAGGGGACACCTCCTGCGTCGGAGGCTGACCGACCGGCGCATTCGCCGGGGCCCGGTTCTCGGGCGCGTCGCCGATCGATCGTTGCGGTTCTCCAAACACGTGACGACGGAAGCACCTGGGCCGACGAATTGCCATACCAGCTGAGTTGCGACGAGGTCGTTCGAGTATTCGGCTGATCGGCGCTTTTGTTCCGTCTTTCGCGACGTCGCCAGCGCGTCGAGCGAATGCGCTGCGTGCGCCCGCCCCCCACTCGAGCGTCGGGTTCTGGAATTGTTGGGCGGCGGCGATCGACACCTCGACGTCGAGACGCCCCGTAACGCACCGCGATGAGTGCTTGCGCGCGCCGGAGTTTTTCAGTTAGAAGTCGGCCTCAGCGAGGATATTACGTAGGAACTGAAATGGGGGCAGGCCGCATCTACGGCGCTGCGCCGGCCGGCGAGCTTCAACGCGAACAGATAAGGCGAAGGCCGGGCGCACCGCGGCGCGTGGCTGGGGGATTCGCGGTCTCGGCGATCGGGGTGGTCGTCGCCGCGCTCGCCCTCGAGATCGGCCTCAGGATCGCCGGTTACCGCAAGCCCGTCCTACTCGAGGATTCGCTTCGCTACGCCTACAGCGTCGAGCCGAACGCGGCGTTCACCTACTACGGCTACCTGCCTGGAGCCCTGGAGGACTTCGCCAACCCGGTGAAGCTCAACGCGCTCGGCTTCCATGATCGCGACTATCTCCCGGAACGGCCTTCGCCGACGACCTACCGGATCATGGTGCTCGGCGACTCCTACGTCGCCGCCTGGGAGGTGCCGCTCGAGGAGACGTTCCACAAGCGCCTCGAGGCACGCCTCGAAAAGGAGGACCCGCTCGGACGGGGCTCGTATCAGGTGATCGCCTTCGGCCAGGGGCGATCGGCACAGGAGCAGGAGATCCAGTGGATGCGGCGGTACGCGCCGATCTATCGACCCGACGTGATCCTGTACCTCTTCTTCTGCGGGAACGACTTCATGGAAAACGACCCCGTGACGTTCGGCGAGGCCTCGAGCTTCGGCGTCCGTTACATCCACGAAGTTGCGCCGCGAAAAATCAAGTTCTTCCGAAAGCTGCTGCTTTTCCCCGAGCTGCGGCTGAACGGCCTCGTCGCAGAGGCCGCAGCGGGCTACTACGTCACGCACCTCGACCGCTTCGACCGGGCGATCTCGCGCGCCGACCTGGAGAGCCCAGAACTCGGCATCTACCGCAACCCCCTGCCGGCGGAGTGGGCGGCGGCATTCGACCGTACCGCGAAGCTGCTCGACGTCGCCCGTAGGGAGACGAGTCAACTCCATGCCCGCTTCGTGTTGGCGAGTCTCTCCGGGCCACAGGTGATCGGCGAACTCGGCGAGGAGCTGTTGTGGGTCGAGAGCAAAGATTCGCGCTTCGACTATGGGCGCGCCGACCGCTGGATCCGCGATTGGGCCGAGCGTCATCACGTGCCGCACGTCGAGCTCGGCCCGCCGCTCGCCAAGATCGGCCTTCACAAGGTCTTCTGGAGGCACGACCAACACCTCAATCCCGAAGGCCACGCCGTGGTGGCAGGCCTGCTCTATGACGTCCTTCTGGAAGCCGCGAAGAAGGGACAGACGAGCACCGCAGAATCCGGGTCTCGCGCGGAGCCGCAATTCGCGGAACACTGACTCCCGAGACTCGATGCCGTTTCACGGCTAACTAATGAGATTGCGCTCGCGTCGGTTCGATGCGATGGCGTGAGAATCGCCGTTCGCAAGATCCGTCGCAGGAGGGTACTCGAGGCGCAGGTCGTGCCAGAGTCATGAACGCCATCTCGCCGAAAGCGACCCGCTACGATGCGGCGGCTTACCTGATCATGGCGTCCTTGATCGTCGGAGCGCTGTCGCTTCATTTGATACCAGCCGTACTGTCCGGGCTCCTGATCTTCGAGATCGTTCACACGCTCGCGCCTCGCGTCGTCGGTAGTAGGATCTCCGCCGCGCGGGCGAGGCTCGCAGCGGTCGCTTTGCTTGCCTTGTTGGTGGTCGGCGCAACGGTCGGCGCAGGCGCCGCAGCTCTCTCGGAGGTGCGCAGCGAGGGCGGCGGCTTTTCGGCGCTTCTCCAAGAGATGGCGCAGATCGTCGAAGACTCCCGTGAGCTGCTGCCGGCGTGGGCACACGGGTGGCTGCCGGAAGGCGACGCGGATACTCTCAAGGAGTTGAGCGCGCAGTGGCTACGTGAGCATGCAGCCGAGGTAAGGAGACTCGGCGGCGAGGCGGGGACCGCCGTGATGCACGCGCTGATCGGCATCGTTCTGGGCGCTTTGATTTCCCTCCGTACCGCGTCGGCCCATGCCGCCACCGCGCCACTTTCGCGTGCTCTCGCTGCAACAAGTGAGTCGCTTCAGCGATGCATTCCGCCAAGTCGTCTTCGCCCAAACGCGCATCTCGGCCCTGAACACGATTCTCACGGGCATTTACCTCGCGGGGGCACTTCCGCTCTTTGGGGTCGGTCTGCCGTTCGTCAAGACCATGATCCTCGCGACCTTCGTGGTCGGGCTCGTGCCAATCGTCGGAAACCTGATCACGAATACGATCATCGTCGTAATCAGTCTGCACCACTCCATGCGTATCGCGGCGTGTTCGCTCGTATTCCTGGTCGTCATCCACAAGCTCGAGTATTTCGTCAACGCGCGCCTCGTCGCGGGCCAGATCAACTCGGCGGCATGGGAGCTCCTGATCGCGATGCTGGTCATGGAAAGCCTCTTCGGCCTCCAGGGGATGGTAGTCGCACCCATCGTGTACGCGTACGTGAAGCGAGAGCTGAACGCGCAAGGGCTGGTCTAGAGTTCCGACCTTACTGGAACGGATGGCGACGACGGAAACTCCCCGCGCACGATGTGCGTCGCCGTGGTCCAGCCAGATAGAGGAGGCGCGCGGCGAAGCCTGCCGCGAGCAACCGTGACTCGGATCGCACCGTCGCGGCGAGCGTTCGTCTGTTTTTTTCTCTTCGCGCTCTCGTTCTTCGCCTCGGGCGGCAGCGGGGACGGCGTGCGCTACCTCGTCGGCGCGCACTACTACGTCTGGTATCCCGAGAATTTTGCAAGCGGCTACTTGCGCGGCGTTCTGCGGCCCGCGCAGACACCGCGCCTTGGCGAATACGATTCGCGCAGCCCTTTGATCGCCGAGCAGCACATCGCTCTTGCCGTGTCGCACGGCATCGACTTCTTCACCCTCGATTGGTGGCCGGATCGGCCCGCGCAGAACGCTGCGATCGAATCCGGGTTCCTGCGCGCCTCGAACATCGGCGACATCCGCTTCTGCATATTCTACGAGTCGACCGTTCTGAGCGATCGTGTGAAAGAAAACGGTATCGTCTTCGACGCGGCCACCAAGGACCGCTTCGTCTCCGATCTGATGACGATCGCTCGCCGCTATTTCGCGCATCCGAGCTATCTGAGGATCGATGGCCGTCCGGTGCTCGTGCTCTACGCCACTCGCGAGATGCGGGGGCTCTTTCCGCAGGCGATGCACGAGATGAGGCGGGCGATGGCCACCGAAGGCTACGATCCATTCGTCATCGGCGACGAGATCTTTTGGGTCGTCGTCGACGCCGAGGATGCCGGCGCGGCGACACGCGTGACCGGCGCCCCGCAGCTGTCGCGGATCAGGCTCTTCGACGCCATCACGGCCTACAACCTCTACCTGGAGGGGAGGGAGAGACATCGCGGCTACGGATCGGCGAGCCGCTTCATATCCGACAGCGTGAAGCTCTACCGCCGCTACCGCGACGTGGCCGGAATCCCCATCGTCCCGGGGGTCGTTCCGGGCTTCAACGATCGAGCGGTCCGGCCTGGATCGGACCATTTCGTCATTCCCCGCCGCTGGACGGCCGGGGCGCGCGAAGGATCGTTCTTCGCGGAGGCGATCGAACGGATCGGCAAGCCGCTCGCGGACCCGAAGCTGCACGCGATTCTGATCACCTCGTGGAACGAGTGGAACGAGGACACAGCGATCGAGCCGCTCTCCCCATCCCCGCCCACGGCTGATGACGTGAGCGGGCAACAGCTCTTCACTCAGGGCTACATGTATGAAGGATTCGGAAGTGCCTACCTCGACGTCGTACGAGACCATCTCCGGCACTGAAAAGGGCAAGAGCATAGCCGGAACGTGGTTCAAGATAGTCGAGGATTCAGCAGCGCCGTCGGGATCGCGAATGTTCTAGGAATGATTGACGGCTATTACCTACGTCTCAGAATTACTGCTTGTCAAATATTTGACGATTGATTAAACAAAATGGTCCGATAGACGGCAGCTCAATCGATTTTATCAAATCTCTGGCGCTCTGAATAAGCGAGTCTGGGTTGAGTACGAGACTTGCACCTCTTCTCGGGCGTGGACCGTGCGAGTGGATTTTCACTCATCGAAGTCGTCGTCGTAGCGGGCATTCTCTCGTTGGTGCTTTCCGCCTCGCTTTCCCGCCTCAATTCACAATTCCGAAGCGCCGATTCGGCGGCTGCAGAGTTTGCCGCCAATTTACGCCTGTGCCGTACCAAGGCGGTGTCGAGCGGCTACCACTATCGCGTGGCCGTGACGAGTGCGATCGCGTACGACTTTCAGCGGCTGCTGCCGCCCACCTCTGGTTCGAGCTGGACTGTCGACAGCGATACGCCGACGCGCACCACGAGACTTCCCCCTAACGTTCGATTCACGACTCCCACGGGGGCGTACGAGTTCGACACGCGCGGAGGGCTCGTCGGCGCGACCGCGGTAGACACCAAGACGCTACAGGACTCTGCCCTGAACCGCGCCGCGGTCATTCAAATCTGGCCGTCGGGCCAGGTCAACTAGAGCCGAGGAGGACGATGCTGCGAGCGAGATCCGAAGCCGGTTCGACACTGATCGAGGCGCTGGTCGCGATGACGATCTTTTCCACTGGAGCCAGTGCGGCGTTCAGCATGCTGACGTTGTCGCTTGCAACTGTGCGAGCCAACGCCCTCGATACGCACGCGGTGGCGCTGGCTACGCAAGAACGAGAAGATCTGCGATCGCTCCAATACTCGGCCATCGTGACCCGAGACGCCTATACCACGGCCTCTCCCAACGTCTTCAGCGGCACGAACTTCACGGTTCACAGCGAGGTGCAAACGGATCAGCCCGCGGCCAACATGAAGACCGTTACGGTCACCGCATCGTGGAGCTACCAGGGGATTCCGCGAGGCTACTCGCTCTCGACCGTGTACACGAACGTCAACGGGTGAGCGCTGTGGCGAAGCTCGTCAGTCCGTGCGGAGGCGAGCGAGTGTCGAGGTTCGCGCGGGGCTTCAGCCTGCTCGAGATGCTCGCCACGCTGCTCGTCTTCAGCGTGCTCGGTCTGACGGTGGTTCAATTTCTTCCGAAGTCAAATGATGCTCCGGAACGATAGCGAGGTGCGTGCCGAGACTCATCAAGGTCTCGGCGCGGCATTCGATTCGATCACACGCGACGTCCGTCTCGCGGGCGCCTGCCTGCCGACCGCGCCGTTCTTCGTGCCGATCTCCGGCGTGAACAGCGGGACGACCGACAGCATCACCGTGCGCACAGGCGTGGTGAGCGCGACCAGTGTCTGCGTCCAGGCGACGCTCACCGCGGCGGTCGCCGCGGGCTCGCATGCGCTGAGCGTCGACAACGTCGCCGGCTTCAAGGTCGACGGGTGGGCGTACATCGTCGGCACCGTCCCGGGCGAGTTTCTCCACGTCACCGACGTGAGCGGCACGAGCGGCGCCGGTACGGTCAGTACCGACACCAACCTGACCCAGAACTATCCGGCGACGGGCGGCGTCTACGCCTTCGAGGAGCGCACCTACGCAATCGACACCACGAACTTCGGCGTGCCGACGCTCACGCTCGACATCGATCGGCGGGCGGCGACGGCCGGCACGGCCGCGACGCCGGTCGCGGCGGGGATTCAGGCGCTGAACATTCAATATCGGCTGACCTCGAACTGTCCGCCCGGTGGCGCCGCTTGCGATGTGGTCAATCTTCCCGCCGACGACTCGACGTGGGTGCAGGTGACGCAGGTGGCCGTCTCCATCACGGCTCGATCGCTGCGCACGCTGTCGATCGGGGGCCTCTATACGGAATCAGCGAGCGTGTCGATTCAACCCCGTAACATCGTCACCTTTCGTACCGGCTGAAAGGAAGCAATGACAGAGAGAAGCCGCAACTCACGAGGAGGATTCGCCCTGATCAGCGTGCTGATGATCATCGGGCTGCTGTTCGCCGTGGCGACCGCGCTCGCAGTGCGCGTGCAGCTCGACACGCTCGCCCAAGCAGGGTTTCACACCACGCCACGCAACCTGGCCGTGGCGGAGGCTGGGATCAACGAAGCAACGGCGGGGTTTCGCAACATCTTCGTGAGCGGCAACATACCGACCGGCAGCTCAGCGAGCCACACCGGCGACTACGCGGTGCAGACGGCTTCGGTCGCCGCGCAGACCGTCAACTTCCAGCTCGACGAGCCGGTGAGCAACCCGACCAACAAGCGGCTGCCGCTCGGCGTCGCGTTCGGCGGCCTCAACGTGAGTCAGTTCAACTACTCCGTCGCCTCGGGGACGCCCAACCTGACGAATCCCGCCGCGCAGCTCCGGTCGCAGTTCCAGGTCAACGACATCCCGATCTTTCAGTTCCTCGCCTTCTACAACGGTCAGCTCGACATCACGCCCGCCGAAGACATGACCCTGCACGGCCGCATCCACAGCAACAACGCGCTGTACCTGAACGACTCGGGCAACACGCTGACGATCGATGCTCTGCCACCGGACATTCCCGCGGTCGAGATCTCGACCGTGGGCGGCATCTATCGTCAACGCTCCGACGACGGGTCCTGTTCCGGAACGGTTCGCATCCTCTCGAATTCGACCGGCGCGCTGCGCAATCTGGCCTGCAGCGGCCAGGCATCGGCGGCGACGATCGCCGCGTACGGCGGCACTCTCTCCGCCAACCTACAGAACATCGGCTTGCCGCCCGGCTACTCCACCACGCGGCTGACGGGAGACTATTGGCGAAAGGCGGACGTGAGAATCGTCCTCGACGTGACGAACAGAAACTACGGCCAGCAGCGAGGAAGCAGCACCGTCAACCTCTATCCGATCGTGGTCCAGGACAGCAGCGGAAACGTCGACAACGCCAAGACCACGGCGCTGCGAAACTTCATGAACGCGAGCCCCGGATCCATCTTCTACAGCGACGTGCCCGTGACCGCGAACAACGGGACCAATCCTTGCACCTCTCAGGCCACGGCGACGACGTACGTCACGCCGGGGTACGCCGCACCAGCGAGCCCGTGCGACTCGTCCAGCGTCGCCACCGGGGTCCGGTACAATCCGCCATTCCAGGCCAACAACTTCGTGTATCGAAGGGTCGACAAGAATAGCGGTACGAACAACCGCAGCGCGGATTGGACACTGACCAGCAACAGCACGCACGATCAGCTCGGGAATGGCAGCGCGACCGCGATCGGCGACTACCGCCGGGGCGGCTTCTACAACAATCGTGAGAACAAGTGGCAGTACCTGCTGAACGTGGATTTGCAGGATCTTCTCGCCTGGAACCTGAACAACGGCCACCCGCTGTTCGACCCCGGCGACAGCAGCGACGGCGGCACGGTCCTCTTCCTATCGGTGGTCGGTCCAGCCGCCAGCGGCATCAACAACTACGGCGTCCGTGTTCTCGACTCGCCGCAGTTGCCGGGTTACCCGCTGAACGTGCAGAACCCTCTCGGCATCACCGTCGTCTCCGACCAGCAGATGTACGTCGAGGGCAACTACAACAGCGCAGCATACGCGCCGACGGCCACAGGTCCGACCGGCATCCCCTGGACGCACCCGGCGGCAGCGGTGATCGGCGACACGATGAACGTCTTGTCGCAAAACTGGGAAAACCCCGTCGGCGCAATCGCCAACGACCAGAAGAGCGCCACGGACTTGACCAGCTCGACCCACGCGCGCCGTCCGTCACAAACGACGATCTATGCGGCGTTCGCCGCAGGCGTCGACGACCCTGCGACCAGCACGAACCACTACAACGGCGGGCTGCAGAACTATCCGCGCATGCACGAGGATTGGCAATTGCCAGCGTCGCCGGACAACACGCTGAACTACCGCGGCTCCTTCGTCAGCCTGACGACGCCGGCGCACGCCAACGGCCAATGGAATGCGAACGGCACCTCCTACAACATGTATACGGTGCCGATACGGAATTGGGACTTCGACCCGCAGTACAACGACGTCGCCATGCTGCCGCCGATGACGCCGACGTTCATCTCGGTTCTGCAGATCGTGGTCGGCGAGGACTTCCGCTAGCTGCTTTTCGGTGCGAAACGCGGACGGGCGGGCGTTTGATTTCATCCGCGCGGTCGATCCATGATTGGACATGCAGCCGCAGTTCGCTCTCGCCGCAGATGAGATTCAGCTCGGTCACCCGGACTTCTGGAAGCGCCCGCTCGAGGAGCGCGAGGGCGCGTTTTGCACCTTGCGCCGCGAGCAGCCGGTGTCGTTCCACGCCGAGCTCGATCCGCGATTGCCGGGTGGACCGGGCTTCTGGGCGTTGGTGCGGCACGCCGATGTGTTGAAGGCGGGTACCACGCCCAAGGTTTTCAGCTCGGGGCGCGGTGTCGGCATCCTCGATTTGCCGCCGGAGTTTCTCGAGTTCTTCGGCTCGATGATCGCTCTCGATGACCCGCGCCACGGGCGCCTGCGCCGGCTAGTCTCCGCGGCCTTCACGGCGCGGCAGCTCGCCAAGGTCGAGACCGACGTGCAGCTGGCGGCGGCGCGGGTCATCGACGCGGTCGCCGAAAAGGGTGAGTGCGACTTCGTGACGGAGATCTCGGCGCCATTCCCGATCCGCATCATCTGCGAGATGATGGGCATTCCGGATAGTCAGCACGCGTTCGTTTTCGAGCAGACGAACATCATTCTGGGCGCCGGTGACCCAGAATACGTGGCCGAGGGTGCCAATCTAATGGTTGCGTTCTACGACGCCGGTGCGGCGCTCGCAGAGCTGATGAAGGACCTAGCGCGCACGCGGACAGTGACTCCGACCGAGGATCTGACCTCCGTCCTGGTGCACTCCGAGATCGCGGGCGACCGTTTGACCGAGCAGGAGTTGGCGTCGTTCTTCGTGCTGCTCGTAGCCGCCGGCAACGAGACGACGCGTAACGCGATCAGCCACGGTATGAAGGCTCTCTGCGATCATCCCGACCAGCGCCAGATCTGGCGGCAGGACTTCGATCGCGTGGCGCCGACTGCGGTCGAGGAAATCGTCCGCTGGGCGAGCCCAGTCATCTTCATGCGCCGCAACGCGGTCTGCGACACCGAGATCGGCGGCCAGAAGATCCGCGACGGCGACAAGGTGCTGCTCTTCTATTGCTCGGCGAACCGCGACGAGGCGGTGTTCACCGACCCGTTCGCCTTCGACGTCCGTCGCGATCCGAACGACCATCTAGGCTTCGGTGGCGGACCGCACTTCTGCCTCGGGGCGAATCTCGCGCGGCGGGAGATCACTGTGATGTTCCAGCAACTCTTCCGCCGCCTGCCGGACCTGGAGATCACGGGAGCACCGGATCGCCTATGGTCGCCGTTCATCCACGGCATCAAACACATGCCGTGCAGGTTCACGGCGCGGGCCGCGCGGCACTGAACCCGTCGAACGTCTCGAGGCGCCATCCGTCTGGCCGACGCGGGGTGTTGGCGCCGTTCGCAACGTCCGGGTGTGCTTCGCCATCGCACTTGCCGTGAAGGGCTCGACGGCGTGCAGACGACGCGCTCGTGTTACGGCTGAACCTCCTCGAGAAGGCTCGCGTGAACGTCCTCCGCGAGGTCGCTGCTGACGAGATCATTCAACCACTTCATGAATTCCGCGTCGTCCGACCGATTCATGCGGGCTTTCCCAAAGGCCTCGGCGTTTTCGTACTCCGCGACCGTGATGATTCGCGCCGTCCCCTCGCCCGCGTAGATCGCACGGAAGATCCTGAAGTTCTTTGCGCCGAGCTTCATGACTAGTGGCTTCCCGGCCTGGAGCTTCTTCAAGTAGGCGCTGCCGTCGCCCTTCACCTTTGCGCTGAAGACGCTCACGACGGCGGGCGCAGCGGCAGCCGCCGCGTCGGTCGCCATCACGAGCGGAACGATACCCGCCAACAGACACAACACAAATCTCGCAGCACTCTTCATGACCCTCTCCTTTCTTGCTTCGGTGCGAAATGACCGCCAAGCCGTATAGCAGCACAGGCTCGAGCGGCGTAGCCCGCAAGTTTCTCTGGAGGAGGCGGAACGTTCGGGCGATCGCTGTGACGGCTTACGCCCGGACGAACGATCGCGATCGGACGCGGAGCGGGATTGAGCGCGGCGTCACCGAGACGGCGGCTTCCCCTCCGCGCCAAATCGAAGTAATCGGACCGGGGGGATTGAGCCGGCGATGGGTAAGAGACCACGGGCGTATCGCGGCGTTCGGGGAGTTCCGAGCGTGGCGAGGGGCCGCACGCTAGTGATCTTCGCTGTCTCGCTGCTGTCCGCGAGCGCGCCGGCCGCTTATTTTCACGAATCGCAGCGCCCGGGCATGCTCTGGCTGAGCGACCTCGGCTTGAAGCGTGCGTTCGTGGTGCAAGAGCCGGTGACGGCGGGAGTCCTGATTCCGACCGAAGCGGGACAGATACTCGGTGCGCCGCAATCGCCGGGTCTCTTCGAGCAGCAGGATGGGCCGAAGATTCCCGAGGGCCGGTGTCAAGGCGACGACGAGAAGATCCGTCGCTGTGAACGGAAATGGGAATCGACGCGTCTCGCGCGTGGTAAGAGCGTTGCTTCACGA
Organism: uncultured delta proteobacterium; assembly: GCA_963712515.1. Lineage (GTDB taxonomy): Bacteria > Desulfobacterota > Binatia > JACPRU01 > JACPRU01 > CAVQIG01. The sequence goes on from CAVQIG010000003.1 coordinate 84,053, forward strand.
AGCGGCTCGACACTCACGCTCAACCCGAAGAACGGCCCGAAGCTCGTCCTTACGGACTGGGAGAACTGCTCGTCGCAAGGCGAGTGCGACGGCGAACGATTTCTCTATCTCGGTCCGCTCGGCCGCTCCGCATATGAGGCCGTCGAGATCGAGTACGAGCACGATTCGCCGTCGCTCGTGCTCTTCGATACGAACGATGGCAACACGGTCGCCGTCCACTACGGTAGCGAGGCGACGTTCCTGAACCCGGCGGAGACGTTACTGGTCAGTGCGGAGGATTTGAACGATGCCACTACGCTGCTGGTGACACGGCTCGGCGTGGACCAGCCCGGAGTCGATCTTCATTGTCTCGGAGCGCGTACCGAGAGCTCGTCATTCGGCGTCACGTTCAAGCGCTGGGTCTCCGATACGAGTTTCGACGTCGTGCTCGTCAAGGCCGGCCGTAACATTCCAGCGCGCTTCGAGCGCAGCGGCGAGGGGGCTTGGACGATCCGCAGTCCGGCAACCCTGAAGAGCCAAGGGTTCGAATGCCGACAGCGGGGTGCGGGGCATTCGTGACGAGAACCCCGTGAATTGGTACACCCCTCGCTCATCCACGTCGGGTCGGTTCCTTCGCGGTCGCAGCAGGCTGCTTCTGCATTCGACGACCACCTTCTTTCGTGTTTCTTTTGCTTGATTGTCATCCGCAGAGCCAGCAGCATCCTGGTCGATGAAGCGCGTGGTTTTCGCATCGCTGGTAGCCTTCTGTTTGTTCCTCCGTGCGTCATCCGGATCTGCCGATATCGAGTGCAAGGTGAAGAGGGACACGATGATCACCGAGCCGGGCCACTTTCATCGCGCGGTCGTACTGGTGAATCAGGGCAAAGCCAATGAGGCTCGACGCTTCGTTCGCTGTTTGCGCAGTCAGGGGACGCGGATGTTCATAACCGGCAAGCCGAAGCGCGCGAATGACATGTTCGTATCCGTCACCACCGGCGATTGCTCGGGGGAGACCTACCGTCCGTACTTGCTCTGCCCCGGAGATAGAGCAAAGTAGAGCGTCTGTCGTTGGTTGAGCAGATCGATGCTTGACCGACTGCTCCGTCCGGTCGTCGACCCGCCGCTCGACCGGGTGGCCGAATGGCTCGGGCCATTGGGCGTGTCAGCCAATGTCTTCACCTGGACGGGATTCGCGATCGGCCTGGCGGCGCTGCCGACGATGCGCTGGCGAACTTTTCTTGGAGTGTTTCGGCGAAGCTTCTAGCCGCCGTCGTGCCCGCGGCGAGCGCAACCGTGCACGGAGGGTCGGCGCCGGGGGGCGAACCCACCTCGATCGTTCGAGCTACGCTCAGGGCGCCGGCACCTCCTGCGGAGCGAGAATCGCTGCAAGCGTCAGAGCACCGTCTCTGACCCGGACGATCGTCACTTGCTTCTCAGGGATGTGTACACCCGGCGCGAAGCTGATGGTGCCGGTGACGCCCGGAAAGCCCCGCGTCGCCTCGAGCGCCCCGGGGATGGCTTTCTGCTTCGCCGATCCCGCGAGCTCGATCGCAGCGGCCAGCAGGTTGACCGCGTCGTAGCCGAGCCCCGCAAAGGAGCTCTCAGGCGGCGTGCCGAACCTTGCCTGGTACGCGTCGATGAACTGCTTCTCGAGCGGGGTCGCCTGCGTCGGGTCGAAGAGTGCGTGGGTCGTGAAGTAGACGTCGTTCGCCGCCTCGCCGGCGGTCTCCAGCAGCAGAGGCGTGTCGTAGCCGTCGCCGCCGAAAACGGCCTGGTCGACACCTGCGTCGCGAAGCTGCTTGACGAGTCGGCCGATCTCGTCCGGGCCCGACGAGACGTAGAGCATGTCGGGCGGCGTCCCGAGCCCCTTGAGCTTCGCGATCTGGGCGGAGAAGTCGGTCGCCCCGCCGGCGTAGGTATCTTCGCCTACGATCTGGCCGCCCAGCTGCAGGTAGCGCTCCTTGAAGTACCTGGCCAGCAGGACCGTATAGTCCGTCGTCTCGTCGAAGAGCAGGTAGGCCGTCTTCGCGCCCAGTGCGGAGAAGGCGTACTCGGCGCCGGCGGCCGCTTGAGTGTTGTCCCCGAAGCAGGCCATGAAATAGTAGTTCGGAAACTCGATCGGCACTCGCGGCGAGGTCGCGCCCGAGGTCAGGAAGACCATACGGGCCTTCTCGGTGACCGGGGCCGCCGCGAGGACCATGGTCGTGTCGCTCAGGCCGGTTATCGCCGACAGCCCGGGGCTGTGGACGAGCTTCTTCGTCTCGGCGGCGATCAGCGCTGGGTCGCTCCCGCCGTCGACGGCGACCAGTTCGACGCGACGCCCGAGCAGCCCGCCGCGAGCGTTGAGCTGCTCCGCGGCGAGGATCGACCCGTTGAGCGACGGCCGTCCCAACGAAGCCTGGGACCCCGAGACGTTGTAGACGGCGCCGATCTTGACGGGCATGACCTTCGACTCGGCCTGCGCCCGGTCGGAGTCGATGGCTGCAGCCACGCAGAGGAGGAGGACGACGCCGCGCAAGCTGGATACGAAGGGTCTCGTGTTCATTAGGTTACTCCTTCGAGGGTCGGGAGTACTCGTGGCGGTTTCCGGTTTTGGTGCGCCGGAAAATGGGAAATATTGGAAAGCCGGGCGTCGGATCACCTCCTCAGATCGCGAGCCAGTTTGAAACCAGAGTGTTCAAAGCCTTTTCTGGTGTAGCGCGCAACCAGCAGATTCGCGGACTGCCGCCGAAGGATTTGCATCCTCGAGCGAGTACGAACTTCCGATAGTTTGCTCAGTTCTCGTTCGGTACGCCCGCTGCCGCTCGTGTGATCTGACCCGGGAGCGCCACGGATGAAATGCAGGGTAGGTGAATTCTCGCTCGTTCCGCTTGCGCGAAACTAGCCGCAGGACTATCGCCTGCTCAGACGATCGGTGCTTCGAGGCGGTGCTCATCCTGTGCGGTAGCGAGAATCGGGAGGTTCCGGAAATTTCTCGTCATCGTTGCGGCAATGCGGGAGGAATGTCGATGGAAACTTCAGCGCTTCTGAAGGCGTTCTGCTCCGCCGTCGAACAGCGTGACGGCAAGGCGTTCGCCGCCCTGTTCACGGCCGACGGCGTGTATCACGACGTTTTTTATGGGGCGTTCGAAGGACCTGAAAAAATCGCCGAGATGATCGACGATTGGTTCTATCGTACGGCGCGCGAGCTTCGCTGGGAAATGTTCCGGCCGGTGAGCGACGGCAAGACACTCTACGCCTACTACACCTTCAGCTACGTCTCGACCCTGCCCGAAGCTCAGGGTAAGCGCGTGGGCTTCGAGGGCGTCTCGATGATGAGCTTGCGCGACGGCAAGATCGCCGAGTATCGCGAGGTCGCCAACGTCGGCCCGGGCTTCGTGCAGATGGGCTTTGCTCCGGAGCGTATCGCCAAGGTCCTCGGGCGCGAAGGCGAGCAATTGAAGAAGCGGCCAGAGTGGACGCGGCACTCGGCATAGCTGCGGATCCACCCACCCCCCCCACCAAAACGGTGCAGCGGGAAGAAGTTTTTCGTTCATCGCCCTTCGGACCGGAGCCCCTTGCCGTTCGGCCCCGCCCTGCGGGTGTGATTCGATGGAGGAGAATGCATGCCGACGCTCTTCACGAGGATCATCGAAGGTGAGCTTCCGGCGCGTTTCGTGTGGAAGGATGAGCGCGGCGTAGCCTTTCTGACGATCGAGCCGCTGCGTCCGGGCCACACGCTGGTCGTGCCGCGAGAGGAGGTCGATCACTGGCTCGACGCCGACGTGTCTCTCCGCAATCACTTGATGGCGGTCTGCCACGCGATCGGTCGGGCAATCGAGCGCGCCTATCGGCCGCCGAAAGTCGCCGTACTGCTCGCAGGTCTCGAGGTACCGCACCTTCACTTTCACGTGTTTCCGCTTTACGAGCTCTCCGACATCGACGTTGCGAAGGTGGACCGCCGGCCGAGACCCGAGGATCTCGATGCCGCGGCGGAGAGGATCCGTACTGCCCTTGGTGAGCTCGGTTACCCCGAGGTCTCGCGCTGAAGGAGGCGTTCGTCTCGAGAAGCCGGCTCAGGCGAGCCGCGTCGCCACGCGCCGGGTGAATTCGGGGATGGGGACACCGTAGGGGCACGCACTGGCGCACGCCTGCGACGCGCACGAGAGGCACGCCGCAGCCGGCTCGCCAATCCGCACGTGCTCGTCGCGCGCCATCCGCCGATCGCCGTAGTCCTCGGCATACATGCGGACCCGGAGCACGTCCGCGATCGACACGCCGGCCGGGCACGAGGACGAGCAGGCGTCGCAGCCGAACCGGCAGGTGGTCGATGAGTTCACCGCGACGTAGCGCGCGAGGAGCGCGAGGTCCCTCGCGGCGACGTTCCTGGAGCCCGAAGCGCCGAGGTACTCGTCGACCTGTTCCCGGCTCGTCATCGAGACGATCAGTGCGTCGACGTCGGAGTTGGAGAGCACCCAGCGAAAAGCAGACTGTGCGAACGTGCCGCCCGGCTTCTCGAACCGCCGCATGTCGTTCAATCGGGCGCCCATGAGCGTCTTCATCGCGACGACGCCGATGCCGGCGGCTTTCGCCTTGCCGAGGATGCGCGGAAGCTCGGGCTGGATCGCAATCATGTCGAAGCTGCCGAGCAGCCTCTGGTAGAAGGCCGGATCCTGTCCGAAGTTGTAGGCGACGAGCACGACATCGACGAGCTTGTGGTCGATGGCGAAATCCAGGCACTCGATGAGTTTCCCCGCGTGGCCCGACATACCCGCGAAGCGGATCTTGCCCTGTCGCTTCGCCTCGGCGACGAACTCCGACCACTCCGGATTACGCAGCCGGGCGACGTCGTTCACCGCGTGATTGAAGTAGACGTCGACGTGGTCGGTCTGAAGCCGCCGCAGGCTTCCTTCGAGCGCGCGCATCATCTCGTCGCGCGAGGTCGTGCCGGTGGTCTCGGTCTTCGAGGTCAGATAGACCCGATCGCGCTTTCCGCTGAGCGCCTTTCCGATCGTCGTCTCGGAGACCCCGCCTGTGTAGCTTTCGGCCGTGTCGAAGTAGTTGATGCCGCGGTCGAACGCGTGGCGGACGAGGTCCTCGTCGCCGCGAAGACGGCTCGCGCCGAACGACACGTCGGAGATTTTCATCCCGGTCCTGCCGAGCTCGCGGAAGCTCCGGGCGCGTGGCGTCTCCGGGTCCGGCACGGCGGCACGCGCCAGCGGAGCGAGGCCGAGCCCAGCGAGCGATATGGCTCCGCAAGCGAGAAAATCGCGGCGAGTGAGGCTCGCCATCCGGTCAAGATAACACGACTCACCGCCCCGGACGAGACACGATCCTTCGCCTCGCCGAAGGCGCATGCTGCACGTGTCTCCCGCCCCGATAGGGCGGAATTGTCCGGCGTCACGTGATGTCCCTAGCCGTGAAGAGATGGCGCGGTCGAGTCGCATCGAAGCCGGGGGTCAGTGCCCGAGCTGGTCGCCGGCGTAGACCCGATTCCTTGACAACGTCGCGGCGGTAGTTCGAGTCTTCCAGGCGCACGCAGGGGAGGACCACCATGGCGACGACCGGCTCTGCATCGCAAACGTCTCGGCTGAACGAGCTCTTCTACGACTTGTTGGACGCACTGAAGGAGTTCATCCGGCGAAAGCACTTGACCTACGACGAGTATCACCGCGCCGTTCGGTTTCTCGTCGAGGCGGGAGAACGGGGAGAGATTCCTCTTCTCCTGGACGTATTCCTCGAGGTCACGGTCGACGACGTGAACCACGCGGGGAAGGGCGGCACGGAGAGCTGCGTCGAAGGGCCTTACTACGTCGAGGGCGCGCCGATGCTGAAGCGGCCGTACGTGCTGCCCAAGCGAGACAACGAGCCGGGCGAGCCGGTCGTGTTTTTGGGCACGATCCGTTCGACCGAGGGCGAACCGATCGGAGGCGCCATCCTCGACCTCTGGCAGGCGAACGGTGCCGGCCAGTACTCGCACTTCGACTACCACGAGCCGCGCTACAACCTGCGCGGCAGGCTCGAGAGCGATCGCGAGGGGCGGTTCGAGGTGGAGACGGTGTTGCCTGCGCCCTACCGAATTCCGACGGACGGTCCGACCGGCGCTCTTCTGCGCGCCCTCGGCCGTCACACTTTCCGGCCGGCGCATTTCCATCTGAAGATCACGCACGACGGTTTCGAGCCGCTCATCACACAGGTCTTCCTCGCAGGCGATCGATGGATCGATTCGGATTGCGTGGGCGCGGTCAAGGAATCGCTCATCACGACGTTCGATCCGGTGGGCAAGGGCGACAGGCGGCGCGCCGCCGCTGCTTACGACTTCGTCTTGCGTCGGCGTACCGAACATCGCGCCGCGTAAAGGGGCGAGGCGTTGGTCGATTCTCTGGGAAAAACGGTCCCGGCTCACGTCGATCGTCGAGAGCCGACCGCCGTGGCGACCGTGTCGAAAGCGAGGTAGCAGCGCCTTCGGAGAGAGCCGGGGGCTGGCCGACGTCGCCCGCTATTCAGGCCGGCTGCGCGACGGGCGGCGGCCTCGCCCTCGCTGGCATCCTGGTCCTGGCCGCGGGCGTCCGGGTAGGGGCGGTGCTCACAGTGGGCGATGCGCCCGCGCTACACGGTGACGAGGCCTACTACGTCGCAGCCGCACGCAGCCTGGCCGGCGGCTTGGGCCATCCGGACTCGGTGCGCGGACCCGGCCTCTCTTTCCTGATCGCCGGCGTGTTCCGCGTGTTTGGGGAGAGCCTCACCGCCGTCCGCCTGGTGCAAGCCGCCAGCTTGCCACGCACGACGCCTACGTTCTACGCGTAGAATCAGCTCATGCGGAACCACATCGGTATTGTTGCCTGCTCCGCGGAGGGTGCCGCGCTTTGTTATCGAACCATCTGCGGAGAGGGCGCGAAGCTTCTCGGCGCGCACGCTCACCCCGAGATCTCGATGCACACGCCCTCGTTCGCCGACTACGTGAAGTGCCTGGAGCACAACGACTGGGCAGGCGTGGGCGAGCTGATGCTCGCGTCGGCGCACAAGCTCGCGAAGACCGGCGCCGACTTCCTGATCTGCCCCGACAACACCATTCACCAGGCGCTGCCGCTGGTGCTGGCGCGCTCGCCGCTGCCCTGGCTGCACATCGCCGAAGTGGTGGCCGCGCACGCCGTCGAGCGCGGCTTCAAGCGACTGGGCATCACGGGCACGCGCTGGTTGGTCGACAGCGAGGTCTACCCCCAGGCACTGGCGGTGCGCGGGTTGCAGTACTTGCGGCCCACCGACGAGGAGCGCGACGAGATCAACCGCATCATCATGGACGAGCTGGTGTGCGGCGTCTTCAAGCCTAAGGGCGTCGCCTACCACCAGAAGGTCATCGAGCGCATGAAGCGCGAAGGCTGCGACGCGGTCGTCCTGGGCTGCACCGAGATTCCGCTGATCATCAGCGATGCGAACTCTCCGCTGCCCACGCTGGACTCGACGCGGCTGCTCGCACGCGCGGCGCTGCGACGCGCGGTTTAGGGGCTTTTTTCATCGCCGGCCTTGATCTCCCGTGGGGTTTTCAGGGCGTTCCTCCGCACGGCGGGGACGAAATGCGTCCGGAACGTCGCAATTTGTCATAGGCCTGTCAGTATTTTGGCAAAGGCTCGAGCCGTCGCTCAGAGCGCTTTACGGCGACGCGCGCCGAAAATCATTGAAATCGCTAGGCTCCGGACTTCGGCCGAGATGCCGGAGCCGGTTGGAACGGCAACTGCTTCATTCACGGTCGTGAGAATTCAGTCGCGAAGAACCGCGGCCCGCGGATCCTCACTGATCGAGCTACTGGTCGTTCTGGGGATTTTTTCAATCACGGCGGGAATCAGCCTCGCGGCGTTCTTTTCCTCCTTGAGCCGGCCCAACGCATTGGATGGGGCGTCGAAGGAACTCGTGGCCAAGTTCAAGCTCGCGCGCGTCTTGTCGATCAGCCGCGACACGCACTATCGGATCGAAATCACCGGCGCTCAGCAATATGCGATCGAGAGGCTCACGTTCGACGGCGTGAGCAACGCGTGGACGAACCAGAATACGGATGTTCGGCCGCAGCAGTTGCCTTCGTCGATTGGCTTCGGCGCCACGAGTCCGATTGGCCTCGCAATCGAGTTCGACGGGCGTGGCACGATGATCCGACCGGGCTCCGCGGTCACGTTGAATCTGCAAGACACCACCCTGAGTCTGGCAAAGGGAGTTCGCGTGCTTCCTTCGGGTCAAGTGCAGCTCGTGGCGGGCAGCGCGTACTAGGGCTCTGAGAAAATGAGCGGCTTGAAGAACGAGAATGGGATGACGTTGATCGAGGCGCTGGTGTGCGCCATCCTGCTAGCGCTCGGAAGCGCAGCCGTCTCGAGTCTCATCACGGGGGGTTTGTTGGCGTCCGACAAGCACAGCGCGCTGTTGCACGCCCAAGCTCTGGCGACGGCCGAGATCGAAGATCTCCGCGCGCTGGACTATGGCACCCTCGCCAGCCGCACGCCGCTCGACGACTCGTGGAACGGCATGACGTTCGCGATCGACTCGACGGTGACGCGGGACGCTCCCGAACCCAACATGAGCACCGTTTCGGTCTGGGTGACCTGGTCGCAACGCGGTCAGCGCTTTGGTTACAACCTCGACAGCCTCTTCACCGACACCCGGAGCTGAGTTGAATACGCCGCGGCGGGTCTCCTCGAGTGCCTGTCCACACCGGCAGCGTGCGAAGCGCTCGCGCCTTCGATCTCGCTCGACCGGGGGCTTCACTTTGATCGAGATCCTCGTCGCTCTGGCGATCCTGTCGCTGATCGCGGGATCCTTCGTCTCACTCTTCGCGTCGACCTTGCGCCTCAAGTCGCTGGCGGAGACCCGGCTCGAGACGCATCAGGCCTTGGGGGCGACGATGGACGCGCTGTCGCGCGACATTCGTCTGGCGGGCGTCTGCTTCGTCTCCAACGGACAATTCGTCTCGCTGGCGGGAGCCGACAACGCTACGCAGGATTCGCTGACGATTCGTTCGGGACTGACCTCCAACATGACGTGTGCTCCAAAGGCGCTGACGGCCGACGCGCAGCAGGGCGACAACACGCTGAGCCTCGACTCGGCGGACGGGTTTCAGGTGAATACGGCCGGCTACGTGACGAACGGCAGCGCCGGAGATTTCTTCACCGTCACCGCAGTCAGTGGCAACAGTTTGACGACGAATGGAAGTTGGGCGCGCACGTATGCGCCCGGATCGAGCGCCGTGTATCTCATGGAAGAGCGCGTCTACACCCTCTGCCCGGGCAACGTCGCCTGCCCCGACAACGACAGTGGTCCCGCGCTCGTTCTGGCGCGAGACCGCGGGCCGGCGCACGTCTTCGCGGACGGAATCACGGCGATGGACGTGCAATACCGACTTGCGGACGACACCTTGGTCTCGCTCCCGCCGGACGACGCCACGTGGCGACTCGTCAAGGAAGTATTGGTTTCGGTGACGGCGAGATCGCTGGGAACGCTTCCCGGCGGAGGCTTCTACGAGGAGAGCGGGAACCTCACGGTCAAGCCTCGCAATCTGCAGCCTTGAACCGGGTGGGATCGAGCATGAACGACGAAACTCATCGAGGTCCTGGCTCCGAGCGCGGCGTCGCGATGGTCGTGATGCTGATGATCGTCGGTCTGTTGATCGCGCTCGCCACGTCCCTGGCGGCCATCGCGCGTTCCGATACGATGATCGAGAACGGACGCGCGCAAACGTTGCGAAACTTCTACCTCGCCGAAGCCGGGGTGAATCGCGGGATCGCCGAGTTCAAGAACATCTTCATCGGATTCAACGTGCCGACCGCCAGCGATTTCGACGTCAAGAGCATGAATCTCGGCGGAAACACGGTCACGTATCAATTGGCCCTGGTGCCGAGCTATCCAAAGTTCGTGAGGATTCCTGCGGGCCAGCGGTACGCAGGGCTGAACAGCATCGACTACCTTTACACCAATACCGCGCAGACGCTCGGGTCCGACGGCAGCGCTCAAGCGCAGGTGGGAGCGCAGTCGCTGGTTCACAACATCCCACTGTTTCAGTTCATCGCGTTCTACAACAACACGTTGGAGATCATGCCCGGGCCGCAGATGAACCTGCACGGCAGGATCCACACCAACGATAACCTCTATCTCAACGCCGATAAGCAGCTGACCGTCACCGATCAACCGCCGAGCGCCAATCCAAGGCTCATCACTACCGTCGAGGTCACGGCGTCGGGTGACATCTACCGGGGGCGGCTGGACAGCAACAGCTGCAGCGCCGACGACAGCGTGGTCATCTCCACGCTCGCCACGGATCCGGCGACGAATGACCTGACTCCGCGGGCGCTCGATTGCAACGGCGGCGTCCCGTTCTCCGCCGCCGACGTCGCGCCGTGGCTCGGCTCACTGGCCCTGCGGGTCCCCCAGATCAGCGTCCCGCCGCCCTCGGCGACGGCCCGAGGCTCCAACGGCTCGTCGGACTACTGGCCGAAAGCCGACCTGCGCATCGTCTTGGATCTCACCCGCACGATGCAGCTCGAATCGGCGGCACCCTGGACGACGCAGCCCTGCCAAGGCCAAGGATCGACCACGCCCTGTCTCGCCGTCATCGAAGCCCAAAACGCCGACGGCAGCCGCAATGCCGCGAAGAGCAGCGCGCTCTGGCAATTCATGTCCCAGAACCCGGGTAAGATATTCTACAACGACGTCCCGACCGTGGATCTGCTCGACGTGCTTTTCGAGCTGTGCCGACCGATCCCGCGAACTACTATCCCCCCTTCCGAGACACGGACAGTTACCCGAGCAATCGTGACGATTCCACGATGGTCTACAGGGAGGCTGACGACGGCTGGTTGAGCGCGAAGTGGACGGTCGGCGCGAACGGGCTCGACTATCGGCGAGGCGCCTTCTTCAACAACCGCGAGAAGAGAGGCGGGCAAGGGACGTTCATGTACATGCTCGACATCGACGCCCAGGCTCTGCTGCAATGGAACATCGACAACGGCGGTTCGCTCTTCCCTCCCGGTGATCGAACCGACGGCGGAATCGTCATATTCGCGAGCGTCATCGGACCCGGCACGAACCCGATCCCGAGCCCGGCGAAGGCTACTACGTATGGCGTTCGAGTCTTCGACTCGGCGGTTCTGCCCTTCCCCGCGGGGTTTACCAACTCCGCCGATCCGACCGGCCTCACGGTAGTCTCCGATCAAGCGATCTATCGTCGAAGGAAACTACAACGTAAACGGCCCGGCGGCGAACCCGACGTGGAATCCGACCGCCTTCATCGGGGACACCTTGAACGTCCTCTCCCAGAATTGGGAGGCGAACAACAACGACGTCAAGAGCCTTCTACCCCTCGCTAAACGGCCTGCGGGCGACACGGAAATCAACGCCGCCTTCATCGCCGGAGTCGATACCACGGTCGTTGGCAACTACAACGGCGGGTTCGAGAACTATCCTCGCTTCCAGGAGGATTGGAGCGCGGCGACGCTCAGCTACCGCGGCTCGTTCGTGAGCCTCGGGAACCCGACGTTCTCCAATGGGCCGTGGTGCGGGACCGGGGGCAGCTGTGACATCAGCACGGGAAGTTGCCGCGGCGGAACCAGCGGAGCCAACGACGGGCATTGCAACGTCTACAATCCGCCGACTCGGCAATGGGACTATGACGGCCGCTTCGAGACGGCGGAGAATCTTCCGCCGTTGAACCCTCGAGTCGTTTTCGCCCAACAGCAACTGTTCGACGAGCAGTTTCGGTAGCGCGACCGCCTCGCCTATGTCAGGCGACGCAGCAACTCATCCCGCTGCTCGCCGGCGGCACGTCGAGGGCCGGGTTCTCGTCGAAGAAGCCGGACGGATGAAGCGCGAAGCCTGCGGTGACGACGGGCTGCACCGGGAAGTCCTCGGGCCGCGGCAGGTGATGCAGGCCGAAGCTGTGCCAGACCACCAGGTCGGTGTCGACCAGCGGACGGTCGGCCGCGGTCCAGGCCGGTAGGCCGTCGCCGCCGGCGCTCTGGTTGGGGTAGCGCCCGGCGGCATGCATCTCGTCACGATCGAATGCCGTGACCCAGAGCTGTCGGGTCATGAAGGCGGCGCGCCGTGCGACGCTCGATTGCGGGCTGGAGAAGGTCGGCACGGCATCGTGCGGCGCCAGCCGGTAGGCGGTCGGCCGGCCGAGCACGTTCTTCGCCTCGGCGCTCTCGATCCTCCAGAAACGCGCCGCATGGAAATCGACGTTGCGCTGTGCCCGGAGCTCCGACGCCAGCACGGTCTCGCGCGTCGTGAAGGCGTTGCCGTAGGGGTTCTCGGGCCCGACCGGCAGTGCCACCGTGTCGACCTCGACGACGCGATTGCGCTCGCCGTCGATCGTCACGTCCAAACGCATGTTGAAGACGTGTTGATGGTAGTGGGCGTAGACGCCGGGCGAGACGAGCGAGCCGAAGCGCGGCTCCTCTCCCGGCAGCAGCGCGGCGGTGTTGAGGATGCCCGTCGCCTTCATCTCGAAACGGATCGAGCCATCCTGGTAGAAGTACCAGAACGAGCCGTACTCGTAGTTGCCCACGGTCGAGATCGACGACACCACCAGCCGCCGCGACCGGCGCACGTTGACCTCGCCGGTGAACAGGTCGGTGTGCTTCCAAAGGATGCCGGCATCCTCCTCGTGCAGGCAGACGGCGCGCTCGATGCGATACGGCTCGCCCCGGCTGTCGTTCAGCCAGGCGTCGAAGTAGTGGATCGCGCCGAGGCAGTCGCAGCCGAGCGTCAGCGAGTTCGCCAGCACGCCGATGCCGTACTCGCCGACATCGAAGGCGTTCTTGCGGAAGTGCCCGCCGCCAGGATGAGCGTAAGGAACGACCATCTCCGACATCGCCGCGCGGTTGAGCACCGGCCGCAGCCGTCCGTCATCCTCGTAGCCGACGGCATGCAGGACCAGCCCCTCGCGGGCGGTGAAGCCGATCCGCAAGCGCCATTTCTGCCAGCGCACCTCGTTGCCCTCGACCGCGAAGCTCGGCCCCTGCGGCTGCACGACCTCGAGCGGCTTCACGTCGGCTCGAAACGCCTGCCGGTAGCGTGCGGCGTAGTTCCGGTTCGCCATCGGCACCGGGGCGGCGCCGTAGTCGTCGATGCGCAGCACCTCGGCGCGGTCGAGATCGATCACGGCGCAGAGCCCTTCGATGGGATGCGCATAGCCGTTGTCGTTCGGCTCGCTGCGGTACCAGCAGAACGTATGCGACAGCCTTCGTCCCGCCTCGTCCGGCAGGCCGTAGTTGCCAGCCGACCAGGGATCGACCTGGACCCTCTCGATGTTGGTGATGCCACGTTTGGAGAGCGCCGCCCGGAAACGCGGATCCGCCCGCGCCACTTCGCCGACCAGCTTGATGTCGTCGAACAGGATACGCGGCCGCACGCCCGGCACGTGTCGCCAGTCGACCACCGCATCGGCACCGAGATCGACATGCGCCTCGTAGACCCTGCCGTTGGTCCGGTCGAAGGCGCAGACGAAAGCCTCGCGCGGCAGCGCCGCGCCGGGGCGAAAATCGCGCACGAGGGCCTTGTCCGGCTCGCGCAATGTGATGGTCTCGAACAGCATGCCGCGCCCGAGGTCGTGCGCCGCGCGGACGATATTTGCGGCCTTGCGGATCTCTTCGGGCGTCAGCGGGTCCAGCGGATGGCTGGGTGCGACGACCGGGTGACTTTCGATGGCGACGTCGTGCATGGTCTCGATTTCCCCCGGGTTGTAGCGGTACGGATAGCTACAGGGCTTTGCTATATCAAGGATTCGCCGCGCGGTAAGAGTCCAGTCCCCGCGCCATGAGGTGATGCGTGCCACTTCGCCCGCTCGACGACATCCGGGTGCTCGACCTCACCCACTTCTACAACGGACCGTACGGAACGCTTATGCTTTCTTATCTCGGCGCCGACGTGATCAAGATCGAGCCGCCCGGTCATGGCGAAGGGATGCGCCCGCTCTACCGCGCGCCGGGCCGTGAAATCAGCCTCGGGTTCGCCATCCTCAACGTCAACAAGCGCTCGGTCACGCTCAACCTCAAGAGCGAGGAGGGGCGCGAGCTGTTCAAGCGAATGGTCGCCCGCGTGGACGTCGTGGCCGAGAACTTCGCCTTTGGCGCGATGGAAGGCTTCGGCCTCGGCTACGAGGTGCTGCGCGCGATCAATCCTCGGATCATCTACGCGACCGGCAAAGGCTACGGGCTCAGCGGACCGTATCGCGACCTTCCCGCGTTCGACCCGGTCGTACAAGCGATGAGCGGCGTGGTCAGCACCACCGGCGAAGCCGACGGCATGCCGATGAAAGCCGGCCCGGCGGTGGTCGACATGCTCGGCGGTACCCATTTAGCGGCTGCAATACTCGCCGCGCTGCGAAGCCGGGACCGCACGGGCGAAGGAATGCTGGTCGAAGTCGCGCTGCAGGACGCGGTAGTGCCGACCCTGACTACGCATATCGGCGCGTACTACGGCATGGGGATCGCCGAGACGCGCACCGGCAACCGCTCTCCCGGAGGCGTGATCGTACCGTACAACGTCTACCCCGCAAGCGAGGGTTACGTGTTCATTCTCGCTGCCGACAACCGTCGATGGCGTCGGCTGTGCGAGCTCGTCGGACGCCCCGAGCTGGCGGAGGATCCGCGTTTCGCCACGCTAACGGCACGCGCGGCCAACGTAGAAGAAGTCGACGAGATGATTTCGGCCTGGACGCGCGGGCACACGCGCGACGCGCTCATGGCGATGCTCAACGGGGCCGACGTCTTCTGCGGCATCGTCAAGGAACTGCCCGAGGTGATGACAGACCCGCATCTACACAGTCGCGGAATGCTCCGCGAGATCGACGATCCGCGCCTCGGCCGCATCACCATCTGGACCTCGCCGCTACGGATGAACGGGGAGGCGCCGGTCCCCGATTCCCCGGCGCCGGGGCTCGGTGCCGATACGGATGATTTCCTGCGAAAGGAGCTCGGCCTGGACACCGCGGCGATCGAGTCGCTGCGCGCACGAAAAGTGATCTAGCCGAATTTCAATTCTCGGCGCCGTCTCGGGATGATAGTGTTTCGCCTGCATGGGCTCCCGGCACGCCACGGCTCTTTCGCTGCTCGGATGGTATTTGCTCTCTCCGTTGCCGCTCGCCGATCCGCAAAGTGGCGCGGTTTCGCGGGGCCTCGTGGACGCGGACCGCCCGCTTCACGAATGGACGAAGGTGAAATCGTTTCAAACCGGCGGGGAATGCCAGGCGTATCTCAAGAACTGGATCATCGAGCAGCGGCTGGAAAGCGAGAGGATGCCGAAGCCGCCGCCCGCAGGCGCGTTGCTCGAGCTGAACACTCGCTCCAACTCACAGTGCATCGCGAGCGACGACCCGCGCCTCGGGGATCACTAGTCCGAACCTCTCACCCGCCTTCGTCGGGAACCGCGCCGAACGCGCGTCAGGTCGGCTGGGATGGCAGTGAGCACGTCAGGGGGCCACCTCGACAGGGCGCGCGCACCGCGGGCTTCATTGCCGGCGGGCTGCCGCTCGGTGCCGGTGACCGGGTTCGGTCTCTTTGCGACGTCGAGGCCGGCTCCACTTGCTCGCACCGGTCGGGCGCAGTAGGTATCCGTCGCCGCGATGCGATCCCGCCACGTCCTCGTAGTGGTCGCCCTGCTCGCCGTGGGCTGCGCAAGCATCGAGCGCTCGGCGGCATGGAACCCGGACGCGCACGCACCGTCCAGCCCATCGACTCCCTGGACACCGCCGGAGGCAAAGGGGCTCGACCACTACTTGCCGCCGCGTTCCGACGCGCTCGCGTCCGCCGCCCTCGTCCCCGACTCCGAACGAGTCTACGACCTGGTCGATCTGATCGACCTCGCGGAGCGCGCCAACCCCGACACCCGCCGCGCGTGGGAGGAGGCACGCGCCGCCGCCGCCCGGTTGGGGCGGACGGAGAGCCGCTACCTGCCGGTCGTTGGGCTCGCCGCACGCGGCGGCTGGGAGCAGACGGTAAGCCCGCGGACCCTGGGTACCGAGATCGTCGATACAACGTCGCTTCAGCCGACCGTCGACCTCGCCTGGCTGCTCGTCGATTTCGGCCGCCGCGACGCCGACCGCGAGCACGCCAGCCAGGAGCTGCTGGCTGCGGGCTTCGCGTTCAACCGCCGCCACCAGGAGGTAGCCTTCGCCGTCGAACGGAGCTTCTACGCCTTCGACGCCAGCCGTGCCGAGGTGGAGGCGAGCGAGGCGGCGCTCCAAGCCGCGGATGCGGTCCTGGAGGCGAGCGTGGCCCGGCGCTCGGCTGGCCTCGCAACCCAACCAGAGGTCCTTCTCGCTCGCCAGCAGCAGGTGCAGGCGGCCTACGAGCTCGAGCGCGCACGCGGCCTGGTCGAGAAGTCCCGCGCGGCGCTCGCCCATTCGATCGGTATCCCGCCGACGGTCCCGCTGCGGGTGAGCGACCTCGCGGCACAGCCGCTCCCGGGCGAGCTGGTCGACACGGTCGAGCGCGTGATCGATTCGGCGCTCGCCAACCGGCCGGACCTCGCGGCTCGTCTCGCGACCTTGCGCGCGCGCGAGGCGCAGATCCGTCGCGCGCAGGCCGATATCCTGCCGCGTATCGGTGTGACGGGCGAGGTGGGTGGCGTGCTCCAGGACTATCGCGCCGGGCCACCTTTCTCCTCGCATTCCGACGCTGAGCCGCTCTTCGGCGGCTTCCTCACCTTCGAATGGACGCTTTTCGACGGCTTGGAACGCCAGAATGCGATCCGCGAGGCCGAAGCGCAGGCCGGGGCGGCGCGCGCCGATCTCGCCGCCCTCGAGCAGCGCACGCTGCGAAAGGTCTGGACGGCGTACGCGGACGTGAAGACCGCGCTCCGCAAGCACGAGTTCGCCACCGCGCTGCTCCGTGCCTCGGAAGACGCGTACAGCGCGACGACTGGAGTCCTATCGCGCCGGGCTCGGCACGTTCCTCGACCTGCTCGCCGCGCAGCGCGAGCTGGCGCGGGCGCGTACCACCAACATCGCGAGCCGCGCCGACCTGCTCACGTCGGCCGCGACACTCGCGTTTGCAACCGGCGAGATGTCCCCAGGGACGGTGCCGTGAGGGCCCCGGCTGGGCTTCCGACCCACGCACGGAGGTTGTAGCGTGCGCGCCATGCGATTGCGGGCCGCACACGCCGTCGTCCTCGCGCTCGCCGTCGCCGGCTGCGATCCGGTCGTGAACGTCTTCGGGTCGTTCTTCCCAGCGTGGGTCGTCTGCACCCTCACGGGCATCTCCCTCGCCTTGGCGCTCCGCCCGCTTCTCGCGGCCGCCCGGCTCGAGGCCCATCTCGGACCGCTCGCCGTCGTCTATCCAAGCCTGGCGCTGCTGTTCACCATGCTCACCTGGCTCGTCTTCTACCGGACATGAGCGAGACGTCGCTTCGCCGAATCGGCCGCGCCCTGGGCGCGGCCATCGTCCTCGGCGCGGCCGTCACCACGCTGTGGGTGTGGTGGCTCACCTACCGGCATCCGCGCACCGACGACGCGGCCGTCCGCGCCAACGTCGTCGGTATCGCACCCCACGTGAGCGGGCCGATCGTAGACCTGCGGGTGGTCGACAACCAGCTCGTGCACGCGGACGACCTGCTGTTCGTCATCGACGACCGCCCCTACGCCGCGCGTCTGGAAGCGCGCCGCGCCGCATTGTCGCTGGCCGACGCCGATCTGGCCGCGCAGCGCGACGCGATTGGCGCCGCGGCGAGCGCGCTGGCGGCGCGCTCCGCCGAAGAGGCGTACGCCGTCGACTACCTCCGTCGCGTCGAGCCGCTGCTCGGCCGCGGCTACGTCACCGCCGACAAGGTGGAGGAAGCGCGTACGCGACTGCGCGCAGCGACCGCCGGCCGCGAGTCCGCGGTCAAGGAGCGCGAGCGTGCCGAGAAGCTGCTGGCTCAGTTCGGCCCTCTGAACGCGCGTCTGGAGGCAGCCAAGGCCGCGCTTCGCAGCGCAGAGCTCGACGTCGGCTACTGCTCCGTGCGCGCACCCTTCGACGGTTACGTCACCAACCTGAACATCGCCGTCGGCCGGTACGCGCGCCAGGGTGAGCAGGTCTTTGCCCTGGTCGACAATCGCGTCTGGTACGTGCTGGCCAACTTTCGTGAGACCTACCTGGACGTCATCGAGCCGGGTATGGTGGCCGACGTCTATCTCCTGAGCTACCCGAACCGTCGCTTTCGCGGTGTCGTGCAGGGCATCGGCTGGGCCGTGCACTCGGCGGATGGCGGCAGTGTAGATGGGCTGGCCGCGGTCGAGCGCACTCTCGACTGGGTCCGCCTGGCGCAGCGCTTCCCAGTGCGCATCCGCCTCGAGCCGCCCGATCCTGCGCGTCCGTACCGCATGGGCACGACCGCCGTGGTGACGATCACCGGCCGGCATGCTCCCGACGATCAACCCGTCGCGGCGCGCTGATCGGTGCCTACGACCCGCGCGCCCTTGACGGAGTTCCTCGCCACCGAGCTGGCGCCGTGGCCGGGCCGAGCACGCGCCACGTTGCGGATCGTCGTCGCTTGCGTCGTAGCGACGGCGATCACCGTCGGCTTTCACATCCCAGACGGTCACTGGGCCACCATCACCATCTTCACCGTGAGCCAGGCGGACGCCGGGGCGTCGTTGACGAAGGGTATCCAACGTGTGGTGGGCACGGTGGCCGGCGGCATGGCGGGAATCGTCACGGTCGTCCTGTTCGCCGACGAGCCGTGGCTCCGCATGCCGCTGCTCGGGCTCATCGCCGCCGCCAGCCTCTTCCTTTCTCGGACGACGACCGCTCCGTACGTCGGTCTCCTCGGTGGTCTCACGGCGTTGATGATCGGCGCCCAAGTGCGCGGCTCGGACCCGAGCGCTGCCGTCGCGATCGGATTGTGGCGCATCGCACTGATCGTCCTCGGCGTCTTGATCGGGACGGGGACCCAGCTCTACCTCTGGCCCGACGACCCCGAGGAGCATCTGCTCGCGGAGCTCGCCGATCGCTTACGAACCGTGACCCAGACGATCGGGCGTTGCATCACCGGCGCACTCGCCGAGGCCACCGACTCGCTCGAAGCAACGCTCGTGCATCACCTGGATTTGCTCGCGAACGCGGAGACTCGCTACCCGTCATTGCGCCTTCGACACCTCGAGCAGATGACACTCGTCGGCGGCGTCGAACACCTCTTGACCGCCGCGGCCGGGCTCGAGCGCTCCTCGATTGCGGGGCGAGTACCCGGCGAGCCCGCGCGTGCCCGGCTGGCGCGCATCGCGGCGAGATGCGAGCGCTTGCGCGACGCGCTCGTGACACGCCGTCCGTTCGGCGAGGAGGCCGGAGACACACACGACGACGAGGTCGTTGCCGCCGGCGGTGACGTCCACATGCTCCCCGCGATCGTCGAGATGGAGCGCGCCCTCGGGCTGCTCGCCGGGGCCACCGGCTTTCTGGGCCGCCCGCACCTCGGACCGGAGAGCTCGGCGGCGACGCCGCGTACTCCGCTCGATTCGCTTGCGCCTGCAGCGTTTTTGACCCCCGCCTGCTCGCTGTCGAACACCGCCGATCTGGCCTTCGCGCTGAAGGGCGGGCTCGCCGCCTCGCTCTGCGACCTGCTCGTCGGAGGCCTCGCGTGGCCGGGTATCCAGACGAGCATCTGGACCACGATCATCGTTGCCCAGGCGAACCAAGGTGCGATCGTCCAGAAGGCGCTGTTGCGCCTCGTCGGGGCGGCTCTCGGCGGGCTCTTCGGAGTGCTGGTCATCGTCTCCGTGATGCCGAACCTCGAGAATCTGACCTCGTTCCTCGTCGTCGTCGCGATCGGGAGCGCCGGTGCCGCCTGGCTCACGACCGGCAGCGCCCGCATCGCATACGCCGGCGTCCAAATGGGGCTCGCCTTCGGCCTCACCCTCTGCGACGTCCCCGGACCGACGACGAGCATGATCGTCGCGCGCGATCGGGTGCTCGGCGTACTGCTCGGTAACGCAGTCGCGGCCATGGTCTATCTGAGCTTCGGCGTCAGTCGCGCGCGCGACGCCATGGCGCGGTCGATGGCGGCGACCTTGCGGTCGCTGAGCGCCCTCGTGCGCGTCGGGACCGCCGGTTTCGAGGGGCCGCCCGAGCTCCGCGTGACTCGCGGACACCGCTGGACCGTGTACCAGAACTTGCTCGCGACCTTACGCCTGCGCGACGAGGCGAGCTACGAGCCGGGCGCCGCGAAGCCAGAGACGGTGTCCGCGCGCTCCGCCGTGCTCCGTTTAGTCAGCGACGCGCAGGGGCTGTTCCTCGGCATCCTGACGCTCGTCCGCCACCGTCTCGACGTCGACCTGCACGACGTTCCCGAGGCCGCACGTCGTGACCTGCATCTGGTCGGCATGGGCGTCGCCGAAACCATCGACGCTGCCGCAAACCGGGTCGACGGCCGTTCCGCGGCGTTCCCCGACTGTCGCGCGCTTCTTGCGGAGGCCGAGCGGGCGTTGGTGTCACCGGCGCTCGCGGCGCTCGACGCTCGTCGTCGCGCACACCTCGAGGCCCGGGTGGGGCTCTATCGCGACCTCCTCCCACTTCTCGACCGGCTCGCCATCGATAGTGAATCCCGGTCCCTGGCACCCCTGGCCGTGCGAACACCGTGACTCGCAAGCGAATCGTCGAACCCTGCCGGCCACGGTAGGCTCGTTCACGGCGTGAACTCCGGCCAGGGACCCGTCGGATACTGTTCGGCGACGGCATTGGGATTCCAGACGTCGGTGATCTTGCCGTCGATGACCTTGAAGATCTCGATCCCCGAGATGGTCGACACGCTTCCGTCGTTCGCCACCTTGTCGATGTCCCAGAGGAGCGTCACGTACGCGCCCTCGCAGACGTAACGCCGCGCAACGGCGCGCATCTCCCGATACTTCGAGAAGTAGTCGTCGTAGCGTCTCAGCATGTCGTCGTGCGTGAAGATCTGGGTGCCGCCGGGGTGGTGGCGGAGGAGTGGGTTCGCGAGGAGCTCGACGATCAGCTCTCTCCGATGTCCTGCCCAGACGTCGTCGTTGTACATCTGCACGACGCGGAGCGGGGTGAGGTCGCTCATCTCGTTTACCTCCTTGGCCGGCCATCGCCGGGCGCGAGATCGGCGAGGGAAGGAATCGATGGCCAGTCCGGATCGATCGTCGAGGCTCGCCCGAAGGCGCGCTCGCGCTCGATCTCGCGCAGCCCGAGGTCGAACAGCTGGGCGCGAACGTCGTTCGCGAGCGCCGCGTCGCCTTCGGCGCGGAGCGTACGGAGAACCCGGCCGAGGAGCGCCTTGATCTTGCGCGTCGCCTGACGGAGCTCGGCCGGCAAGGCCGCATCCGCGTCGAGGGGCGAGATTCGCGACTCCCGCACGAGGTCGAGCGCGCTTCCGCTCGCAGAGCGGCTCTCGAGCCGAGCGATTGCGTCGTCGAGCGCCGCCCGGCACTCGCGGTACGACGAACGCTCGGCGGCCGGCACGTGATCGAGGACTTCGCGGACCCAGCGCGTGAAGAGGATTGCGAGCGATGCCTCCTCCTTCGCGGCCGCGTCGGCGGCGCTCGGCAGGATCGAGGTCGCCAAGGCGCGTTCGATGGTCCCGAGCATGAGATCGAGGTTCGGGGTCACGGTCGGATCCTCGGACGGAGCATCTCGGCAAGCCGCGCGAGCGAGCGCCAACCGAGCGGCGAGAAGACGAGGTTTGCGAGGTGCGCATGCGATTGGCGCGCCTGCGCGTTGCGCGGCCCGATCCCGAGCGCGATGACCGCGACCTTGAGCTCGGCGAAGACCTCGTAGAAGAAGATTCGCTCCGGATCCACCGGGAGACCCGAAAGCTCCCCATACCGCGCCAGGAAGCTCGCGCGGGGCTCGAGGCCGCAGACGAATGGATTTCCCTGGTCGTCGACCGCGCCATTGATGCTGGAGAGCGTCCACCCGAGGTCTTCGTGGCGGTCGCCAAAGCGCGCGAGCTCCCAATCGAGGATCGCCGTCATGGCGTCCGTCTCGGGATCGAAGAGGAAGTTGCCGCTCCGATAGTCGCCGTGAACGAGGGAGATCGTGTCCGTGACCGGCGCATTCTCCTCGAGCCAGTCGAATGCCACCTGCACCATCGGATGATCGTCGACGGCGTCGTCCTCCCACACGCGCCGCCACCAGGCGATCACCCCGTCAGCCGCTTCGCGGGTCCGCGCCTTCGGACGCTCGAAAGAGACGAGGCTCGCCGCGCCGGGAGCGTCCGCGAAGCGGTGAATGCGGCAGAGATTCTCGACGAACGCGGGAGCGAGCCGGGCGCGGCGACCCGGTGGGAAGAGCATGCCGAGCCCACTCGGCCGACCCGCCGCCTCCGGCGGAGCCGTCACGCCGCTCACCCGCTCGAGCACGATCGCCGGAGCGCCGAAGTGCTCTCCGTCGGCATCGACGCAGACGACTTCCGCGACCGGCACGATACCTAGAAGGGCGCGCTGGATCTCGCTCTCGCGCCGGAAGTTCGGCGGTGTGCCGAGACACTCGCCGAGCGCCGTTCGCAGTACCAGCGATCGCCGTCTTCCGCCGGGCTCCTCGAGATCGAACAAGAAATGCTGCTTCGAGGCTCCGCCCGTCAGCGGCCGGAGGCCCTGGACCATCGATCCGGCAGGGAGGGTCGCGGCCAGGAGGGCCGAGAGACGTCGGCCAACCTCGTCGAGCGCCGGAGAAACGAACGGAGCACGGCCCTCGCCGAGCCGATGCTTGCGCGCCTCGAGCTCCCGCTCGATCGCGGGCTCGATGCGCGATGCACTTCGGCCGTCACTCATCATCGCGGATACAGCAAATCGAGGACCACAGCGTTGCGGCGACCTTGCGAGGATGATGGCCGCGAAACGAAGCGAATCCGATTCATGATGTGCGCGAGCGGACGCAAGCGCGAGTCGAGAGCGATTCGAACCAAGCCGTCGGATTGTTTCACGCGGGGGTGAGGGCGACAAGACGAGCGACGATCGAAGGCGGATTGCTCGAAGCGGCTCCTTCGTGCAAGAACCGCTACGCATGAAATTCAACCTCTTCATCCTTCCGACTGTTCCGGGCACGTACGAGGAGCGGCGAGCGCTGCGGCCGATCGGGCGGAATAACGATCGCTACCAGCAGATGCTGCAGGAGCTCCGCGACATCGCCGTGCTCGCGGAGGAGCTCGGGTTCGACGCACTGTCGACGACCGAGCACCATTTCCATTCCGAGGGGTACGAGACTTCGGTTGCGCCGCTGATGCTCTACACGGACCTGGCGGCGCGGACGAAGACCATCAAGTTCGCGTCCCTCGGGCTCGTGTTGCCTACGCGCGACCCGCTTCGGACCGCAGAGGAGATCGCGGTCCTCGACCATCTGACGAAGGGCCGGTTCATCGCCGGATTCGCGCGCGGCTACCAGGACCGCTGGACGAACGTCCTCGGCCAGCACTACCACGTGAGCGCTGCGACGATGGACGGATCCGCGGTCGACAACCACAACCGCGACGTCTTCGAGGAGATGTTCCACATCATCAAGATGGCGTGGACCGAGGAGTCCATCCGGTTCAAGGGCAAGTACTACGAGGTCCCGACGCCGTACGAAGGAGGCATCCAGCGCTGGCCGGTGGGCAAGACCTGGACGAAGGAGCTCGGGGCGCCCGGTGAAGTGGACGACGACGGGGCGGTGCAGCGGATCTGTGTCGTGCCGAAGCCCTACACCGTGCCGTACCCCGAGATCTGGCAGCCGTTCTCGGTGAGCGAGAAGACCATTCGCTGGTGCGCGACCGAGGGGATCGTGCCGTGGATCTTGATTTCCTACCCCTCGGAGTTCAAGCGCATGGTCGAAGCCTATCAGGACGAGGCCGCCAAGCACGGATTCGAGCTGCCGCTCGGCAGGCGAACCGCCGCATTCCGCTCGATTCACTTCGGGCGCGACTTCGCCGACGCGTACCGATTCGGCAAGCAGATCATGAACGGCGGATGGATCCCGTACTTCGGTGGCTTCGGCTTCTTCGAAGCCTTTCGCTTCCCTGGGGAGACGACGCCGGTGCCGCTCACCTACGACCGAATGATCGAGGCGAAGTACGCTCTCGTCGGCACGGTCGACGACGTGAAGCGAGACATCGAGCAGCTCCATCGCGAGACCAACGCCGAGTGGTTCGGATGGTACTTCGACCAGGGCTTGATGTCCTGGGACGAAACCCGGCGGCAGCTCGAGTCGTTCTCCAAGATCATCCACGAGTTTGCGGGGAATTGAGGCGCCGCTCGCACCAGAAAGGAGCCTCCGATGTCTGACGCCATCAGCGACGTCGCGGGATCGAAGCGCTTTCGCTTCGACACGAGCGCGGTCGAATGGAAGAAGTTCCTGACGGAGGGTTGCTACTACCGGATTCTCGACGTGAACGTGCCGGCGCGCACGGCGGAGATGCTCGTCAAGTTCGAGCCGGGAGCACGCTGCCTCTATCACCGGCACGTAGCGACGACCATGAGCCTGGTCCTCGAGGGTGAGCTCCACGTGATCGAGAAGACAGCCGAGGGGGACAGGGAGTCGGTGAAGCAGGCGGGCACGTTCTCAGCCGGCGCGACGAACGAGGTCCACATCGAGGGCGGCGGGGACGAAGGCGTGGTCGTCTACTTCTCGATGCGCGGCGACACGGATCACATCTACGATTTCGTCGACGAGAACCTGAACCTGAAGCGCGCGATCACCATCCAGGACTTCGAGCGCGACTGGAAGAACTGGTCGAGGTGACGCTGCCGGCCGAGGACGCGGTGATCGCTTACACGCTGCTTTCCGTGTCGGGCTGAAGTTCCAGTCTCCGGTCGTCGACTTGCACCTCCGTACCACCCAGAGGTCTTAGAAGCGCGACAACGTAGAAGAGACCGGCGATTGGTAGCAGGGCGGGGATGCCCACTATGTAAGACAAGTTCTCGGCCATCCCGCCAGTCACCGCTCCGAGCACGTTCCAAGCCAGTGCGAAAGCCGGCGTGGGACTTCGTGCGAATGCATCGGCGAAGGCCAAGCCAGCGAAGAAAATCGGGAGCGTCAGAACCAGCGTCGCGGCTGCCCCTCCCAAAGCTCGAGAACCGACGACCAGGAAAGCCTCCGCGGGTAGCGCATAGGCGATCGCCAGAGAGACGAAGAGTCCGGTGACGGCAATCCTCCCCGGTCGCGCTCCGAGGCGTCTAAGCCAAGTGCAGAAGGCGTTGGAGAGAAGGATCACGGCGAGGATCGTGCCGACGACCCAGGCATTCACTTGCCAGGTTGTTCCAAAAACAAGGGCGAGGCGAGACACATTGTGCACTTCGACCAACATGAACGCCGCGCCTAACCAGAAGACTCGGCCATCGAAACTCTCGCCAGACGGCTTGGCGCCCAGAGCGAACCCGGCGGACAGGGCAATGATGACGCCAGAGATCAATAGCATCAGGGGGGAATTTGGGGCTCTCCAGTGGGAGGAACGGCCAGTCGTCCGTTGACGGAGTGATGCCATGGTCGTCGTATGAGACGCGGACGAACTTCTGCTGCCACGCTGCGGTTGCCCGCTCCAGGCGTGGAATGACCTCAGTTTCTCCGCTGAGAAAGAAAAGGTTTCGCCAATGTCCGTCCTCTTTGGCGGCTACCTGCTCGAGCGAGACGGGCGAATGCCCGAATGCCTCCGTCAGATTCCGCGACAGCCGTTCGCCGATGAAGGGAAGCTCGGAATAGAACGAGACGTACAGGATTCCTTCAGGTGCAAGGCGCTTCCTCGCACAAAGCGCCGTCGCGCCCGGCGCGTTGTTAGGTTCCATTTGAATCGGCTGAATGTGGGCGCGAATGGTGGCCGGTCGAATAGGCGATTGACGCGCAGCGAAGGCCGTAGCAATCTCCGATTTGGTGCTTCCTTTAGTATGTAATATGTCGGAGAACCCGGGAAATTCGCAGAACGATACTCGCGGGGACCGAGCGAATCCAGCGCCCTACGGAGACGAGTTCTCCCGATCTGCACATTCGGCTCACTTCTACCAGGGCGATGCCTTCCTGCTCGACGCGATAGACCGCTTCATCGGTCCAGCACTCGTAGCTGGCGAGGGAGCGGTCGTCATCGCAACCGAGACGCACCGACGAGGACTGGCGGAACGCCTGACCACCCGCGGTCTGTCCGTGAGCACCCTGCTGGCAAAGGACAATTTCGTCTCCTTGGATGCGGCCGAGACTCTGTCGGAGTTCATGGTCGACGGGCGGCCCGATGAGACCCGGTTCACTGAGACGATCGGCGCCGCGCTTCAGCGAGCGGCGGTGGGCGAGCCACGACGCCGCGTGCGAGTCTTCGGGGAGATGGTTGCTCTGCTCTATTTGGAAGGGAACCGCGAAGCCGCCATTGCTCTCGAAAAGCTTTGGAACGATCTCGCGACGAAGTTTCACTTCTCCCTGGTCTGCGCGTATCCGACGGATGCGTTTCGCGGGATCGCGCACCGCGAGCCGTTCCTGCAGATTTGCTCCGCGCATTCTCATTCCGCGCTTTCGGAGGATTACGGTGAACTGGCCACGCCAGAGGGGCGTCTTTGGGCCATCGCCGAGCTGAACCAGACGGCCGAGGGGCTGAAGGCGGAAATCAGGGCGGCGACCGAGGCGAAGTCGAGGCTCGCCGCCATCGTCGAATCCACGAACGACGCCATCATCGGGAAGACGCTCGAAGGCGTGGTCACCAGTTGGAACCCGGCCGCCGAACGGCTCTTCGGGTACACGGCCGAAGAGATGATCGGGCAGCCGATCTCGCGCCTCATTCCACCGGAGCGACAAGAAGATTTCGAACGTATTCTCGGCTCGATTCGTCGCGGCGAGCGCCTGACGCACTTCGAGACCGAGCGCATTCGCAAGGACGGAAGTCGCGTTCACGTCTCGTTGACGGTGTCTCCGATCAAGAACGCGAACGGCGAAATCGTCGGCGCGTCGAAGATCGCACGCGACGTCAGCGAGCGTAAGCGGATAGAGGTCGAGCGCGAGGAATTGCTGCGGATCGCGGAACGCGCCCGCGCCGATGCGGAAGCGGCGAGCCGCGGGAAGGATGAGTTCCTCGCGATGCTCGGTCACGAGCTTCGCAACCCACTGTCCGCCATTCGGAACGCCCTCGTCGCGGCACAGCTCGATCCAACCCGGCGAAATCGCGCTCATCAGCTCGCGTGCCGGCAAGCGGATCAGCTCGCGCGCCTCGTCGATGACCTGCTCGACGTAGCAAGGTTCACTCAAGGAAAGCTCACTCTCCACAAGCAAAAGGTCGCGTTCACCTCGGTCATCGAGCAGGCTCTGGAGACCGCCCGTTCATTCATCGAGGAGCGGGCGCACGAGCTCACGGTCTCGCTACCGGCGAGCGAGGTGAGGATCGAGGCGGATCCGACGCGACTCGAGCAAGTCGTCGTCAACATCCTCTCGAACGCCGCGAGGTACACGGAGCCGGGTGGACGAATCGACGTCGCCGCGGAGACCTCTGACGGCGAGGTCGTGCTGCGCGTGCGCGACAGCGGCGTCGGCATCCGGCCGGACATGCTGGGGAGAGTCTTCGATTTGTTCGCGCAGACTGGGAAGACGGAGGACCGCAAACAGGAAGGACTCGGAATCGGTCTCACCGTCGTGCGACAGTTGGTCGAGCTCCACGGCGGGCGTGTCGAGGCCCACAGCGAAGGGCTCCGCAAGGGTACCGAGATCGTGGTGCACCTGCCGATCCTTTCTACCACGTTGGCCGCGGCCGTAAGCACCTCGGCAGGCGAGGTCACCCCCTATCGAGGTCCGAAGCGAGTTTTGCTCGTGGAAGACAACAGGGACGTGGCGGAGAGCATGGCGGGATTGCTCGAGGTGCTCGGCCACCGCGCCCGTATCGCCTCGGACGGCCCCTCCGCACTCAACGTCGCGAGCGTCGATCCGCCGGACGTGATGCTCATCGACATCGGGCTTCCTGGTATGGATGGCTACGAGATCGCGAGGAAAGTGAGGCAGGATCCGAAGCTCCGGCGAATCGTGCTCGTGGCGCTGACCGGGTACGGGCGCGAAGAAGACAAACGGGAGGCGGCCGCGGCCGGCTTCGACCACCACCTCACCAAGCCCATCGAGATCGAGAAGCTTCAGGGACTCGTGGCGCTCGTGTCGAGAACGGACGCCAGGTCCGCCGAGCGCACCGTGTAGCCGGAGCGACCCTGTCCCCTGCTGTGCGGCGGTATTTCTCCTCCGATCGCAACCATCGATACGCGCGTCTGTTTTTCTAAGTGAACGGATTGAAGCGGCAGCGTCCCGCAATACCAATCCCAACCGAACGCGATGTGAAGTCCGAGATGCGCATTGCACAAGTCGCTCCGCTGTATGAGTCCGTGCCTCCGCGCCAATACGGTGGCACGGAGCGCGTGGTCTCGTACCTCACGGAGGCGCTCGTCGATCTCGGACACCGTGTCACGCTGTTCGCGAGCGGCGACTCCCGGACGCGGGCCGATCTCGAGCGGATGGCGCCCCGACCGCTGCGCGGGGCCCCCGGCCTGAGGGACTCCCTGGCTCCCCACGTCCGGATGCTCGGCGCGGTGTACCGCCGGGCCGACGAGTTCGACCTCATCCACTGCCACACCGACTACATCGGTTTGCCGCTCGCCGAGTACGTCAAGACGCCGACGATCCTGACGCTGCACGGGCGACTCGACCTTCCAGAGGTGGCGCCCTGCTACCGCGAATACTCTTCGAGCGCCCTGGTCTCGGTCAGCGATGCGCAGCGAGGGCCGCTCACGGGCGTACGGTTCAGTGCGACCATTCATCACGGCGTACCGTCCGACCTCTATCCCTTCCGCGAGCGCGCCGATCGCTACCTGGTCTTCATAGGTCGCATCTGCCCCGAGAAGCGCGTCGACTCGGCGGTGCGCGTGGCGACCCGCGCGGGCATCCCGCTGCGCGTCGCGGCGAAGGTAGATCCGGCCGATCGCGGATACTACGAATCGGAGATCCGGCCGCTCTTCGATTCCACGCCGACCGTCGAGTTCCTCGGCGAGGTTGACGATCGGGCCAAGGCGCAACTGCTTGGCGGAGCCTTGGCTCTCCTCTTCCCGATCGACTGGCCCGAGCCGTTCGGTCTGGTGATGATCGAAGCGCTGGCCTGCGGGACACCCGTGATCGCACGCCGACGCGGCTCGGTGCCCGAGATCATCCGCGACGGGAAAACCGGATTCATCTGCGAGACCGAGGCAGAGATGGTCGACGCCGTCGAGCGGCTGCCGACGATCGATCGCCGACGGTGCCGGGAGGAATTCGAGGCGCGGTTCACCGATCGCGCGATGGCGGAGCGCTACGTGAATGCCTATCATCGGTTGCTCGTCCGCAAAGCGCCGTTGCGGGTTGCCATCGGGGCAAGCTCCGCGGTCGATGAGGCGTCATCATGGGGACGTTCTTAACCTTCGTGACCTTCGTCGCGCCTCTCTGCTTACACGATTTCGCAGCGCGAGGAACGCGACGAAGGTCACGAAGGTTAGGAACGTCCCCGGACGCTGCGCGCGGCGCGGGCGCCCAGCGCCGACGCCACCCACGCGAATTTCGGATCGAGGCTAGGTGGCGGGCAATCGTGATATGGGTCGACGAATGAAGCCGTCGATCAGTGCTCGGCGGATGCTTCGACGGCCGAGACATCGACGAGCGTATCGGAGAACGTAGGGGCGCGACCATAATCCGCGTAGCGCTCCGGCGTGAGGCCGTTCACCGTACCGAGCTGTCCCTGCTCGAGCCAGTAGCCCATCGGCACCACCACCACGCCGGGCACTACGTCGGTCGTCAGCGCCGCGACTGCGCGGAGCCGCCCCCGCTCGTTCTCCACCAGTACGATCGATTGCTCGGCGATGCCGCGCGTCGCGGCGTCTCCTGGGTTGATGAGCACGGTCTGGCGTCCGGCATGGCGGAGCTGCGTCGGCAGATTTCCGTAGCTCGAATTGAGGAACGGGTGATTCTTCGGGGACAGTAGCCGTAGCGGCCAGCGCTGTGCCCGCGCCGGATCGCTTTCCGGCGTTTCGACCGGGGGAAGGTAGGCGGGAAGGGGATCGACCGCGTCGGCGGCTTGCCACTCGTTCGATCCTTGGCGGAAGATCGGCAGCACGAAGTTGCCGCGCACGGCGGCCGAAGACTCGAACTCACACTTACCCGATGGCGTGGGGAAAGCGCCCTCGGCGTGCGGCGCGTAGCGATCTTCGGCCGGCAGGCTCAAACGGGCGTAGCCTTGGCGGCGAAGCAGCGCCATGTCGATGCCGGCGAGCGCCGGCGCGTTCCAGTCGACGGCGTCGATCGCCATCTGCTCGTCGCTCCGCTTCCAGTGATCGTCCTCGAAGCCGAAGGTCGCCGCGAGGCGACGGAAGAGCTCCGTGTTCGGTACCGCTTCACCGAGCGGCGCGATCGCCGGTACGTTCAGCGAGAGATAGAGGTGTCCCCACGAGAACATGACATCGAGCTGCTCGAGCTGCGTCGTCGCCGGCAGCACGAGGTCGGCGTGCCGCGCCGTGTCCGTGAGGAACTGCTCGCTCACCACCGTGAAGAGATCCTCGCGCGCCAGGCCGGCGAGTATCTTGCTCTGCCCCGGAGAGACGATCGCGGGGTTCGAGTTGTAGACGAACAGTGACTGGATCGGCGGATCGAGGCCGAGCTCGCCGGTGAGCGCAGGGCCGAGCCGCCACTGGTTGAGGACGCGCGTGCCCGGCCGAATCCAGTCCGGCCGCATCAGCCGCTCCCACTCGATAGGAAAAGCCCAGACGGGGTTTTGCAGGATGCCCCCGCCCACGTGCCGCCACGAGCCGACCAGCGCCGGCAGACAGCTCAGCGCGCGCACGGCGTTGCCGCCGCTTGGCTGTCGTTCGATGGCGACGCCGAGGCGCAGCACGGAAGGTTGCGTGGTCGCAAACTCTCGTGCCAGCCGCTGCACGTCGGCTGCGGCAACGCCCGTGATCCGCTCCACCCGACTAGGCGAGAACTCCGCCGCGCGCGTGCAAAGCTTCTCGTAGCCGACGGTATGCCGGGCCACGTAGTCGTCGTCGACGAGTCCTTCCTCGATGATCACGTTCATCAGTCCGAGCGCGAGGGCCGCATCGGTGGCCGGTCGGATCGCTACGTGCCAGTCCGCCTTACGAGCCGTGCGTGAGCGCACCGGATCGACGACCACGACCTTGGCGCCGCGCGCCTGCGCTTGCGCGATGAACGGCCAGTGATGAAGGTTTGTGCTGATCGTGTTGCACGCCCAAAGGACGATGTATTTCGAATGGCGGAACGATTCGGGGTCGACCCCGGGAGTCGGACCGAGGGTCATGAGATAGGCGGTCGACGCGCCGGAATCGCAGAAGGTACGCTCGCTGATCGTCGCGCCGAGGCGGTTGAAAAAGGCGTCTCCCGCGTTCAGGCCGTTCAGCACGCCTTCCGTGCCGAGATAGCTGTAGGGAAGGATCGCAGTCGGCCCCCAGCGCTCGAGGATCTCCGTCCATCGCGCGCGGATCTCTTCGAGCGCCTGCGGCCAGGATACGCGCGCGAAGGCGCCGCTTCCTTTGCGCCCCGTGCGGCGCAAGGGGTGCAGGACGCGGTCGGGGCTGTAAACGCGGTCCTGGTAGTTGTTGACTTTGACGCAGAGGCCGCCGCGCGTGAACGGATGGTCGGGATTGCCGCGAACCGACACGACGCGGCCCTTCTCGACAGTCACCAGCATCGAACAGGTGTCCGGGCAGTCGTGCGGGCATGCCGCGAGAACGGTGCGGCGTGTCCGATCCAGTTCCGCGCGCCCGGCCATTGCTCTTCCTCCCTCGCCAGGACGAGAACTTCAAGGGCCCGACGTCGTGAGCTTCCCGGATCCCGGGTCCACCAAACACTGAAAGCCCGCGAAACGCTTGACGGCGTCAGTTGGAGATTTCTTGGACCAATCGAACGTTTCCCCAATTTTCGGACGGCTCTGTATCAGTTAATAATCGCGAAGCGCGGAGTCTCCGGCCATCACCAAAGAGACGACTCCGTGCTTGGATCGAGTGTGATGCGGCGCGGCACGAGGTTGGATCCAGGCTGACGATCTTCTCGATCGTCGATCATCCATTGGGCTTTCAGTATAGAGATCCGCTTGCCCCGGTGGCGGCCTTCTTCCCGCCCTGGTTGCAGATCATCCTATTCGGCTATCTCGGCATCGTGCTCATGCAGTGGGCGATCGACAGGTTGTTGGAGCGTCGAGGCGTTCTGCTCTTCGTGATCTACCTTGCGGCAGCGGTCTTCTTCACCGTGAGGGCTGTCTCCATGTTGGTGGCCCGGATATAGCTCCGGCGAGCCACGCGCTCGCACTTCGGCGCAAGCTCGACGCCTCTCCTGAGCAACGTTCGTGACAGAGCGTGTTCATGGCCGCTTGGCCTTGATCCAATGCGACAAATCGTTGTTTAAACGCGCCATGACGGCGCCGCGGCAAGCGACGATCGCGGGGGTGGCTGTTCTCGATCTCCTGAAGGCGCTTCAGCGCGTTCGGATTCAAACAGCGCCACTCTGCCGGGCGGTTGGACTGGATGTGACGTCGCTCGAGGATCCCAACGCACGGGCGTCGATCGGGTTGGTGACGCGTCTGCTGGCGCTCGCCGAGAAGCATGCGCGTGACCCCTGGGTCGGCCTCCATGCTGGCGAGCACGCGGAGCCGCGCGGTCCGCTCTTCTACATGATGCTGTCGAGCCCGCGAGTCGTGGAAGGGCTTCGCCGCGCGCAGCGCTTCAGCGGGCTCGTCATCGACACGCTGCGGCTGACCGCCCGGACGGACCGGGAGCAGGTGAGCGTGGTTTTCGATGCGGGCGACGCGGTCTTCTCTGCAAGTCGTCAGGCGATGGAATACCTGCTGATGGCAGCCGTGAGCGCGATGCGCCATGCCGTCGGCGCCAGCTTCCGCCTGCGCGAGGTGCGTTTCCGCCACCGCCGGGCAGGCAGGCTCGACGAGGCCGAGCGCGCCTTCGGCTGCCCGGTCTATTTCGGTCAACCCGACGACCGCCACGTCTTCCCGCTCTCGGCACTCTGGGCGGTGCCCCGCTTCGCGAATAGCTCGATTGCCGAACAGATCGAGAAATTCGCCGCCGCGCTGAACGCCCGCATCGCGGCGCGCGCGACGATCGCCGAGCGAGCCGAGCAAGCGACACGAGCGCTGCTTGCTTCAGGTGTTCGCGCCACCAGCGCGAGTATTGCCCGAAGACTCGGGGTGACCGGTCGGACGCTCCAGCGAAAGCTTGCGGAAGAGGGCACCAACTTCCGCGCTTTGCGCGACGCCGTATTGTGGGAAGCCGTCGAAGTATTGCTGTCCAACCCGTCACTCAAGGTCGAAGCGATTGCTCTGAGCGTGGGCTTCTCCGACGTGGCGGCGTTCTCGAAGGCTTTTCGTCGTTGGAAGGGTCACCCACCGACGCGTTATCGGGAAACGCTCGCAAGCTCGCGGCTTCCCGTGGCCAAGCGACGAGCCGCCAGCTGAAAGCCAGGTCTGCTGCGCGCCGCGCCTCGCGCGCGAGCGCGTTCGCCAGCCAAACGACCATCGGCGGTCGCTTCAGTGATTTGAGACGGATCGCGAGATCCTGGCGGCCGGCCGCTTTGGCCCTGGCGGCAAGCTCGTCCCGTACCGCGACGAAGCGATCAGCAGGCGCCGAGAACAAGACGTCGAAATCGGCATCGGCTTCTGAGCGGTTTGACGGTCTGCTCACCGGATCAGGAACGGCATTCAGCCGCGTGCGGCTGCAAGCGCTGGCTTGATTTCCTCCAGCAACGCCCGCACCGTCTCGCCGATTTTCTCCGGAGGATCGACCGACAAGAACAGGAAGTGTGTGGCTCCAAGGCGTGCATAGGGAAGCAGTCGCTCGATCGTCTTGTCGCGCGCCTCGCGAGTGGAGACGTCGATTCCGCCGCGGTCGCGGATCGTCAGCTCGATGGTGCGCGGGTCGCGGCCGATCCTCTCCGCCTCGGCGCGAACCGCTTCGTTCGCCGCGCGGCAGACGTCCACCGTACCGCCGCCGTGCCAGGCGTCTCCGTAGCGGGCAACGCGGCGAAAGGCAGCCGGGGTGTGCCCGCCGATCCAAATCGGCGGCCGGGGTTGCTGTATCGGCTTCGGCTCGCACGCGAGCCGGTCGATCCGAAAATGCTTGCCGTGGAACGTCACCGTGCGTTCCGTCCAACAGCGCTTGAGGACCTCGAGCCCTTCGTCGCAGCGGCTGCCGCGACCCTTGAACGGGACGCCGAGGGCCGCGAACTCCTCTTCCAGCCATCCGGCGCCCGCGCCGAAGATCGTTCGCCCGCCAGACAGCACGTCGAGCGTAGCCCACTGCTTGGCGACCAGGACCGGCTGGCGCTGCGGGAGCACGATGACAGACGCGCCGAGGCGGGCGCGCCGTGTCACGCCGCACACGGCGAGCAACGTCGACACGGCTTCGAGAAACGGGGCATCGTCCGGAATCGGCATCTTGCCCGAGGGTGAATACGGATACGCCGAGGCGTAGTCGCGCGGCACGATCACGTGATCCGACACCCAGAGCGAGTCGATGCCCGCTGCGTCGGCCGCGCGCGCCATGTCGAGAACGCCGTCGCGAGTCGCCATCGGTCCGATTTGCGGTAGATGCAGTCCGAACTCCATCTCATTTCCTCCGTTTGCGCGGCCACCAATCCATGGGCCGGAAGGGTCTCAGCGGTCTCTCCCGCCGACGCTCGCTTCGAGCCACGCGACGAGGTCTGCGTGCACTTCATCGCGGTTGGTTTCGTTCAGCATCTCGTGGCGTCCGTTGGGGTAGAGGCGAAGGGTGATCGGACCAATACCGTACCTCTCATAGCGCGCGACGAGATCGCGCATCGCGTCGCCGAACTCGCCCGCGGGGTCCTGGTCGCCGGCGAAGACGAGGAGGGGGCCGCCGAGCGCGACGCGGCGCTCGTTCTCCGGCGCCCACATCCGGCGGGCGCCGAGCAACATGTCGTGCACGAAGCCGTTCGACAAAGGCTGGCCGCACCACGGGTCCTCGATGTACGCGCGTACCTCCGCGCGATCGCGGCTGAGCCACTCCAGGCCGGTGGCATCGGGGCCGGCGAACGAGTCGTTGAAGCGCGCGAAGATGGAGAGAAACGTCTGCGACGGCGCGTCACGGCCGGCTGCGTTCAACTCGGCCTCGAGGAGCGGGAGGATCTCGCCGACGTTGGGAAGCTCGCGACCGGCGGTCCCCGAGAGCACCGCTCCGGCAAGGTCGGACCCGAAGCGCTGCAGACAGTCCTGAACGATCATCCCGCCCATGCTGTGGCCGAGAAGGACCAGGGGCGAGTCGGGGTGCTGGGATCTGATGTGCTCCGCGAGCCGACCGACATCGGAGACGATTGCATCCCAGCCGCCGGGCCCGGCAACCCCATAGCGCCCGAATTGCACCGCGGTGCGGCCGTGTCCGCGGTGGTCGTTGGCGTAGACCGCGTACCCCGCGGCGACGAGAACAGCGGCGACCCGCCCGTACCGGCCCGCATGCTCCGCCGCACCGTGCGCAATCTGAACAACGGCCTTGGCTGGCCCTATCGGTAGCCAGCGGTAGACGTGGATGCGCTGACCACCGGCACTCTCAAAGACAAATGTGTCATGTCGCATGGGTTCTCAATCCTCGTGCTCCAATGATCTACGTCCTTCGGAAGGACTTCGCTCGGAAAAGGACGAGAGCGCCAATTTTGTGACAAATTGGCATGTTTCCGGACAGTTCTGGCCACCAAGACCCGAGATTTTCGGCAGTAAATCACTCATTTCGATGGCACGAAACCGGCTTACTCAGTTCAGGTTTTCTCGTTTCTGCGCTTTTCCCATTAGCGGCTCCAGCGATGGTCTACGGATTCAGATCACTGTTTCGGCCGCGACCGATTGC
This sequence comes from uncultured delta proteobacterium, assembly GCA_963712515.1. Lineage (GTDB taxonomy): Bacteria > Desulfobacterota > Binatia > JACPRU01 > JACPRU01 > CAVQIG01. The sequence goes on from CAVQIG010000003.1 coordinate 119,796, forward strand.
CGAAGAGCTACGTCGGCAGTCGCGGGTCCTGCTGCTCGGCCGCATGCGCACCGGCATCGTGCTGGCGCTCTTCTTCATCCCGAGCTTCATTCCTCTCGACTATCTCCGCATGCCCGAGCATTTCGCCTGGGCGATGGTCGTGCGGCTTTCCGGGTGCGGGTTCCTGCTCATCCTCTTGCCGATCGTCTCTCTCGAGCCCGTCGAGCCCTGGGCGGAGTGGCTCGCCGCCTTCGGCGTGACTGTGATCAGCGCCACCGTTCTAGGGGTCGCTCGCTTCTCTCACGGCGCGGCTGACCCGGTCTATCTCGTCCAGGCGATGGCGATCATCTTCCTCATCATGGGCGCGGCGCTGCTGCTGCCGCTCGAGGGGCGGTGGATCCTGCTGCTCGGCTCGATTCCGCTCGTGATGCAAGCCCTCATGACCCTCCACTTCGAGTTCCTCGAAAACCTGCCCATCCTCGCCTCCGGTGTCACCGCGCTCGTTGTCGCCGTGGTCGGCGCGCAGAGCGCGTTCCTCGCCCGGCTCGGCGACTACGAGGGCCAGCGCGCGAAGGAGGCATTGCTCGAGGCGCGCTCGGAGATCGTGACGATGCTCACGCACGACGTCGAGAGCCGCAAGAAGAACGAGGAGGTGCTGCGCAAGAGCGAGCAGAAGTACAGGACGCTATTCGAGGAGTACCGCGACGGACTGGTGCTTGCGTCGGCCGGCGGGCGCATCCTCGATGCGAATCCCGCGGCGCTCGCGCTGTTCGGGTACGCCCACAAGGAGGAGCTCCTCGCACTGCGCACGTACGAGCTCTTCTACGCTCGGCAAGATCTCGAGCGGGTGCGTCTCGCCCGGATGCTCGTCGCCAACGACTTCTCCCTGCGCGACGTGGAGATCGACTGCAAGCACCGGAGCGGGCGGCGGCTGAACGTCGTGGTGAGCTCGAGCCCGCTGCGCGACGAGGAGGGCCAGATCGTCGGCTTCCGAACGGTCGTGCGCGACGTGACCGAAAGGAAACTCCTGGAGGCGCGCCTTCGCCAAACGCAGAAGCTCGAGGCGGTCGGCATGCTCGCCGCCGGCGTAGCGCACGAGATCAACAACCCGCTCACCTACGTGATCACGAACCTGCAGATGATGCAGGCGGATCTGCGCCAGCTCGCGCCCGGGGCGCTCGGCACGCTGCTCGCCAACGCGTTCAGCTCGCGAGTCGACGAGGCGTGTGAGGGAGCCGAGCGGGTGCGGCAGATTGTCCGTGATCTGAAAACCTTCGCGCGCCTCGACGAAGAGGAGCGTGGAGCCGTCGAAGTCGCGCCGCTGCTCGACAAGTCGATCAAGCTGGCCGGGCCGGAGATTCGCTATCGCGCCCGGGTTCGGCAGGAAATCGCCCCCGTTCCACCGGTCGTCGGCAACGAGGGACGGCTCTCGCAAGTGTTCGTCAACCTGCTGATCAACGCGGCTCAGGCGATGGACGAGGGCGCGGCCGAGCGCAACGAGATCCGCGTCCGCACGTCGGCGACCCAAAGCGAGGTGCAAGTCGAGGTCGCCGATACGGGCAAGGGTATCGCCCCGGAACACCTCGACCGCCTGTTCGACCCCTTCTTCACAACCAAGTCGACGAGCGGAGGCTCGGGCCTCGGCCTATCGATCTGCTACAACATCGTGAGGTCTTACGGTGGACGCATCGAGGTGGAGAGCAAGCTTGGAGCGGGAAGTCGCTTCGTCTTGCATCTGCCGATCGGGCGTACGCCGCGCGCCGTCGTGACCGCCGAAGAGCGGCCGCTAGCAGCGAGCCGGCACGGCCGGGTGCTGGTCGTCGACGACGAGCCGTTCGTGGTGTCGGCGATCCAGATCATCCTCGGCCGCACCCACGACTTCGTGGGTGTCGCAAGCGGTGCGGAAGCCCTGAAGATTCTCGAGGACGACGACCGATTCGACGTGATCCTCTGCGACCTGATGATGCATCAGGGTTCGGGAATGGATCTCTACAACGCAATCGCTCGGCGCCAGCCCAAGCTCGCGCGGCGCATGTTGTTCATGACAGGCGGTGCGTACACGCAGCATGCTCAGCGCTTCCTCGCCGCGGTGCCGAACCGCTGCATCGAAAAGCCCTTCGGGCCCGCCGAGCTCGTGAGCGTCGTCGAGCAGGTGATGGCGGGCGTTACGCCCGGCGACGCGCGGCCGCGCTTGTCCGCGTAACGGTGTAGGCGGGATTCGCCGCAGGTCTGACGGATACGGCCGAGCAGTAGTCGGAGATCGCTCGACGCGGGGCTACGGGGACCCTGCCGCGCGGGAGCGAGCCGCGAGTGCGCCCGTACGAGCAAAGCGGATTTCCCGACCCATGGTACGAGCGCGCGAGTTTCGATATCCGCGACGCTGAGAGTTGACCGAGCATGATCCCGATGACATGGCGCCGCGCCATCCTGGCGAGCACGCTCCTTCTCTTGCCCGCCGTTGGTTCCCGCGCTGCGCCCGATGCGCCGAAGCCGTGCAGCGAGGGGGCCGGTGTTGCGATCTGGACGTCGCCGCGCGAGCCGGTTTCGGGCGGACCGCTGCGCATTCTCGCCGTTGCAGAAGCCGAGCCCGCCCCCGAGCTCGCCATCGCCGAGCCCGCCGGACGAGCAGTCGAGCCTGAGATCGTGCGGCTCGGTGGGCCGCCGTGGGGTCTTGCGGCCACGGTCACGAGCGCACACACCGGTACATACCGAATCGTTGCGCGCCGTGGCGGCGCGGAGGTCGCGTGCCGAATGGTTGCGGTCGGCAACGCAGCCCCTCGTTCGGGCCCAGGGGTCGGCGAGCCGAGCCTCACTTGGGATCGGCGCACGGAGGCGTTCTACTCGGCATGGATCGAACGGCTTTTCGACGCGCCGGCGTCGGAGGCGGTCAACTTCCCCGCGCTGCAAGACGCCCTCCGCGACGAGAGTCGGAACTTTCTATACGACCACCTCCGACTCGGCGAGGACGACCCGCGCAGCCGCGCCGCCCTCACAGCCGCCCCCGACTGTGCCGACCTGCCGTACTTTCTCCGCGCCTATTTTGCGTGGAAGATCGGTCTACCCGTCGGCGTGCGCGCGTGCAGCCGCGGGACGGCGAGTGGCCCGCCACGCTGCGGGACGCCTGAGATCGTGGAGCGGCCAGGTCGGGGTGCCGACCCGCTCGCGGCCTTCAAGGCCTACGCACGCCGCCTCATGGACACCGTACAATCCGGGAGCGCGCGTACGGCGCTCGACGACGACGCGACCGACTTCTATCCGTTGCCCCTCGCGCGCGACGTGTTGCGTCCCGGCGTCGTCTACGCCGATCCCTTCGGCCACACGTTGCTGATCGTCAAATGGGTCGCGCAGACGCCCGAGCAGGGCGGGCTGCTGCTCGCGGTCGACGCACAACCCGACAACTCGGTCGGCCGCAAGCGATTCTGGGAGGGAACGTTTCTCTTCACGAACGACACGGCGAGCGGGACCGGGGTTCAAGGCATTCCGGCCGATCGTGCGCGACCCAGCCGGCGGCAGACTGGAACCTCTGACGAATCATGCGCTGGCGAACGACTCGCGCTTTGCGCCGTTCTCGGACGAGCAGGCGCATCTCTCCGCGGAGGAGTTCTACGCGCACATGAGCGCGCTCATCGATCCCCGGGGCCTCGAGCCCGTGCGCGCGTACGAGGAAATGCTCGACGCGCTGGTCGAGCAGCTCGAGACGCGCGTCGGCTCGGTCGACAACGGCGAGCGCTACATGCGCGCCCACCCGAATCCGCCGGTGCCGATGCCGCAGGGCGCCCACATCTTCGAGACCACCGGATCGTGGGAGGACTACGCGACGCCGTCGCGCGACATGCGGCTGATCATCGCGATGAACGTGCTCACGGCCTTGCCCGATCGCATCGTCCGTCATCCCGAGCTCTACGTGCTCGGCGGCCGGCCCGCGGCGGAGGCGCGTGCCGAGGTAGAGGCGCTCCACGCGCGGCGCGTGCGCGAGCGGACGATCAGCTACAGCCGTAGCGACGGGAGTCCTTGGACGCTCACGGTCGCCGACATCCTGACGCGCAAAGCGGCTTTCGAAATGGCATACAACCCGAATGACTGCGTCGAGATCCGCTGGGGTGCCGCCGAAGGGACCGATGAGTACGCACCGTGCCGCGGCGGCGCGCCGGTGGAGCAACGGGCCCGCATGGCAGAGTATCGCCAATGGTTTCGCGACGGACGCCGCCCTCCAAGGTGAGTGAAGCGGCGATCGAGGCGAGCCCGTCGTCTGAATGGAACGCTCACTCGAGCCGTTTGAGCATTTCGATCTGTGTGCGTCATAGTACGCTCCGCAGCCCAGGCCTGCGGGGCGCAAGGAGGAATCGGAATGGCCGAGTTCGGACCACTGGTTGCCACGGAATGGTTGGCGGCGAGCCTCGGGGCTACGGATTTGCGGATCTTCGACGTGTCCGTGTTCCTGCACCCGCAGCCGCAAGGCCGGGGCTACCGGGTCGAGAGCGGCCGCGACCGCTTCCTGAAGGGCCACATTCCGGGCTCGGTCTTCCTCGACCTCATCGAAGAGCTCTCGGAGCCTGGCGGCGGCCTGCCGTTCACGATGCCGCCTCCGGAGGTCGCTGCGAAGAAGCTCGGAGCGGCAGGCATTGGAGCCGACAGCCGCGTGGTCGCATACAGCATGGGCTCCGTGATGTGGGCGACGCGGCTCTGGTGGATGCTCCGCTCACTCGGCTTCGACCGCGCCGCGGTGCTCGACGGCGGCTTCGCCAAGTGGCGCCGCGAGGGTCGCCCGGTGAGCACCGAAGCTTCGGACTATCCGCCCACGACTATGCCAATCTCGCCGCGCCCGTCTCTGTGGGCCGACCTCTCCGAGGTACGACGGGTTGCCGCCGAGGGGCGAGCCTGCACGGTGAACGCTCTGTCGCCGGAGGTGTACCGCGGGGAGAAGAACACCTACGGGCGCCCCGGGCACATTCCGGGAAGCCACAACGTCTTCTACGACAGCCTGCTCGACCCGGAATCGGGGATCTTCCTCCCGATCGCCGATCTCCGAGAGCGCTTCGCGGGTACCGGCGCGCTCGCGAGCCCGCGAGTCATCACTTACTGTGGCGGCGGGATCTCCGCGACGATGGACGCGCTCGCGCTCACCATGCTCGGCCACCCGAATGTCGCCGTCTACGATGGATCGATGTCGGAGTGGGTGCGGGACCCCGATCTCCCGCTGACGCTCGGCAGCGAGCCCTGATCTCCTTCACCGCGCCGCGGGTTCGCCGGTGACACTCGGCGCCACACCCGCGAACCCGCGCGGTCATGCGCCCGAGCGCGGCGACCACCACGGAGGAAATCTTTACCGGTCTTCTCGGACAATCGCGGGTAGAGGTGGGCGGACCTCAGGGACCATCAAGTAGTCTGACCCTCACTTTGCGGCGCCGATTCTCTCGTGGTTTACTCCGTGCTCTTGGCCGCTCCTCATAGAGCGTGCAACATCGACCCCGGGGGTTGAAACCGGGGCGCGGAAGGGAATCGAGATGAAGACCCGGGTGATCTGTGTGTCGCGCGCGCTGGCCGCGGGCGGCGAGGAAGTCGGGCGGGCGCTGTCCCTGCGCATGGGCTTTCGCTACGCCGACGAGGAGATCGTCGCCACGGCTGCCGAAAGGGAAGGCGTCGACGTCGAGCTGGTACAGGACGCCGAGCGCCGGCAGTCGTTCATCGAGCGGATGCTCAAATCGTTCGCCGTGGCGCCGGCTTCGGAGATGACGGGGATCTCAGCCGGCTCTTTACATCCGGCCGCGTTCCTGACCAGCGAGGAAATGACCACTGCCAGGGCCGCCCTGCGGGGCACGGAGTACTTCCGCGAGCTGATCCGCGCCGTGGTCCGCGATACGGCCCGGGAGGGCAACGTCGTCATCGTCGCTCACGCCGCCGCGATGGCGCTGGCCGGCGAAGAGGGCATTCTGCGCGTTTTCGTCACCGCCTCACCCGAAGTCCGGGCGGAGCGGCTCGCGGCGGCCCGCGGCATCGGCGCCGACGAGGCGGCGAAGGTCATCAAGGATTCGGACAAGAGCCGCAGCGACTACCTGAAGGCGTTTTACGGGGTAGGCGAGGAGCTTCCGGTGCACTACGACATCGTCATCAACACGGACGTTCTCGCCTTCGAACAGGCCGTCGAAGCGGTCATGGCCGCGGTGCAGGGGTGATCCGCAGAGGGATGCCTTCTCAAGCGGTGCCGAGCCGGACGAGGATCTCGTCGGCCTCGCCGACGATCCGCTCGATGATCTCTCGCGCCGGCAAGACTTCGTGAATCAGCACCGAGGACTGGCCGGCGGCGAGAGCGCCGATGTCCGTCTTCCCTTGACGTCGTCCCGCGATGTAGGGGTCCTCGCCGAGCCATTCGGCCATCACCGGGAACTGCAAGGGGAAGGGACGGATCTTTGCCTGCAGGGCGGGATCTTCCCAGGTGTCCGTCGTGCGGTTGCGGACGACGCGACAGGGCTTTCCGGTGAAGCAGCGCGTGACCGTCGTTCCCTCCTCGTCGATCTCGGCGACCTTCGACTTGTAGTTGTCGTGACAGAAGGCCTCGCGGCTGGCGACGAAGCGGCTGCCGATCCAGATCCCCACGGCCCCGAGCGCGCGCGCGGCGACGAGGCCCCGGCCGTCGGCGATTCCGCCCGCGGCGAGCACCGGAACACGCACGGCGTCGACCACCGCGGGGACCAGCGTGAGGGAGCCGACGCGGCCGGTGTGGCCGCCGGCGTCGTAGCCCTGCGCGACCACCACGTCGACGCCGCTCGAGGCCACACGCTTCGCTGCGCGGGTCGTGCCGACGAGGGCGAGAACCTTCATGCCGGCGGCATGCGCGCGCGAAACCACCGGACCGGGGTTTCCGAGTCCGCTCGCGAGGATGGATACATTCTCGTCGAAGACGACTTCGATCTGCGCTTCGACGTCACGGGTGAAGCGGACCGTTCGATCGTCATCCGCCGGCCGACCGAAGGTGGCAAAAAGGATGTCGACGCCGAAGGGACGATCGGTGAGCCGGCGGACCTTGCGGATCTCGTCGCGAAGCTCGGGAGCGGTGAGCGACGCGGCGCCGATCATCCCTAGGCCCCCCGCCGCCGACACGGCGGCGCAGAGCTCGGCGCGGGCGACGTATCCCATGCCGGCCTGGACGATTGGGTAGTGGATGCCGAGAAGATCGCAGAGCGGGGTGCGGAGCGACGGATGCATCGAACCTCCAATGTTGCGATTGCGCTTTCATAGACGAAAAGGACGCTCGGAAGCCACAACCTGCGCCCGTGATCTGGTGAAGGGCGTCTACGAATAAGGGAGAGTACCGCTTGCCGTCAGCTCGATCCCCGCGGCGACCTTCTCCTCTACGCGGCAGGTCGCTATAGTGCGCCGATGTCCGATTCGGACCCAACGCGGAGCCATCACGACATGGGCGGTCAGCCGGGCGGTCCAGTACAGCACACCGAGCACGACTATTCGCTGTGGGAGAAGCGTGTCGACGCCATGCTGGTCCTGCTCGCCGGCAAGCAGCGGAAACTGATGACGGTCGACGAGCTTCGCAAGAATATCGAAGCGATAGGGCCGGAGGCGTACGACAAGATGAGCTATTACGAGCGGTGGATCCATTCCATCGCACAGACGCTGCTCCAGCGCGGCGTCATCAGCATCGAGGAATTGGGACGTAAGATGGCCGACGTCCAAGCGCGGCACGACAAGGGCGAGCTCTGAGATGGCGAACGCGGCGCAGGCTGCTGGTCAGACCCTTGCGAGCGTGCCGGCGCGATTCAAGAACGGTGATCGGGTGCGCGTGCTGAGAATGTTTCCGCTGGGCCATGTGCGGACGCCCTGGTACATCCGCGGAAAGAGCGGCGTGGTAGAGCGCCTGTGCGGCGCCTATCCCAATCCAGAAGAGCTCGCTTATCGGCGCAGCGGTCTTCCGGCGCAGCCGTTGTATCGCGTGCGCTTCCGGCAATCCGACGTGTGGGCCGACTACCGCGGCGGCGCGGCCGACACGGTGGATGTGGAGATCTACCAGCACTGGCTGGAGCCCGCCTGAGCCGGTCGTCAGGCCACGATGAGAGCCGAGCTGCAGCAACCCCAGAAGTAACCGAAATACGAGGCGCGAACATGTCCCCCAACCATGACCACGATCATACGCACACCGATACCTCTGGGGATTTGACGTACTACCAGACGATGGAAATCGCCGTACGGGAGCTGCTCGTCGAGAAGGGGATAGTCACTGCCGACGACGTGCGGCGCCAGGTCGAAGATATGGATGGCCGCAATGCAGGCCTGGGCGCGAAGATGGTCGCGCATGCTTGGATCGATCCGGCGTACAAGGAGCGCATGCTCATCGATGGCAACGCCGCGGCGGAGGAAATTGGTCTGGACCGCGGACTCTACAAGCTCGTGGTCGTGGAGAATACGCCGCTGCTCCACAACGTGATCGTATGTACGCTTTGCTCGTGCTATCCCCGCTGGCTGCTCGGGCTGCCGCCCGACTGGTACAAGAGCCGCAACTATCGAAGCCGGGTGGTGCGCGAACCGCGTCCGGTGCTACGCGAGTTCGGGCTGGAGCTGCCAGAAAACGTCACCGTGCGCGTGCACGATTCCAATGCCGACATGCGTTATCTGGTCCTGCCGATGCGGCCCGCGGGGACGGATGGATTCAGCGAGGAGCAGCTCGCGGCACTGGTGACGCGGGATTCCATGATCGGGGTCACCGTGCCTGTCGCGGCGGGCTGACGTCCGGGCGAGCTCGCGGATTGGTCGAAGAGCGACACGCGCAGCGGCTCAACCCGCGACCGGGAGCTCCTTCGCCTCGGGCTCTACCAGGAGCCCGTGTCACAGATCGCTCCCGTTGGTCGCGATCCCGTCTCCGTTCGGGCATCCTGCCGAGCTAGCGTGGTTTGAAGCGCCTCTCGCAGCAAAGCGCGAGGCTCCGCCTCGCGTAGCGCGGTCAGGTGGCTCGCGGCGCCCCATGCGATCCGCGGGCGATCCCAGTGCAGCCAGAGGTCGCGCACCTGGTCGGGGGTGACCAGCCGGTCGCCCGTCGCACCCAGGATGTAGCGACGCTCCTTCGGGACCTTCGGCTCCAGCACGAGCGGCGAGATCGGGCGCAGCACCTGATGAGCGGTGTCGAGATCCACGCCGAGCCTGTGCATCCAGAGCGCGTCCAGTCCGGTCATGACGCGTGTTGGACCACGCAGGAGATCGGCGGCGGGAATGCCGGCAATCGCGCAGGCGAGGTCCGCCTCGAGCGAGGCGAAAAGCGCCGTGGTGTAGCCGCCGAGCGAGAGCCCATAGATGCCGACCCGCGTCGCTCCCTGGGCGCGGATCCACGCGAGGAGCCGGCGCAGGTCCCACATCGATTGCGCCTCGGCATGTACGCAGTTGAGGAGCGAAGCGCCGAAGAATTCTGCTCCGCTCCTGCGGCCTGGTGCGCGCGGACCGTGCATCGGCAGCACCGGCAGCGCGACGTTGAGGCCCAGGTGCCGGTGCAGCCACTCGACCTCGAAGGCCCAGAGGTCGACCGCGCCGGTTCCCATACCGTACCCGTGGACGCAGACGATCCAGGGGCGTGGCTCGCCTTCGCGACGAAGGACCCAGGCGTGGGCCGTCCGATTCGCCTGGAATCCGACCCACCGTTGCGTGCCGGGAACCGCCGGGTCGGGGGCATAACCGCTGTCGAACCAGAGGTGCTCGTACGCGATGCCGCGCGCCTTGCGCGGTCGGACCTCGACCGATTCCGGCGGGGGCGGCGTTCGGTGAAACGTGATGGGATCGCGAAGCCATCCGCGCGATTCGAACAGCGTGTATGCTTCGGTGAGCTCCGCCGCGGCGCGGCGCTGCTCGTCGCGACCCGGGCGCCTGCCGACGGCGAACATCATGAAGATGAGCGCTTCGTCCGCCGCAGCCCTCGCGGCGTAGCGGAGGGTCAGCGGAAACGTCGGGACCTCGTCGTAGTCCGGCTCGAGAGAGAGGGCGATCCACCCCGCCGCCACGAAGCTCGCCGCAGAGAGCAGGCCGGCGAAGAGCGCCATCCAGACGCCGAAGAGCAGGAACGGGAGCGAAAGAGCAACACCCAGGAGCCCTCCGACCGCTGCAACGGACTGCAGGCGCACGTCTCCCGGCAGGATGTACGTGCAGAGCCCCCCTGTCACGAGCAGGCTGCCGGGGACGACGGCCAAGAGAAACGCGACCAACCCGCGGTCGCCGAGGTCGATCAGCCAGACGAGTCCCGCGACGATCGCGATCCATGCGGCCGGGTGTCGAGGTGTAGTCACGGAGCCTCCAATGAGAGATCCAACGCTTCGCGGTTGCGGATGATTCCGACGCGCGCAGCGTCCGACACGATGCACCCAAACAGGGAAGGTCGTCTAGCGCTATGCGGCAGAGGGTGGCGAGCCGGTAAGATCCCGCTCGACTTTCCGAGGCGGCATGACTAAGAGTCCGCCGAATCGAAGGTCCCGGTTTGAAGTCCGATCGCCGTGAGCAGCGCATCGCCATGCGATGCGATCGCAGGGTGCCGGTGCGCAGACGTGGCTGAACCGCGGCCCGCCGAGACTGTTCCACCGTCGGAGCCTGCCGCATCCCCGCGAGCGACACGGGAGCGCGCGGTTTCAAAAGCGCTGCTCGTCTCGGCGGTCGTCCTCAATCTCTGCGTGGACGGCGCGCTGCTCGTCGGCTGGCACTCGCACCTTCTCACGGCATCGTGGTTGGCGTCGGTCGTGATGCTCGTGATCGCCGTTCCCGCCGGGCCTGCCGCTGACGCGCGGGAGCGACGGCTCGAGCATCCGATCGTCGCGGGCCTGGTGATCTTCCTGCCTGCGATCGTTCGGTGGTCGAACTTCCAGGAAAATCGCGCGCACGGCGACGATTTCCTCACAGCCTACTTCTCGGCCACCTACGATCTCGGGTCCAATTTCTTCGCCCCGGTTCCTGCTGATTGGACGCAGTGGGTGGCCCAGTTCCCGTGCCCCTTTTTCTTCTTCCAGAAGATCTTCTTCCTCCTCTTCGGCGAAAGCCTGATGACCATCAAGTTTTCGGTGCTGCCTTACGTGGTAGTCGTATCTGCATTCCTCTTCCTGGTGGCACGCGACTTGTTGAACGAGCGAGCCGCAATCCTCGCGGTAATCCTCTATGCCTTCTTCTGGCCGAGCCTCTACCTCGAGACGCTCGGCCTCCACTTCGTCAGCAGCGAAGCCGTCTTCCTCGCCTTTTTTTATGTCGCCTTGCGCCAATTCCGAACCGGCAGCCAGAGGTCGGCCGTCGCATCGGGGATCCTCGCGGGAGCGTGCTGTCTCTTCTACACGTCTTCGTTGATCGCGCTGCCGATTCTCCCGCTGTTCATGGCTGTGCGGTGGGCCGTACGAGGAAGGCAGGAAGCGCTCCGAAGCTTGGTCCTGTCGGCCATCGGCGCTCTCGCCGTCGTCGCTCCATTCGCGGTGCAGAGCTCCTTCAGTGAGCCGAACTATTTCCTCCGCCGAATCGACCAGGTTTCGTTGTTGACGGGGGAATGGTCCGAGGCCAAGGACAGAATCGCCCGCGGCGCTAGTCCCGCCGAGATCGTCGCGGAGAGCTTCAATCTCTCGTTGCGCTCGCTCTACGGAAACGGAGTGAGCGGGCACGGCGGATACGACTTCGGCCATCGAGCGTTGTTCGATCGATTCTCGCTGGCGCTCTTCGTTCTCGGTTCCGGAATCGGTCTCGTTCATATGCGCCGCCGCCCGGAATGGCTGATGGTCTTTGCGGTCGTGCTGATCTCGTTCTTCGCTGGGATGGTCATGACGATTCCACCGCCGGCGTTTCATCGCTTCAGCGTGGCGTTCCCCTTCGTGACGATTCTTCTCGTCCTGCCGCTCGATTGGCTGTTGTCGCAGGAGCGCTGGGGAGCGCTCCGCCATGATGCCCTGGCGCTTACGCTCGGTGCCTTCGTTGCCAGCAATCTGCTCGCTTTTGGAGCGGCCACGAGGAGCGAGAGCTACTACGAAGGAGTCCGGCTGGCGCGGTTGATCAACCGGGACTTTCCGGACCGCGACGTCTATGTCGCGGCCTTTCCGTCATTCGGCTTCGAGAAGTGCTACTACTTCACTCCGGGCAAGAATGCGCGGCGGGTCGTGACCGACTATCACAAGGCGTTTCTGGAAACCTTCAATCCCGACGAGAAATACCTCTACGTGATCACCATTCCCAAGGACTTCGACGAGAAGTTCGCGAGGCTCGATCCGCGAGGCAGGATCATCCGCTTCTCGCCCAACTACAGCCTCTTCGTGAACTGAAGGGTCCGGTCCTCGACGGCGCCGGTCTTCCCTTCAGGGGCCCGAGCCCCCAGATGGGCCAAACGAGCCTCCGTCACCCATCCGACGCCCGCGGTGGCGCCCAACCATAGCCGCGACGAGAGTCGCATTCCTCACGTTGAACAGATGAGAGCCGGTCAATCCCCGTTCTGGTCGCTCGGAGCACCGCCGGAGCTGCTTCCCGATGCGCCGGAGCTCCCTCCAGACGTGCTGCTGTTGCCCTCGTCACTCGACGCGTGCTGATGATGGTGATGTCCATGGCCGTGGTGACCGTGATGAGACCAGGCACCGGGCGTTGCCTCGCTAGCCGGCTTTCCTTCCGAACCGGCGTCCGCGCTGGGTGCCTGGGCGTCATCCGCCGAACCGTACCCGGCTGCGAGCACCGGCCGAGCCGTGAATAACAACCCCGCGACGCCCAGCACCGCGAGCACTTCAGATTTCCGCATGAAACCTCCTCGGCTGCGTGCGTCCGACGTTCGTCGGAGCGGCGCGCCAAAACTTGAAACCGTGTCCATCCTCTTCGAGGTGTCCTCCACCTAGACAATGGAGCGAGCGAGAGAGGACCACTCGCCGTGACTCCTCCTTTCTTAAACGCGCGTGCCCTCGGACAGGTTGACCGGTTCGCGCGCTCACGGAGGCGGAAAAATGCTTTTCGATTGTCCCCGAGGCTCAGCTTCGCCTCGAGATTGGCCTCGTGCTCGCCGTGGGCTCGGGGTTTGAAATGCTCGGTTCGTCCCCTCAGCCAACCGACGCTGCAGCGGCAACGACAGCGGCAGCTCTCTCCCCGGTGAGTACGTGTGTGTTGATCACGATGTCGTAGTGCGTCGGCAATTCCTCTTTCAACCCATAAAAGCGTTTCAGATAGTCACGCCGTTCGAAATCGGACGCCGCAATGGCGGCGTCTGCCGCTTCCGGAGGAAGCCCCTCCGTCGTTGACAAGCGCTCCGCGCGCACCTTGCTCGGCGCCGTCACGAGCACGCGCAGCACACCCGGCATCCCCGCCAACGCGATCGACGCGGCGTGCGCCACGATCACCGCCGTACCCGCGCTGGCGACTTCATGGATCGCTGCACGAATCAAGACCCGCATCTCCTCAGGCGCAGCCTGGTAGCTCGACGCACCGCCGGCAAACGAATCGACCGGCACACCCGTCGCGACGGTTATGGCCCCGGCGACATCGAGACCACTCGGTAGCTTGTCGAGCAGGCGCCTCAGGAGCGGTTGGCGATGCTCGGCGGCGGCTACCAGCGCGGGATCGATCTGCGCCTGCCGGGCCGCGAAGGTGATGATCTGCTCGTCGAAATAGCGAAATCCCAGATACCGGGCGACGAGCTGGCCGATCGTCTCTCCGCCGGCAGCCATCGCGCGCGAAATGCAAACGACCCGAACGTGCATCTTCGTCTCCCGTGACTGGATGGAGTCGGTGATCGATTCATCGCGTCGTCCTGACTACTCCTTGCCGAGTCCCACTGCCAGCGAACCACCCACGGGTTCTGCGCACGACATGGCCGCGTCATCGCAGGGCGTGACCGACGGCCGGGGAACCCGCTGCGTGGATCGCGAAGCTGGCATTGCCGCGAGCACGCCGAGGGTCTTTTCGAAGCTTTGCCGTTGGCATCCGCGGCCACAAGAGCTAATCGGAATGCGACCATGGAGGAGGTGTTCTCATGAGGATCGGCTTTTTCGCGATCGGTATAGGCCGCTTGACGAGCCCGGACTGGATACGGACCGTCGCCACCAATGCAGAGAGACTCGGGTTCGCGAGCCTCTGGGCGCCGGAGCACGTGGTGCTGCTCGACCGCTACGCGTCCAAGTATCCCTACCACTCGGCCGGCGAGTTTCCGGTGCCGACCCAGACGCCGATGGGCGACCCCTTCACGACGCTGGCGTTTGCAGCCGCGTGCACCAAGACGATCCGGCTCGGCACGGGCATTTGCTTGGTCCCGGAGCACAACCCCGTGGTGCTCGCCAAGACCGTCGCGACGACCGATCTACTGAGCAATGGCCGGCTGATCCTCGGCGCCGGCGTCGGCTGGCTCGAAGAGGAGTTCCAGGCGATCGGTGTTCCTTGGGAGCGGCGCGGGCAGCGCACGCGCGAATGCATCGCGGCGATGCGCAAGCTCTGGTCGGACGACCTCAGCGCTTACTCCGGCGAGTTCGTGAAATTCGACGGCGTGCGGAGCTTCCCGAAGCCGGCGAACGGCAAGAGCGTGCCCGTCTGGTTTGGAGGCGAGAGCGGCCCGGCGTTGAAGCGCGTCGCGGAGTACGGCGACGGATGGATCGGATTCAATCTGACGGCGGACGAGGCGGCGGGGAAGATCAAGCGCATCGAGGAGCTCCTGAAGGCGGGCCGGCGAAAGCGCTCGGACGTCGAGCTGGCCGTCTCGCCGTACAACAAGCCGATGAAGACCGACGATCTCGCCCGCTACCGCGACGCGGGTGTGGAGGAAGTCGTATTGGTGGCCATGGACGTGCCGCGGAGCGAGCGCGAGATGGTGAGCCGCATGGAGCAGATGGCGCGCGAGTTCGTCGAGCCCGGCGCGAAGATCTGAGGCGGTCTCGCGCGTCGAGAGTCCGGGCTCTGAAAGAGAGGGCGTGAATGCTTCAGGAAGTGGACGACCTCCGCGAAGAAGGCAACGAACTGGGCGCGCTTCTCGAGACGGTCGGTGAGGCCGATTGGGCGCGGCCGACCCCCTTCAAACAGTGGACGGTCTTCGACGTGGTCGGCCATCTCCACTACTCGGACCGCTGCGCGATCGCCGCGCTGAAGGGCCGCGAGACGTTCGAACGGGAAACCGCCGCCATGCGGTCGGTGATCGAGCGCGGCGGGAGCCTGCGCGAGTTCACGCGCGACGAGCTCGGCCGGCTCGACGGACGCAGCATGCTCCGACTCTGGCGCGATACCTTCCGCGACATGTGCGACCGATTCGCCGCCCTGGACCCGAAGGCCCGGCTTCCCTGGTTCGGCCCGGACATGGGACTTCGCATGTTCACCACCGCGCGACAGATGGAGACCTGGGCACACGGACAGGATGTCTACGATCTCTTGGAGAGGCCTCGCCGGTACACGGACCGCATCCGCTCAATCGCCCACATCGGCGCGTCGACGTTCGGTTGGACGTTCGCGAACCGACGTCTCCCTCCGCCCGGTCCGGCTCCCTACGTGAGGCTCACGGCTCCTTCGGGCGCGATCTGGGAATGGAACGAGCCGAACGACGAGAACCGTGTCGAAGGCTCGGCCGCCGAGTTCTGCCACGTGGTGACACAGAACCGAAACGTCGCCGACACCTCGCTGTTCGTCGTCGGCGAGCCCGCCAAGCAATGGATGGCAATCGCCCAATGCTTCGCCGGTAATCCGGAGAACCCACCGCCGCCCGGGGTGCGGACGGGCGTGGCCGCGTCGCGCTGAGCCGGATTCCCCGAGTCGGCCGCTGTGCTCGCGGCGACCGGTGGCGAGTGCCTGAAACCCCGGTCGAATCGTTCCGAACGATGCTCTCTCGAAGGCGGGCCCGTGACCGATGTGCCTCGATCAGGCGTGCCCGTGGCGCAGCAGCTTGCCCGGCGTTGCTCCCGTGCACCGACCGTCGTCCCAGGTCACCTCGCCGTTGACAGATGATCGCACGGTAGCCGTGCGCCCGCTGCACCCGACGCCATTCGCCGCCGGGGAAATCGTGCACGATCTCGCCGACCCACTCCGGCTCGACGTCCAGGCTCTCCAGGTCGTAGACGACCACGTCGGCGGCCGCGCCTTCGCGGAGCACGCCACGGTCGCGGAAGCCGGCCGCGTGCGCCGGCAGCGCCGATAGCCGGTAGTGCGCCTCTTCGAGCGTGATCTTCTGTTCGTCGCGCACGAGCCATCGCAGATAATCGGTCGTGAATGCGCCGCCGGTGAAGAACTTCGTGTGGGCGCCTCCATCGGAGACCCCGGGGATCGTGTACGGCGAATCGTTGATCATCTCGGCGATGAAGTCCGGATTGAGGCCGCGGTTCGGCCCGAGAAACTCGACTTTCAGGTCGCCGGCGATCGACAGATCGAGCATCACGTCGATCTCGTGCTTCTGCTCGGTCGCCGCGATCTCGCCGACCGAGCGCCCGACGTACTTTTCGAGCTCGGGGCGATCGTTTGCCGCACTGTACGATCAGGTAGCGGATCTTGCCCCCGACGCCGGCCTGAATGACTTGGAGGCGGCGAGTCGCTTCATCGTGCTCGCGCTTGACCGCTTCGCGCAGCGCCGGATCCTTCATCTTGGCGATCTTCTCCGCGGTGGTGCCGGTCGTGATCGCGCGCCACCCCTCGCTCGCGTCGTAGAGGTTCCAGTTCTCGAGCGTGAACGCGAAGCCGGCGCGGATGGTGGCGGTCTGCCCGAAGATCGGGAGGCCCTTATCGCGCATCCGCTTCAGCCACTCGAGGCTCCGCCGATGCACCTCGGGGTCCTTGCGCGCGGGCACGATCACGTTGTGCAGCACCGGACGCTGCACGTATCCGGCGAGCCGCTCCAGGAATGCGAGGTCGTCCTTGATGTGGCCGGTGGCCTGCGTGATCTGGATGAAGCCCTCGTCGCGCTCCTTCAGCACGCGCGCGAGGTTGAGGATGTCGTCGTCGCACATCGTGTCGGTGACCATCGGCGAGCCGTCGAAATCGGCCTGCACCGAGTCGCGTCCGAGACGCTGGATCGAAAAGCCGCACAGGCCCGCGTCCATGCCCTCGTCGAGCAACTGGCGCATCTCGGGCCCGCTCTTCTTCCGTTGCGGGGCGCGTCTTGGCAGCGTCGAGTCCCATCACGTAGGTCATCAGCGACGCCGTCGGCAGGTACTGGATGCAGTTGACGCCCTTCGGCGCGCGATCGAGCGAGTCGAGGTACTCGGGAATCGTCTCCCACTCCCAGTTCATCCCGGCCCGCATGGCGTCGTACGGGATCGCCTCGGTGCGCGTCATCGTGAGCATCGAGCGCTCGCGAAAATCCGGCTTGACCGGGGCGAAGCCGAAGCCGCAGTTGCCGAGCACCACCGAGGTCACGCCGTGCCATCCGGAGATCGTGCAGTAGGGGTCCCAGCGGATCTGCGCGTCGTAGTGCGTGTGCAGGTCCACGAAGCCCGGCGCGACGATCAATTCGTCGGCATCGATCTCGCGCTTGGCGAAACCGGGCGGGCGCCCGCCGATTTGCGCGATGCGGCCGTCGCGGATCCAAACGTCGGCGCGGTAGCGCGGCACGCGGCTTCCGTCCACTACCGTCCCGTTCCTGATGACGATGTCGAAATCAGCCATGGCGTCGCCTCCTCTTCGCCGCGTGAGAGGACGGGAGCGCCCACTCGCGAGCGGTATCGACAATGTCGTCTCTCCGTCTCGACTGTCAAGCAACCTCTCGCGACGACGACCGAGCCCGGGTAATGCGGTCCGTGGAGCCTCCGCTTGTTCGAGTCTTGGTGATATACGGGACTGCCGGTACGGAATTCCGAGGAGGAAATCATGCTTTCGGTGTTTTCGTGTCCGAGCCGTTACACGCAGGGAAGGAACGCTACCGCGCAACTCGGGCAGGAGATGCGCACCGTCGGCCTCGAGGGGCCGGCCCTGATCCTGGCCGGTCGATCCGCCATCCAGTTGCTCTCGGAGGTCTGGCGCAAGACGCTCGGCGACGCCGGGATCTCGTTCGACCTCCACCGCTTCGGCGGCGAGTGCTCGATTCGCGAGATCGAACTCATCAAGGCCTCGGCGAAAAAGCTCTCCGCTCGAGTGATCATTGCCGCGGGGGGCGGCAAGGCGCTCGACGCCGGACGGGCGGCCGCCGCCGACATGCATCTTCCCGTGGTCAACTGCCCGACGATTGCGTCGAGCGATGCTCCCTGTAGCGCTCTGTCCGTGATCTACACGGACGAGGGGGCTTTTCAGCAGTACCGCATCTATGGCCGCAACCCGGATTTGGTTCTCGTCGATTCCGAAGTGATCGCGCACAGCCCCGTGAGGCTGCTGGTCGCGGGAATGGGAGACGCTCTGGCGACCGTGTTCGAGGCGAGGACCTGCGTCGAGGGGCACGTGAAGAACATGCGGGGCGGGGCCTCGACGCGGAGCGCCCTCGCGCTCGCCGAGCTTTGCTACCGCACGCTCCTCGAGGATGGGCTCGAGGGCCGCCGCTGCGTCGAGCGGCAGGTCGTGACGCCGGCCCTCGAGCGTCTGATCGAGGCCAACACGCTGCTGTCCGGGCTCGGCTTCGAGTCTTCCGGATTGGCGGCCGCCCACGCGGTCCACAACGGACTCACCGCGGCCCCGCCGACGCACGAGTTCTTCCACGGCGAGAAGGTCGCGTTCGGGACGCTGGTACAGCTCGTGCTCGAGGGCAAGCCCCGGATGCAGATAGATGAAGTTGTCCGTTTCTCCACCGAGGTCGGCCTGCCGGTCACGCTGGCCGCGATCGGGCTCGGCGACCCGTCGCGGGAGATGCTCGAGCAAGTCGCCGTGCGCGCCACCGCCCCGGGGGAGACCATGCACAACGAACCCTTCGAGGTCACCCCCGCTCTCGTCGCCGACGCGATCCTCGCTGCGGATGCGCTCGGACGGGCGTCCCAAGCGGAAGGGTGAAGTCCACGGTCAGCGCCCCTCAGGTGCCCGGGTTCCGGCCGAGTCGCTCGACAAGCGCTGCGGAGACGAGATCGTCGACGACGACCACTTCCGATGCGCCTGAGCGCACCGCGTCACGGACGTTCCTACGCGCTGCTGCGCGTGCTATGAGGGTCGGATGGGCGTGACGTACCTGAGTGCTCGAGTGCGGCGGGCGGACGGGCGGGGCGCCCGGCGCGACGTACGTTTCTTGGTCGACTCGGGTGCTCTCTACAGTGTCCTCCCAGAGGACATTTGGCGCTCGCTCAAGCTCAAGTCGCAGCGGTCCGCGGAGTTCATCCTCGCGGACGGGACGCCGCTCACGCGGGGCGTGTCGGAGTGCCGGTTCGAGATCGGTGGGCAAGCGGCGACGTCGCCTGTCGTCTTGGGAGAAAAGGATGACGGGGCGCTTCTTGGCGCGGTCACGCTCGAAACTCTCGGCCTCATGTTGAACCCCCTGAACCGCGAGCTCGTGCCGATGCGGCTCATGCTAGCGCGGCTGCGGCGCTAGAGCGGCCCGGCCGTTCGCCACCACGCCTTGGGCAGGCGTCGCAAGCATCAGGGTGAGGGAGTTCTGCGGACCGCTTGCCGAGCACCTCGCGAAGCGGCGCTCTGAAATCGCTTCTTGGTCTCGCCGGCGCCGCCTGGACGCCTAGGTCGCCAGACCGGGCGCTCGCCTCGCAGCAAGGCGCTCGCCTCTCGTAGATCCGGCGTGTCGAAGCCCTCGGTGAAGGACGCGTAGAGCGGCTCGAGCAAGCCCCGCGCTTCGTTCGTGTCGCCGCGCGACATCCACAAGCGTGCCAGGCTCGTTGCGGCGCGCAACTCCAGGGACTTCGCGTGGCCTTCGCGTGCGATCTCGAGCGCCCGCTGAAGGCACTTCTCGGCTTCCGAATTGCCGATTGCGGATTGCGGAATTTTCTTCTCGCGTTGGTCCCGAGCTTTGGGCCTCGGACTTGGAACCCTGTTCTTCGAAAGCAGCAGCTCACCCTTCAACCGCCAGAGCTCCGGCAGATGCGAGCGATCGAGAGTCGTCTGCGCGAGCTTCAGGCCCTCTTCAACCGCCGCAAGCCCGTCCTCCAGATGTCCTGCTCGCAGGCAACCCTCCGCGACCAGCGCTAGCATGATCGATTTCACCAACTTCGTGCCGCTTGCGGTATGGAAAGAGACGGCTTCTCGGACCTGCTCGACGCCTGCGGGGATTTGTCCCGAATCCATCTGGACCCAACCTCTGACCGCCAGGGCCTCACTGCGCCAAAGGGGAAACCCATGCTCGGTCGCAAGAGCGATGGCGCGATCGGAGAAGCGGAGAGCTTCGTCGCCGTCTCTACAGTACATGTGGAGCAATGCAGAGTGCACGTTCGCGGCGGCCAGACTGAACGGCGAGCCGACTCTTTCGGCTAAGGACAGTGCCTTTCGGCACTCGTCTCGAGCGCTGTCGGAATGGCCGAGAAAATGGAGAGCGTACGCGTAGTGATGGCGTACGGCCACAGCCGGGTGCACTCCGTACGTTTCTGGGCCGAACTCCACCCCTTCGCTTTCAAGAGCTTCGACACACCTTCCGAGAATATCGCGAGCCTTTCGAAAGTCCCCTTCGTAGGCCGCCGTCCGCCCGACCGCGCTTGCGGCAAGTATACGCAACGCCGTCCCATCCAGGCGTTCCGCCAGCTCGACCAGTCGCGCTGCGGTGACGGGAGTGCTCACCGCCTCGGCGCGCAGGGCCTGCGAGTACCAGAGCGCATAAAGTACTTCGAAGAGCTGAGGGAGGTTGCCCGCTTCCTCGCAGAGCGCACGGGTCCGCTCGTAGTTGTCGTGGACCTCGTCCGAGGCGTAGCCGTATACGAGGTTCAGCGCCGATCCGAGGGCCAGACGCAGCTGAATCTCGCGCCGCCGCCGCTCCTCCGCGTCTTTCAAATGCGGGAGCAAGGCGAGCGCCGCTCGGAAGGAAGTCACCGCCTCGCGCGCGGCAAACCGCCGCTGCGCCGCACCCGCCGCACCCACCAGATGGCTGATTGCACGGTCGTAGTCCCTGCTTTGCTCGAAATGATGCGCCAGTTGGGCAGCGATGCGTTCTTTCGAGTCGCCGTATGCGGTCTCCAGAAACTCACCGATCCGCGAATGCAGATGGGCGCGCCGCTCGTCCGGAATCCCGCCGTAGAGAACGTGCTGATAGAGCGCGTGGATGAACGAGTATCGGCGGGCGACACAGTTGTCCGGAAGCTCCGCGATCCCCGCCAAACGAAGGAAACGGCGCGCGTAGACCAGGCGCTCGCACGCCATTAGGACGACGTCGCCTTCGCCCCCGAGTCCCGCAGCGATCTCGTCGGCGCTGAACTCGACACCCGCGACGGCGGCCGCTTCGAGAAGGGACTGGTCGGCAGGGCTCATGGCGTGGAACTGCCCGCGAATCATGTCGCGCGCGTCTTCCCCCACCTCGATCTCCAGCGTCTCGAGCGGCACGGTGAGGGCCCAGCCCGGTGCGGTGTCGACGAGCCAGCCCCGCGTCATCAGCTGATCGACGACCGCCACCACGAAGAGTGGATTGCCGTCGGTGTGCTCGTGGATCAGAGCGGCCAGGCCGTTCGGAAAGCTCGCCGCCGGAAAGCGCCGCGCGAGATAGCCCTCGACCTCGTCGCGGCTCAGATACGGCAGAGCGATCTCGCTACACTGGCGGTGGAGTTGCAAGCTATGCTTCACGCGGAGCAGCGGGTGCTCCTGAACGGCCGCGTCTGCGGGGCGATACGTGGCGAGGATCATCAGCCGGGCCGGCTCGCTCGACTGCCCGAGCATGGCGAGCAGCTCCGCCGTGGAGGGATCGCTCCAGTGCAGATCCTCGAGCACCAGGATCAACGACGTCGTTTCGGTTATCCGCTCGAGGAAGACTGCTAGCTCACGCAGCATTCGCTCGGAACGGACGCCCGGCAGAGACAACCTGAGCGCGGTCGCTTCGGCCGGATCGAGCAGCCAGGGCATTTGGATGAGCCAGGCGGGCGCGTAGCGACGCAGCAACGGGACGAAGTTCTCCGGAGCACCGGCCCCCGCAAGCCGCCCGAGCGCCGCGAGCACAGGAAGGTACGCCTCGCGCGCGCCGCTCTGCTCGATGCTGTACCCCCGCCCCACCCGCACCTCGTCCGACACGTTGCGAACGGCGTCGGAGTCGAGGAAGGCCTCGACCAATGCCGTTTTTCCGATTCCGGTCTCACCGGTGACGAACACCAGCTGCCGCTCCCCGCCGCGCGCTTCATGGAATGCCTTTTCGAGGCGTCGCAACTCCGCCGCACGACCGAGGAAGATGCGGGTCGCATGTCGGATCCCGAATGTCTGAGAAGCACCTCCTTCGACCGAGGGACGCTGCTCCGCCGTCTCCGCGGTCTTCGCCGCACCGATGAATCGAAACCCGCGACGGTGAACCGTTTCGATGAATTGCGGGTGGCGGGCGTCATCTCCCAGTGCTTGGCGGAGCTCGCCGATCGTCTTCGTAAGAGTGTCCTCGCTCACCGCGAGGTCGACCCAGATCGCCTGAAACAGCTCCTGCTTCGATACCAGCACCCCGGGGCGGTCCAGCAGGTAGCTGAGCAACGCGAAGGTCTTGGGTCGCAGGGGAATTGCGTCCTTGCCGCGAACGAGCTTCCCCGCGCGGAGGTCGAGCAGGAACGGCGGAAACGCAATGGCGTCCAGGTTAGGATCCTCGACCGCATCCCCCCGGCACGGTCCAGAGCGCTTCGTCTATCGCACTTCAGAGTCTGAATCCAGACGACGAATTTCCGAAAAATTTCGGAATTTTTTCCGGACTTCGCGCCCCGGGTGTGACACCGACCCGTTGCATGACGCTGGCGAAGCGGACCCTACGCAGTAGGGGCGGGGGCCGACGGCGACCCGCGGGCGCGGAGCCGCCGCGCGCCGAGCCCTCGTTGCCACCGTGGAAAGCATTCGTCGTGCAGCTCACAGACGATACCAAGCCCGACAGTGACACCTTTGCGGGCCGCGTCGAGCACCTCGGTTCGGGGCGCCGCGAGCGTTTCAGCTCGGGAAAGGAGCTGG
This sequence comes from uncultured delta proteobacterium, assembly GCA_963712515.1. Classification (GTDB taxonomy): domain Bacteria; phylum Desulfobacterota; class Binatia; order JACPRU01; family JACPRU01; genus CAVQIG01. The sequence goes on from CAVQIG010000003.1 coordinate 142,692, forward strand.
TGACGACTTTGCTGCGTCTGCTGGAAGAGGCCGAACCCGGAGGCACAGGAACATGAGCCCGACCGGCCACAGCGGGAGACGCCTCCACCCACGATCTGCAGAGAATTCGCAGCGAGCCCGAAGTGAGAAAGGAGCAGCAAGATGGCGAAGCTATTGAATATTGTTCCCTTGCGGCGGAACCAGATGAAGAAACGGTTACAGGCGAGTTCAGCAACTGTTAAGCCACTGTTGCAACCGCGTCTCGCGGCGGCCGGATTCGTACTCACGACAGTCGCCGCGGGCTGTACGCTGACCCAGCGGGCGCCAGTCACCGTTCAGAGCGAGCAGACCTACTGCCCATTCCTGGGCAACAGCGTCTGCGCCAAGCTCACCCCGGCCGCGGACAAGTCGGAGTTCGACCTGCGCTACGTCAACCCGAGCGCGCAGTGGTCTCAGTACAGCAAAGTCCTGATCGAGCCGGTCAGCTACTGGGGTGGCGACAACAGCCAGCTGTCAGCCGCGGATCAGCGGACGCTGGTAAATTACTTCAGCAAGGTCCTGAACGAGCAGTTGTCGAAGAAGTTCCAGGTCGTTGACCAGGCGGGCCCGGGCGTCATGGTGGTCTCCGTGGCGCTCGATGACGCCACCGCGGCCACGCCGGGGCTGCGGTCGGTGTCGGTTACCGAGCCCCACGTGCGCGCGCTCGCCACACTCAAGTATCTCGCGACCGGCACGTACCCCTTCGTTGGCTCGGCGGAAGCCGAAGGGAAGATCAGTGATTCGGTCACCGGCCAGGTCCTGGCCGCCGCAGTGTCGAAGCGCGTCGGCGGCGGCAGCATGAAGGCGGCCGATCAGTGGGAGTGGGGCGACGCCGAGAACGCGCTGACCTACTGGGCCACGTTGTTGGCGACCCGGCTGTCGGGCTGGACCTCCGGTACGGCAGCGTCGTGAGCTCCGCCGAAATCATCAGTGAACTGGGACCGAAACAAGCAATGAAACAGCGGTCAACGCATCAGGAAAGGAGATTCACGATGAAGGTCAGATCAGTCAGCGCAGTACTGTTCTGCGCCACGCTCGTTGCCGCCATCGCAGGCGGCCCGGCGGCGGCGCAAGAGAAGAAGCCCAACATCCTGTTCATCATGGGCGACGACATCGGCTGGATGCAGCCGAGCATCTACCACCGAGGGCCTGATGGTCGGCGAAACGCCCAACATCGATCGCATCGGCCATGAGGGTGCGAAGTTCATGACCTACTACGCCGAGCAAAGCTGCACGGCCGGGCGCACCGCCTTCTTCACCGGCATGACGCCGCTGCGCGCCGGCATGATCCCGCCGCAGTTGCCCGGCAGTCCGTCCTTCCTGCAGCCCGGCACGCCGGCGCTGGCCAAGTTCCTGCTCGACCTCGGCTACACCACCGGCGAGTTCGGCAAGAACCATCTGGGCGACCACATCGGCGGCGCTGCCGACGGCGCACGGCTTCCAGGAGTTCTGGGGCTATCTGTACCACCTGGACGCGATGCAGGGTGTGAGCTTCCCCGACATCAACAAGACTCCGACCGAGCAGGCCATCGTGCCGCCGTGCAAGAACACGCCGGTGCGCGGCCTCAGCCGAGGCCCCCGGGCGCGGTGGATCCGAAGACCGCGCTGTGCATGATGCCGCCGCGGCCGGTGATCGCCTGCACGTCCACCGACGGCACGGAGAAGAACCAGACGTTGCAAGGATGAGGGACCGATGACGCTGGAACGGTCGAAGACCGTGGACGAGGAGATCTCGGCGAAGGTGATCGACTTCCTCGATCGCAACGACCCGAAGAAGACCAACAAGCCTTTCTTCGTCTGGTACAACCCGGCGCGCATGCACATCACCACGGTGCTGTCGGACAAGTACATGGCGATGGTCGGCACGCCCGGCGGCAAGGACTGGGGCGTCAACGAAGCCGGCATGAAGCAGATGGACGACAACATCGGCCTCGTCCTGAAGAAGCTCGAAGACATGGGCCAGCTCGACAACACCATCGTCGTCTTCACCACCGACAACGGCGCCGAGACGATCACCTACCCTGACGGCGGCACGACGCCCTTCAAGGGCGGCAAGTTGACGACGTGGGAAGGCGGCATGCGCGTTCCGTGCGTCATCCGCTGGCCGGGGCACATCAAGCCGGGCACGGTCCTGAACGACATCTTCGCGTCGCTACGACTGGATGCCGACTTTTGTTGAAATCGCCGGCGGGCCCAAGGGCAATGCGCTGAAAGAGCAGATCAGGCGGGCAAATATCCCGGCATCGTCAAGACCAAGATTGAAGGGGTCGACCAGCTCGACTATCTCGACCGGCAAGTCGGCGAAGTCGCCACGCGAGACGTTCTTCTATTACGCAGGCCCTGTTCCGTCGGCGGTCCGCTACAAGAACTGGAAGATCTACTTCTCGATGGCGTCGGAGTCCCCCGACGGTGGCTTGTTGGGGGTTCATACCTTTCATTGGACCTTGGTCAACAACATCAAGCGGGATCCGTTCGAGGGGTCCGTCGGGTTCGAGCCGACGACCCTGCTTCGGCCAAGCCGGCGCGCTTGGCGGACCCGTTACCGCCTATGTCTACGACTGGAACATGCATTCCCATCGGCCAGGCGCTGTGGCTGAAGGAACTCGAGTCCTACGGTCCGTACCCGGCGCTGCAGGCCCCGGCGTCCTACAGCCTGGCCCAGGTTCTCCAGCAGGTGAAGGAGGACATGGCGAAGAGTCGCGCAAACGGGGACTAGGACTAGGACGTAGCGAGTCAGAGTACAGTCATCGATTAGATGCGTGTTCAGCGGGCGGCCCCGAGAGGGTCGCCCGCCAAACTGATGCAGACGGAATGGAGGAATCCTATAGTGAGAAGGGACGACGACATCACGAGATTTCTGTGCGGCACGGTGTCCGCGATTGCATTCACGGCGTTGGTCGCGGGCTGCGCACAGACGACCGCACCGGCGCCGACCATCGTTCAGCGAGTCCAGGGCGAGAAGCCGCCGCCTCCGCCGCCGACGGGCTTCTTGGGCCGCGACTACTCACTGCTTCAAGCCGGTGGACCGGGCTCCGGACAAGAAGCGTTGCTGGCGTACACTGACGCGAGCGCCAACTTCGGCTCGTACAACAAGATCATGATCGCGCCGGTGACATACTGGGCGGATGACGATTCCAAGCTCTCCGCAGGCGAGCAGCAGGTGCTCTGCAACTATTTCTACGGGCTGTTGAAGCAGGAATTCAGCAAGAACTTCCGGGTCGTGGACGACCACGGTCCCGGCGTGGCGAAGCTCACGGTGGCGTTGACCGATGCTACCTCCGCGGTTCCCGTACTGCGCACGATTGCGATAGTCGTGCCCCAAGCGCACGCGCTCAGTCTCATCAAGCAGGGATTGACGGGGACCTACTCATTCGTGGGTTCTGCTACCGGCGAAGCCAAGCTGACGGATTCCATGTCCGGCCAACTGTTGGCCGCGTGGGTCGACAAGCGCTTTGGAACCGGGGCGCTCAAGAACGTGACAGTGTGGCAATGGGGCGACGCCGAAAACGCGATGAAGTACTGGAGCGTCGCACTTGACGAACGCCTCGGGGCGTTGGGCGTGCAACACTCCACCTCGGCACTCGCGGTCAAAAAGAAGCGATGACGGCGTGGGCGTCAACAGCTGGTGGACTGCGCGAAGGGAAGGCGCCTACTTCCGAAGAAGTCGACTGACTTGAGGGGAACGGCAGATGAATAGACGGTCTCTAGCAAACACCATCGCGGGTTTCTCAGCGGCAATGCTTACTGCGTTCACGGCGGCGCTTGCGCCAGCGTGGGCGCAGGGGGCGGACAAGAAACCCAACATCCTGGTCATCATGGGGGACGACGTCGGCTGGTTCAACGTCGAGCGCTTACCATCAGGGCATCATGTCAGGTAAAACGCCGAACCTCGAGCCGAGCTCGCCCGCGAGGGTATGCGGTTCACCGACTACTACGCCGAGGCCAGTTGCACGGCGGGTCGGGCGAACTTCATCACGGGTGAGATTCCTCTGCGTACGGGGCTGACGACCGTAGGGCCAGGCTGGGGCTGACGTCGGCATACCGGATCAAGCCGCCACGCTTGCGAGCGCCCTGAAGGCGCAAGGTTACGCCACGGGGCAGTTCGGCAAGAACCACCTCGGCGACCTGAACAAGTTCCTGCCGACGGTGCATGGCTTCGACGAGTTCTTCGGTTATCTGTACCACCTCGACGCGATGTCGGATCCGTATTGGTATTCGTTCCCTGTGGACGAAAAATACTACAACACTTACGGCCCGCGCAGCCTGGTGCATACCTGGGCGACCGACACGGACGACGCGACCGAGATGCCGCGCTGGGGCAAAGTCGGCAAACAAAAGATCGTGGATGAAGGTCCCCTGCCGCCCTTCGCGGACATGTCGAACGTGCCGAACATGCACGACCTGCCGTTCCTGAAGGCGAAGTACGACATGACGACCTTCGACGAGGTGCTGGTCAAGGCTTCCAGCGACTTCATGGACAAGGCCAAGAAAGACGGCAAGCCGTTCTTCGTGTGGCACAACACCACGCGCATGCACGTCTGGACGTTCCTCTCCAAGAAGTACAGCTCGATGCAGAACAGCCAGACGAACTACGGTCTCGAAGAAGCCGGCATGGCGCAAATGGACGACAGTATCGGCGCACTGCTGAAGCATCTGGACGACATGGGCGAAACCGACAACACGATCGTCATATTCACGACGGACAACGGCGCGGAAGTATTCACGTGGCCCGATGGCGGCATGACGCCGTTCAAGAGCCACCAAGGGCACCGTCTTCGAGGGCGGCTTCCGCGTGCCGTGCATCATACGCTGGCCGAGCCACGTGAAGGCGGGCACGGTCGAGAACGGGATCTTCTCCGGCCTCGATTGGTTCCCGACGTTGACCGCCGCCGCGGGCAATCCGGACATCACCGATCAATTGCTGAAGGGCGTCAAGCTCGGCGACCGGACCTACAAGAACCACCTCGACGGCTACAACCAGATGGACCTTCTCACCGGGAAAGGCCCATCCAAGCGCCACGAAATATTCTACTTCGGCGGCCCGCACCTGGGCGCGGTTCGCATCGATGACTTCAAGTTCCAGTTCTACCAGCAGCCTTGGGGCTGGCCGGGCGAAAAGATCACCACGGACATGCCCACGATGGTCAACATTCGCCAGGATCCGTTCGAGCGTACGCCGATGATTCGCGGCGAGTCGTTCAACAACGGGGCCGGCGGCTACATCAACGACTTCTTCGCTCGCGAATTCTGGCGCTTCGTCTTGGTCCAGCAGTATGTCGCGAAGCTGGCGATGACGGCGATCGACTATCCGCCGATGCAGGCGCCAGCCACCTTCAACCTCGACGCGGTCAAGGCGAAGATCGAGGCGATGATGAAGGATCACGAAGGCCAGTAACGATTTGTCCGAGCAGCTCCGTCCCGCGGGCCGCACCCGTCGCAATCGGGTGCGGCCCGCACCTCCCCGAAGACGCAAATGAACCCAAACGGCAAATCCGTCGGCATCCATTTTCTCGCGCTCGCTCTTGCGGTGACCGCATCCGTTGCCCGCGCGCAGAACCCACTCCCTTCATGGAACGACGGCGCCGCCAAGAAGGCCATCGTCGACTTCGTCCAAGCGACCACGACGCAAGGGAGCCCGAAGTTCGTGCCCCCGGCGGAGCGTATCGCCACCTTCGACCAGGACGGGACGCTGTGGGTCGAACACCCGATGTACTCGCAGATCGTGTACTGCCTCGAGCGCGTTCCGGCAGTGGTCAAGGCGAAGCCGGAGCTGGCGCAGGTCGAGCCGTTCAAGACCGTGCTGTCGGGGAACCGCGAGGCGATGGCGAAGCTCTCGACGGACGACCTCGTCAAGATTCTCGCCGCCACGCTCACCGACATGAGTGTCGACGAGTTCGAGGCCGAAGCGAAGAAGTGGCTCGACGCCGCCAAGGATCCGCGCTGGAAGCGGCCCTACACCGAGCTCACCTACCTGCCGATGACCGAGTTGCTGAAATATCTCCGCGCCAGCGGTTACATGACCTACATCGTCACGGGCGGCGGCCAGGACTTCGTACGTATGTACGCCGAGAAGGTATACGGGATTCCACCGGAGCAGGTGGTCGGTACCGCCGGCGGCACGAAGTACGGCTATGACAAGAGCGGCAAGCCGTTTCTCACCAAGGAGCCGAAGTTGCTTTTGAACGACAACAACGCCGGGAAGCCCGAAGGCATTCATCTCATGATCGGGCGCCGACCCTACGCCGCGTTCGGCAACTCGACCGGCGATCGAGAGATGCTCGAGTACACGAAGGCAGGCGATGGCGAGCGGCTGGCGATGATCGTGCTGCACGACGACGCGAAGCGCGAGTACGCATACGGCCCGGCGCAAGGACTGCCCGACACCAAGGTCGGCACGTTCACCCAGGCCCTGTACGACGAGGCGAAGAAGCTGGGTTGGATCGTGATCAGCATGAAGGACGACTGGAAGCGGATCTTCGCCTTCGAGGAATAGAATCGGACAGGAGGCAGTGTGAAGAACCGACTCCGCATGAGCAACCGAAGTGGGCTCGCGGTGGCAATCCTGCTGTGCCTCGCGGGAGCCGCCGCAGCAGCAGCCGACAAGCCCAATATCCTGGTCATCTGGGGAGACGACATCGGCATTAACAACATCAGCGCCTACAACCTCGGCGTGATGGGCTACAAGACGCCCAACATCGATCGCATTGCCAAGGAAGGCGGGCTGTTCACCGACTTCTATGCCCAGCAGAGTTGTACTGCCGGTCGTGCCTCCTTCATCCTTGGTCAGCACCCGTTCCGCACGGGATTGCTGACCATTGGCATGCCGGGTTCGCCGCAAGGCATCCCCGACTGGTCACCGACGGTTGCCGACCTCCTGAAGGCGCAAGGCTACGCCACCGGCCAGTTTGGCAAGAACCATCTTGGCGACCGCGACCAGCACTTGCCGACCATGCACGGGTTCGACGAGTTTCTCGGCAACCTCTACCACCTCAATGCCGAGGAAGAACCCGAGACCTACTACTACCCGAAGGAGCCCGAGTTCAAGAAACAATTCGGTCCTCGCGGCGTGCTCCATACGTGGAGTGACGGGAAGGGCGGGCAGAAAATCGAAGACACCGGCGCGCTCACGGTAAAGCGCATGGAGACCGTCGACGACGAGATCTTCACGGCGGCCGATAAGTTCATCGACAAATCGGTGGCGGACAAGAAGCCGTTCTTCGTCTGGTTCAACACGACACGGATGCACGTCTGGACCCACCTCAAGAAATCCGCTCAGGGGCGTACCGGTATCGGCCTCTACCCGGACGGTATGGTCGAACACGACGACATGGTCGGAGCGTTGCTGAAGAAGCTCGAGGACCTCAAGATCGCCGACAACACGATCGTCGTCTACTCGACCGACAACGGCGCGGAGACGGGGACATGGCCGGACGGCGGTACGACGCCGTACCACGGTGAGAAGGGCACCACCTGGGAGGGCGGGTTCCGCGTGCCCTGCGTCGTGCGATGGCCCGGGGTGATCAAGCCGGGGACGATCATCAACGACATCATGTCACAGGAAGACTGGATGCCCACATTGCTCGCGGCGGCAGGCGAACCAGACATCGTCGGAAAGCTGAAGCAGGGGTACACGGCTAGCGGCAAGACGTTCAAGGTTCACGCGGATGGCTACAACTTCCTGCCGTACTTCAAGGGCGAAGCCACCAAAGGCCCCCGCGAGGAAATCTACTACTTCGGGCAGGGCGGCGAATTGAACGCCGTCCGCTGGAACGACTGGAAAGTCCATTTCGCGGTAACCAATGGCAATATCGCTACCGCCGTCAGGGAAGTTCCCGGTTGGCCCACGATCATCAACCTGCGAGCCGACCCGTACGAGAAAGCGCCCCACGAGTCTGGGCTCTACCTCCGCTGGTATGCGGACAACATCTGGCTCTTCGTGCCAGTGCAGCAGAAGCTCAAAGCGTTCCTGACAACCCTGACGGAATACCCTTTCCAGCAGGGCAGCAGCTTGAACGCGGCGAACATCAACTATAACTCACTCAAAGCGATGGAAGCCCTGAAGCGTCTGAAGGAGCTAGAGAGCCTGAACCCGCCGAACAACTGAGCAAAACCCGCGATTTCGTGAGGCTCATTGATTCGCTTCCCGAGTACCAGTTTGGGATCCTGGCCGGCTGGCGGCCGGTCCGGCTCCTCACACATCCGTGAGTGAGCAAGGAAAGCGAGGGAGTCCAATGTTTCGATATTCCAGCTTGAGTGACGTCATCTCCCACAAGGGCCTGCGTATCGTCCTCGTCCAGGGATTGCCCAGCCCCTGGGGACAGGCGGCAAAGACCATCTTCGAGATCAAGGGGCTCGAGTACGTGGCGGTACCGTGGATCGCGGGTGCCCCAAACGAGGACATCGTCGCGTGGGGTGGCGAGCGGAGCGCGCCGATCGTCGCTTTCGACGACGAGAAGCCCATCCATCGCTGGATCGACATTCTGTATCTCGCGGAACGCTTGTCGCCGAAGCCTGCATTGATCCCAAAGGATGCTTCGCAGCGAGCGCTCATGATCGGGCTTTCCAACGAGATCTGCGGAGAGCTCGGCATCGGCTGGAATCGCCGGCTTCAGGTTTTCGCTCCCCTCATGAAGGCGGGAAATCCGCCGGAGGCCGTCGCTCGCATGGCGGACAAATACCGCTACAACAGTGCGGACGGGATGGCTGCCGGAGAGCGCATCGCGGGAAGCTTGAAGGCGCTGACGGCGCAGCTCGAGGCCCAGCACGCGCGCGGTGTGAGGTTCTTCGTCGGCGACGCCCTGAGCGCGCTCGACGTCTATTGGACGGCTTTCATGAACCTCATCGATCCGCTGCCCAAGGAACAGTGTCCGATGGCGGACGATTGGCGGCCGGCCTTCGTCGTCACCGATCCGCAGGTCAGGGCTGCGCTCGATCCGATCCTCGTCGAGCATCGGGACGTGATCTTCGAGAAGTACTTCCGCAGCCCGATGGAGTTCTAGCCCCGGCTCGCATCGTCAAGCGGAGAGCGGTGGCCTGCGGCCCGCCCAGGGCGCAGCCTGCTCGAGCTGCGCCGCGACGCGGATGAGCAGCTCCTCCCGAGCGTAGGGCGCAACCAGGTGGACGCCGACCGGCAACCCTTCTCGCGTCCAGTGGAGCGGCAGCGAGATCCCTGGCTGCCCCGTGACGTTGAACGCCGGCGTGAAAGGGATGACCTCGAGATTGCGCAACCATTTCTTCCGCGGCTCGCCCCCCGGTCCCCCGAGGTCGCCGAGCAAGGGTGGCGGCTCGGAGATCGTTGGCGTGAGCAGGAGATCGTGACCGTCCGCCCACCACGACGCCATGCGACGACTCCAGGTCTGGAGCCACTCCGCGGCGGTGATGTATTGCCGCGCCGTCACCTTTCGCCCTTCTTCGACAAACTGCCAGGTGTAAGGTTCCACGTCCTCTGGCCGCACCTCGCGGTTCACGAGCTCTCCCATCATCTCGATTCCCTGAGCGGAGTGAGCGTCGACGAGCGTCATGAAGTGGGTCATCACTTCCGTTTCGTCGTATGCCGCGGGATGGGAAAGGTCCACGTGGTGGCCGAGCGATTCGAGGAGCCGCCCGGCGCTCTGCACCGCCTTCACGCACTCGGGGTGAAGCGGGCGGCGCTTCATGGGCTCCTCTTTCATGAGCCCGATGCGGAGCCGCCCCGGGTCGCGCCCGACCTCCGCGGCGAACGGCCGCTCCGGGAGAGGCGCGAAGTACGGGTCGCCCGGCATCGGGCCGGAGATCGACGTCGAGCAGCGCCGCCGAGTCGCGCACCGAGAGGCTCACTACGCCCTCGGTCGCGAACCCGTGCCAGAACTCGCCGGTCACCGGGCCGAGCGAGATCCTGCCACGAGTCGGCTTGAGACCGACGATGCCGCACTCGCTCGCCGGGATGCGGATCGAGCCGCCCCCGTCGCTCGCACTGGCCGCGGGCACCAGCCGCGCGGCCACGGCAGCGGAGCTGCCGCCGCTCGACCCGCCGGTCGAGTGCTTCGGGTTCCAGGGGTTTCGCGACGGGCCGTAAGCGAGAGGCTCGGTCGTCCCCGCGAGCCCCATTTCGGGAGTGTTGGTCCTGCCGACGATGACGAGCCCCGCCTGCGCGAAACCGCGTGATGATCGAGGTATCCGCCGGCGCGACGTAACCGTGCTTCTTCAGGAACTGCATGCCGTTGTGGTTGGGATCGCCGGCGCTCGTGGACACGAGGTCCTTCAGCAGGAAGGGCACGCCGCGGAACGGCCCGTCGGGAAGGTCGGGCGATTGTGCGAGCGCGCGCGCCTTCTCGAACAGGGGGATGATGACGGCGTTGAGCTCGGGGTTCAGCTTCTCGATGCGCGCGATTGCGGCGTCGACGAGCTCCCGCGGCGAGACTTGCTTCCGGCGGACCAGATCGGCCTGGCTCGTCGCGTCGAGGCCGGAATACGAGTCGCTCATTGAGGAGCCTCCCTTCTCGCGTTGCGGCGCTTCTTCGGTGGGCCATATTCCGAAGGTCCGGGGCACGTCAATGTCCTCGTGCGAGTCGGGCGGAGGGGGCGGGAGGCGCCGCTTCAAACGGCGGCAGAGCAGGGCTCTATACGGATACGTGCGCCATGGACGGAGGCGGGATCGATCTCCCACCGCGCCGGATCGGTGGCGGATCGCCGTGCATCGATCCCTTCGGCGCGCAGTGCCTTCGCGGTAGCGTCGAGATCCGCCGATTCGAGCACGAGTGCGTACATGCCTTCGCCGCGGCTGCGAAGGAACACCTCGAGCTCTCGCCCGGCGCTCGTGCGGTCGTCGATCGGAGATCCGAGCTCGATCAGCCCGCCACTCGACGGCTCGCACACGGCAGCTCGCACGCCGCGCGCCGACTCTGCTCCCTGCGGACGTGCGCGAATGCCGAGACGATCGCGGTAGACGGTGACCGCGTCGTCGAGGTCGCGCACGGCGACGATCACGCGGGAGATCCCGGTCAGGTGTGCGCGACTCTCTCGCGTCGAGGTCGGCCCCAAGCCCTTCTCGAGCTCCCGCTCGAGATCGGCCGCCATGGCCGAAGGGTAGATGCGGATGAGGACGCCGTGGGTGTTTTTAGGGTGGATGTCGCGTCCCCCCGCGTCCTTCATGAGCGGCATGACGTCGAGCCCGCGTGCGGCGAGCTCGTCGGCCTCGGCGTTGGGGTCCGGCGCGTAGAGCATCAGCGCGAACAACCCTTCGCCGCGACGGTCGAGGAAGCGGATGAGGCTTCCACTGTGGGCCCGCGCGGGATCCTCGGGCGACATGAGCTCGATATGGCTGCCGCCCGCCGGCACGCAAAGCGACATGCGAATGCCGAGGGCCTTGCGGACCCAGTCGAACTCGTAGACCGGCATGCCGAGCCGATCGCGAAAGGTCGTGATCGCACGGTCCATGTCGCGCACGGCGATGGCGATGCGGGGCATGGCGGTGATCATGGGCGACCCTCCGTTCTGGTCATGTCTAATCTGCCGGACGTCGGCCTAGCCAAGTTGCAGATTCGGTCATTGGGCGTCCGAGCGAAAGCACAAATTTGAACCCGTGGCGACAGCTCGACGGAGACCGAGGGCCACCCGATTCGACCAATCGGAGCTCGCGACCTGCTTCGAGATGATCCTTCGTCCTCATCGGCCGGCCTTCTCCTGCGGGCCGCGGGTCTGATGCGCGGTGATCGCGCGCCTGACGCTCGCGAGCGGAGCGCCGTCGTCGAAGCCGATCTCTTGACCGTCGAGCCTCACGCCGAGCCGCTTCCAGAGACGAGAGAGATCGACGTCGACCGGAGTCGCCTTCATGCGATCGTAGAGCTCGCGGAGCACGGGGACGCCGGTCGCCCGATCGCCGATCTCGAAGACTTTCTCGATCTCCCAGTGAACCTCGACGTTGCCGCCGCCTTCGTTCACCGCACGCAGAGCGTCTTCGAGGCCTCGCCGGTTCCCGGTCCGCTCGTGGATCTCGATGTCCGCGAGAAGGCAGAAGAGCGCCCCTCCCCAGTACGTCCGTCCCCAGGTCGGCGTGTGATCGAGGCCGCGGTCTCCTCGACGTGGAAGGCCCTTCGGCAGCCCTTCGAGCAGATCGCTCCATACCTTCTCGACGGGGAGCGCGCCCGCCTGCACGCGGCCGATCGGCTCGACGTACGTGGCGATACCCTCGGTGAGCCAGTCGTGTTCTCCGACGAGCTCCGGCAGCGCGAGATGCACCATCTCGTGCGTCATCATCCAATCCCGCGGCAGATCCTCCGCTCGCGTCTCGCGCCCGACCGCGACCTTGATCGCCGCCCCGCGGTAGCCGTACGTCGTGCCCGAACGGATGCCGCGGCCCGACGCGGGAATCACCAGCACCCGAACCCGGGCGACCGGAAAGCGGCCGTAGTACGCGGTGACCGCGCGTGCCGAGGCCGCGATCCAACCGAGCAGGGGTTCCGGAGCGAGATCGAGTTGGCCGGGGGCAATCGCGACGTCGATCTCGCCGCCGCCTATCTCCAGTCGGGAGATCGGTAGCTTCGCAAATGCCTCGTACGGCATGCCGCCGCGCTCGCTGAACGTCCCCGGCGAATCCGCAGCGACCGCGCCGCTTGCAGCGATGAGAACGAGCACGAGCCAGCGCAATGCTTTCATGGGCATGCGATACGATCTCCGACGGTCGGCGACGAAGCCCCGCGAACGTTCAGCACTGCCCAAATCACCGAGAATCACCCCGCCTTCGAGAGCGATCGTCGGTTTTGAGACGTCGAAGTCGCGGTCGGTCAGGTTGAGGTCTGTTCGGCAGTTCGCGCAGACGTGGCGCTCGAGAAGCCTGCGGCGTGCCTCCCAGACCTCGCGCGGTGTGGTCGGCGAGTGAGGGGGCGCGAGGCAGACCTCCGTTCGAGAAGCCCGAGGACGGTCCGTCATTCGGCTGCAGAGCGACTCTCAGGTCGCTACGGTGCCGTTCTTGGCCATCGATTCGATAGCTTCGTCGCTGTAGCCGAGCTCGCGCATCACCTCGCGGGTGTGCGCCCCGATCTCCGGAGCCGGCGCGGGCGCGCGCTTCTCGGCGCCCGATACGAACAAGGGACTGTTGATCGTCTGGATCTTTTCGCCACCGGGCAATGCGAGGTCGACGAAGGCCCCGGAGTCCCTCACCTGCGCGTCTGCGATGACCTCTTCGATCGTCGGCAGGGTGGACCATTTGATGTCGTGCTCACGGAAAATCACGCGCAACTCGGCGAGATCGCGGGATTCGAATTGCGATTGCAAGATCGCGAACAGCTCGGCCGCATACTGGGTGCGGCTCGCGACGGTCGCGAACATCGGATTCGTCGCGAGCTCCGGGGCCCCGAGGCCGCTGCACAGGCGGGGGAACTCACGGTCGGGGTCGAGCTGCACGAGTATGAAGACTTTGCCGTCGCGGCTCATGTAACCGTGGATCAGCGGATTTATCGGGTTCGTGCCGGCGGTGCGGTCGGGAAACGTCGCATTGCAGATCTTGGCCTGGAGATCGCATCCGTGCGCCCACACACCGCTCGCGAGGAGGGAGGTGCTCACCTTCGATCCCCGTCCGGTGCGCTCGCGATTGAAGAGGCCGAGCATGATCGCGGCGAAGAGTGACATCGCCGTGGGGTGGTCGCCGATCGCGGGACGCGGCATGGCCGGCGATCCGTCGGCCCCCGTCACGCTCGTCATCAGGCCCGAGCGCGCCCAATAGGCGAGGGCGTCGAAAGCCGGAGCATCCGCGTCTTCGCCCAGATCGCCGTAGCCGGTCACGTGCGCGTAGACGAGACGAGGGTTGACGGCGCTCAGGTCATCGAAATCGAGACGGAACTTGGAGAGCAGCGACGCCTGATAGTTGGTGACGAACACGTCCGCCGTCTCGACCAGGCGGACCAGCACCTCGCGACCCTCGGGGCGGGTCAGATCCAGCGCCAAGCTTCTCTTGTTGCGTGAGGTGAGGAGCCACGAGTAGTTGATCTCGCACCTCGCGGTGCCGGGCGTGATCCACCAAAGGCGCCACAGATCACCGCCCTCCGGCCGTTCGATCTTGATGACGTCCGCGCCGAAGTCCGACATGACGGTGGTCGACGCCGGACCCGCCACGTACGTTCCGCAATCGATGACTCGGAGCCCCGCGAGGATACCGTTCTGCTCTTTCAAGTCGCTCTCCTTGCTCGGCAAGAGGCACGCCCGCCCGAAGTAGACACGTAGTTCACGTCGCGGCCGCGCTCAAGGGCCGTTCGCCGTCCCCTCAGGAAGCTCTGCACAAGTCTCGCCCGAGCCGAATGGCTCGCGGGCGCGGAAAGCGGCACGAGACTCGTGCAGAGGTTTTCCACGGCTCGAGGGGGGCCACTTCATTGGGCTCAGGACGTGGGGCCGCCCGACTCGGGCATCAGGTGCGCGACCCTTGGAATGACCTCCTTGGCGAGAAGCTCCATCGAGTGGTGCCATGCGCGCGGGTTCTCGGAGTAGTCGAAGCAGAAGAGGAGGAGGCACCCGAAACCGCCGAGCTCGTGGTAGATCTCCTCGAGCCGCTCCGCCACCGTGCGCGGAGAACCTACGACCCAGTTGTGCCGGGCGCAGTATTCCGCCGTCACGTCGCTGTCCGGCACATCGGGCGCGTGCTTCAGGAATTGGAGAAAACCGAAGCTGCCGAGCAAGCGAAGATAATACTCGCGGTACATCCGCTCCATCATGCCGCCGACGGAATGCCGCCACGCTTCGGCGTCGCTGTCCGCGACGAAGACCTCGCGAACGATTCGCCAGTCACGACGGTTCGCCTCGCGGCCGCCGCGCTCCGCGCCGACCTCGACGGACTCCCAATGGCTCGCGATGTAGGACGGATTGAAGTTGAGGCTCATCGGGATGAACCCGCGCTCGCCGGCGAGCTTCAGGGTATCGGAATTCTTCGACAGGCCGGCGACGCCGATCGGCGGATGGGGTTTCTGCAGCGGCTTCAGGTGCGGGCGCAGCAATCCAAACATCTCGGCGGGCCGGTCGATCTTCCAAAACTTGCCCTCGTAGTGAAACGGCTCCTCGCTGCTCCAGAGCTTGAGAATGATGTCGAGCGATTCGCGTGTCATGTCGCGGTTCACGCCGCTCATGCCGTCGACGTTGAACATCGCCCAATCGCTCGGCAGCCCGCTCGCCGCGATGCCGAAATTGAGCCGCCCCTGCGAGAGGTGATCGAGGATCGCGACCCGATTCGCGAGCTCCGCGGGATGGTGGTACGGCAGCAGGAAGCCGCCCGGGCCGATGCGGATTTGCCGCGTATCCATCAGCGCCTGCGCGACCAAGAGATCCGGCGCCGGGTTCGGCTCCCACGGCGCGGTATGGTGCTCGCCGATCCACGCTTCGGAGAAGCCGAGCTCGTCGGCCCAGCGCAGGACCTGAAGATCCCACTTCTGCCCGTCGAGCAGGGATCGCTCCGGCGGATGGGACGGCATCGTGAACAGTCCGTATTTCATCAGGTCCTCCGCTTCGTGACGTCGTCGGGAAAGGAAGTCGAGGATGGCCGTTCGCAGATCCGGAACCGGTAATCAACCGCTCCCGAAGCCGCTCGTCTA
>CAVQIG010000004.1:0-109463 GCA_963712515.1 uncultured delta proteobacterium
GTCCTGTACTGGACTCAGCAGCGTATTGCTGTGATGTCAAAGCAGATCACCCGCGATGTGCCGTCCGCAGTGAGGATTTTGATCGTGTCGAGCGCCTTGCCGTCTTTTTGGGAGACCGATTGCGAGGCGATGCGCGAGCCTGGGTTCTTCGAATAGACCCACCACCGCTCGGCGCGGACCCCCTCGGTCTCGTGGCGAGCCCCGGCGATGACGACCGCCCGCGCGCAATCCGTCCCGTCACCGCCGCCGAATTGGATGTGCGGCTCCGGCGTCGGCAGCATGGGTGGCGCCGGTATGGGATCGGCCAATGCCACGCCCACCAAGAACGTGGCGGCGAGAGGAAGCCGGGCGACAGCTCGCATCGCTCCGAGATTACCTGACCTGGGGCGGACGTGCACGCCACCGATCGCAGGTTCCCGGGGGTGTGCAGTGCAGGCCCGCCGAACCGCGGCTTCGAAAGCGATCGTCACCTGGTAGCAGCATGGTAGCGCCTCTCGCCGATACAAGTCAGCCGCCGCGGGGTTTGATACCTCGTGCGAATCGCGAAAGTTTTTTTACCCGAAGGAACATCCGATGATGCGAGTGATGCGAGCGAGCCGAGATCGTTGGCCGGCGATCCTCAGCGGGGAACAAGAACGGATTCTGGCCGGCGCCGGTTTCCACTATGACGGCGAGTCGGGCGTTCTAGTGCATACCAAGCTTCGGAAGGTCCTTTCCGTGGAAGCGGCCGCGGAGCAGGGAGCCGAGGAGCTACGTAGTTTCGTCCGCAAGAAGAGCGACCCCGGCCACGCAGACATCGTCATCGAAGGTGCCGCTCCGACCCTGCGCGAGTCGCTACTCAGGCGCTACGGTTGGTAACCAACTAGCGGGTGCCGCTCGGCGCATGTCCGCGAGCAGCTCGGCTCCCGCACCGACCCGGCGATGCCGCTGCCGGTTCGGACCTGCCATGGTGATCGCGGTTTCGGCCTCGGGAGGTGTGCCTCAGCGGGACTTCGAGCCGGAAAGACCGAGGGGCTTGCGTGAGCTTTCCGACCGTCGGAAGCTCTTCGCACCACCATGTGCGCTCCGCACGTCCGAACCTCCGACCCCGGAGCTCACCCGACGCCGCAGGAGACTCGGGTGACGTCATGTCTCCTCGTTGCGGCGATCTTTCTGCCGCTCAGCCACTTCCGCTTTCCCGAGCAAGTCCAGACCGGCGCGCAAGCGGGGCGTCATGTCCGGGCGTTGGTAGGCGCCGCCGGCCGCAACCGCAGGGCGTTGGGCGGCGAGAGACCCTCGGTCTCGGTTCAAGCAGTTTCAGCTTTCGCGGGGTCGTGATACCTTTTCGCTATGCGTTCCGTCGTAGAACTTGTTCGAGAGGCTGCTGAACTCTCTGAAGAAGACCGCGCTGCGCTTGCCGGACTCCTGATCGAGAGTCTCGAATCCGACGCTGATCCGGGAGTCGAGGAGGCATGGGCCGAAGAGATCGACCGACGGCTGGCAGAGCTCGACTCCGGAGCCGTCAAAACGATCCCGTGGGAGACGGTTCGCGAAAACCTTCTGAGGCGTCTTGGCCGACCGTAAGGTCGAATTTCACCCTGCCGCGAGTGCTGAAGCTGACGAGGCGCAGGCTTGGTACGCGTCGCGGAATTTGATTGCCGCGTCCGCCTTCACCCACGAACTGGATCTCGTCGTCCGTCGAGTCGCCGAATCCCCCGAACGCGGGCCCCAAAATCCAGACGCCACCCGGCGAATCGTCTTTCCACGCTTTCCGTTTACACTCGTCTATAGAATCCGGCCTGACCTCATCGAGATCGTAGCCGTCGCTCATCAGCGCCGGAGGCCGGGCTACTGGCGTGGGCGTTGAGCTCGCCGCCCAACAAGGCGTTGGAGCTGACCGCCGCATGAGCGGCTCGTTTTTCAATACGTGCGTCGCTCGCGAGCTTCGCCGCGTTCGCATTGCTGACCGTCGCTTACCGCCACGCCGAGGCGCGCGTTCTCTGGGTGGCGCCCGGTTCGGTGAAGCTCGCGGCGCTGCCGCTCGTGCTGCTCGCATTTCTCCTCGTCGTCGTCGGCTTGACGACGCCGAATCCGACCACGGTCGGGGCGGAAGCGCTGCTCGACCGCCCGAACGTGGCTCGAGGGATCTTACGCATCACCAGGAATCCGTTCTTGTGGGGCACGGCGCTCTGGGCGTTCGCTCACATCGTGGCCACGGGCGAGTTGGCAAGTCTCCTCTTCTTCGGGAGCATCGGCGCGCTCGGCTTGCTGGGGGCATTTCTCCTCGACGCCAAAAAAGCGCGACAGCACGGCCAGCGCTGGGAGCGGTTCGCTGACGAGACGTCCAACCTGCCTTTCCAGGCGATCCTCGAAGGCCGACAGCACCTGGTGCTCGGGGAAATCGGCGCATGGCGGCTGGCCCTCGCCATTGCGCTCTTCGGGATCGTCCTCGTCGCTCACCCGCGGCTCTTTGGCGTATCGACGCTCTGACTGAGGCACCCGTCTCTGTTGTTTGGGCTCGTCCGGGGCGCTGACGCACCGCGGCAGTAGTCCCTTACCTGCTCGAACGAGGCCTTTTGTCTTTCGAACTACTACCCCCTTTTCCCTTGCACATCGCCTACCTCCCGTTGAATCGTCCGCGCCGGATGGGCCAGTTTCGAGGCCCACCAGAGCACGATGGTGCAATTGGCGATCGTCGATCGTGTGGACCCTGCGCACGCGGTACCGATTGTGCGCCACTCTCCCCGTAACGTGCGGAGCGCGCGAGCGAACTCGCTCACGGATCCGAACGGGGTGAGTCAACCCGCGGTCCCGATTCGCCAGAGCGTCTCGCCCCGCTCACCGCCCGGTTGAGTGTCCGCGCTCTCCGTGCCGTGGTCGCCCTCGATCCTGGCGCACACGACCCGATGAGCCAAGACACGAGCGCTGTTCTCGTGACAGCGCTGCGGAGCGCGCGGCGGGCAGGATCGAGGGTGTGGAGGAGGATCTAGAACTTGGTGTGGAACGCAAGGAAGGGAGCAGCTGGTGGCAGTACGAGACAGCTGGATCTCAAAAGGGATGGGCGATTGAGACCAAGGGAGGATCAGGGATGAGAAGGCACAGAAGATGGCTCGTCCTCTGGGGGTGTGCCGCGGTGGCCGGAACGATCTCGTTCGGACCGCGCGCGCATGCCACCATGAGCTTCGACAACCAACGCGGCGAAATCGCCGGGCGCATCGCAACTCAGAACACGTTCCAGCACAACAACTCTCAGAGCATCAACTGGGTACAATGGAGAAACGAGGTACGCTTCGACCTGAGCTACAATCTAGTCCAGCCCGCACAGGCCTTCGGACCGATCGATAACATCAAGTTCAACATTCTCTGGCGCGGCCGGTACGACGCGGTGTATCAGCTCCGCGATTCTTACAAGAAGCGTGACTACAACCGCGCCAATTTCGAGTTGCCGGAAGGCGAGACGCCTCGCGAGCTGTTCTTCGACTTCGGGTTCAACGGAGCGCTGCATAACCTGTCGCTCCGCATCGGCAAGCAGCAGGTGGTCTGGGGCGAGTCGGACCTCTTCCGTTCGCTCGACGTCGTGAACCCGCTCGATTTCCGCCAGAACGGGGCCGTCGGGGAGGACTTCGCCGACTTCCGCCAGCCCTTGTGGATCTTCAAGGCGCTCTACAACTTCGGCAACGTCGCGAGCTTCTGGAACGAGGCGGGGATGGAGGCCTTCTTCTCGCCGAACTCCCAACCGCAGACGACCCAGAACAGCGTCCTTCTCGGCGAGACCTGGAAGCTTCATGTTGGCCAGATGGTCCAGCAGATTCCCGGGGACCCAGACGCAGGGCTTCGACTTCAACCGCAACGCGACGGAGCCCTTCAGGCAGATCCGCCACCCGTGGGAATTCCTGCGCGTCGGCGCGCTGAACGGCGACTCGCCTGGGATAGTTCAGCTCGGCGGAATATCAGCAAACGCCGGCGGCAACGGCGGGCAGTTGGCGGACTTCATGTATCGGATCAAGAACGACACTCCCCCGGCCGAGATCTCGATAGACAGGCTGATGGGCGGCGTCCGCCTGCTCGGTACGACGTACGGTAACGCGTACTTCACGCTGAACTATCTCTTCAAGCGTAGCGACGGCGCGTCCGCGGAAGCGAACAACGTCCAGCTTGCCGGAGGGACTCCTCCGGGATCGGGCTACACTAACTCCGCCGTCAACGTTCGGGCGGTCAACGCGACGTTCACGCCCGACTTGAACGGCAACGGCATCCCCGATGGCCAAGACGAGCAGCTCGTCAACTGTCTCCGGAGCCGGTATCCCAAGACCACGACCTTCGCGAACGGCACAAACCCGCTAGGGGAAGTTCCCCGGCCTCCCGAAACAGGCGGGCGAAGGCTTCGTCGATCCGAGAATCCCGGGGCTTCTCGGCATCCCCGGGGCAAACGTAGTACCGGGATCCAATTGGCACGGCTCGGTCTACTCCAATCCGGACCACCCGAACATGGCCCTCGGCGTGAAAGCCGGGCAGTTCGGCGTTCCGGCCGGCGCGAACCAGCTCCAAGCGAACCACGTAGCGTATAAACCCGTTCTCCCGCTCCAGGGGCTTTCGCAGGTCGACGGCCTCAGCCACGTCTCGTTTTGCCAGGACATCCCGGTCTTCCACCCGTGGACGCACATCATCGGCGCGAGCGCGACCTACAACGACTACGACTTCACCGGCCTCGTCTTCCGGCTCGAGCAGAGCTTCAGCACCAAGGAGCCGGCCCAGTTTTCCAACGTAAGCCCGGAGCGGCTGCTCATGCAGAAGAAGAACTGTCCGGTGGTAAACGGTTATCCGGTTTGCACGGGTGGTCTCGCAGGTGGAAACCCTGGTGTACCAGCCGGCGGCGGGTCCGGACCGAGTGCCGACATCTTCAACGCGGCCGTGAACACGAAAAGTCTCGAGACCCGCGACAAGCGCTACATCCAGGTCTGGCGGAGCATGGTCGGCTTCGATTATCTGAAGGCGATCGCGCCGCAGTGGGGCAAGAACTGTAGACCCGAGCTCCTGCGATCGCTGCTCAGCGACCAGTGGTTCTTCACGTTCCAGTTCCTGGACACGTACTACTCGAAGTTCAACCAGATCGACCACTCCGGCTCCTTCACGGATCGCTACCAGCAGTTCAACCCTTTCATCACGGTGTCAGGAACCGGCTTCTTCATGCACCAGACCTTCCGGCCGACCTGGGCGTTCTTCATGGACATGAACCAGATGTACCCGGGCGCCTTCCTTCAAACGGCGTATTTTCTGACGCCGAAGCTCGAGATGCGGCTCGGCGAGGTCCTCTACGCCGGGAGCACCAGGCAGCAGACCGACGGCGGTTTGAACTACTATTCCGACCGCGACACGTTCTACGTCCGACTCACGTACTACCTCGCCTAGATCACCCGTCGGGGCGGAGGTCATCCGACCTCCGCCCCGCCGCGGCCCCTTCCGTTCATCGGGGAACGGTGGACAATGATCGCGGATGTCCAGCCGGGTCTCGACCGTCGCCGGGTCGTCGCACTCGCGTGTAGCATTCTCGCCTGCTCACCCGGCTCGTGGGCCGAGAGCGATGCCAAGACGACTCCCGGCGTTCCAGTGACGGCTGCGATCGTCGAGCGGAAGAATAGGCCGATCGAGATCCGAACGATCGGCGCCGTACAGCCCTACGAGCTGGTTGCGCGCCGGTCCGCTCCAACCGCGGGTTAGCCAGCGTGCTTCGGCCGTGGTAGCTTCTCAACCGAGGAACCGCCATGGCTGTGACCGAGCCGCTTATCACGACCGACCCAGCCCGCGTGGGAGGAACCCCGGTGTTTGCCGGGACGCGGGTGCCGGTCCAGACCCTGATGGATTACCTGGAAGGTGGGGACTCACTCGACGATTTCCTGATGGATTTCCCGAGCGTGACTCGAGAACACGCCATCGCGGTTCTCGAAGTGGCGAAGTCCGCGCTGCTCGCCAAAGCGGTTGCCGCTGCGTAGCCCATGGCAGCGGCGCCGCCGCGCGTGTTTCTCGACGCGTGCGTTCCAACGCGACTGAAGCGAGAGCTCGTTGGTTTCGACGTTCGTCACGCGACGGATCTCGGCTGGGCAGATCTGGACGATGGCCCGCTGCTGGACGCCCTAGCGGGTGGCTTCGAGGCCTTCGTGACGGTCGACAAGAGCATTCCGCATCAGCAACGACTCGCACACAGACCTTTCGCCGTCATCGTGCTCCACGCGAAGACGAATCGATTGACGGATCTCTTGCCGCTCGTTCCGAAGCTCCGAGCTATCCTCAAGCGTCTTTCCCCCGGAACCATTTTCGACGTGGCTGGCTAACCGCGAATGGACATCGCCGCGCTCTACATCCGCCGTCCGATCTCGACGAGCCTCGTGACGTTGGCCTTCGTGCTGTTCGGGGTGATGGCGTACCGCCAGCTTCCGGTGAGCGACCTTCCGAACGTCGACTTTCCGACGCTATTGGTGAGCGCCAGCCTGCCGGGCGCCAACCCCGGGACGATGGCGTCCTCGGTGGCCACGCCGCTCGAGCGACAATTTTCGACGATCGCGGGGTTGACCGCGATGAATTCCACCAACGCCCTCGGCGCGACCCAGATCGTTTTGCAATTTGATCTCAATCGCAACATCGACGCCGCCGCGCAGGACGTCCAGTCCGCGATCTCCCAGGCGGGTCCGCTGCTGCCGCCGGGCATGCCGAACCCCCCAACGGCGCGGAAGGTCAATCCGGCGGATCAGCCGATCCTCTACATCAGCGTGAACTCCGCCACGCTTCCCCTCTACACGCATAGCGTGTCGCAAGGATCAGCTATTGCTTCTCGCTCGTGGCCGAAGGCTCGCCGATGACTACGAAGCCGGTTCGCCGGCCGACCGCACGGGCCCATGGGGTCTGCATGTCGGTGAGCGTCTTGTCTTCGCCGAAGCTCACCGTCGAAATCTGTGCGGGATTGACTCCGAGCCGTACGAGCTCCGCCTTGACCGCCTCGGCGCGCCCGACACCGAGCTTCTTTCTGTAGTCCTCGGTGCCAATGTAGTCGGTGTCGCCTTGGATCTCGACCTTGACGTTCTTCCCTTCCTTCAGCTTCTGCGAGATCAGGTATACGCGGCTGCGGCCGACGTCCGTGAGCCTAGCCTTGTCGAACTCGAAGTTGACGTCCGACAACACGACTCTCTCGACTTGAATCACACGATCCCGGTAGACGATCCGTTCCTTGCCGGCTTCGGGCATCGGTGCAGGCGGTTGTGGCCCGCTCCAGCTGATGCCGGCGAGAATGGTGTAGTCGGTGACGGAATTCGAGAGTCCGAAATCGGCCCCAACCTGCGCCGCGAGGCCCTTCACCAGGGCATACCGTAACCCGACCAGGATCGCCTGGTACGAATCGACCTCATCGATCGTCCCGGTGTTGCCTCGATACTCGACCGTCGAAACGAGGCCTCCGACGTCGTTGACCCATAGAGGCAGCTTGAGGCCCATACCGTACTCGATGACGTTGCTATGCAGGGTGACGTCTGGAAAACCCTTGCGACGAAGCTGCGCGAACACCGGCTCGGTCTGCCGGTCGAGCCGGAAGACGTTCGGCTGGCTCACGAAGAGGCCGCCAAGGTTGGCCGTCAGAGTCACCGGGACGCCGCCGGGCAGCGTGAAGAGATTCTTGTCGAAGACCGCCATCACATCGCCGCCCACCTCGTCGCCGTTCATCGCCGTGTCGCGATCGAGCTGCGCCGGCAACTGATCGCTGCCCGACGGCACGTACGCCTGGCCGGAGATCGCCATGCTGAAGGGCATGGGGCTCTGCCCCTCCTCGAAGAGGCGGAACTTGGGCCCCAGATGGACATCGCCCACCTTGGTGGATGTGTCCGTCCCTTTCGTCTGTTCGTTGCGGAAATGGACCACCGGCACCTGAATGGAGAACTCGAGGTCGTCCCAGACCCCGAGCGTGATGACGAATTCAAACTGATCGAGGGAAGTCTCGCGCCGTTGGTTCGTCGATCGACTCGACTAGCTTGTCGCTCCCGATCTGGCCCCGATAGTACATGCCGAGTGAGAGCGTCCGGCGGGGGATTACCTGGGTCGTCGGTAGCGTCAACAAACCCGTCTCGCCGGTCTCGGTCGGCTCGAGCACCTCGGCCGCCTCGGCGCCGAGCGGGGCGATCGTGAGGCCGCTCAGCAATGCCGCGAGAATCACCCCGTAGCGCATCATCGTCACTCCCCTGTTCTCCCGCTTGCGAGCCAAGCCGCCGCGGCGTCCCCTTACCGCGAGCGGCCGAATACTGTTACGGCATTCGAAACCTGTCAAACGATCCGGCGGGCGTGAAGCGGAGACGGCGCACGCGTCATCGATCGGCGACGTTCGCCCGCGACAGGACGACAGCCGCAAGCGGGGGGAGTAGGAGCGAAATCGATTGCCCGAAACCGTGCAGAGGCCGGGACTCCGCGGCGATCCGCTGAGCCGGCTCCATCCCACTGCCGCCGAATCGCGCGTCGTCGCTCGAGAGCACTCGCACGAAGTCTCCGCGGTCCGGCACTCCGATTCGATAGTCTTCTCTGGGAACCGGCGTGAAGTTGCAGACGACGACCAGGTAGTCCTCCCCGTCGCGTCGCACGTACGCCAACACCGAATTGTCCCGATCCTCGCAATCGATCCACCGGAATCCTTCCGGGTCGGGGTCCGATCGCCAAAGGCATCTCGATCTGCGGTAGAGGCTTCCGAGATCTTCGAGAAAGCGCATCAGGCCGCAGCGCATCGGATCGCCGGCCAGATGCCAATCGAGGCTCGCATCGTGGTTCCATTCCCGGTCCGGCGCGAGCTCGGTCCCCATGAAGAGCAGCTTCTTTCCCGGTCGCGTGTACTGATAGGCGAGCAGCAGCCGGAGGTTTGCGAATTTCTGCCACGCGTCGCCCGGCATCTTGTTGAGCAACGAGCCTTTCTCGTGCACGACCTCGTCGTGGGACAGCGGCATCAGGAAGTGCTCGCTGTATTCGTAGAGCATCGAGAACGTGAGGTCGTTCTGATGATGGCCGCGGTATACGGGATCGAGGGCGAAGTAGTGAAGCGTGTCGTGCATCCAGCCCATGTTCCACTTCAACGTGAAACCGAGACCGCCGTCGGCAATCGGACGGGTGACTCCCGGCCACGAGGTCGATTCCTCGGCCACCGTGAAGCAGCCCGGCTGCTCCTCGGCAACCATGGTGTTCAAGGCCGTGAGAAAATTGATCGCCTCGAGGTTTTCGCGGCCACCATGACGGTTCGGGATCCACTCGCCTGCCTTGCGGCTGTAGTCGAGGTAGAGCATCGATGCGACGGCATCGACGCGTAGGCCGTCGATGTGGAACTCCTCGAGCCAGTAGAGCGCGTTCGCGAGCAGGAAGTTCCTCACCTCGTTTCGGCCATAGTTGAAGATCAGCGTCCCCCAGTCCGGCTGCTCGCCCTTGCGGGGATCGGCGTGCTCGTAGAGCGGCGTGCCGTCGAAGCGGCGCAGAGCAAAGTCGTCCTTCGGAAAGTGCGCGGGGACCCAGTCGAGAATCACGCCGAGCCCCGCGCGATGCAGAGTGTCGATCAGATAGCGGAAGTCGTCGGGGCTCCCGAAGCGCGCGCTCGGCGCGTAGTAGCCCGACACCTGGTATCCCCAGGACCCCTCGAAGGGATGCTCCATCACGGGCAGCAGCTCGACGTGCGTGAAGCCGAAGCGCTTTACGTGCTCGGCGAGGCGCGGTGCGATCTCCCGATACGTGAGCGAGCGATTCCCTTCTTCCGGGACGCGCGCCCACGAGCCGACGTGCGCCTCGTAGACGAGCATGGGCTCCCGGTGCGGGTCGCGCCGGGGGCGCGCCGACATCCACTCGCGATCGGACCAGCGGTATGTGTCGAGCGCAACCACGCGGGACGCCGTGCCCGGCGGCCGCTCCATCGCGAGGCTCAGCGGATCCGCTTTGAGTCGCAGCATACCCTCCTGCGTGAGGATCTCGTACTTGTAGAGCGTTCCCAACGGCAAGTCGGGAACGAACAGCTCGAAGATTCCGGAGGCGCCGAGGTGGCGCATCGGGAACAGCCGTCCGTCCCAGCGGCAGAAGTCGCCGACGACGCTCACGCGGCGCGCGTTCGGTGCCCAGACCGCGAACGAAACCCCGTCGATCCCCTCCACCCGCCTCGGGTGCGCGCCGAGGAGCTTCCAGAGATCGCGGTGGTTGCCCTCGCCGAACAGATAGAGATCGATGTCGCCGAGCGTCGGCAAGAAGCGGTAGGGGTCTCGCCGCTCCCACGTGTTGCCGTCGCCGAAACGGAAGCGCAGCCGATAGTCGCAGGGCGGATTGACGCCGGGCAAGAAGAGCGAGAAGAGCCCGCCGCCCTGTGGTTCTAGGGACAGCCAGTCGCCGTTCGGAAGCAGACAGTCCACGGCGACCGCGTCGGGATGGAACGCCCGGACGATCGCGCCGGACTTGCCGTCCGCTTTGGCCGGATGAAGCCCGAGGATCGAATGCGGACTCGAGTGTTCGCCGGCGAGCAGACGGGCCCGATCAGCCGGACGAATCATCGCCGCTCATTGACCCGCGGCTCTTGCCGCTTCAGACGACGATCCTCGCCGTAGCGGAGCAACACCAGCGAGTGCGCCGCCAGGTGGATCGCATCTCCGCGAAGCACGCGCCGCTCCGGGGACGAGGTCCGAACCAGCTCGGACCATGCTCCCTGCGCCTCTCGCTTCGGCAGCCGGAAATAGCGCGCGCTGCGGCCTCCGTTGAGCGCCAGGAGCAGCGTGTCGCCCTCGATCGGTCGCCCGCGCTCGTCGGTCTCGTCGGTGGCTCGTCCGTCGATCAGCATGCCGAGCACGTGGTTCTGCGGATCGTGCCAGTCGGCTTCGGTCATCTCGTTGCCGTCGGATCGAAGCCAGGTCGACGTCTTTGACGCCGCCCGCCGTCGGACGGCCGCCGAAGAAGCTTCGCCGTCGAAGCACCGGGATTGGTGCGCCGGATCTCGAGTAGACGAATCGTGTAGCGGAGCATCTCCTCCTGGCGTGGGGTGAGCTGCCAATCGAACCAACTGGTCTCGTTGTCCTGGCAGTAACCGTTGTTGTTTCCCCGCTGCGTGCGGCCGATCTCGTCGCCGCCGAGAATCATCGGCACCCCCTCGGAGAACAGCAGCGTGGCCGAGGAAGTTGCGCTTGACGCGGTCGCGAAGCGCGACGACGTCGAGCGTCTCGGTCGGGCCCTCCACACCCCAATTCGCGCTCCAGTTCGCGTCGTTGCCGTCCCGGTTTTCTTCCCCGTTGGCCTCGTTGTGCTTTTGCTCGTAGCTGACGAGGTCCTCGAGCGTGAAGCCGTCGTGGCAGGTCACGAAGTTGATGCTCGAATTCGTGGTGCGGTCGCTCGTCTGGTAGAGGTCGCTCGAGCCGGAAAGCCGATAGGCGAGCTCGGCGACGTGACCCTCGTCGCCCCGCCAGAAGCGGCGGACGCAGTCGCGGTACTTTCCGTTCCACTCCGCCCATTTGATCGGAAAGTTTCCCACCTGGTAGCCGCCCGGGCCGACGTCCCACGGTTCGGCGATCAGCTTCACCTGCGAGAGCACCGGATCCTGGTGAATGATGTCGAAGAAGGTGCCGAGGCGGTTGACGTCGTAGAGCTCTCGGGCGAGGGCCGGAGCGAGATCGAAACGAAAGCCGTCGACGTGCATGTCGAGCACCCAGTAGCGGAGGCTGTCCATGATCAGCTGGATGGTGCGGGGGTGGAGCATGTTGAGGCTGTTGCCGCAGCCGGTGAAGTCTTCGTAGTAGCGCCGATCGTCGGGGCGCAGCCGGTAGTAGGCGGCGTTGTCGATGCCGCGCAGCGAGAGCGTCGGGCCGAGGTGATTTCCTTCGCCGGTGTGGTTGTAGACGACGTCGAGGATCACCTCGATTCCGGCCCGGTGGAGCGCCTTGACCATGGATTTGAATTCGTAGACCTGCCGCAAGTCGGGGCCGGTCGCGTAGCGCGCGTCGGGAGCGAAGAAGCCGATCGAGTTGTAACCCCAGTAATTTTCCAGACCGCGGTCGACCAAGTACTTCTCGCTCAGGAAGTGATGCACGGGCATCAGCTCGACCGCCGTAACCCCGAGAGCGAGCAGGTGATCGATGACCGGGTCGGAGACCAGCCCCAGGAAGGTCCCCCGGAGCCCTTCGGCCACGTCCGGATGTCGCATCGTCATCCCCTTCACGTGGCACTCGTAGATCACCGTCTGGTTCCAAGGCACGCGCGGTGACCGATCTTCGCCCCACGAGAACGCGGCATCGACGACGAGACTCTTCGGCATCCAGCGTGCGCTGTCGCGCGGATCGCACGACAGGTCGGCGGCGTCTCCGATCGTGTACCCGAACAGCGAATCGTCCCATCGCAGACGCCCGCTGATCCCTTTCGCATACGGGTCGATCAAGAGCTTCGCCGGATTGAAGCGATGTCCGCGCTCGGGATCGTATGCCCCATGGACCCGGTAGCCGTAGAGCTGGCCGGGCCGAACGTCCGGCAGGTAGGCATGCCAGACCTGGTCCGTCCACTCGCGGAGCGTGATGCGCGCGACCTCGGCTTCGTCCTCGGAGCGCTGGAAGAGACAGAGCTCGACTCGGGTCGCGTTCTCCGAGAAGATCGCGAAGTTGACGCCCTCCCCGTCCCACGTCGCGCCCAGTGGGTAAGGGCTTCCGGGTCGCACCCGCAGGCGTCGATCGGCCACGGCACTTTGTAGCAAGCGCTAGAGGCTACTGGCTACCGACTCCGCAAGAGAAGTCGCGACGTCTCGGCGTAGTCGACGCCGTCAATAGATCTTGATCTTGGTGACCCTGAGCCCGTGCGACGTCCAGCCGACGTCGAAGCCGACTTCCATGCCTTCGGTCAGGTCGTGGATGCGCCGGCCGTCTAGGAATTCGACGAACGGCACCACGAAGCGTACCTCCCGGCCGCTCCCAGTCCGAAGAACGCCGCTCCCTCGACCGTACTGAACGTGCAGGATCGTACCCCGGTAGAACGGATCGGTCGGCGGGAAGGCGGGCGCACTCGTCGCCGGATCGTCGATCTCTCGGGGCGGGGAATCGCTCAGTCGACGACTCCTGCGGCCGACTCGGCGATGCGCTGCATCTCGCCGAGCCCTACACGGTCGATGAAATCTCGGAAGGTCTCGCCGACGACGCGATCGCTTCGGAAGAAGCCCGTCAACGCCTCGATGACGCTCGGCACGACCTCGTCGGGGAACTTCCCGCGGAGCCGGTATCCGCTCGCGCCGCTCTTCTCTCCGACGCGTCCGCCGAGGAGGATCGCGCAGTGAGGTCGCTCGCGCCCGCTCGGATCCTTGACCATCATGCCCGTCAATCCGATATCGCCGATGTGATGCTGTCCGCAAGAGTTCGGGCATCCGCTGATCTTGATGCGGAACTTGCCGAGCTTCTCTACCGCTTCGCGCATCGACGCGAAATGCTGCCGGATACGCTGTGCGACTCCCATGGAGCGGGTCACGGCGAGGCTGCAATAGTCGGCCCCGGGGCAAGAGGTCACATCGGTGAGGTGGAGAGCGTTCGGCTCCGCGAGCCGCAATCCTTGGAGCTCTCCGTAGAGCGCCCCCAGGTCACCGTCGGCGATGAACGGAAAGACCAGGTTTTGGTCGTTGGTCGCGCGCAGCGTGCCGTTGCCGAAATGGCGGCAGAGCTCCGTCAATCGCCGCAGTTGCGCGGAGGTGATGTCGCCGATCGGCAGAGTCGCAGTGACCCGGCGATATCCCGCCTGGCGTTGCGGTTCGGTGTTGGTGCGGAGCCACTGCGCGTAGTGCGGGTCGTTTCGGCCGTGGGCATCGCCGCCGGCGGGACGGCGCGGTGCGGGTAGCCCGTAGCTCTCGAGGGCGCTCAGTAGATCACGGCGCAGCTCCTCGCCTTGCTCGCGCTGGATCTTTTCGAACTCCGTCTCCACCGTCGCGCCGAAGCGCTCGAGACCCATGCGCTGGACGAGGAACTTGAGGCGCGCCTTGTGACGGTTCTTGCGCTCCCCGTAACGATGCTGGATGCGAACGACGGCCTCGGCATACGCGAGCGTTTGCTCGGCAGGCAGAAAATCGCGCAGCGGCAGCGCCAGATGCGGCATGGGGCCGAGCCCGCCGCCGGCGAGCACGCGAAAGCCGCGGAGGCTTCCTTGCAGTCGTGCGTAGAAGGCGAGATCGTTGATGACTCCCTGCGCCTCGTCGTCCGGACAGCCGGAGAACGAGGGCTTGAACTTTCTCGGCAGCGTGATGTTCAGAGGATGAAAGAGGAAGTAGTCCGCCAACGCCGTCGCGAAGGGCAGCACGTCGAAGAGCTCTTTGGTGCAGGTCCCGGCGCACGGGGAGGCAGTGACGTTGCGGATCGAATCGGAGCAGGCGCCGCGGTTGGAGATCCCGACGTCCTGCAACCGATGGTAGATCTCCCGGACGGCCTCCAATGGGATCCAGTGGAGCTGGACGTCTTGCCGCGTCGTGATGTGCAG
Source organism: uncultured delta proteobacterium (assembly GCA_963712515.1). Classification (GTDB taxonomy): domain Bacteria; phylum Desulfobacterota; class Binatia; order JACPRU01; family JACPRU01; genus CAVQIG01. The sequence continues at coordinate 14,455 of CAVQIG010000004.1, forward strand.
AAGCCCCCTTCCCCATCGCTCGCCGATGCCCGCGATTGCGTCGAGCTGCTCGGCCGTGAGCACCCCTGCGGTGACCTTGATGCGCTGCATGTGGCTCGTGTGGTCGAGCTGGTAATAGAGCCCGTGGGACAACCGGATCGGGCGGAACTCCTCTGGAGAGATCGACCCTTGCTGAAAGTTGTTGATTCGGTCCGCGTGCTCATCGATGGCTTGATGGAGGAAATCGCTTGAGGGGAGCATAAGGTCCTCCGTAATAGATAACTCATCTAGTTATCTTTGTTATCTATTTAGAATGCTGCCTAGACCTGCGGCACGAGTCAAGACCTATCAGGCGGCGGTGATGCTCCGGCACCGGCGCGGCCTATGGCACCTCTGGTCGACTTCCGGGCGATCCTTCTGGAAGAGTTACGTGCCGAGGGATCGCGGCGCGGCAAGCGCTCCTGAGAACCCGGCTAGAAGAACCGCCTCTGGCAAGCGGTGCTGTTTCTGGTGTATGAGGCGCCGTTTTCACGTTGCCTACTAGAACAGTCCGCCGATCCGCGGGCGATCTTTGGAGCCTACATGCAGCAAAAACGACACAAGATCTCTTCCTACAGCATCCGAATATCGACAAGCCGGCGTCGCGATCGTCGGACTTCTACTCCCTTTCTTGTGGGCGAGAACCGCCAGCGGCAGCGAGGCCGAGCTGGTCATCCCGGACCTTGGCTCGGTTAGTTTTCTCGGGCTTTCCGGCCGCACCCTGCTCTCCGGCGGGATCGGCGTCTGCCTCCTGGGACTCGCCTTCGGCCTGATGATGTACCGCCAACTCCAGGCTTTACCCGTCCACCGTTCGATGCGCGAAATCTCGGAACTGATCTACGAGACCTGCAAGACCTACTTGCTGACCCAGGGGAAGTTCATTCTCCTGCTATGGGCGTTCATCGCGGTCATCATGGTCGCCTACTTCGGCTGGCTTCGCCATTTCTCCCTCGACCGCGTCCTGCTGATCATCTTCTTCTCTCTCGTCGGCATCGGCGGCTCCTATGGCGTTGCTTGGTTCGGGATCCGCATCAACACCTTCGCCAACTCTCGCACGGCGTTCGCCGCGCTCGCCGGCAAGCCGTTTCCGACCTACGTGATTCCGCTGAAGGCCGGGATGTCGATCGGCATGCTGCTGATCTCGACCGAGCTCGTGATCATGCTGGCGATCCTCCTGCTCGTGCCCGGCGATTACGCGGGACCGTGCTTCATCGGCTTCGCGATCGGCGAGTCGCTCGGCGCGGCCGCCCTGCGTATCGCCGGAGGCATCTTCACGAAGATCGCGGACATCGGCTCGGACTTGATGAAGATCGTCTTCAACATCAAGGAGGATGACGCGCGCAACCCGGGGGTCATCGCCGACTGCACGGGGGACAACGCCGGCGACTCGGTAGGCCCGACGGCCGACGGCTTCGAGACCTACGGCGTGACCGGCGTGGCACTGATCACCTTCATCCTCCTCGCCGTGAAGGATCCGACCGTGCAGGTGCAACTCCTCGTGTGGATCTTCGTCATGCGCATCTTGATGATCGTCACTTCCGCGGGCTCTTACTTCCTTAACGAATCGCTCGCCGCCGCGCGCTACGCCGACGCGGATTCGATGAATTTCGAGGCGCCGCTCACCACGCTGGTTTGGCTCACTTCAATCGTGTCGGTGGCGGTGACCTACGTGATCTCGGGCCTGCTGATCCCCGAGCTCGGGGGTGACACGACGCTCTGGTGGAAGCTTTCGACCATCATCACGTGCGGGACGCTGGCCGGCGCCATCATCCCGGAGTTGGTCAAGGTCTTCACTTCGATGGACTCCGCCCACGTGAAGGAAATCGTCACCGCCTCGCGCGAAGGCGGGGCTTCGCTCAACATCCTCGCGGGCTTCATCGCCGGCAACTTTTCGGCGTATTGGATGGGCCTGGTGATCGTCCTCCTCATGGGCATCGCCTACGGCATAAGCACACTCGGCCTCGGCCAGCTGATGATCGCGCCCGCGATCTTCGCCTTCGGGCTCGTCGCGTTCGGCTTCCTCGGCATGGGACCGGTGACGATCGCCGTCGACTCCTACGGGCCGGTCACCGACAACGCACAATCGGTCTTCGAGCTCTCGACGATCGAGTCACAGCCCGGGATCGTCGACGAGATCCGCAAGGAGTTCGGCTTCCGCCCCGATTTCGAGGCCGCCAAGCACCACCTCGAAGCCAACGACGGGGCCGGCAACACGTTCAAGGCAACCGCCAAGCCCGTGCTGATCGGCACGGCGGTGGTCGGGGCGACCACCATGATCTTCTCGATCATCGTGATGTTGACCAATGGCTTGACGGTCGACGTCGAGAAGCTTTCGCTCCTGCATCCCGAGTTCCTGCTCGGTCTCGTCATGGGCGGCGCGGTGATCTACTGGTTCACCGGCGCGGCGACGCAGGCGGTCGCGACGGGCGCCTACCGCGCCGTCGAGTTCATCAAGCAGAACATCAAGCTCGATACCGGCGCCACGAAGGCGTCGGTCGAAGACTCGAAGCGGGTCGTCGAGATCTGCACGCAGTACGCGCAGAAGGGCATGTTCAACATCTTCCTCACGGTATTCTTCTCGACCCTCGCGTTCGCCTGCTTCGAGCCCTTCTTCTTCATCGGCTACCTGATCTCGATCGCGCTCTTCGGCCTCTACCAGGCGATCTTCATGGCGAACGCCGGCGGGGCTTGGGACAACGCCAAGAAGATCGTCGAGGTCGAGCTCAAGCAGAAGGGCACCGCACTTCATGCGGCCACCGTCGTCGGCGACACGGTGGGCGATCCGTTCAAGGATACGTCTTCGGTCGCCATGAACCCCGTGATCAAGTTCACGACTCTCTTCGGGCTCCTGGCGGTCGAGCTCGCGGTGGAGATGGCGCATAGCGGTCACCAGGTGATGACTCGGGTTCTGTCCGTGGCGTTCTTGGCGGCCGCGCTGGTATTCGTTTGGAGGTCGTTCTACCGGATGAGGATCGGCGAGGTGGTGAGTCGCGCCGGCTCCACACCGGAGGCCGAGAGCCGCGCCGTCGCGGCGCGCTAGCTTCCAGTCCGTTAGGAGCGCGCGCGGAGCCCTTTGTTGCCGAGGGCTTGGTAGCTCATCCCCGAAAAGGCATCGGCCTCGCCGGCCATCGCCATGAAGACCTGCTCGGGGCCTTCCCATCGAGTCGAATCCCCGAGGCCGGCAAGGAGCGCCGCCAGGACGCTCCAACCCTCCTTCGCGTCGCCCGGCGGCTCGAACGCGCGCGAGAAGCGCTGCACACGGCCCGCGTGGTTCGTGAACGTACCGTCGGTCTCCGCGAACGAGCTCGCCGGCAGCAAGACGTCCGCGTAGAGTGACGTCTCGCTTCTGCGCAGATCGATCAACACGAAGAATTCGAGACTCTCGAGCGCCGCCTCGACCTTGTCGCGGCCGAGCTCGCCGACGAGATCGGCGCCGTACACGACGAGCGCCCTTACCGTCCCGGCCCGCGCCGCTTCGAGAATGCGCTCGACGGCGCCCGCGCCGGTCGGGATTCCCAGGGCTTCGAGTCCCTTCCGGTTGGGGTTCTTATCCCGCTTGATCAACAGATCGTCGGCGTACGCATCCGGCGGCGACCAAGCATGTCCGGCGATCGATCGACCGTTCTCCCGCTCGCCCGTACCAGGCTGGAGCAGCCTACGAAACAGGAACGCCTCTTCGTTGGTCGCGAACGCCGATACGATCCCGGCAATCGCGCGGTCGCCTCCGGCCCGATGGATCTCCGTGAGGCGCGTCGTGACCGTCTCCACCGCCTGCTTCCACGCGAGGGGCCGGAGCTCCTCGCCCTGGCGCAGCTCGGGCGTGATCAACCGGTTCTCGCCCTGGATCGACCGATATCCCATCCGTCCCGCGTCACACATCCAATAGTCGTTGACCTCGGGGTTGTAGCGCGGCCGGAAGCGGAAGATCCGCCCCTCGCGATGATGGATCTCGATGTTGCAGCCGTTGGCGCAGAACGGGCAGACCGATTCGGTCTTCTTCAGGTACCAAACGCGCGCCTTGAAGCGAAAATCCTTGCTGGTGAGCGCGCCCACCGGGCAGATGTCGACGATGTTCCCGGAATAGGGGTCATCGAGCCGCTTCCCGGGTGCGAGATCGATGTAGGCGCGGTCGCCACGCTCGAACACGCCGAGCTCGCTCGTCTTCGGAATCTCGTCGAGGAATCGCGTGCAGCGCAAGCACAGGATGCAACGCTCTTGATCCAAGACCACCTGTGGCCCCAGGTCGACGACTTTGCGCTTGCGGACCTTCTCCTCGACCGGGAAGCGAGAGGACTTCTTGTCGAAGTCCATGTAATAGTCCTGGAGCTTGCACTCACCCGCTTGGTCGCAGATCGGACAGTCGATCGGGTGATTGACGAGCAGGAACTCGAGCACGGATTGCTGCGCCCGCTTCACGCGCTCGTTCCGCGTGTGCACCACCATGCCGTCCGTGACGCGCGTGTTGCACGCGATCTGCAGCTTCGGGACCTTCTCGATCTCGACCAGACACATGCGGCAGTTGCCGGCGATCGTGAGACCTGGATGCCAGCAATAGTGCGGCACCTCGATGCCGAGCCGCTCCGCGGCGCGGATCACGGTGAGACCGTCTTCGAACTGGTCCTCCTGACCGTCGATCGTGACTTTCGGCATGGCTCAGTGGCCGGCCGCCGCGGCGCGTGGCGCCTCGCCGGGTGGCCGGAAAGGACAGCGGCCGAGCCGCACGTGCTCTACGAACTCGTCGCGGAATTTGGAGACGAACGATTTCGTGGGCATCGCGGCCGCATCGGCGAGGACGCAAACCGTGTTCCCCATCATGTTGTCCGAGATGTCGACGAGGAGCTGCGAGATCTTCGTCGCGCCCGGTCCCCTCCTCGAGGTGGCGGAGGACCTTGTGGAGCCACCCCGTCCCCTCGCGGCAGGGCGTGCACTGCCCGCACGACTCGTGGTGATAGAAGCGGGCGATCACCTCGAGCGCGCGTACCATGCAGGTGCTGTCGTCCATGACGATGATGCCGGCAGAGCCGAGCAGGGATCCCGCCTTGGCCACGGAGTCGAAGTCCATGGCTACGTCTATCTCTTCCGCCGTGAACACCGGCACCGAGGAACCTCCGGGAATCACCGCCTTCAGCTTTCGGCCGCCCGGAATCCCGCCACAGTGCGTGTAGAGAATCTCGCGCAGCGACGTGCCCATCGGCAGCTCGTACGTGCCGGGCCGCTCGACGTGCCCGCTCACGCAATAGAGCTTCGGCCCGGGACCCTTCTCGGGCCCGATCGATTTGAACCACGCCGGTCCGCGGCTGACGATGTGCGGCACGCAGGCGAGCGTCTCGACGTTGTTCACGATCGTCGGCGAGCCGAAGATGCCGTAGGTCGCGGGGAAGGGCGGCTTCACGCGCGGGTACGCGCGCTTGCCTTCCAGAGACTCGATGAGGCCGGTCTCTTCGCCGCAGATGTAGGCGCCCGCGCCACGATGCACGACGACGTCGAGGTCGAACCCGCTGCCGAATACGTTCTTGCCGAGGTAGCCCTTCGCCTGCGCCTCCGCGATGGCGACGTCGAGCACCCTGGCACCGAAGAAGAATTCACCCCGAATGTAGATGAACGCCTTGTGGCAACGGATCGCGTAGCTCGTGATGATGATCCCCTCGAGGAGCTGGTGGGGATCGAACTCGATGATCTCGCGATCCTTGAACGTGCCGGGCTCGCTCTCGTCGGCATTGACGCAGAGATAGACCGGCTTCTCGGTTTGCTTCGGGAGAAAGCTCCACTTGAGGCCGGTCGGAAAGCCGGCGCCGCCACGACCGCGAAGCCCCGAGCTCTTCACCATCTCCACGAGCTCGCCGGGCTGGAAGTCGCGTAGCGCCCGGCGCGTCGCCTCGTAGCCGCCGTGCTGCTCGTACACTTCGAGCGTGTGGTAGTTTGAGATACCCCGGTGACGCAGCAGTACCCGCTCGCTCATGGGAGTCCCGGGAGAAGATCCCGAGCCAGATCTAGATCGGATCCGGGTCCACCACCTCGCGCCGAAATGCGCGCTGGCGTTCGTTCTGGATCTTCTTCTGCAGCATCATCAGACCGTCGAGCACGCCCTCCGGGCGAGGCGGGCAGCCCGGCACGTACACGTCGACCGGAATCACGCGATCGATGCCCGGCAGCGTCGTGTAGTTGTCGTAGAAGCCGCCGCTCGAAGCGCACGCTCCGAAAGACATCACCCACTTCGGCTCTGCCATCTGGTCGTAGACGCGGCGGAGGATCGGCGCTTGCCGGATGGTGACCGTGCCGATGACGATCAGCAGATCGGCCTGTCTCGGAGTGAATCGCGGCAGCGCGGCTCCGAACCGATCGATGTCGTAAGGAGCCATCGACAGCGACATGAACTCCATCGCGCAGCAAGCGGTAGCGAACGGATACGGGAAGATCGAGTACTTGCGAGCCCAGCCGATCGCCTTCTCCACCTGCGTGACGATCACGCTGTCGCTCAGCAATCCCTCCGGGCCGGCCGTGTAGTTGGCCGCTCCAAGGCGTTCCGTCACGTCGCGCTGACCTCCAATCGCCGCTATAGCCGTTCGATTTCCGAGCGTCAATCAAGGGGGACGTGGCAACGAGGTACGTGTTCCTCGCTGACGTATGCGAACGGAGACGAGTTGCCAACCTCCCCGCGCTGCGCCTATGCTTCGACGATGGAGGTTTTTCGGCGAGTTGCCGACGCGCGTCAGTTCGCCGCGGACAAGATGAAGAAGAACGCGCTTTTCGCGAGCGAGCGATTCTTCTGCGACGTCTACACGTTCGAGCCCGGTCAGAGCCAGACCGGCCATCGCCACGGGGGCTCCGACAAGATCTACTACGTGCTCGAAGGGGTCGGCGATTTCCGCGTCGACGCCGAATCGCGAACGCTCGACGCCGGGGGCGTCGTCTTCTGCCCCGCCGGTACGGAGCATGCGGTCACCAATCCGGGCCCGGAACGGCTCGCCCTCCTCGTGTTCATGGCGCCACCGCCCAAGTGAGCCCCACGACTACAACCGAAACGGAGGGTGTGCGTCGCGCCAATCTCTCCTTCTATCGCGCCTTCGAGAGCCTCGAAGCGGAGAAGATGCAGGAGATTTGGCTGCACTCCGCGCGCGTCCAGTGCACGCACCCGGGTTGGCGCCGCCTCGTCGGCTACGCGGCGGTGATGGACAGCTGGGAGCGCATCTTCGAAAACACCTTCGAGATGTCCTTCGACCTCACCGCAGTGGAGATCTCGATCGTGGGCGACCTCGCCTGGGTGGTTTGCACCGAAAACATCACCAGCCGCACCTACGACGGCGTCTCCCGCTCGCAAGTCGAAGCCACGAACCTCTTCGAGCGTCATGGGGGCCAGTGGAGAATGGTACACCACCACGGCTCACCCGTGGTTTCCGCGCCTGGATCCGAAGAGCCGAGCCCGCATCTGCAGTAGCCCCGCGCCGACTGGCTTGAATTGACCAAACGCAGCAAAAACCGCTAGAAGGAGAGGTTCATCACTGGCGGAGGTTCGATTCCAATGTTCGTCCCGGCGACACAGCTGAAGGTTGGCACCGTGATCAAGTACCAAAACGACCTGTATCGCATGACACAGGTCGCACACCTCACGCCCGGAAACTGGCGCGGCATGGTTCAAACCAAGATGCGGAACCTCCGCACCGGCCTGCAAACCGAGAATCGCTTCCGCTCGGAAGACAAGGTGGAAAAGGTCACGCTCGAGCAGCACGAAATGGAGTTCCTGTACCAAGACAGCGACCTCTTCCACTTCATGAACACGGAGACCTACGACCAAGTCGAGCTGTCCCGTGATGACCTGGGCGACGCGGTCGGCTACCTCACCCCCAACCTCAAGGTCTCGGTCGAGTTCTACGAGGGGAAGCCCATGGGAGTGGAGCTACCGAAGACCGTGGATCTCAAGGTGACCGACGTGGCCCCGGGCATGAAGACCGCGACCGTCACCAACGTGCTGAAGCCCGCTACCACGGAGACCGGCCTCATCGTGCCCGTACCGAACTTCATCGAGACCGGGGCGGTGATTCGCGTCGACACCGAATCCGGCGCGTACCTGTCGCGAGCGAAGTAGCCTTTCGCCTCGGTGCCCGTTGCGCGCCGACTGCGAGCCGGACGAGCTTGCGGCCGAAGCGAGCCGCCACGCCGGTGAGCCGCTCGCGGGCCGGTCGCCACTCGGCGGCGAGGACCAGCAACTTGCCGAGCCAGGGCACCACGGCGACCAGGACGTAGCCGACCGCCAAGCAGCGGAGGACCCACGCCGAGGACCGGCGGCACGTTTCGGCGGAGGAGCAAGAGCAGGCCGCACGCTTGCGCCTTGAACAGCAAGAGCGCGGCGCCGGATCCGAGCGTCTGGATCGAGCCATTGAGGATCGGGTTCGCCTCGCTGAATCCGAACCGCAGCGCCTGATACGTCAGGAACCCATCGGTGACTTGCAGGAGCACGTTGACGGCAAAGAGGTCTTGCAGATCGGTATCGATCGCAGACCCGGCCTTGGTCGGACCCATCTCTGCCAACGCCGTTCCTACACGCATGGCCTCGCTCCCGCGCCCGAGGAGTGATCGCCGACTTCCGCTCCGCGCCACGCCGCGCCGATCGCCCGATCGAACGACTCGTCGTCGCAAATCCAATCCGGAGCATGCGCGGCGGCGCTGCAGCCGTCAAGAAGAAAAACGAGCGCGCGAACCGGGCAATCGATCAAGCGATCGCGCCCGCGCCGCGAAGCCGCTCGATCTCGCCGGCGTCGTAGCCGCACTCGGCAAGGATCTCGGTCGTATGCTCGCCTAAGGCCGGCGCGGCGCGTCGGATCGCCGGCGGAGTCTCGGAGAAATGCAGGAAAGGCCCCGGTGTGTCGATCCGACCCTTGGTCGGGTGATCGACGGAGCGAATGTAGCCGTCGATTCGCGTGTCCTCATCTCGCGCAATGTCTTGATAGCTGCGGACCGGCGCCGCGAGGACGCCTTCTGCGCGCAGCCGCTGAACACACTGCGCAACCGGAGCCTTTCGGAAGGCGGCCTCGAGGACATCGAGCAGCGCGCGGCGGTGCTTCAGGCGCCGGCCGACCGAGCGGAAGCGTTCGTCGTCGGCGAGCTCCGGATGGCCGATGACGCGACAGATGCCGCTCCACGAATCCTTCACCTCGGCCACGACGAAGTCGCCGTCGCTCGCCGCAAAGGTCTGCCACAGCGTCTTGACCAGTGGATGCGAGCGGCCGCCGCGCGGCGAAACCGCTCCGGAAAGCAGATGGTGCTGCATCTCCCACGCCTGCACGCCGAGCAGGCCGCCGACCAGCGACACCTGCACGGATTGTCCACGGCCGGTGTGCGATCGCGCGTAGAGAGCGGCGATCACGGCGAAGGCGAGGTTGATACCGCCAAGCGCGTCGGCGATCGCCACCCCGACCGGCAACGCGTCGCCCTCCGGCGAGCCCGGTCACGCTCATGACGCCACTCTCCGCTTGCGCGATGAGATCTACGCCCATCGCGTCCTTGCGCGATCCCTTCGGCCCGTAGGTCGACACGGCCGCGTAGATCATGCGCGGGTTGGCGACACGCACCGCCTCGTAACCGAGGCCGAGCTTCTCCATCGCCCCCGGCTTCAGATTGTGGACGAGGACGTCGGAGCGAGAAATGAGCCGGCGCACGATCTCCAGCGCCGACGGCTTGGCGAGGTCCAAACAGAGGCTGCGTTTGCCGCGGTTGTTGACCAGGAAGAAGCCGTTAACTCCGTCGATCTCGGCAAAGTTCGCGCGCGCGGGATCCCCTCCGGGGCGCTCGATCTTGATCACGTCGGCACCGAAGTCGGCGAGCAGAGCCGTGCCGTACGGCCCTGCTTGGTACTGGGTGAAGTCGAGGACGCGGATGCCTTGGAGGAGATCCATGAGTCGGCTGCCGGCTACCGACTACCGCAAAAGACCGAAGTGTGCCATGACTCGATGTGTCCCTGCGGTAGCCGGCAGCCCGTAGCCGGTAGCCGACTTCAACGGAGCATCATCACCCCACTGCCGAAGATCTTCTCGACCGCATCGAGCATCGCTTCGGAGGGCACCACTCGCAGGGTCTCCGGGAGCTCGATCACCGCTTCGCTTCGCCCCGGCACGATCACGTGGAGATAGGCAGGGCACGTGCCACGATGCTGAGCGAGGGCGTCACGCAAGCGAACCAGCTGATCCTCGGTCAGATGATCCGCCGTCACCTGCAAGTGCACCTGGCGCACGGACTGCTCGCGTGCTTCGGCGAGCGGCCGGATCTCGTCGGCGATGACTTGACAGCGCTCTCGTACCGTCTCGCCGCCTTCCGCGCTCGCATCCGCGTCGTCGCCCCGTCCACTGGCCGCCTCTTGTCTGTCGAGTGAGCCGCTCACCAGCACCGGATCGTCGCCGTGGATCGCGGCTTCGAACTTGCGATAGGTGTCCGGCCAGGCGATCACCTCGATCACGCCTTCCTTGTCCTCGAGAGCGAACGTCGCGTACCGATCGCCCTTCTTGCTGTTCTTGAGCTTCACGGTGTGAATGACGCCGCCGAGCGTCACCCGCTCCTGGTTCCCGCGGGCGGCCAGCGTCCCGGTCGAAGCGTTTGCCAGTCGGCCGAGGTCGCGCTGGAATTTGTCGAGGGGATGGCCGGTGAGAAAGATACCGATTGCTTCTTTCTCCGCGCGCAAGCGCTCCTTGTCCGACCACTCCGTAACGAGCGGGATCGCCGGCGGCTCCGACATCGCGGCTCCCGCCGCGCTTCCGCCCCCGAAGAGGCTCCGCTGGTCCGAGTTTGCCTCGCGCTCGACGCGCTCGGCCCATCGCATCATCTCTTCGGCGACGGCCAGAAGCGCCGGCCGCGAGGCGCCTAGCGAGTCGAGAGCGCCGCACTGGATCAGGCTCTCGACCACTCGCTTGTTGATGACCGGCCCACGCACGCGCCGGCAGAAGTCCGCGAAGGACGTGAACGGCGTCGCACGCGCCGCGAGGATCGTCTCGATCGCCTTGCCGCCGACGCCGCGTACGGCGCCGAGGCCGAAGCGGATGTCCCCCTCCGCCGCCGTGAATTCTTCGCGGCTCTGATTGACGTCGGGAGGGAGGATGCGGATTCCACGCTCGCGGCAGTCGGCGATGTTCTTGTAGGTCTTGTCGGTGTCCCCCATCTCCATGGTGAGGAGCGCCGCCATGAACTCCTGTGGATAGTGCGCTTTCAGGTAGGCGGTCTGGTACGAGACGAGCGCGTAGGCGGCGGAGTGAGATTTGTTGAAGCCGTAGGCGGCGAAGGTCTCCATCTGGTCGAAGATCTCGCCGGCAAGCTCGGCGCGGATGCCCTGCTTCGCGGCGCCGTCGAGGAAGCGCACGCGTTCGCGCGCCATCTCCTCGGCCTTCTTCTTGCCCATCGCCCGCCGCAGATTGTCGGCGTCGCCGAGCGTGTAGCCCGCGAGCACCTGGGCGATCTTCATCACCTGCTCCTGATAGACGATGACGCCGTAGGTCTCCTTCAGGATCGGCTCGAGCGCTCGTGTGCAGATAGCGGATCGGCTCCTTGCCGCGCTTGCGCTTGATGAACTCCTCGACCATGCCGCGAATCGAGAGGTCCCGGGCGGTAGAGCGCGAGCACGGCGATCAGGTCTTCGAAGCAGTTCGGGCGCAGATCGGTGAGCAGCTTGCGCATGCCTCCCGATTCCATCTGGAAGATTCCCACCGTGTCGCCGCGTCCGAGCTGCTCGTAGGTCTTCTTGTCGTCGAAGGCGAGGTCGGTGAGATCGAGATCGACGCCCCGTCCTTCCCGCACGCGTCGCACCGCGCTCTCGATGAGCGTCAGCGTCTTCAGCCCGAGAAAATCGAACTTGATGAGGCCGATCGCGTCGATCTCGTTGTAAGCGTACTGCGTGAGCAGCAGCTGGTCGGGATCGACGAACAGCGGCACGTCCTCGACGAGCGGACGGTTGGAGATGACGATTCCGGAGGCGTGCTTCGTCGTCTGGCGAAAGAGCCCTTCGAGCTTCAGCGCGTTCTCGAACAGCTCCTTCTCGCGGCCGCCCGCGTCGCGCACCTCGCGCAGCCTCGGCTCGAGCTCGAGCGCCTTCTCGAGGGGGTAGTCCTTGCCTTGCTTCGGCGCCGGATAGAGCTTGGCGATGCGATCGGTCTCCGCGTAGTTGAAGTTGAGGACGCGGCCGACGTCCTTGATCGCCTGCTTGCCCTTGAGCGTGCCGAAGGCGACGATCTGCGCAACGCGATCTTCGCCGTATTTCTGCTTGACGTAGGCGATGACCTCGTCCCGCCGGTGGAAGCAGAAGTCGACGTCGATATCGGGCATGGACTTGCGCTCCGGATTGAGGAAGCGCTCGAAGAGCAACCCGTAGGGGATCGGATCGATATCGGTGATGCCGAGCGCGTACGCCACGAGACTGCCGGCGCCGGATCCCCGGCCCGGACCCACGGGGATGCCGCGCCGCTTGGCCTCGCCGATGAAGTCGGCGACGATCAGGAAATACCCGGCGAAGCCCATCTCGCGGATGGTGGTGAGCTCGAACTCGAGCCGCTCGCGGTAGCTCGTCTCCTTGTCGGGCGTCCAGTCCGGACGTGCGGACTTCGCTGCAATGCGCCGCGTGAGGCCCGCGCGCGCCGAGCCGTCGAGATACTCCTCTAGGCTCTCGCCACGAGGCGTCTCGAAGACCGGGAACTGATAGCGGCCGAAGCGCAGCTCCACGTTGCAACGCTCTGCGATCGCCACGGTGTTGGCGACGGCTTCGGGCAGCGCGGCGAAGGCCGCCGTCATTTCCTCCGGACTCTTGACGTAGAGCTCGTGGGTGCCGAGCTTCCAGGCCTTGGGATCGTCTCGCGTCTTCTTCGATTGGATGCAGAGCAGGATCTCGTGCGCCTTGGCGTCATCGGCGGCGAGGTAGTGGCAATCGTTGGTCGCCACCAGCGGCAGGCCGAGCCCGCGGGCGAGCCGGACGAGCTCGGCGTTCGCCTGCTCTTGCGCGGCGAGCTTGTTGTCCTGGATCTCCACGTAGTAGCGCTCGCCGAAGATCGATGCGTAGTCTTCCAGCACCTTCCGCGCGTGCTCGAGGTTGTGCTCGGCGATCGAGCAGTTCACCTCGCTCGACAGGCACCCGGAGAGAGCGATGATGCCTTCGTTCAATTCGCGGAGAAGCTCCTTGTCGATCCTCGGCTTGTAGTAGAAGCCTTCGGTGAATCCCTTGGTGACGAGCCGGCAGAGATTCTTGTAGCCCTGCTCGTTCATGGCGAGCAGCGTCAGATGATAGTTGCCGCCGGCCTCGTAGTCGTCGCTTCGGCCGATCCGATCGGTCCGGCTCTTCGGTGCGACGTAGACCTCGCAACCGAGGATCGGCTTCACCCCGGCCTCGACGGCCTTCTTGTAGAATTCCACGGCGCCGAACATGTTCCCGTGGTCGGTCATTGCCACGGCGGGCATGCCGAGCTTCTTCACGTGCGGGATGAGCGCCGAGATCTTGTTCGCGCCGTCGAGCAGTGAGTACTGGGTGTGGAGGTGAAGGTGGACGAAGGACATGAGACGGCTTCAGGCTTCGGGCGTCGGGCTTCGGCGAACGACTCCTGGCGCCTCTTGCTGAAGCCCGAAGTCTCGAGTCCGAAGCTCATCATCGCTCACTCCCACTCGATCGTCGCCGGCGGCTTCGAGGAGATGTCGTACGACGACCCGGTTCACGCCGCGCACCTCGTTGATGATCCGGCTCGACATGCGCGCCAGGAGGTCGTGCGGCAGGCGCGCCCAGTCGGCCGTCATGCCGTCGAGGCTCTCGACCGCGCGCACGGCGATCACGTTGTCGTAGGTGCGCTCGTCGCCCATGACGCCGACCGTCTTGACCGGCAGCAACACGGCGAACGACTGCCAGATCGACGCGTGCGATCGGCGAAGCGGCGATCTCCTCGCGCACGATCGCGTCCGCCTCCCGGAGAACGGCGAGCCGCTCGGCGGTCACCTCGCCGAGCACGCGGATGGCGAGACCCGGTCCGGGAAACGGTTGGCGTCGAAGAATCGCCTCCGGAATGCCGAGCAGCTCCGCCGACCTTCCGCACCTCGTCCTTGAAGAGCTCGCGCAGCGGCTCGATGAGCGTCAGGTGCATGCGCTCGGGCAGGCCACCGACGTTGTGGTGGCTCTTGATCGTCGCCGAGGGCCCCTTGAAGGACACCGATTCGATGACGTCGGGATAGAGCGTCCCCTGGGCGAGAAACTCGACGTCCGGAATCGAGCGCGCCTCCTGCTCGAAGACCTCGATGAACGTCGCGCCGATGATCTTTCGCTTGCGCTCGGGATCCTCCTCCCCCCGCAGGCGCTTCAAGAAGCGCTCGGAAGCGTCGACCGCCCTCAGGTCGAAGCCGAAGTGCTCGCGGTAGACGCGCGTGACTTCGTCGAACTCGTTCTTGCGCAGCAGGCCGTTGTCGACGAACACGCAGGTCAGGCGGTCGCCGATCGCGCGCTGTACGAGCGCCGCCGTCACCGTCGAATCGACCCCGCCCGACAGCGCGCAGATGACCCGGCCCTCGCCCGACCCGCTCGCGGATGCGTCGCCACCTCGCGCTCGACGAAGCCCTCCATCGTCCAGTCGGCCTTGCAGCCGCAGACGCGGAACAGGAAGTTCTGCAGGATCTCGCGCCGCGCGGCGTGTGCACGACCTCGGGATGAAACTGCACGCCGAAGCGGCGCCGGCTGCGATCGCGAAACGCCGCGATCGGCGAGTTCGAGCTGTGCGCGATCGCCTCGTAGCCGCGGGGCATCGACTCCATACGATCGCCGTGGCTCATCCACACGCGCTCGGCTCCGCCTGTGCCGAGACCGACGAAGAGGTCCGAGTCGTCGTCGATCAGGAGCTCGGCCGGACCATACTCGCGGCGATCGGCGCGGGCGACGCGACCGCCGTCGAGCTGGCAGAGGAGTCCCATGCCGTAGCAGATGCCGAGAACGGGTCGGCCGTCGAGCAGCGCTCCATCGATCCGTGGCGCATCCCGGTCGTAGACGCTCGCCGGTCCCCCCGAGAGGATCAGGCCATCAGGCTTCAACTGTGCGATTTTCTCCGCGCCAGCGTTGAACGGATGGATCTCGCAGTAGACCCCCGCCTCGCGGACCCGCCGTGCGATGAGCTGGGTGTATTGGCTTCCGAAGTCGAGGACGAGGATCATCGGAGGTTGCGGGCCTCAGCCTTCCGGCCTCTGCAGAGGCCTTGAGGACACGTCTCTCGCCGAAGCCCGAAGCCGCAAGCGTGAAGCCATTTCTTCACTCGAGCCGGTAATTCGGCGCCTCCTTGGTGATCGACACGTCGTGCACGTGGCTCTCGCGGAAACCCGCCGCCGTTACGCGCACGAATTTCGCGCGCGCCTTGAGGTCCGCGAGCGTGGCGCAGCCGACGTAACCCATTCCCGCCTTCAGGCCGCCGATCAGCTGTTGGATGATGAACGTCACCGGCCCCTTGTAGGGAACGCGACCTTCGATCCCTTCGGGAACGAGCTTCATCGTCTCGTTCCTCGTCTTGAAAGTAGCGATTGCGGCTCCCTTCCCGTTCGCGCATCGCCTCGATCGATCCCATGCCGCGATACAGCTTGTAGGTACGCCCCTGATAGAGGATCGTCTCGCCCGGGCTCTCCTCGGTGCCCGCGAGCAGGCTGCCGATCATCACCGTCGCGCGCCCCGGCAGCCAGGGCCTTGGTGATGTCGCCGGAGAACTTGATCGCCGCCGTCGGCGATCACCGGGACGCCATGCTTGTCGGCGACCTTGACGGCCTCGGCGATGGCGGTGAGCTGCGGCACGCCGACGCCGGAGACCACGCGCGTGGTGCAGATCGAGCCCCCGCCCATCCCCACCTTCACGGCGTCGACGCCGGCCCGCACCAGCGCCGCGGTGCCTTCGGCGGTCGCCACGTTGCCGGCGATCAACGGAACGCCCGGGAACGTGCGCTTCAGCTCGAGGACCGCGTCCACGACGGATTTCGCGTGGCCGTGCGCGGTGTCGATCACGATCACGTCGACGCCTGCTCGCACCAGTGCTTGAGCGCGCTCGTCGCGGTCCGACCCCGTACCGATCGCGCCCTCCGACGCGCAGACGTCCCTGCGCGTCCTTCGAGGCGTGGGGGAACTGGATGGTCTTTTGAATGTCCTTGACGGTGATCAGGCCCTTCAGCCGTCCGCGCTCGTCGACGACGAGCAGCTTCTCGATGCGGTGCTCGTGGAGGATCTCCTTCGCCCGTTCGAGCGTCACGCCCGGCCGCGCCGTCACCAGCCGCTCCTTCGTCATGATCTCTGCAACGGGTCGGTCCAGCCGCTTCTCGAACCGCAGATCGCGGTTGGTGAGGATACCGACGAGCTCGCCGCCGTCGCGCGTGACCGGCAAGCCGGAGATCTGGTAGCGGTGCATGACGTCGAGCGCCTCGTGGATCGGCTGCTCCGGACGCACCGTGACCGGATCGCTGATCATGCCGCTCTCCGACTTTTTCACGCGCTCGACTTCCTTCGCCTGCGCGCCGACCGAGAGATTACGATGGACGATGCCGATACCGCCTTCCTGCGCGAGCGCGATGGCCGTGCGTGCTTCGGTGACGGTGTCCATCGCGGCGGAGACCAGCGGGATGGCCAAGCGAATCTCGGCCGTGAGCTGCGTCGAGGTCTCCGCGTCCTTCGGCAAGATCTCCGAGGCAGCGGGAACCAGCAGGACGTCGTCGAAGGTGAGGCCTTCGAGAGCTTCCGAGGGCGTCATCGGCGGTACCTCCCGGGGCGAGAGTGAAAAAAAAGCCCGGAGGACGATCCGGGCTCGCGCTCGCGGTCGCGAATTTCGAAGTTCGGAGCGACCATGGCTTCAACTAGCAGACGACTAGGGATAAGACAAGTTGGGTCTCCCTACCGCTATATGTTGGGGGTCAGCGGCAACGAGCACACGAATACCGAACCCCCTTCCGGAGGACACTCGACCGCGACGCTGCCGCCGTGCGCCTCGACGATGGTCTTGACGATGAAGAGGCCGAGGCCGGTCGAGTCCGAGCGTGACTTGCTGCCGCGCACGAATCGCCGAAAGATCTGCTGCCGCTCGTCGGCGGGAACTCCGGGGCCACGGTCTCGCACCGAAAGCTCGGCGCGGCCTTCCCGAAGCCGCGTTTCCACTCGTATGGTCTCTCGCGCTCGAGAGTAATGGATCGCGTTGCTGAGCAGGTTGGCGACCACCCGAGCCAGCAAGGCCGCGTCGATGTCGATCCGCGGCAACGCCGGGTCGAGGTTGGTGCGTACTTCGACACCGCGCAGCCGGGCCCCAGGCGCCTGCTGCCCGACGACGTTCTCGACGATCTCGTTGAGCGAGCTCGGAGCCTTGCGGACCTCGAGTGCTCCGCTCTCGATCCGGTCTGCATCGAGAAAATTCGTGGCCAAGCTCAGGGCGCGCTCCGCGCCGCTCTCGATCGCGTCGATCGCCTCGGCGGTCTCCGCGCGATCGTGAAGATCTTCGCGGAGGACCTTGGCGAACCCGAGCACGGTGGCGAGGGGATTCTTGATGTCGTGCGAGAGCATGCGGACCAGGTCGTGCCGCAGCTGCTCGATGGCCTTTCGTGCACTGATGTCCTGGCTGGTGCCGACGTAGCCGAGCACCTCGCCGCTCGCCGAGCGCACGGCAGCCGCGGTGGCCCACACCCAATGCGCTTCCACGCCCGGCCGCTGGAATCGGAACTCGGTGTCGAGCTCGTCGCCCCCACCCGCGAAGTGGTGCCACTGCGCCGCGACTCTCTTCCGGTCTTCTGCGTGCACCGCGGTGATCCACCCCTCGCCGAGATTCTGCTCGAAAGTGAGTCCCGTCATCTGTTGCCAGCGTGGGTTGGTGTAGGTGCAACGACCCGCGGCGTCGCTTCGGAAGATCCCGATCGGCGCCGATGATGCGAGCGAGCGGAAGCGCTCCTCGCTCTCGCGAACGAGCCGCTGCGCTTCCCGTCGCTCGGTGATGTCGCGAGTAGAGAGGATGATCGCCGGTTGGCCCTCGAAACGCCCGAGCGTTCCGGATACCAGTCCCATGCAGGTCTCTCCTCCCTTCTTACGAAACGGAATCTCCCGGTTGGACACGACCTTTCCGTCGGCGATCTCTCGAATCAGCTCTTCTGCGCTGACCTGGTCGATCATCAGGCCGGCCTCGACGTCCGTTTGGCCGATGATCTCGCCCGAGGCGTATCCCATGATCTTTTCGAACTGCGGGTTGACACTGAGAATCTCGCCCGTGCGGAGAGAGCGGATGCTGATTGCATCTAGGCTCGTCTCGAAGAGATTTCGGAACTGGTCCTCGACCGCCCCGAGCGAGACCGCGCTCCACCACACGAGCACGACGATCACGCCGATCGCCGTCGCGACGAGCCCGGCGATCGAGAATGACTCGTCGTAGAGGCCGAGACGATGACCGATCGTCCAGACGACGCCGACGGCGAGGATCGCCAACGCCGACGCGGGAAGGAGCCGACGCGAGAGCGTTCCCGCCGCGCCTTCCCGCACCACGATTGCCATCGGCCCCTGGTCGGGTCGAAGGAAGAGAACGCCGAGGCTCGTGATCAACAGCATGGTCGCGGTGTGTACGGCCATCGCTCGGTCGAGATCGTCGGTTCGGAAGCCGGCCTGCTCCGCGATCAAAAAGCCGAAGCCGCCGAGCAGCGCGATCAAGCCCGCGGCGAATGCGAGGATTTGCCCTTGCGAGCTGCCGATGCGATCGACGCATAGGAGCGACGCGCCGAGGAAGAAGATCGCCGCAGCGGTCGTCGGACCCATCTGCGGCACGCGACCGAACGGCAGCAGACGACCGATGCCGAGATCACTTCCAAATAGCTGCTCGGCGAGCGTGATGGCTCCGATCGCGGCCGGTATGATAGCCGCAACGTCGGCAGCCGCGCCACCGGCGCCCGTCGACCGTCCGCCCCAGAGCAGCAGGAGACCCAGCCCGAGCATGACGAAGGCGAGCGCCGTGTTCGGCACCATCACGCTCCACCCTGGCATCACGCTCTTCAGAAGGGTGAGGTCGAACACCCACCCCAAGAGGACGCACGTGCCGATCAGCAAACCGGCGGCGCCGGATAGGCCCGGGGCGCGCCGGAGCACACCGATCCGTCCGACGTCCAACGCCAACGCCAAGCTTTGCCCCTCACCGTAGTCAGTCCACGGTTTAACGCTGTTAATGCCGGAGCCGGCCAACGCGGTCAAGCAAGCTCATTTCTTGTGCAAGAGTCATTTTCGGCAACGCCAAAGCACACGATTGAGGCACGCGCGCACCTACGATAGGAAGTGCGAGACGTGATCCTTCGCTATCGCGACCGGGAGCCGAAGCTCGCTCCCGACGTGTACGTGCACGCCTCCGCATACGTGATCGGCGACGTCGAGATCGGCCCGGCATCCAGCGTTTGGTTCCAGGCGGTGATCCGCGGGGACATCGAGCGGGTGCGCATCGGGCGCGCGACCAACATCCAGGATCACGCGACGATCCACGTCACCAACGAGCGATGGCCGACGATCCTCGGCGACGGCGTGACGGTCGGCCACCGCGTCGTGCTGCACGGTTGTACGCTCGCAGACTACGCGCTCATCGGCATCGGTGCGATCGTGCTCGACGGCGCGGAGGTGGGATCGGAAGCGCTCGTCGGGGCGGGCTCGCTGGTGGCGCCTGGAACCAAGATCCCGCCTCGAACGCTCGCCCTGGGTAGCCCCGCCAAGCCGATCCGAGATCTGCGCGAGGAGGAGATCGCCCACCTCCACCACTCTGCCGAGCTCTACGTCGGCTACGCGCAGAGCTACCGCGATCAGGGCCTCTGACGCGACCTATCCGTCGGACAAAGGCGACGAGACCGAAGCTTCCACCCCCTGGCAGGACACGGATCCGGCGCGCCCAGGTCGTGTTCCCTGTACGACTTCGCACACCGGAAGCGCGCCGACGTCGATCTCCCGGGCGATATCGATGAGGCGGCGGAAACGCAAACGCCCGCTCAGACGCTCGAGCAACCGATCGAAGAATTCCGCGTACCGTCCACCCTCGACCTCGGCGTGCACGGTGAGGACGGCCAAGCCCCCCTCATCGAGGGAGCGCTCGTAGATCTCGACGAGCCGCTCAGCTGTGATGCCTTGGCCGAGCAGCTCGTCGACCGTCGGCAGCGTCGTCGGGATCTCCGGCAGACGCGCTTGCACGTCCCCGATGCGCGCGCGATACGGCCGATCGCCGCGCGTGCTCGACTGGTAGGTGAAGGGCCGGCGCTCGAGAGCGGCCAGCGAGGCCGCTCCGCATTGCCATCCGGGCGCGGCAAATCCTGCGGGGAACTCACCGACGATCGCCTGGAACGTCGCGATCGCGGCGTCGATCTCGCGCGCGACCGCCGCCTCACTGAGCGTCAGCGCGAAGTCGTGCCAGTACACGTGGTCGTTGCCGTGGATGCCGAGCTCATGCCCCTCGGCAACCGTGCGTCGCAGGACGTCCGGAAACGAGCGGGCGATCTCGGGAGCCGGCAAGAGAGTTCCGTAGAGCGCGGTGCGCAGGCCATAGAGCTTGACCGCGTTGCTCCTCAGCATCTTCCGCGCGAAGCCCTTGCGCGTGAGAAAGCGTCGGATCGCCTTTCCCGAGTTGTCCGGGCCCATCGACACGTAGAAGCTCGCCGCCACGCCCCTTCGGGCCAGGCAATCGAGGAGCCGGGGCACCCCTTTACCGAGACCTTGATGCGTGTCGACGTCGATCTTGAGCGCGAGGTCGCTCATCTCTCTTCAGCGCGGCGCGTCCGAGAAATCGCTTCCAGTGACGGGCTCCTAGGCGCGGCGAAAATAGTCGATCGTTCGCGCGAGCCCCTCGTCGAGCGACGTCTTCGCCGTCACGCCGAGGATCTTCCGCATCTTCTCCACGTCGGGGACGCGCCGCGGGATGTCCTCGTAGCTCGTGCCGTACACGTCCTCCTGCGGGACGAAGCGAATCGGCGACTGCGAGCCGGCGATGGCGATCAGGCGCTCGGCCAGCTCGAGGATCGTGCTTCGCGATCGTCGCCGATGTTGAAGATCTCACCGACCGCCTCCTCGCGAAGCCCGGCTTGCACGGTGGCCTCGATCGCGTCGTCGACGTAGGTGAAGCAGCGCGTCTGCTTGCCGTCGCCGATCACCGTCAGCGGCTCGCCGCGCAGCACCTGGCCCATGAAGATCGTGATGACGCGGCCGACGTCGATCGCGTCGAGGCGCGGGCCGTAGACGTTGAAGTAGCGGACGATCGTCGACCGGCAGCCCCATCTTCGCGTAGGCGAAGCAGAAGTGCTCGCCGACCGCCTTCGAGGTCGAGTAGCACCAGCGATCGATGCGCGTCGAGCCGAGCACGCGGTCGTCGTCCTCGCCCCACGGCACCTTCGGGTTGCGGCCGTAGACCTCCGAGGTCGAGGTGAAGACGACCTTCTTGCCGTGCTTGAAGGCGAGCTTCGAGCACGTTCTGCGTGCCGTTGACGTTGACGTTCAGCACCTCGTAGGGATCGCCGACGTAGTGCTCGACGCCGACCACGGCCGCGAGGTGATAGACGAGGTCGACCTGCGCGATCAGCCCCTCGAGGATGTCCTCGTTGAACACGCTGTCGCGGACGAAGTGAAGCCGCGGGTCGCCGATGCGGTGCCGCACCTTGAGGGTGAGCCCGGTCTCGAGGATGAAGACCTCGTCGCCGCGCGCGAGGAAGGCGTCGGCCAGATGCGAGCCGACGAAGCCGCCGCCACCGGTGATCAGAACCTTCATCGCGCCTTCCCCAAGAGCTCTCCGCTGCGGCATCCGCCGCGACGGGCCCATTCGACTGCCGAGCGCTCCGCTTCGCCCTCGACCTGGACGCGCTCCAGGCGGAGCGCGCCGTCTCCGGCTCCCTACGCAAACCGCCTGTGAGCTGCCCACCTCGACCTCTCCCGCTCGGAGGCGCCGCGCCGCCTGCGTCGGCCGTGCCCACCAGACGAACAGGCGTCGCTGCGCCCTGCCACAGTGAACGCGCCGGGATAGGGATGCGTCACGGCGCGCACCAGGTCGTAGATCCGGCGCGCCGGCCGGCCCCAGTCGATCTCGCCGTCTTCGGGCGTGCGCCCGCCGAAGTAGCTCGCCAGCGCGTGATCCTGCGGCAGCGCGCGGCGCCCGCCCCGAAGCCAGCAGCGGGTACGTCTCGCGCATCAGCTGCTCGCGCCGCCTCGGTGGCCTTGCGGTGACAGGGTGAGCGCGGTGTCGTCGTCGGCGATCGCGATCCGCCGCTGCGCGACGATGTCGCCGCGGTCCGCCTTCTCCACCATGTAGTGAAGCGTCACGCCGGTCTCGGTCTCGCCGTCGACGAGCACCCAGTTGACCGGCGAGCGGCCGCGATACTTCGGCAGCAGCGAGCCGTGCAGGTTGAGCGCGCCGTCGCGGTGGGCAATCGAGAAGCTCGCGCTTCAGCATTTGACGGAACATCGCCGAGAACAGAAAGTCCGGGGCCGATCGCGCGCACGCGCGCGACCACGTCGCGGCTCGTTGACGTCGGCGGGTGCGATGACCGGGATACCGTGGTGCTCGGCGAAAGACCGCACCGAGCGAAACCAGATCGTCTTCGCCGGGCCGATCGTCGTGCGTGATCACCAGCGGCGAGCTCGTCCCCGCTGGCGATCAGCTCCTCGAGGAAGACCGCACCGATGTCGTGATAGGCAAGCAGTACGTTGCGCAAGGTTCGGCTTCGGACGGGTCTCTATTCGGCGCGCCGCCGGATCGACTCGATCACGATAGAGCGGGCGGCGGCGGACTTCGTTGTAGATCCGAGCCACGTACTCGCCGACGACCCCGATCGCCACGAACAGCGCTCCGATGAACAGGAAGAGGATCGCGAACAGCGTGAAGACGCCCTCGACCTCCGGTCCGACGAAGAGACGGCGCAGGAACAGGAAGAGTCCGAAGGACAGACCGGCGAGCGCCGTGAAGATGCCGAACAGCGTGACGAACTGGACTGGCAACACGGAGAAGCCGGTCAGAAAGTCGAAACCGAGCCGCATGAGGCGGAGCATGCTGTAGCGCGAGCGGCCGAATACCCGCTCCTCGTGCGCCACCGGCACCTCGGCCACCCGTTTGGTGAACCGTGCCGCCAGCGCGGGGATGAAGAGGGAGTGCTCGCGCCAGCGCAGCACGCGCTGCACGACCTCCCTTCGATAGGCACGCAGCATGCACCCGTAGTCCATCGCCGCCGGGCCGCCTCGCGCCGACAGCACGCGGATCAAGCGGGAGGCCGCGAGGCGAGACCACGAGTCTTTGCGGCGTTTCCGCACCCCCCCGACCACGTCGTAGCCTTCTGCGACTTTCGCCAGCAGCTTGGGAATCTCTTCGGGAGGGTTTTGCAGGTCGGCGTCGAGCGTCACGACGACTTTACCGCGCGACACTTGGAAACCGGCGAGGACCGCACCGTGCTGGCCGGCGTTGTACGCGAGCTCCACGACGATCAGGCAGGGGTCGTCGCGGCCGATATCCTCGAGCACCTCGCGCGAGCTATCCGTGGAGCCGTCGTCTACGTAGATGACCTCGAAGGATTGGCCGAGGGGCTCGAGCACCGTGCGCAGGCGGCGGTGGAGCTCGCGCAGGCTCGCCTCTTCGTTATAGACGGGAACCACGACGCTCACCGCTACTTCGCGGCGCAGCGAACGTGTCGACTCTGAGGTCGCTGGTAGTGCCATCGCGGCAGAAAATCTCCCCCTGATAACCTTTCGCCCGAGAACGGTCAAACGTCGCGTCTAGCGCCCAGTGGATCATTTGGGGCCTCTGCAATGGCGCAGCCCGCATGCTCTGGATACTGTGCGCCGCGAGAACGATGGTGCCAGACGAGGACGGCTCCGCTACCTCCTTCCGCCGATTGGACGGCGGCAGACTCACTTTTATTCTGATCATCTCGGCACTCGCGTTTGCACTCTTCCTGTTCCGCGCCGGGGACATGCCGCTCACCGACCCTGACGAGGGTCGATACGCCGAGATCTCCCGCGAGATGGCGCTGAGTGGCGACTGGATCGTGCCGCACCTCTTCGGCATGCCGTATCTCGAGAAGCCCCCGCTCCTCTACTGGCTGACGGCGAGCGCGCTCCGGGCGTTCGGACCGAGCGAGCTCGCGGCACGCCTCGCGCCGGCGCTCGCAGGCGCATTGGGCGTGCTCTTGACCGGCGCCTTCGCGCGCCGCCATCTCTCGCCCGCGGCGGGGAGCCTGGCCGCGATCGTGCTCGCGTCCGCCGCGCTCTACGTCACGCTCGCACGCACGGTCGTGACGGACATGCTGTTCGCAGTCGCGCTCAGCGGGGCGCTCTTCTCGTTCTTCGCGTACCGAGAGGCGGCGACGAGCGGGGTCGCGCGAGCGCTGTCGTTCTGGCTTTTTCTGGCCGCCGCGACGTTGAGCAAGGGGCCCGCGGCGCTCGTGCTCTGCGGGCTCGTGCTCGCCGGCGATGCCGCGCTCGGTCGTTCCTGGCGAGCGCTCTTCGCTCCGCGGTTGCTCGTCTGCGCGCCGCTCTTTTTTGCGCTGGCGCTTCCGTGGTTCGCCGTCGTCCAACACCGCTATCCGAGCTTCCTGAGCTTCTACCTCTGGAAGGAACACCTCGGTCGAGCCGCCGGGTCCGAGCACGCCGAGCCGGTCTATTGGTTCGTCCCGTGGGTGCTCGGCGGGCTCCTTCCGTGGACGCCCCTGGCGATTGCCGCCGCGCCCGCCTGGCGCACCGCCCTGGCAGAAGGCGCGCTCGAGGGACGTGTCGTCCGCTTTCTGCTCGTCTGGGCCGGGACCGTGTTCGTGGTGTTCAGCTTGGCGCGAGGAAAGCTCGCCACCTACATCCTGCCGATGTTTCCGCCGCTAGCCGTTTTGGTGGGAGGCTTTCTCGATCGGGTGATTGCCGCCTCGGTGTCGAAGCGGTCGGTCGAGCTTGCGTTCGTCGCGTCTGGTCTCGCGCTGCTCGCCGGCGGCGCGGCGGCAATCGTCGGGGCGACGATCCTCCCGAGCGGTCTCGGCGTCGCGCGGGTCGTGCTCCTCGCCACACCGGTTTTGGCGAGCGGTCTGACGACTGTCGTCTGGAGCAAGCGGGAAGCCTGGAAGCCGCTCGCCGCGCTCGTCTTCGGCGCTTGCGCTCTTTATCTCGGGCTTGCCAGCGCCGCGCCGACGCTTTCCCGACTATTCACGGCGCGTCCGCTCATCGCTGCGAGTCGGGCAGCAACTGGGCTCGCACGACAGTTACGCGCTCTGGGGGAAGTATCTGCCGAGCACCGCCTTCTATCTAGAGCGGCCACCCTTCCTCGTCGGTACGCGCCCCGAGCTTCGGTTCGGGAAGTCGCTGATCGGCGACTCGCCGACGGTCGTCGCCGACCTCCCCGAGCTCGGCAAGCGGACGGCCGGGGGGAGGCTTTTCATCTTTACCGACAATCGCGCCAAGCGAGAGCGGGAACTCCGCGACGGCCTCGGCGAGGTGCGCTTGATAGCGCGGAACTACGTCGCCTCCCTCTGGCTGCGGCCATGATCTTCGCCGGCCCAGGCATGTACCCACGGCAGGAGAAGGTATGCGGGAAATGACAGGAAAAACGTCAGCGTGAAATACGAAGCATAGCCGAGCCGGGCCGCGCCGAAACCGCTCACCGCCCCCGCGAGCGATCGCGTCAAGCCGAACAACGCCGAGAGCAGGGCGTACTGAGTCGCGGCTTGCTCCTTCTCGCACGCCCGCATCAGGAAGGCGAGAAACGCGGCGGTCCCGAGCCCTGCGGTGAAGCTCTCAACCGCGGAGGCGGCGTAGATCCCCGCCCTGCCCGCACCAATGGCCGCCACCGCGGCGTAGCCGAGGTTGGAGAACGCCTGGGCGAGGCCGAGGACCCAGAGGCTACGAAAGATTCCGGCGCGCGAGGTGAAGGCACCGCCGCAAAGCGCGCCGGCGACACTCAGCGCGACCCCGAGCGTGGTGGAGATCAGGCCGATCTCGGCGACGCTCAGGCCGCGATCGACCCAGAACGGCTTGACCATCGGCCCCATGCTGGCGTCGCCGAGCTTGTAGCAGAGCACGAAGAGAAACACCGCAACCGCACCCGGGCGCGAAAGCCACGCGCGGAAGCTCGGCAACCACCGCGGCCGGGGCCCTCGCCTCTACGGTGATCGTCGGCGCGCGCGAGGTGATCGCCGCGAGCAGGCCGAAGACCCCCGCGGCGGAGACGAACACGGCAGGCCAGCCGGCATAGTCGGCGATCGCCACCAGGCCGCCGCCGGCGACGATCAGAGAGGCTCGATAGGCGGACACCCGGATCCCGTTCGCCACCCCTTCCTCGCCACGGTCGATGAGACCGATCGTGTAGGCGTCGATCGCGATGTCCTGCGTCGCCGAGGCAATGGTGAGCGCGAACAACAGAACCCAGAGAGCTCGGCTCGGGGCGGTCGGCGCGAACCCAGGCAGAGCCGCGACGAGCAGGCACATCGCGACGAGCGCGGCGGCGATCCAGCGTCGGGTGTGACCGACGCGGTCGACGAGCGGCGCCCAGAGGACCTTCAGCGTCCACGGCAGGCCGAGCAAGCTCATCAGCCCGATGTCTTCCCGCGAGACGCCGTGCACGCGGAAGTAGACCGGCAGGTTGTCGACGACGATCCCGAAGGGAAAGCCCTCGGCGAAGTAGAGAATCGCCACCCAGACGAGCTTGCGACGCAGGGGCATGAAGGATCTTCCGCTTCAGGCTTCAGGCTCGAGAACAGAAGCCCCGATCGGACGGGCCATCACCGGCGAACCTGCTCTCCTTTCCGCAAGCCCGAGCTCCGGGTCCTGAAGCCTTCTCTTGGCCGCGCGCGCAGCACAAGCCGCAGCGGCGTCCCTTCGAGCGGAAACGAGGCACGAAAGCGATGCTCGAGATAACGGAGATACGCGGTGGTGACGTGATCGGGATGATTGACGAAGAGCGCGATCGTCGGGGGAGCGTGGCCGAGCGCCGTCGCATAGTAGAGGCGCGCCCGCTTTCCCTGATGGATCGGCGGCGCGACGGCCGCGACGGCATCGCCGAGCACCTCGTTCAATCGATGCGTCGGCAACCTCTGGCGACGCGCGTCACCGACGCGGCGCGCCGCGGGAAGAAGCTCGTCGAGATGGGTGCCGCGCAGCGCCGAGACGACGACGGCTGGAACGTTCTCGAGGTGCGGGTAGAGCCGGCGCGCTTCGGCGAGAAACGTGCGCGGATCGCGATTGCCGGACGCCACGGTATCCCACTTGTTGGCGACGAGAACGAGGCCTCGACCTCGGTCCCAGACCAGGCGCGCGAGCCGTGCGTCTTGCTCCGTAACGCCTTCGCCGGCATCGATCACGAGCAGCGCGACATCGGCGCGGTCCAGCGAACGGAGCGCCGACGCGACGGTCGCCTTCTCGAGTCGGAACGCGATGCGGCTCCGTCGTCGGATTCCCGCCGTGTCGACGAGGAGGACCTTCTCGCCGTTCACGCGGACGAGCGTGTCGATCGGATCGCGCGTGGTTCCCGCGGCGCGATCCACGAGCGCCCGCTCCTCGCCGACGAGACGGTTCAGGATCGACGACTTGCCGACGTTCGGCCGACCGAGCAAAGCGACGCGCAGAACCGGCTGCTCCTCCACCGCCGTCGCCGCGGGCAATTGCGCGGCGATCCTGTCGAGAAGCTCATCGAGCCCTCGTCCGTGCTCGGCCGAGATGGGCTGTGGATCACCGAGCCCGAGCCGAAAGAACTCGTAGGCGAGATCCGCCTGTTTCGGTCCGTCGATCTTGTTGACCGCGCAGACGACCGGCTTGCCGCTCTCGGCGAGCAGCCGCGCAACTTCGACGTCGGCGGGCGACACCCCGCAGCGGCCGTCGACCACGAAGACGACGACGCGAGCCTCGGCGACAGCGCGCAGGCTCTGGTCGCGCACGCGCTGGGCGAGCTCGGTAGGATCTTGCATTGCCTTTGATCGCGCCCAACGGGCGCGATCCGTGACGCACGCTCTTAGCTCCGCCTCGCTCTCGACCTCGAATCCGCCCGTGTCGATCACGGTGAACTCCCGACCTGCCCACTCCGCGTGCGCGACCAGGCGATCGCGGGTCACGCCGGGCTCATCGTCCACCAGCGCCTGGCGGCGGCCGATGATGCGGTTGAACAGAGTCGACTTGCCGACGTTCGGCCGCCCGACGATGGCGACCGAAGGAAGCGCCGTGGCGGCCTCGCTCACAGGCCGAGCTCGTCCAGGATGCGTGGGCTCTTGGTCCAGTCGCGGCGCACTTTGACGAAGAGCTCGAGGTAGAACCGCTTGCCGAAGAAACGCTCGAGCTCCTCGCGCGCACGGACGCCGATCTCGCGGACCATCGATCCCGCCGAGCCGATCACGATCGCTTTCTGGGAATCTCGCTCGACGAGGATCGTCGCCGACACCACGTTGACGGTCGGCTTTTCCTCGAAGCGCTCGACGAGAACGGCGGTCTTGTACGGGATCTCGCCGGCGGTGGCGGCGAAGATCTGCTCGCGGACGAACTCTTGAACGAGCGCTCGGCTGCTTTGATCGGTGAGCTCATCCTCGGGATAGAGCGCCGGTCCCACCGGCAAGCGCGCGGCGACCGCGCGCTCGAGCGCGCCGAGATTCTTTCCCGAAACCGCGCTGACCGGGACCAGATCGACGCCCGGAAACTCCTTGCCGATGCAATCGAGGAGAGGGATCAGCGCGGCATCGGCAACGAGGTCGATCTTGTTGATCGCCGCGAGCCACGGCCGTCGGCTCTCGAAGACGCAGCCGATCGCCTCGCGATCCTGCGGGAGAAGGCCCTGACCGGCGTCGATCACGACCACGACGGCGTCGGCCTCGGCGATCGAGCGCGCGGCCGTATTCACCATGCGCCGGTTGAGAAGGCTCCGCGCGCGGTGAATGCCGGGCGTATCGACCCAGATCATCTGCGCCCCGGGGAGTGTGCGGATGCCGAGGATGCGTGAGCGCGTGGTTTGAGGTCTCTCGCTGGTGATCGCCACCTTGGTCCCGAGCAGACGATTGAGCAGCGTCGACTTGCCCACGTTGGAGCGGCCGGCGAGCGCTACGGTGCCGCAACGCCTTTCGCTCGTCGAGGGCGCATCGTCCGTGGTGAGTGGCTCTTCATTCATGCGAGGGTTGCGTGTTCTCGCACCTGGCTCGTGGTGACGGACACATACGCAAAGGGTGAGCCTTTCACAATCTGCCTCCACCCCGTCATTCCGCCACACGCACGGCCCGGCCTTCGCGAAGCTCGCCTTCCGGATTCATGACGACGAGCTCGCCACCGTCGAGGCCGCGAGTCACAACGGTCTCGTCCCCGACGTCCTGCGCGACCTCGACGGCTTTCCGCACCAGGCGATCGTGTACGACGCTCCAAACATAGGCGCCGCTTGGACCGCGGCGGATCGCTGCCCGTGGTACGAAGACTGACGGCTTGCCTTCGACCGTCGCGCTCGACGGCGTTGCGAAGAACGTCACGCGGACGCCCATGTCGGGAAGCAGCGACGCTTCCGGATCTGCGATCCGCACCTCCACCTTGAGCGTGCCCTTCTGTCGATTCACCTGGGGGTAGAGCTTCACGACCTTGGCCCCGAATCGCTTCTGCGGATACGCGTCCGGGACCACTTCGGCATCCTGTCCGAGCCGCACGTTTGCGAGGTCCGCCTCGCTGACGTCGACTTCGGCGCGGAGCTCGGAGAGGTCGGCGAGACGGAGGAGATCGCCCGAGCCCGCGAATCCGCCTGGCACGGCGATCTCACCAACACCCTTCAGCTTCGCGAGCACCACGCCACGCACCGGCGAGCGAAGCTTGGTATCGTCGAAGTTGGTGCGCGCCTGCGCCAGCTCGCTCTCCGCCTGCGCCACGCTCGCACCCGCAACGTCGTCGCGACTTTCCGCCTGATCGAGCTCCTGACGCGAGACGACTCCCTCCTTGAAGAGCGTGCGGATACGTGCGCGATCGGCTTCGGCGAGCCGACGGTTGGCCTGCGCGAGCCGCAGCGACGCCTCGGCGCGCCCGACCTGTGCTCGATAGTCGCGGTCGTCGAGCTGGACGAGGATCTGTCCCGGCACCACGTGGTCGCCTTCGTCGACGAAGAAGCGCTCGATGCGACCCGGCACGCGGACGCCGATCGCGATGTATTTCTCGGCCGTGATCAGATAGCCGGCCCCGGAGAGTAGCGGGCCGACGACCGGCTGTCCCCTTTGCGCCACCCGCGCGGAGACGCCGTGAACCCTCAGCGGGCCGCCGAACGACCAGCGGTAGAGGCCGTAGGCGAGCAGCGCCAAAACGATCGTGACGCCGACGATCCATCCGGTGCGGCGCCACCGCCGCGGCGACGGTGCCGTCGGCCCGACCGCCGTCCGCTCGATGCGGAGCGAGCGCAGCTGCTCCTTCAGGTTCTCGCTCGGCATCGTCAACGCCGCCGTAGCGCCTCGACCGGCGAGAGCCGCGCGGCTCGCCGCGCCGGCAAGAAGCCTCCCGCCAGTCCCAGCAGGGTGGCGAGCACGAGCCCCTCGAGCGTGGTCGTCGTCGAAACGCGCAGGTCGACGGTAGCGGTCGTGAACGTCATGAGATTGATGGCAACGCCTTTCAACGCCGCATTGACGCCGAGCGTGGCGGCGATCGCCAGCAGCACGCCGACGGCGAACCCGGCCAGGGCGATCGCCAGTGCCTCGACGACGAAGGAGACGAGGATCGAGCGGCGGGAAAAGCCGAGCGCGCGCAGCGTGCCGATCTCCGCCGTGCGGCTCTTCACCGCCGCGAACATGGTGTTCATCGCTCCGAAGCTCGCACCGATACCCATGATCACGCCGAGCGCGAGGGTCAGCCGGAAGAGAAAGTTCGCGGAATCGGCCTGCTCGCGGTAGTAGTCGATCTCCGGCTTGGCCTCGAGCGCCCACCGGGCATCGGCGGCGATGCGCCGAACGAGGGCCTGTGGATCGCTGCCTGGAGCGACTTTCACCCGCAAGCCGCTGTAGATCGAGCGATTCGCATCGTTCCAAAGATCGTTGACGTCGACCCAGACCTCGCTCTCGAACGAAGAGCCCCCCGCCTCGAGAATCCCCACGACCTTCCAGACGTGGCGGCCGAAGCGCATCTCCCCGCCGAGCGCGGCACCCGCGTAGCGAGCCGCCACGGCGCGGCCGATCACGGCCTCGCCCGAGCTCGATCGCGGGGCGCGGCCTTCGGCGATCGTCACGTTGCGGTGTACCGCGAATGCGACCGGCCGGATCCCGCGCACGAGCACGTTCTCGCGGCCGCCGTCCGGTCGATAGAAGAACGGCTGCACGACCATCTCGGGCGAGACCAAGGGGGCGCCGTCCGCGCCGCTAGCGATGCCGGGGAAGTAGGCAACCGCTCGGTAGGCCTCGATCGGCACCATGCTCGAGCCGTCGTTGGTCGCCCCCTTGCGCATGACGATCAGGTTGTCGGCTTCCCCGGTTTCGACCAGCGTCCGTCGGATTCCCGAGACGAGCGACAGCATCACCATCACGGCGAGCACGACGAGAGCCATCACCACGATCGTGAGGAACGTCCGGGTGCGGCGCTGAAAGACGCTTCGCAGCGAGTAGGAAAGTGGAATCGCACGGCGCATGGCTCAGAAAACCTCGCGAAGCGCTTCCGCCACGGGCTTCCGCGCCGCACCCCACGAAGGGACGACCCCCGCCACCACGCCGACGAAGAGCGAGAGCAGGAGGCCCTCGAGCACGTGCCACGGCGTAACCAGGAACATCGACAGTGGACCGAGACCCGGCCGCGCGCCCGTCGCGCCGAGCGCCGCGAGCAGCTTGAGGACTCCATAGGCGCCGAGCGCACCGAGCGCGCCGCCGCCGAGCGCGAGCGCGAGCGTTTCGGTCAGCAGGAGGGCGAGGATGGCGAACCTCCGGAAGCCGAGCGCCTTCAGGATCGCGATCTCCGAGGCGCGCTCGCGGATCGCCATCGAGCAGGTGTTCGCGGTGATGAATACGACCGCGGCCACGACGAGAAAGCCGACGGCGAGGATGACGTTCGAGAGACCGGAAAGCGAGCTCATGAAGCTCTTAAAGAAGGATTTCTCCGTCTCGCTCGCGGTCTCGGCATCGCTGTTGCGGAAGAGGTCGTCGATTCGCCGCATGACGGCCTCGACGTGCGCGGGATTCTCGACGCGCGCCCAGATCATTCCGGTGAGATCTGCGGACAGCCCTTTGGCTCGCAGCGCCTCCTCCAGGTAGGTGCGCGAGAACAGGAACCACATCGGGTTGCCGTGCGGCTCGGGCAGGACCCCGACGATCCGGAAGTCGAGATCGACCGGCCAGATGGTGCTCCGCAACGTGACGCGATCACCGACCTTCCAACGGAAGGTGCGCATGGTCTGATAGCCGACCAGCGCGGCGTCACGATAGCGCCGGAAGTCTGCGATCGCCTGCGGATCGATCTGGAACTCGGCCCAGATCTCGCCGACGGTGTCCGCGTCCACGGCGAAGTTCGGGAACAGGTTCTTCGGCTCGTCGTAGATGCCGCCGAACCAGTTGAACGAGGTCGCCGCGGTCACGCCCGGTACCGCGCGGACCTTCTGCAGGTAGCTGTACGGCATCATGTAGGTGATCCCGGCCTTGTTGTGCACCAGCACGCGGCTCCCCGAAGTAAGCCGGTCGACGAGCGCCGTGAGCCCGCTCGGCAGGGTCAACACGGCGCAGGCGAGAAAGATCGACAACGTGATCGACGCCGCGGTGAGGGCCGTGCGGAGCCGGTTGCGGCGGAAGTTCCGCGCCACCAGCGTCGCGTAGGTCACGGCTTCACCGTCGCATGCAGTCGCATGCCGCCGAGCGCCTGCTCGACGGTCTGGTCCGCTCGGCGCGCCTCTTCACCCGCGAGCAGGCGTCCCTTGTCGAGGTGGTGAACCTCGTCGACCCACCGCAGCGCCCGCAGGTCGTGGGTCACCAGCACGATCGCCTTCTTGAACTCTCGATTGAGCTCCGAGAGCAACGCTAGAACGGCGTCGGCGCTCTGCGCGTCGAGATCCCCGGTCGGCTCGTCGGCGACGATCAAGTCGGGGTCGGTGACGATCGCGCGAGCGATTGCCACGCGCTGCTGCTCCCCTCCGGAAAGCGTGCCGGGGAGCTGGTCGAAGCGCTCCCTGACGAGGCCGACGACGTCCAATGCCACCTCCGCACGCCGACGTCGCTCTGGGCCCCGCAGGTCGGTGAGGAGAAGCGGCAGCTCCACGTTCTCGCGTGCAGAGAGCACCGGGATCAGATTGTAGAACTGAAAGACGAGCCCGACGTGCTGAGCCCGCCACGCGGCGAGCTCGTCCTCGGAGAGGTCGGTCAAGCGTCGGCCGGCGACCTCTACTTCCCCCTCGTCGGCATGATCGATGCCCGAGAGGAGGTTCAGCAGGGTTGACTTCCCGGACCCCGAGGGACCCATGAGCGCCACGAAGCGCCCGTCGGGAATCGTCAGAGTGACGTGGTCGAGCGCCCGTACGACGTCCGGTCCGCGCTGGAAATGCCGAGAGACGTTGAGCAGACGGATCAT
Organism: uncultured delta proteobacterium; assembly: GCA_963712515.1. Taxonomy (GTDB): domain Bacteria; phylum Desulfobacterota; class Binatia; order JACPRU01; family JACPRU01; genus CAVQIG01. The sequence continues at coordinate 47,918 of CAVQIG010000004.1, forward strand.
CGCGGAACGATCATGCCACCATACGATGCGTACCGATTCAAGGCGACGATCCGCGGAACGCCTGTTGACCCTGGAGGCAGGCGCGGCATAGAGAATCCTGAGCGATGCGAAGGAGGTAGTCCATGGCCGAAGTGCGCATTCGAACGCTCAAGGACGGCCCGTACGAGGTGAAAGGGACCGTACAGCTGGTCGACGCGGCCCGAGCCGACTTCAAGCTCACCGAGGACCCGATCTACCTCTGCCGGTGCGGTCACTCGGGGAACAAGCCGTTCTGCGACGGCTCACACAAGACCTTCGGCTTCAAGTCGGAGGAGCCGGCGCGCTAGCGTGGTAGGATCTACGTGAACAACCACCCGCGACCGACGGGAGCGCGCGCACCATTGATATCGCCACCGATGGGAGCCATCTGTGACGCACGCCCCTGGAGGTGACCACTGTAGGAATTCGACATGGACGCAAAGGCCGCCGCCCGCGAATACCTCGAACGAGCACGCGCGACGCTCGTTCCCCTCAGCCACCGCATCCACGCGAATCCGGAGCTCGGCTTCGAGGAGGAACGGGCATCGACCTGGCTCTGTGAAACGCTCGACGAGGGCGGCTTCGCGGTCGATCGGGGCGTGTGCGAGCTACCGACGGCATTCGTGGCAAGAGCGGGCTCGGGCCCGCTCCACGTGGCGATCTGCGCCGAGTATGACTGCTTGCCCGGCATCGGCCACGCCTGCGGCCACAACGTCATCGGCTCCTGCGCGGTCGGCGCGGGCCTCGCCCTCGGGCGCGTCGCGGACGACGTCGGTCTCACGGTGAGCGTGATCGGCACGCCGGCCGAGGAATCCGGCGGCGGCAAGATCCTGCTGCTCGAGCGCGGCGCGTTCGCAGGCGTGCACGCGGCGATGATGGTGCACCCTGCGCCGATCGATATCGCCGATCCGAAGATGCTCGCCTGGTCGCAGTTCGACGTCCATTACCACGGAAAGGAGGCGCACGCATCGGCCTTTCCCGGAGCTCGGCATCAACGCGCTCGATGCGCTCACGATCGCGCAGACTTCGATCGGTCTCCTCCGCCAGCACATGCGCCCGACCGACCGCGTGCACGGCATCATCACCAAGGGTGGCGATGCGGCCAACGTCGTGCCCGCCCACACCTCGGCGCGCTACATGGTGCGTGCCGAGACGATTGACGGCCTCGAGGAGATCCAAGGAAGAGTGATGCGCTGCTTCGAGGCCGGCGCGCTCGCGACCGGGGCGCGACTCGACGTCCGCCCAGCCGGTCCGCCGTACGCGGAGATCGCGCACGATTCCGATATCGCTTCGATCTATCGGAGGAACGCCGAGCAGCTCGGACGGTTCTTCCCGCCGCTCGGCGTCCCGCGCCCTGGCGGGCTCGACCGACATGGGCAACATCTCGCAGGCGATGCCTTCGATTCATCCGACGATCGGTCTCGGCTGCTTCCCGATCGTGAACCATCAGCCGGAGTTCGCCGCCTACTGCGCGACGCCCGTTGCGGATCAGGCTCTCATCGACGGCGCCGTAGCCATGGCGTGGACAGCCATCGAGCTGGCGGGCGATGCCGCGCTTCGGGGGCGGCTCACGCAACCGCCGCGATGAAGGTCTGCCGCACCGAACGATGGGGAGAGGTACCCAGCGCCGAAGCCGGGCGGTCGGACGAGCGGATCCATTGAATTGAAGAGGCTTCAGGCCGGGGGCTTCGGAAAGGCCGCCACGGAGTTCTTGCCCGAAGCCTGAAGCCTGGAGCCCCTGTACTTCGATGCCGAAAACTCGCCTGCCCTCCCGCTTCCGTCTCGATCCCGCGGTTCGTCCCACCGACTACGAGCTGCTTCTCGAGCCGGATCTCCAGGCCGGAACGTTTCGCGGCGAGGTGCGGATCGACGTCGAGATCGCCCGGCCGCGGCCGGCCATCACGCTGCACGCTGCGGAGTTGACGATCGAGACCGCGACGATCGAATCGGAAGGGTCAGCGCACCCCGTCCGGATCAAGCCACGGCGAGCCGACGAAGCCGTGACGCTCGTCCCGGCTAGACGCGTCGCCCGACGCGCGACGCTCGTGCTCTCGTTTGCGGGGCGGCTCGGCGCGCACCTGCGCGGTCTCTACGCGGCCGAGGCGGACGGGCGTCGATACGCCTTCACCCAGCTCGAGGCGGCCGATGCGCGGCGGATGTTCCCCTGCTTCGACGAGCCGAGTTTCAAGGCGCGATATCGGCTCTCGGTCGCGGCACGCGAGGGTGACGCGGTGGTCTCGAACAGTCCGATCGAGGGCGAGGAAGCTCTCGGCGACGGTCGCCGGCTGGTGCGATTCACGAAGACGCCACGGCTCTCGACATATCTGCTCGCGCTCGCGGTCGGACCGCTCGAGGCATCGGCCGTGCGGACCGTCGGCGAGACGCCCATCCGCGTGTGGCACGTTCCCGGCAAGGGACACCTCGCCGACTTCGGGCTCGAGGCCGCCGCGGAGTCGCTGCGACGGCTCGAAGCGTACTTCCGGATCCCCTACCCTTACGGAAAGCTCGATCTCGTCGCCGTACCCGACTTCGAGGCCGGCGCGATGGAAAATGCCGGCGCCGTCTTCTTCCGCGAGACGCTGCTGCTGCTCGACCCGGCCACCGCCTCGCTCGGGGAGCGCAAGCGGGCAGCCGAGGTCATCGCCCATGAGCTCGCCCACATGTGGTACGGCGATCTCGTCACGATGGCGTGGTGGGACGACCTCTGGTTGAACGAGGCGTTCGCGACCTGGATGGCGTACAAGGTCGTGGACGACTGGAAGCCCGAGTGGCGGATGTGGCAGGGCTACGAGCACGACCGTGCGGGCGCCCTCGCCCTCGACGCGCTCGCCAACACCCACCCGATCTACGCGCGCGTCCGAAGCGTGGCCGAAGCGACCGAGAACTTCGACGCGATCACCTACGAGAAGGGGGCCGCGGTCGTTCGAATGATCGAGCACTATCTCGGCGCCGATCGATTCCGCGACGGCGTCCGCATCTACATGCAGCGCCACCGCGAGCAGAACGCGGTTGCGCGCGATCTCTGGCGCGCGCTCGAGGAGGCCTCGGGTCGCGAGGTCGAGCGCGTGGCGCAGGCCTGGATCGAGAAGCCTGGTTTTCCGCTCGTCACGATCCGTCGCGACGGCAAGCCCAAGCTGAGCGTTCGGCAGGAGCGCTTCTTCTCCGACCCGCGGATCGCCGCGAAACGCCGCCGATCGGCGTGGCCGCTGCCGCTCGTCGTCAAGCGAGCCGGCCGAGACGGCGCCGACCTCGACCGCTTTCTCGTCGACGGCGCGTCGCGGACGATCGCGCTTCCCGTGCGCAGGGCGCCGGACTGGATCTACGGCAACGCGGACGCCGGCGGCTTCTATCGGGTGCTGCACGAGCCGCGGGATCACCGTGCGCTCGTCGAGCGCTTGCACGATACCCTCTCGCCCGTCGAGAGGCTCGCGCTAGCGGGCGATCAATGGGCGCTGGTTCGCGCCGGCCGTGCGACGATCGAAAGCTTCCTGGACGTCGTCGACGCGCTCGGGAACGAGACCGACTATGACGTTCTCGACGGTGTCGGCGGTCCACTCGGCTTGATCGACGACCAGATCGTCGCCGGCGAGCTACAAGAGCGCTTCCGAGCCTGGATCGCCCGGCGCTTCGCGCCGCAGCTCGATTCCCTCGGCTGGACGGCATCGCCCGAGGAGGACGACGCGCGGCGTTTGCGACGCGCCGCAATCGTTCGCCTCGTCGGCTCGATCGCCGAGACGCCGGCGGTCGTCGCCGAGGCGCGCCGACGCCTCGATGCCTACCTCATCGATCGCGCGTCGCTGGAGCCGAACCTCGCCGACCCGGTGGTCGCGCTCGCGGCGCGTGGCGGCGACTCCGCTCTCTACGACCGCTATCGACGCGTGGTCAGCGAAGCCGCCACTCCGCAGGAGCGGCGACGGTTTCTGTTGAACCTCGCGTCGTTTCGCCGGCGGAAGCTCGTCGAGCGAACGCTCGCGGCGACCCTCGGGGGAGACATTCCGACGCAAGACGTCGCCTTTGTCTACATGCGGCTCTTCGCCAATCCCGAAGGAGCAGAGCCTTCCTGGCGCTTCTTCACCAAGAACTGGAACGCGATCCGGCGACGCATCCCGCCGCTCATGGTGTCACGACTCGTCGAGGCGACCCCTTCGCTGCGCGAGCCCCGTTATGCTCGCGAGGTCGCTCGCTTCTTCCGCGCCCACCCGGTGGCAGAAGCCCGGCGCTCGCTGAAGCAAGCCCTCGAGATCTTCCGGTTGAATGCCGATCTCCGGCGGCGCATCACTCCAAGGATCTCCCGCTGGCTCCGGGAGCGGCCCCCATGAATTGCATCGCCGCCGCAAAGCTGCTTGTCTCGACAAGACGATGCCAGCACGCAAGCGCACCGGATCGATGACGCTCGCCGACGCTCTCGTCGAAGAGATCAAGGCCGAGCGGCTCGATACGCTGAGCGGCCCCGACAGCGCGGAGGGTCGAGCGCTCGGCGCCGCGGTGGGCGCGAACGTCGCGAGCTATCGCAAAGAACGAGCGATCACCCTCGAGACGCTCGCAGAGCGGAGCGGCATTCGGCCGACGCTTCTCCGCGCGCTCGAGAACGGGCACGCAGTGCCGAGCCTGCGGGCGATCTGGCACTTGGCCACCGCCCTCGAGGTCCCCTTCGGCGCGCTGCTGGCGAACACGATGCTGTCTCGCGGGTCGGATCCAGACTTTCGAATCCAGCGCTCCGACCGTGGTTACGTCATCTCCTCGGCGGACGGCCGTTTCCGCTCCCGACCGCTTTTCCTCGAGGGGGACCCCCGCGCTCCCGAAGTGTACGAGCTGACGCTCGCGCCCGGCTGCCTCGAGAAAGCCACCCCGCACGCCCCTCGCACCTTCGAGCATCTCACCGTGGTGCGTGGTCGATTGATCGTGCGCTCGGGGAGCACGACGGCGGACCTGGGTCCCGGCGATGCGCTGTTCTTCCGGGCGGACCTGCCGCACAGCTACGAGAACCCGGGGACCGAGCACACCGTCGCCCAGCTCGTGATGAGCTACGGGGCAAGAATCCCCTAGACGGAAGTCCCGTGCGCCTTACCTCGATCCGAAATTCGCGTGGGTGGCGTCGGCGCGCTGAACAGTCTACGCGACTGTTCGGCCCCGCGCCGCGCGCAGCGAATGCGGGGCGAAGGCCCGGGGTGGCGGAGCGGCTGGGAGGGGCGCCCAGCGAGCACGGCGCGGGCTGCGCCGACGACAGGGCCCGCGCGAATTTCGGATCGAAGGGGCACCGCGGGAATTTCGCTTCGGGGCTCACTGCCGCGACCCCTTCGCTCGCTTCTCGATCTCGCTGAGCGCCTCGAGCGCCGCGTGCTGTTCGGCCTCCTTCTTCGACTTCCCCTCGCCGCGGCCGCAAAGCCGCCCGGCAATCGAAATCTCGACGACGAAGGCGCGATCGTGGTCTGGTCCGCTGGCCTGCACGAGCGAGTAGCTCGGCGTTTCGCGGAAGAGCTGCTGCGTGATCTCCTGGAGCCTGCTCTTGTGATCGATCGGCGACTCGCCGCCCGCTCGAACGAGGTCCTCGCGGAAGTGGCGGCTGACCACTTCGCGGGCCGCGCCGAAGCCGCCGTCGAGGTACACCGCGCCGATCACCGCCTCGAACGCGGCACCGAGAATCGAAGCCTTCTTTCGTCCGCCGCTCTTCTCCTCGCCCTTGCCGAGGCGAAGCTCCGCGCCGAGGTTCATCGCCGCCGCCTTGGCGGCGAGCACGCGAGCATTGACGAGCGCTGCGCGCCGCTTCGAGAGCTCTCCCTCGTCCGCGGTCGGGAAGCGCTTCATCAAGAGATCTGAGATCGCCAAGTCGAGCACCGCGTCGCCGAGGAACTCGAGCTTCTCGTTGTTCTGGCCGGCGCGCGCCAGCGCGGATCGGTGGACGAGCGCAAGAGCGAGGAGCTCCGGCTTACCAAAGGCATGACCGATCCGGTCTTCGAGAGTCTCGTCCACGAAGCTCACGAGCCTCGATCGGGCCCGGTCGGCCGATCAATCCAGCCGCCGCCGACGACCTCGTCTCCGCGGTACACGACGACTGCCTGTCCTGGCGCGACGGCGATCGCCGGCCGATCGAACGTCACGCGTGCGCGCCCCTCGCCTTCCGCGCGGACGCGCACCGGAAGCGGGGAGTGGCGGTAGCGGATCTGGGCAAGGAGCGGTTCGTCCTCCGTCGCGGGCGCATCGATCCAGCTCCAGCCGCTAGCGACGAGACCCGTGCACCGCGGCTGAGTGAGCCCGACGACCACGCGTCCGCTCTCTCCATCGATCGAGCGGACGTAGAGGGGCCCCGGTGCGGAGAGCCCGAGACCGCGACGCTGGCCGACCGTGAATGCTTCGATGCCATCGTGGCGCCCTAGAGGCCCTCCGCGGTCGTCGACGACGTCGCCCTGTACCCCGCCAAGTCCTCGTGCGCGCACCAGCGCCGCCGGGTCTCCGAAGCAGAGGTCCTGGCTATCGAGCTTCTCCGCTACCGGGAGACCGCGCTCCGCGGCGCGCCGCCGAACCTCCGCCTTCGTCCACCCGCCGAGCGGAAACGCCGCGTGCGCAAGCTGGCGCTGCCCGAGTGCGAAGAGAAAGTAGGATTGGTCGCGCGTACGATCGGCGGCGCGGCGCAGGACCCGACGAGATCCGCGCCGCTCGACCCTTGCATAGTGACCCGTCGCCACGACGGCCGCCCCGCGCGCGAGGGCCCAGTCGAGGAGCACGCCGAGCTTGAATCCACCGTTGCAGGCGACGCAGGGGTTCGGCGTCCGGCCGCTCGCATAGGCCGCCACGAACGGCCCGACGACCGTTCGCTCGAAGGCCGTCCGCTCGTCGATCAGCGTGTGGGGGATTCCGAGGGCGTCTGCGACGCGCGCGGCGTCGCGGTGATCGGAACAGATCCGATCGTCCCGTCGCGGCGAGTCCCACAAGCGCAGCGATACTCCTTCGACACGATAGCCGGCTTCGAGGAGCAGCGATGCGGCGACCGAGCTGTCTACGCCGCCGCTCATGGCGACCACGGCGAGCGGGGAGGTCATCCTCGAAGCCTACTTCTGGTCGCCCGCGACCTTGCGCAGCTCCGGCGGCTCGCTGTCGCTTCGGGCTTCGGCGCGCGCGGAGAGCTCGTCGACCTTCTTCTCCAACCGTTCGACCTGCTCGAGCACCGCGCCGAGCGCCCTGCTCACCGGATCGGGTAGATCCGCCGAATCGAGGTCGATGACCGGCCGGCCGGTCTCGGTGTGCTTGCCGCCCGTCTTCACGACTTTGCCGGGGATGCCGACGACCGTCGAGTGGGCCGGGACCGACGTCACCAATACCGATCCGGCGCCGATCCGGCTGTGCCGGCCGACGGTGATCGGCCCGAGAACCTTCGCGCCGGTGAAGATCGTGACGGAATCCTCGATCGTTGGATGGCGCTTGCCGCGCTGCGTGCTCGTACCGCCGAGCGTCACTCCCTGATAGATCGTGACATCGTCTCCGATCTCGGTCGTCTCGCCGATCACCACCGCCATGCCGTGGTCGATGAAGAATCGCCGCCCCACCTTCGCCCCCGGATGGATCTCGATGCCGGTCAGAAAGCGGCCGAGGTGGCTCACGAATCGGCCGGGCGTCCGCAAACCGCGCGTCCAAAGCCAGTTCGCAAAACGGTAGACGAGAAGGGCGTGAAAGCCCGGATATGCCAGAGCGATCTCCCAGACCGACCGCGCCGCGGGGTCGCGCTCGAAGATCGTCTGCACGTCCTCGCGCAGGCGCGCCCAGGCACCGATCGGATCCCGCTCGCCGCTGTGGACAGCTGCGCTCATCCGCGCCCGCGACTGCGGCTCGGCTCCTTCTTGGCTTCGTCGCGCCGCTTCTGGTCCGTGTAGAGCTTGTAGTCGATCGAATCCACCAGCGCCTGCCAGCTGGCCTCGATCACGTTGTGGGACACGCCGACCGTACCCCAGCGCTCGTGTGTGTCACCCGATTCGATCAGCACGCGCACCTTCGCGGCGGTGCCGGCCATGCCGGGGAGCACGCGGACCTTGTAGTCGAGAAGCTCCACCGAGGCGATCTGGGGATACTCCTTGGTGAGGACCTCACGAAGCGCCTGATCGAGAGCGTTGACCGGGCCGTTTCCGAAGGCGACGGCCTGGGCGCGGCGGCCATCGAGGAATTCCACCGCCACCGACGCCTCGGAGGACGGCAGCTCGCTCCCCTTGTAGGTCTCGTCGATCACACGGAAGCCGATCAGCTTGAAGAAACGGAGATGACCGTTGAGCGCGCGGTGCATCATCAACTCGAAAGACGCCTCCGCGCCTTCGTATTGGTAGCCGGCATTCTCGAGCTCCTTCAACTGCGCGAGGAGCGCCTGCACTTTCGGGTCCCTGGAGTCGACGCGGACGCCGAATTGCTCGGCCTTCTCGAGGATGTTGGCCTTGCCGGAGAGGTCGGAGATCAGCACCCGTTGGACGTTCCCGACCGCCGACGGGTCGATGTGCTCGTAGGTCAGAGGGTTCTTCCGCACCGCCGCGACGTGCACCCCGCCCTTGTGAGCAAAGGCGCTCTGACCGACGTAGGCCTGGTGCTTGCGCGGCGGCAGGTTGGCGAGCTCGTAGACGAAGTGCGAGAGCTCCGTCAGCCGCCGAAGCCGCTGCGAACCGATCGTGTTGTAACCGAGCTTCAGCTCGAGCCCGGCGACGATCGACACCAGGTTGGCGTTGCCGCAGCGCTCGCCGAAACCGTTGATCGTCCCTTGTACCTGAACGGCGCCGGCTTCCACGGCCGCCAGTGTGTTCGCGACGGCGAGCTCGCAGTCGTTGTGGCAGTGGATCCCGAGGGGCTTGCCGACCGCTGACGCCGCGGCCCGGGTCGCGTCAGCGATGAACGTCGGCAGGTTGCCGCCGTTCGTATCGCAGAGGACCAGCGTGCTCGCCCCGCCGGAGGCCGCCGCCTTGAGGCAAGCGAGCGCGTACGCGGGATCGTCCTTGTAGCCGTCGAAGAAATGCTCGGCATCGAAGATGACCTCGCCGGTGTGCCGCCTCAGGTGGTGGACCGAGTCCTGGATGACCTCGAGATTCTCGTCGCGGGAGATCTTCAGATCCTCGAGCACGTGGAGCTGCCACGTCTTGCCGAAGATCGTGATGACCGGCGTCTCCGCTTCGACGAGCTTCCGCAGATTCAGGTCCTTCCCGGCGCTCGAACCCGCTCGTCGGGTCATGCCGAAGGCGGTGATCCGCGCATGACGGAGCTGGAGCTTCTTGGCTTCGCGGAAGAACTCCTCGTCGCGCGGATTCGAGCCCGGCCAGCCGCCCTCGATGTAGTCGAAGCCGAGCTCGTCGAGCCGCTCCGCGACGCGCAGCTTGTCCGCCAGGGTGAGCGAAACGTCCTCACCTTGACAGCCGTCGCGCAGCGTCGTGTCGTAGAGGCTGACGCGCTTCGGCGCCCTCTGGCTCGGCGCGGTCTTCATGGTGTGAAACCCTGTCGCGCCTCGTCGCCGGGCCGCGGTCCGACGAACGCGTCGTGCAGCGCCCGCACGGCGAGCTCGGCATACTTCTCGTCCACCACGACCGAGATCTTGATCTCCGACGTCGAGATCATCTGGATGTTGATGCCCTCCGCGGCGAGCACGTCGAACATACGGGCAGCCACGCCGGCGTGGCTGCGCATGCCGAGACCGACGATCGATACCTTGGCGACGTTGGTGTCGGTCGCGACGCCGTGCGCGCCGATCATGGATTCCTGGCTCTTCACGAGCGACAGCGCCTTGTCGAAGTCGCCGCGCGGGACCGTGAACGTCAGGTCGGTGGTCCCGTCGGCCGACGCGTTCTGGATGATCATGTCGACCACGATACCGGCCCCGGCGATCGGACCAAAGAGCCGCGCGGCGAGCCCGGGCCGGTCCGGAACTCGCAGCAGCGTGATTTTGGCCTGATCGCGGTCGTATGCAACCCCCGAGACCAGGATATCTTCCATGGGCTTGTCCTCCTGCACGACCAGCGTCCCCTCGTTGTCGGTAAAGCTCGAGCGGACGTGGACCGGTACGTTATACCTCTTGGCGAACTCGACGGAACGGATCTGCAGCACCTTGGCGCCGAGGCTGGAGAGCTCGAGCATCTCGTCGAACGAGATCCGATCGAGCTTGCGCGCGTGCGGTACGATGCGTGGGTCGCTCGTGTAGACCCCATCCACGTCGGTGTAGATTTCACACAAGTCCGCCGAGAGCGCCGCGGCGAGGGCGACGCCGGTGGTATCCGAGCCACCGCGACCGAGGGTGGTGATGTTGTCGTCGTTGTCCACCCCTTGGAAGCCGGCCACGACCGCGACCGTGCCGCGGTCGAGCGCGGCGAGGAGCCGCTCCTTGTTGATCGAGCGGATGCGCGCCCGGCCGAAGGCCGAGTCGGTCGAGATGCGCACCTGATGCCCGAGAAACGACGAGGCCTTGACGCCGAGATCCTGGAGCGCGAGCGCGAGGAGCGCGGCCGATACCTGCTCGCCGCTCGCGACCAGCGCATCGCTCTCGCGCTCCGAGGGGTGCGCCGCCACCTTCCGGGCGAGGTCCAGGAGACGGTTCGTCTCGCCCGCCATGGCCGAGACCACCACGACCAAGCGGTGCCCTTCTCGGTGACACGATCGAACGCGCTTGGCCACTTCGCGGATCCGCTCGACGCTACCAAGCGAGGTGCCGCCGTATTTTTGAACGATCAGCGCCACAGATCGACTCTTCTCACCCTATTGCCTCTCTTTTGGAGGCACGTCCTTCGCGAGTGCTTCGAGGATCTCCTTCCCTCGTCCGTGCTGGCCCTGCAAACGGATCGTTCGCCGATCTCCCTCTACGACCTCGATGTCGATCTCCAGCGTCCAAGCCGCCCTCGGCCTGTCGAGCTTGCGGTACCACTCGATCGCCGTGACCCCGCTCGGAGCGAGGTATTCCTCGAGGCCGATCTCCTGCTCTTCACTTCGCTCCACGTGTTCGCCGAGACGAAACAGATCGATGTGATTCAGGCGAAGCCGCCCCTCGTGCTCGGCGACGAGGGTGAACGAAGGACTATAGATGACATCCGGCTCCAGATCGAGGCCCCGGGCCAGGCCGCGCACGAGCTGCGTCTTGCCCGCGCCGAGGTCGCCCGCGATCCCGACGACCTCGCCGCCCCGCAGCAAGCGCCCGAGCGCCATTCCGATCCGCAGAGTCTCCGCCGCCGAGCCGCTCTCAATCCGAAGGCGCATCGGCGAAGAGCTCGTCCTGCAGGCCGCGCAGCGTCGGGGGCAACGCCTCGATCACGTCCGAAGCCAAAAGCCCGGCCTCGCCCCGCCTGGTCGCCACCCGGTCCGCCGCAGCCCCGTGCCAGAACACCGCGACTTCCGCCGCTTCGGTCGCTTGGATGCCTTGCGCGAACAGCGACCCGATCATGCCCGCCAAAGCGTCTCCCATCCCGCCGCTGGCCATGCCCGGGTTGCCGGTCGGGTTGACCGCGACAACGCCCCCGGGGTCGGCGACGACCGTACGCGCGCCCTTGAGGACGACGGTGATGCCGTAGTCACCCGCGAGCCGGCGAGCGGCGTCGACACGATTTTCCTGCACGTCGCCGGTCGAGCAAGACAAGAGCCGGGCCATCTCCCCGGGATGGGGCGTCAGGACGAGCGGCGACCGCCGCTTCTTCAGCCACCCGATCTGCCCCGCCAGGCAGTTGAGGCCGTCCGCGTCGATGACCAGCGGGAGCGGCGACGAGGCGATCAGCCATTCGCAGAGCGCGCGGGTCGCAGGCGTGACGCCGATCCCCGGGCCGAATACCAGCGAATCCTTGCCGTCGAACAAGTGCAGCAGTCGCTGGGCATCGTTGTCGGCGAACCGCCAGCCCCCATCGTGATCCGGAAGCGGCTCAGTCATCAGCTCCGGGGTCTCTGCGAGCACGAGGCCGAGCGCCGGCGAAGCGACCGTGGTCAGGCCGGCGCCGGCCCGCAGCGATGCCCGTCCGCAGAGCATCGCCGCCCCGCTTTTGCCGAGCGATCCGGCGAGCACGAGCACGTGACCGTAGGATCCCTTGTGGGTGTCCGGGGCACGTCGCGGCAGCGCCGAGCCTACGGCCGCCGAGGTGAGCAATCGCTGGCGCGGCGCGACCGCGCGGAGCGCCTCGCGGGAGATGCCGATGTCCGCGACGACGACCTCGCCCGCGAGCTCGGCGCCCGGATGCACGACCAAACCGACCTTCGGATACGCGAACGTGACCGTAGTATTCGCCTGGACGGCTGCGCCGAGCGGCAGGCCGCGATCCGCGTCGAGTCCCGATGGCACGTCGACGGCCAGGATCGGCGCGGATGCGCCGTTCAGCGTCTCGACGATCGCTTGGGAGCGCTCGTCGAGCCTCCCGCGGAGGCCCGTACCGAAGAGCCCGTCGACGATGACGCCCGCCCGCGACGCAGCCTCGGCGAGCGTCGTGAGTCCTCCCCGCGCGATCTCCCGGATCCCGCCGCCCGACCTTTTCCAGCGAAGCAGGTTCGTGCGAGCGTCGCCCGCGACGTCAGATTCGCGGGCGGCGAGCGCGACCTCGACCCGGACCCGGCGGCGGCGGAGAAGCCGCGCGATGACGAACGCGTCCCCGCCGTTGTTCCCCTTGCCGGCGACCACGAGCACGCCACGACGAAGCTCGCGCCGGAAACGTTGCCGTACGACGTCGGCGGCGAGCGCGCCGGCGCGCTCCATCAACGTCTCGCCGGGCGTCCCACGCGCGATCGTCTCGGCGTCCATGCGCCGCATCTCGTCGCTCGTCACGAGGAACAGTCGGCCCCGCTCGCCGAGCGGGGCCGCGGAATCCGAGCCGCGGCGATCGGCTCTTTTCAAGTGCGCCTTCGCGCCTGGTCGAGACTCGCGCGCATCTCGCGAACGGCCGCTTCCATCCCGATCAAGACGGCCCGCGAGACGATCGAGTGGCCGATGTTGAGCTCGTGTATCTCGGGGATCGCTGCGATCGGCTTGACGTTGTCGAGCCGCAGGCCGTGACCGCCGTTCACCGTCAGACCGCAGTCGAAGGCGTGGCGAGCGGCGGTTTGCAGCCGCGCGAGCTCCGCTTGCAGTCGATACGGGTCGCGCACGTCGGCGTAGGTCCCGGTGTGGAGCTCCACGGCGTCGGCGCCGGTCTCGCTGGCCGCATCGATCTGGCGTGGTTCGGGGTCGATGAAGAGGCTCACGCGGATCCGCGCGGCGCGCAGCATCTGCACCACGTCACGAAGCACCTCCTTCTGCGACGAGACCTCGAGTCCTCCCTCCGTCGTCAGCTCCGCACGGCGCTCGGGAACGATGCACACGTCCTGCGGCCGGATCTCGAGCGCCTTGCCGCACATCTCCTCCGTCGCCGCCATCTCGAGATTGAGCTTCGTCGCCACCGTCGCGCGCAGCCGCTCGACGTCGCGGTCGTTGATGTGGCGTCGGTCTTCCCGGAGGTGAGCCGTGATGCCGTCCGCGCCCCCCCGCTCGGCAAATCGCGCCGCCTCGACCGGGTCGGGATAGGTCGTGCGCCGCGCCTGTCGCACGGTCGCCACGTGATCGACGTTGACACCGAGCAACACTCGGGCCGGCACGCTACTCCACCCCGATTTCCGATTGGAACGCCGAGACGATGTCCTCGGCGAGCCGCTGGATCCGGTCGGTGTTCTCGCCTTCGATCATCACGCGGGCGAGCGCCTCGGTACCCGAGTAACGAACCACCACCCGTCCGCGGCGCTCGAGCGCGCTCTGCGCCGCGCGGATCGCCCGATCGACCAGCGGCAGCTTGGCGATCTCCCGCTTTTCACGCACCCGGACGTTGAGCAGCACCTGCGGCGTGCGCTGCATGATACGGCGGAGCTCCGAGAGCCTTCGGCCGCGCTCGACGACGAGCGCCAGCACGAAAAGCGCGGTGATGAGCCCGTCTCCTGTCGTCGTCTGATCGAGGAACACCACGTGCCCGGATTGTTCGCCACCGAGATTGTATCCGCCGCGCAGCATCTCCTCGACGACGTACCGGTCACCGACGGGTGTACGCACGGTGCGCCCGCCGAGCGCTTCGAGGGCGAGGTCGAGGCCGAGATTGCTCATCACGGTGGCGACCACCGTCTTCTTGGCGAGCGTTCCCTGCTTCAGCATCTCCGCCGCCGCCATCGTCAACACCTCGTCTCCGTCGACGACGCTCCCGGTCTCGTCGACGAAGATCGCACGGTCGGCGTCGCCGTCGAGAGCGATCCCGAGGTGACAGCGCGAATCCACGACCGTTCGAGCGAGCCGCTCCGGGTGAAGCGCGCCGCAGTCGCGATTGATGTTCTCGCCATCGGGGTCGACCGCGAGCGCGATCACGGAGGCCCCGAGCTCCGAAAGCACTTCTGGGGCCACACGGTATGCCGAGCCGTTGGCGCAGTCGACGGCGACACGCAGACCATCGAGCGTCAGGTGACGCGGAAACGTGTTCTTGACGAAGACGTTGTAGCGTCCGCCCGCGTCGTCGACGCGGTACGCCTTACCGATCTCGGTCGCCGTCGGCCGGAGCTGCGCGATCGAATTGTCGGAGAGCAGGCGTTCGATCTCGAGTTCGACGTCGTCGGGCAGTTTGAATCCGGTGGCGGCGAAGAACTTGATGCCGTTGTCCTGGAAGGGATTGTGCGACGCCGAGATGACGGCACCCGCGTCGGCGCGGAGGCTTCGTGTGAGGAAGGCGATGCCCGGGGTGGGTAGCGGGCCGACCAGCAAAACGTCGACGCCCATCGAGCAGATTCCCGAAGCCATCGCTTGCTCGAGCATGTAACCCGAGAGCCGGGTGTCTTTGCCGATCAGGATCTTGTGCCGGCGCGGGCTGCGGCGGAACACGTGCGCGACCGCGCGCCCGAGGCCGAGAGCGATCTCCGCCGTCATCGGGTCGACGTTGGCCACGCCGCGGATTCCATCGGTTCCAAAGAGCCTTCGTCCGCCGTTCTCGCTCATCGGGGCTTCGCTTCCTTCGTTGTTCGTCGTTTGCGCGAGGGCGCCGCGGGGGTGGGCGTCGGCTCGCCGATGACTTCCACGGTCGTCTCCGGCGGTCGGATCTCGAGGACTTCGAGCCCTTGCGGCACGGTCGTCTCGATTCGCTTGGCGTGGTAGCCGGGCACCATGCCGTCGAGGTCCACGTAAAAGTTCTGGGACGAGAGGTGCAACTCCCGTAGCAGCCGCTGCGGACCGCGGACCGTGACGTCCACGTTGCGTGGTCGCATGTGATATTCGGGCGGCGGGTTGCGTGCACCAATCTCCACGTTGCGAAAGTCCTGAGTGGTCACCAGCTCCTCGAGCACGCCCCGCACGAGCACGCGATCGGGCGACAGCCGGATGACGTCTGCGGGGCGTTCGAGTGCGACCGTTTCCTCGAAAGTTGCCGCTTGTCAGAGGAAGATGCAACGGGCCAAGAGGCACGTTGCGCAGCGCCTGGACCTGAGCCGCGGGGCCGTTCACCGTCACCACGGCGGGACGGACCTCGCTTTCGACCAGCCTGTAGCCCGGGGGCACCGCCGCCGTCAGGTTCGCGAAGACCGGCAGCATGCGCTCGATGATCCGCTGCACGTCGAGCGTCACCTGCACCGGCGTCAATCGCGTCACGGTCACACCGCGCGGCAAGTTCAGCATTTCGGCATCGATCTTGAATGACGTTGATCCCGTCGCCACGTTCGCCAGATTGATGGCGATACGCTGCCGGCGCTCGTCGATCGTGCCGAGGATCGTTCGCGGCCCGCGCAGGCGCACGTCCACCGAATCCGGGATGGGGCTGGTGATCGTCAGCTTCGCCGGCAGGTTCTGAAATTCCAGCGGCACGGTGATCGAGCGGTCCGCCTCGCGCGCGCCGAGGTTGACGAAACCCCAAAGCCCGATCGCGAACGCGATCGAGCCGAGCTTTAGAAGCCAGTTGTGAGTGACCTTGCGGACGATCGTACGCCCCAAGGCACGCCAATCGAAGCTCTCCATCGGTTCTCGGTCCGCCCCGGCTCAGCGCGGCGTCGCCGCAACCGAAACGCGCGATGGACGTATCTCATACCTTCGTCGAAATCGAGAATTTCGTAGCGCGGCACCTTAGATCGCGAACAGCTGCTGAAGCGTGTTGCGCAGCGTCCCGGCGTCGAGATCGCGAATGATTTTCCCCTCGCGCACGAGCGAGATCTTCCCCTCCTCCTCCGACACGACCACGACGACGCCGTCGGTCTCCTCGGTGAGGCCGATGGCGGCGCGATGCCGCGTGCCGAGCGTCTTCGAGACGTTCGGGTTTCCGGTGAGCGGCAAGAAGCAGCCCGCCGCCGTGATTCGGCCCTGCTGAATGATCACCGCCCCATCGTGGATCGGCGACGTCGACAAGAAGATCGACTGCAGCAGTTCACGGCTGACCCGCGCCTCCAATCGTGTCCCGACCTCGATGTACTCGTTCAGGTTCACGTCCCGCTCGAACACGATGAGCGCTCCGATCCTCTTGCTCGCGAGCAGGACCGCCGAGCGCACGATCTCCTCGAGCACCTGACCCTGCGCCACCCGCTCCCCGGCCGAGAACGAGCGGCCCGCGCCGACCTGGGTCAGGGCACGGCGGATGTCGTTCTGAAAGATCACCACGACGACCAAGATGATCGACGCGAGAAAATTCGACAGCAACCAGTTCAGCGTGTGCAGCTCGAAGTATTGCGAGGCGAGGTACGTTCCGAGCACGATCAAGAAACCGATCAGCATCTGGGCCGTGCGCGTTCCGCGAATCAGGTTGATTACCTGATAGGCGATGAAGGCAATGATCGAGATGTCGACGACGTCGGGGATTCGCAGCGGGAACGTCATCGGTGGTCAGGGCGGGCGTGCGCCCAGATCGCCCGAGCGACGCGAAGCGCGCGCGCCATCGGCGCGACGTCGTGAACACGAACGAGACGGGCGCCGCCGACGACGGCGAGGAGCGAAGCGGTCACCGTCCCCTCGAGCCGTGTTTCGGTCGGAGCGTCGAGGAGCCGGCCGAGGAACCGCTTGCGTGACACGCCCACCACCACCGGGAAGCCGAGCGCCACGATCTCGTCGATGCGCGCGAGGAGGGTCAGGTTGTGGGTCAAGTTCTTGGCGAAGCCGATGCCCGGGTCGACCGCGATCCTGTCGCGGGTAACGCCGGCGGCGAGCGCCGCCTCGATCCGCGCGGACAGGAATGCCTTCACCTCGTCGACGACGTCGCGGTAACGGGCAAGCTGATCCATGGTTTGCGGCGTGCCCTTGCGATGCATCAGGATGATCGCGGCGCCGCGCGCGGCCACGACCGGTAGCATCTCGGGATCCGCCGTCGCCCCGCTTACGTCGTTCACAACGACCGCGCCGGCCTCGATCGCTCGATCCGCCACGGCGGCCTTCGTCGTGTCGATCGAGATCGCTCGCAGGCCACGGATACGCTCGATCACGGGAACTACGCGCCGGAGCTCCTCCGCCTCGGCGACCGGCGAGGCCCCGGGGCGAGTCGACTCTCCGCCGACGTCGAGGATGTCCGCTCCCTCCCCGGCCATCCTCCTCGCCTGGGCGACGGCCGCGTCAGAATCGAGGAAGCAGCCGCCGTCACTGAACGAGTCGGGCGTGACGTTGAGCACGCCGAGGATGCCAGGGCGCCCGAGGTCGGCTATCGGAGAGCGGCGGCTTCTGCGGTCGCCGCGTGATGGCGGAGCCGATGGAGATCGCCGCGAGGTCGGAGTCTCGAGCGCCTCCACCGTGCCATCAGGAGGCCGCCGCAGCGAGCGGCTCGGAAGCCTTGCCGTCTCCCGGAGTGCCGAACTGCTTGATGATTTCGTCGATGTCGGTCCCGTCGAGGGATTCCTTCTCGAGCAGGACCTCGGCCATCCGGTGGAGGACCGGCAGATTCGTGGTGAGCAGGCCCTTCGCCCGGTCGTAGGCATCCTGGATCAGGCGCCGGACTTCCTTGTCGATCTCTTCCGCCGTCCCGTCCGAATAGTCTTGCAGCTGCGTGAAATCGCGGCCGAGGAAGATCTGCTCTTCCTTCTTACCGAAGGTCATGGGACCGAGCCGCTCGCTCATGCCCCATTCGCAGACCATCTTGCGCGCGAGCTCGGTGGCTCGCTCGAGGTCGTTTCCCGCCCCCGTCGTCATGTGCTGCAGGCAGAGCTCCTCGGCGACCCGCCCGCCGAACAGGATTGCGAGATTGTTGGTGAGGAACTCGCGAGTGTAGGTATGACGATCGTCGATCGGGACCTGCTGGGTGAGCCCGAGCGCCATGCCCCGCGGGATGATCGTCACCTTGTGCACCGGATCGGTTCCCGGGATGAGCTTTGCTACGAGCGCGTGGCCGGCTTCGTGAAAGGCGGTGTTCCGCCTCTCCTCGAGCGACAGCACCATGCTCCGCCGCTCGCTGCCCATCATCACCTTGTCCTTGGACAGCTCGAAGTCGATCATCTCGACTCGGTCCTTGTTCTTGCGCGCGGCGAGCAACGCTGCCTCGTTCACGAGGTTCTCGAGATCGGCCCCGGCGAAGCCCGGCGTCTGGCGCGCGAGCAGCGAGATGTCCACGTCGGCCGCCACCGGCACCCGGCGCGTGTGTACCTTGAGAATGCCTTCGCGCCCCTTGACGTCGGGTCGGGGCACGATCACCCGCCGATCGAAGCGACCTGGCCGCAGCAAAGCCGGATCGAGCACGTCGGGTCGGTTGGTAGCGGCGATCAGGATCACGCCCTCGTTCGACTCGAAGCCATCCATCTCGACGAGCAGCTGATTCAGCGTTTGCTCCCGCTCGTCGTGCCCTCCGCCGAGACCCGCGCCGCGGTGACGGCCCACGGCATCGATCTCGTCGATGAAGATGATGCACGGTGCATTCTTCTTCCCCTGCACGAAGAGGTCGCGCACGCGCGAGGCCCCGACCCCCACGAACATCTCGACGAAGTCCGATCCTGAGATCGAGAAGAACGGTACGCCCGCTTCGCCGGCGATCGCCCGCGCGAGCAGAGTCTTACCCGTGCCCGGGGGGCCGACCAGCAGCATCCCCTTGGGGATGCGGCCGCCGAGCTTGGTGAAGCGTTTGGGATCTTTCAGGAAGGAGATGATCTCTTCGAGCTCCTCCTTCGCCTCGTCGATGCCGGCGACGTCCTGGAACGTCATCTTGTGCTGGTTTTCGGTCAGCAGCTTGGCGCGGCTCTTTCCGAACGACATCGCCTTTCCGCCGCCCACCTGCATCTGGCGCATGAAGAAGATCCACACGGCGATCAGCGCCAACATCGGCGCCCACTGGATCAAGAAGAGCATGTACCAGGGCTCGCCGTCCTCCGGCTTGGCTGCGATCTTCACCCCTTTGTCCCGCAGCAGCTTGACGAGGTTCGGGTCCTCCGGCGCGAAGGTCTTGAATCCTTTGCCGTTCTGGTAGTGACCGTGGATGTTCGGCCCTTGGATCGTGACCTCGGAGACCTCGCCCTTTTCGATCGCGGTGAGGAACTCGCTGAAGATGATCTCGGGGTCCCGCGCTTCCTGGCGGTTCAGCAAGTTGAAGAGCAACAGCACCATCAACCCGAGCACCAGCCAAAGCGCGACGTTTCTCGAAACTTGGTTCAATTCTCCTCCACGAAGCACGGTAACATATAGGATTTTCTGCGGCAACGCGTGGAATCGCCGCGTGGAATCGCCCGGGGGCCCGGAACGTCAACGAGGCTCACGGCGGGCTTCCACGACGAGAACGCGGCGCGTCGCGGGCGTGACGGATGCCTGCTCCGCGCGCGCGAGGCCGGGAACCCAGAGAACCGCCCCGCCCACCTCTAGGAGGATCCACGAGGAACGCTCGGCGCGCGGCACCTTGGCATCGACGAAGACGTCCTGAAGCTTCTTCGAGCCACCGAGACCGATAGGACGCACGCGGTCGCCCGGACGCGGATTGCGCAACCGAAGCGGTGCTCCGTCGAGCGCCGCGAGATCGAACACCGCGCGCCACGGCCCGGGGCGCGTCGGGTGGCCCGACGTTCGGGTTCGGACCTGCCAGCCGGGGACGCTCACTGTATCGTCAAGCGGCACGGTGAGCGCCAAGCGGTGGAACCGCGGCGCTCGTAGGTTCCAAAGCAAAAGGCCTCGGCTGCGCGTGACCGTTCCGCCGGGGAGAGAGACGCACTTGCCTTCTCCGTCGTCCGCTGCGAGATCGCGCAGGCGCTCGACGTGGTTGAGCTCGATTGCGCGCAGACCGCCGCGCGCACCCGCGAGCCATCGCCTGATCATCCGACGCTGGAGCGCGGCCGGCGTGCGCCGGAGTCGCGCGCATTCGAGGCCGTGTGCCGCGCCACCACGCGCTCGCCGCTCCGCAAGGTCTTCGAGCAGGGCTTCGTCGTCTCGCGAAAGGTCGGCTAGCCGCGCGAGCGCGGCGCGGATCGCGGGATTGAAGTCGCGCTCGAGGAGCGGCAACAGCTGCCGACGGATGCGATTGCGCGTGAAGCGATCGACCGCGTTCGACCGGTCGACCCGGTAGCGAAGCCCCCGTTTCCGCAGGTAGGCGATCACTTCCGCGCGCGAGACGTCGAGAAGCGGACGGATCACACCGTCGGCGCGCTTCGGCCGGATGCCTCCGAGGCCAACGATTCCCGCGCCGCGAATCAGGCGATGCAGAACCGTCTCGGCTTGGTCGTCGAGCGTGTGGCCGGTCGCGATCGCGCGGAATCCCTCGCGAGCGGCGATTCCAAGCAGGGCCCGGTATCGCGCCTCGCGTGCCCGTTCTTCGAGATTCGCCCGTCCCAGAATCCGCGCATCGATCGTGTAGAGTTCGCAACCAAGCCGCGCGGCGAGACCCGCCACGAAAGCTTGGTCGCGATCGGAATCGCGCCCGCGCAGGTGGTGGTTGACGTGAGCGATGCCCACGCGTCGCGTCCCGTTTCCGAGCTCGATCAGGGCGGCCAGAAGCGCCACGGAGTCCGGCCCGCCCGAAACGGCCACCAGCACCGGCTCATCCATCCGGAGCATCGAATGGCGCCGGATCGCGCCGGCGACCTTGCGGAGAACCGGCTCGTTCATGGACCTGGTGGTGCTGCCTCGCAGTTGCAAGCGCGGCCTGCGGATGCATCGCATCTTATCAGATCGGCGTCCCTTGCCGACACCGCCAAGGCCGGGTTCGCCGCTTGCGGGTTTCGCGCCAGAGCGGTAGCTTTCGCCGATCGTGGGCATCTTCTTCTTGTTGTTGCTGTTGAGCGTGCCGGTCGTGGCCGCGGAGACGCCGGAGCTCCCAAGCGGCCTCCCGCCGACCCGAAGCGCCGACGACCGCCGCGCCGTTCTCGAGCTGATGAAGCAAAACCGTCAGAAGTACGGCGAGGACGCCGCTCTTCTACAGGGCCTGCTGCTCACCCACTCGTTACAGGGTGAAGCCGTCCTGACCACGGAATCGACGATCGTCGGCTTCGAGGAGCACGACGGCCACAAGTACGTCGCGTTCCATCTCGCGAGCGGCGTCGTTCTCAACGACAAATCGCTCGATCGTGAGCAACGGCTCGAGCGCATCTGGCACATCGTGATCGAGCGAACGCTCCTGCGCTATCCGAAGTTCACCGCGCCCGGCGATGGCGTGGCGATCGAAATCGAATACAACCACCGCCCGTACCAGCAGCTCGCCGACCTCTACAACGAGGCCGATGATACCGGCACAGTCGAGCGCGCGAAGTTCTACATGCTGTCCTCCGATCTCGGCGATTTTCTAGCGCATCAGATTGGCACGCAGGACTTCCTCGAACGCTCGCGGGTTCTGCTCGACGATCAGCCTGTGAAGCTCCGCATCATGGAAGTGTCGCTCCCGCCGCGTCCGTCGACGGCCGACAATCACTGAGCGAACGGCGCGACCGCTGCGACCAAATCGTGGGGCGAGCGAGTGCTGGCCTGCCCGATGTGCGCCCCCTGGACAGATGGACGAGCGTCCGGTAGCCCACTGGGTCCCGAGCACGGCGGCGTAGCTCAGGTGGCTAGAGCGAGGGTCTCATAATCCCTAGGTCCGTGGTTCGAGTCCACGCGCCGCCACTGATTTTCAACCGGAAGATCGATCACTTCCGCGCCAGCAGTCGCGGCGACCTTCGGCGCTTCGGCCGCGGTGTCAGTAGTGGTGCCACCTCGCTTTAGGTTCAGACGCTGTACCGCCTCAAGTTGGTGGCCCGGCGATAGGTGCGAGTAGCGGAGCGTCATCTCGATCGCCTTGTGGCCCATCAACTCTTGAACGGTGCGCAGATCGACGCCGGCCATGACGAGGCGGCTCGCGAACGTGTGCCGGAGGCTGTGCCAGGTCAGGCCCGCGATCTTCGCCCGCTTGAGCGCCGGGTTGAAGATCCGGTTCATGAAGTTCCGGGCGTCGATCGGCGTCTCGCCGGTCGCGCTCGGAAACACGTAGGGGCTCTTTAGGCGGCTCGGAAGCGCCCGGAGGAGTACCGTGTCGTTCATCCGCACGCGCCTCAGCTCGCCGTGCTTCGAGCGCGGTACGGTTATGAAGCCGGTCGCGAACTCCACGTTCTCCCAAAGCAAGTTGAACTGCTCGCTTTGCCGCAAGCCCGTGTGAATCGCTACGGCCACCAGCGGCCACTCGGCCTCGGTGAGCTGCGTCCGTAGGGCCGTCTGGTTTCAGAAGTTTCGTGGTCGTCATCAAGATATCTCCATGTTCGCTTGGAATCGTCTCTTCTCAGCCCTAGAATACCGGGCAAGAGAGGGCGGCAGATTCCGGTGGAAGCTCGGCGGCTTGCAGCAGCAGGTTGTTCCCAAAATCTCACGGACTCGGAGATCGTCGTTTCGGCTGCGTCCGAGCTGCACCGTATCGCCAAGAAGTGGCGGCGCGATCGCTGGTGCTTCCTAGGCGGGAAAAGATTCCAAGCGCCGCCAGAATCGCCGGAAGCACTTCGCTGGTCGAGCCCAACGCCGCCTGTCGATCTTCGCCGAAGCATCGTCGGCCAGCGAACTCTCTCGTCTGCCGAGTCTCCTCTGTTGGCGTGCCACGTCCGGCTTGTTTGGAATCTCGGACCCCAGAAACGTCCCCTAGTGCTCGTGGACTTTTCCGAGAAGCAGCAGCCACGACAGCGAATCGACGAGGTGCGGCCGCCACGCCGAGAATGCACGGTCCGGGTCAACTTCACGGTCCCGGTCAACTGTCGGGAACACCACCGCCTCCCCAGTGCACTTACGAAGCGCCGCGCCAAAGGCACACAAGCGCAGCGACAGGGCGCCTGGCGTCTTTGGTTGAAAGGCTTCCGCGAAGTCGAGAGGTACAAGCTCGCGGCGGCTGACGCGCGCGAACCGAAGTGGGTCCCTGACTCGAAGAAACCCGCGCGGAAGCAGTGGTGGATCGATGGGCGCGACTACAATCCCGACGCAGAAGAGGCAACCCGAGCGGCGCTGCTGATCTACCTCGGGCAGGCGCGCCTGGTCGATCTGGGGGCTCCTGAATGGGAGTTCGGGAAGGCCTTACTTGCGCGGTTCGGGGTCAAAAACGATCAGCTCGCGTGGCGAGTGTACGAGGATATGAGGAACGATTTCTTTTTCCCCGAACGATGGCAAGGCTTCTTCAAATACGCCCGTCAGACAAGCCGATCAGCGCGCCCCAAGCAAGCCCGAGAACGCCGGCAAGACCGCGGGCGCGAGATCGTCGACCAGTCGGAAACCGCCGCACGGCGAGCTGCTGTCCAAGAATGGGAGAGACGCGAGAAGGAGATCGGTGAATGAAATTCCTCGTAACGCTGGATCGCGATGAAGACGGTTGGATCGTGGCCGAGTGCCCGGCGCTTCCTGGTTGCGCGACCCAGGGACGCACGAACGAAGAGGCGCTCACCAGCATCCGTGAGGCGATCGAGGTGAGTCTAGAGACCCGGAAGGCCCATGGCTTGCCTCTGGCCCTTGAGGTCCGCGAGGTCGAGGTTCAGGTCTCCGCCGCGTGACTCGGCTGCCAGCGTGCTCGGGGCGAAGAGCCATTCGCGCGTTTGAACTCGCTGGCTGGATCAAGGACCGCCAACGGGGAAGCCACGTGACGCTTACGAAGCCCGGCTCGCCCGTGGTCTTGACAATTCCTCTCCATGACACGCTTGGGCCGGGTCTTCTCCGAAGTCTGATCCGAAGGGCTGGGCTCTCGGTAGAACGATTCGCCGAGTTGCTCCACGGGCTATGACTCGAAGGTCGCAAGGTATTTGGTGCCGCCCGACCAGAGCGATTCAGTTCAGGTCGGCGATCTTCTTGCTTTCGGTTTCGGCATTGATCGGCTGCTCCTTGAACTACCCGGTGGTTGCGTCGTCGGTGACGTATCACGAGGTTCTCTACGGACGTGTGCACCACAATCCATGGCTCGGCACTGCTGAGATCCAAGTAGTCGGGCAGGTTTCTCACATTCGCTGTGCCGGTCCCTCTGCCGTGACCTACATTCCCTCTTGGGTCGGATGTGCCGGGCAGCGAGGTGTTGCTACCCTCAGCTGCGATGACAACCGCGCGGTCCAGATACAATGGGAGGCAACTTCGTGCACCACCGGGTACGGCGTCGGAGTTGACCAAACGGGGGCGAAGTTCGCCCTTGCCTTTGGGATGCCGGAAACCGAAGCGCTCGATCTCGTCACTCGCGAGCTCAAGAGCTCGGGCGAAAAGCCAGAACTCCCCTCGGTTTACAAGCCAAAGGAAGCGCGCAAGGAGGAGGGATTCAATCTTGTGGCGCTAGCCACCGGGTAGAAGGGACTCAGTTCTTCTGCCCCTCGAGCAACGCTCGATTCATGCGACGCAGTCGATCTACCAGAACCTTCATCACGTACGTGGAGAAATTTGGATTCCTCTGTACCAAAGCATGAAATCGCTCTCGAGTGATCCCAACGAGCCGGCACGCCGTAGTGGTGATCACGGACGCCGATCGGGGAGCATCATCGATCAAGGCCATTTCGCCGACGATGTCCCCCTCACCGACGGTCTCGACGAGGGTCCGGCCAACGACGATGTCCATGCGCCCCTCGAGCAAAACGTACATGCGGTCTCCCTGCTCGCCCTCGAGAAACAGGACTTCGCCGGACGAGAGCTCAAACGCATCAAGCGCGCCGCGCACAATCTCGACGGGATTCGCGGCGGCTTCCGGCCGAATGCCTCGACCTCTCATAGCACCGCTCCTGCGTACCGCGAGCAATTGGACAGCGCGCGGGATACTCGCACCGAGGCGCGGTTTTTGGCAAGCGCGCCCGACTGAGCTCGGACCAGCGGTAGACACTCCACGGTCAACGTCTTACGCCCCAACGGTTCCAGTAGGTGACGGCGGCGGCGGGGAACCGCTTTGCCGGATGGACATCCCCGTGCTTGAGCCACGCGACCGGTAGCAGCGCGGCCTGCGTATGGGTCTGCGGGATCCCAAGCATCTCGGCCGTCTCCTTCTCATGCAGCAAGGTGAACGTCGTCCAGGCCGAAGCGACGCCCCGCGCCGTCCCTCGGCTCAAATCGCCTGCCGTTCGCGGAGCCCGGCGATCTCGTCCCATCCATAGCCGAGTTCCAAGAGGATCTCCTCGGTGTGCTCGCCATGCTCGGGCGGTGTTCCGCTCGGCTCGAGCGGCGTATCCGCCATGGTGATCGGATTTCCGGCGAGCGTCACGTCGCCGGCCTCGGGGTGGTGGATGGTCGTGAGATAGCCGTTGAGACGCGCCTGCTCGCTCGCGAGGATGTCGAGGTAGCCCTCGACGCGCGTGGCGAGGATGTCGGCGCCGTTCAAGAGCTCGAGCCATTCCGCCGTGGTGCGGGTCGGGAAGATCCCATCCAGTACCTTTTCGATCTTGTCACCGTAAAAGTTGCGGGTCAGATTGTCGCACTGCGGATCGTCACGCAGATGCTCGATCCCGAGGAGCTTGCAGAACGTCGGCCAACGCTTGTCGTCGCAACCGGCGAGGCAAAGCCAGCCATCCTTGGTGCGGAAGGCGCCCCAGACGCCGTGGAGAAGCTGGTGGGCGCGGCCGGCGCGCGGCGTTTCCTTGCCGGCGAACGACGCGTAGGCGAGCTCGAATGCCTGCATGGCGATCACCGTCCCATAAATGCTCGCGCCGACCTTCTGGCCCTTCCCAGTGCGCTCACGCACGAAGAGCGCCGCGAGGACGCTCGCGGCGAGCGCCAGCGCGGCATTCGTATCCGCGACCGCGGCACCGGCGGCGAGGGGCGGATTCTCCACTAGCCCCGTTTTCCCCATCAGGCCGCCCGCCGCCTGCGCGAGCGTGTCGCGGCTCGGGCGCAGCTTCCACGGGCCCGCCGGTCCCCACGACGAACCCTGGGCGTAGACGAGGCGCGGGTGTCGGACCGAGAGCTCCTCGTACGAAAAGCCGAGCCGATCGAGGACCCCCGGGCGGTAGTTCGTCAGGAGCACGTCGGCGCGCGCCAGAAGCCGCCGTAGGATCTCCTTTCCCTCTTCCTTCTTGAGGTCGAGTGTGATGCTGCGCTTGCCACGGTTCATGGCGAGAAAGTATGGGCTCACGTGCCCGGCGCGTACGCCGGGGAAAAACGTATCGGCGCGAAGCCAGCGCGAGAGGTCGCCGGTCTCGCGGTTCTCGATCTTCACGACGGCCGCGCCCATGTCTGCGAGGTACAATGCTGCGTATGGTCCCTGGATCTCCTGACCGATCTCGACGACCTGGATGCCCGTGAGGGGTCCCGCCATGGAAAGCTCCTTTCGCGAGGTGCGCGCCCGACCGCGCGCGGCCGATATCTACGAAAATATTCCCCTCGCGATCAAGTACTTGACTGCTCTATACGGTACTCGTATGACCACCCGACCGCGGGCGAGAGGCCGAAAGTAGCCCAAACGAGGAGAACTCATGAAGATCGGCGTGCAGATGCTCTTCCAGAATCCCGGCACGATGACGGACGCGGAGCTCTACGTTCGCGAGTTGAAGGTCGCCGAGTTGGCCGAACCGCTCGGCTTCGACACGCTCTGGAGCGTCGAGCACCACTTCGACGACTACTCGATGTGTCCGGACAACATGCAGTTCCTTTCGTGGCTCGCCGGGCGCACCTCCCGCGTCGGGCTCGGCACCGCCGCCG
Source organism: uncultured delta proteobacterium (assembly GCA_963712515.1). Lineage (GTDB taxonomy): Bacteria > Desulfobacterota > Binatia > JACPRU01 > JACPRU01 > CAVQIG01. The sequence goes on from CAVQIG010000004.1 coordinate 74,889, forward strand.
TGATCCTTCCCTGGAACAACCCCCTGCGCGTCGTCGAAAAGATGATCCTGCTCGACCATCTCTCGAACGGCCGCGCGGTCTTCGGAATGGGACGCGGCCTCGCCAAGATGGAGTACCGCGGCATGATGATCGACATGAACGAAGCCCGGGAGCGATTCGACGAGTCCGCGAAGATGATCCTCGCGGGTCTGGAATCCGGGTACGTCGAGGGCAACGGCCCCTTCTACAAGCAGACACGTACCGCGGTGCGACCGGGACCACTGCGGAGCTTCGCAGGCAGAACCTACTGCGTCGCGATGTCCCCCGACTCGGTTCTCGTCGCCGCGGAGTTGAAGGCGGTGATGATGGTCTTTTCGCAGTTCAGCGCCGAGACCGTGAAACCGACGTTCGACACGTATCGGGGCCACTACGCGAAATGCCACGGTGTGGCGGCGCCGCCGCCGCTCTTCGTGGACTTCATGTACTGCGACGAGGACCCCGGGCGGGCCGAGGAGAAATCCCGCCAGAACATCGCGGCGTACCTGAAGACGGTCTTCGAGCACTACGAGATGTTCGCCGAGCATTTCGGCAAGGCCCGCGGCTACGAGGCCTATGCCAAGAGCACCGAGATGATGAAGGCGGCCGGCCTCGAGAAGACGCTCGAAACTTACGTCGGGGCGCAGGCCTGGGGAACCCCTCAGCAAATCCTCGATCGATTGGAGCGGCGCCGCGCGATTCTCGGTGATTTCGAGATCAACATCTGTCCGAGCTTCTCGGCGTTGACGTTCGAAGAGATCGAGCGGAGCCTTCGTCTGTTTACGCGGAAGGTCATGCCCGAGCTGCGGGACTGGGACGCAAGGGGCCCCGCTCGACGCGAGGAATCGACGGCCGTAGCGGCCGCGAAGTAGCGGACGCAGGTTTCGCGCAGCGCGCGTCGTCGCGCGCGTATCGAGCGCTCCGCGGCGCGCCTTCCCGTCTACGGGCAGGTCTCGGCGATGTGTCGCATCGAGCTCACACGGAGGTGCTCGTGCGCGGCTTCCTTCTCGCCCGCTTTGGTGGCACCGGATGCCTTCTCCGCCTTCTCGGCTTGAGTGGCGGAGATTTCTTTCCCTTCTATCTCCACCTTGTGGCCGACGTGATCCTTCAGATCCTTGCCACCGATCAACTCGTACTCCTCGCTACCGCCGTTGACGTTCGTCAGCATGAACTCGTTCGGTCCGTCTCCCTTTGCGAGACATCCCGTGTACGTTTCCCCCGACGACTTCTTGTGAGCCGCCGAGGCGCCCGTATCCGCCGCCCAGGCCGTTGTCGCGAGAGTCAGCCCCAGTCCCGCCGCAATCGCAAGCATCCTGCCGTTCATTCTAGGTACCCTCCATTCGCGAGGACCGTTTCACGGATCGAGCCTCGCAGCTCTATCGTCGCTATGGGCGCCGGTTCCCCGTCCTGTCAACCGGAGATTTTCGGGAAGCGCGCGTGCGCTTCGAGATTCTCGAACCCGCGTGTGCGCCGGCGGTTCCTCTCGAACGGCGTTAGCTGACGGCAACCGAAATTTCGTTGCCCGATTCACGGGTCAGGAGTTGTGCCGCCGGGAAACCATTGTGTTGTCCGAGCGGTTGATATCCTTTAGAGAAGCGCGGACCAAGTCGCGCCCGTTTCGTCCCCTCCTCGTGACTACGACCCCCGACAATCGAAACCTGCATGTCCGCTTCGAAAAGGTGCGCATGGCGTTCGGCGAGCGAGTCGTATTCGAGTCGCTCTCCTGCGGCTTCGCGCGCGGCGAGATCTCGGTGATCCTCGGCGGCAGCGGCTCGGGCAAGAGCACGATTCTCCGACTGATCGGCGGCCTCGTCCGGCCCCAAGCAGGAGCGATCTTCGTCGAGGAGCGGAACGTCGTCGGCCTCTCCGAGCGGCGGCTGTACGAGGTGCGCCGCAAGCTCGGCATGATGTTCCAGGCGGGAGCGCTTCTCGACTCGCTCAGCGTGTTCGACAATCTGGCGTTTCCGTTGCGTGAGCACACCAAGCTCTCCGAGGCCGAGATCGCCGCCGAGGTCCATGAGTGTCTGACCGCGGTCGGCATGTCGAACGTCGGGGATCTTCTGCCCGGCCAGCTGTCGGGAGGGATGCTCAAGCGCGCCGCCCTCGCTCGCGCGATCATCCGCAAACCGGCCGTGCTCCTCTGCGACGAGCCGTTCTCGGGATTGGACCCGGCTTCCACCAAACGGATCGAGCAGTTGCTCGTGCGCATGAACCGGGATTTCAGGATCACTATGGTGGTCGTCTCTCACCACATCCCATCGACGATGCGCATGGCAAATCGGATCCTTCTCCTGCTCCCGCACGTTCCGGTCGAAGGGTCGCCGGACGAGCTCCGCGCCAGCACCGATCCGCACGTCACGAGCTTCCTCACGGAGGAGGCGGGGCCCACCGACGCGGCGGACGAGGCGGAGGAGCCCCCAGTGGGACGCGCGCTGTACACGAAGGGCGCTCGATGGTAAGCCGCGTCCGTCCCGTCGAAGACTTGGGGTTCCTGACGCTTCGCTTCGTCGAGGATCTGGGCAAGCTCGCCATATTTGCCCTGACGATCCTTTTCGCGATCACCACTCCTCCGCTCCGGGTACGCGCCTTCGTCACGGAGATCTTCAAGCTCGGCGTGCTTTCGCTCGTCATCATCTGCGTCAGCGGTCTGGCGGTCGGCATGGTTCTCGGCCTGCAGGGTTACAACACGCTCGTTCGCTTCGGCGCCGAGAACTCGCTCGGTGCGGTCGTTGGCTTGAGCCTGATCCGCGAGCTCGGCCCAGTCCTGACCGCGCTCCTCGCCACCGGACGAGCCGGGTCCGCGACGGCGGCCGAGATCGGCACGATGGTAGCGACCGAACAGCTCGACGGCCTGCGTATGATGTCGATCGATCCCGTCCATCTGGTCGTCACACCGAAGGCGACGGCGATGGTCGCGGTGATGCCGCTCCTGTCCGCGCTGTTCATCGTCTGCGGGTTGTTCGGCGGTTACGGGGTCGGCGTCGGGTTGATGGGACTCGACGGTGGAACCTACATGTCGAGCCTTCAGTCCGCCGTCGACTTTCGCGACGACGTGGTCGGCAGCCTGCTGAAGGCGCTCTGTTTCGGAGTGCTCATCGGGCTCATCGCCACCTATCGAGGGTACACCAGCGCACCCACTTCGGAGGGTGTCAGCACGGCGACGACCTCGACCGTCGTCGTAGCCTCCGTCAGCGTACTGATTTTCGACTACTTCATCACGGCTCTCTGGGGGGTATGAATGACGCGGTCGCCCATGCGTGATTTTCTGGTCGGAATCTTCGTGCTCGTTGGCCTCGGGGCGGTCGCTTACCTGTCGTTCAGCGTCGGCGGACTTTCGTACAGCGGCCCCGGCGGTCTCACGCTCTACGCGGCCTTCGATCAGACGGGGGGTCTCAAGCAGCGCGCGCCGGTCGTCATCTCCGGCGTGAAGGTCGGCCAGGTGAAGTCGATCACCCTCGACCAAAACTTTCGCGCCCGCGTCGAAATGGATCTCGATGCGCGTTTGAAGATCCCCACCGACACGACCGCGTCGATCGTGACCGCCGGAATCCTCGGCGACCGCTACGTCTCGCTGCAGCTGGGAGGCGAGGAGCAGGACCTGAAGCCTGGAGAGACGATCTCGTTCACGGAATCAGCCGTGATCCTCGAGAGCCTGATCGGCAAGTTCATCTATGGCAAAGGTAGCGAAAGCGGCGGCTCGGGCGGGGAAGGCGGTAGTGGGGGCGGCGGGAGTGGCGGTAGCAACAAGGGCGGCGACGCGCCGCAAAAGAAAGGATCCTGAGGGGATGAAACCCGCAGTGGTCGGGCTGTCGATTCTGTTGCTCGGGTCTCAAGCATTCGCTCAGATGCCGACGAGGCCGACGACGCCGCCCCGATCGGCGCTCGGGGGCGAGCAGCCGGTATCGAACTTCGAAGAAAACGACCCTTTACAGACGTTCAACCGGAAGATCTTCTGGTTCAACGATCACCTCGATACGTACGCGCTCGAGCCCGTGGCAAAGGGCTGGAACTACGTCGTGCCACCTGGCATCCAAAACTCCATCTCGAACTTCTTCTGGAATTTGCATTTCCCGATCGACACGGTGAACGCCCTGCTGCAGGGCAAATTCAAGCAGGCCGGCTCCGACGTCGGTCGCTTCCTCGTCAACACCACGGTAGGCGTCGCCGGCTTCTTCGACCCCGCCACGGACTTCGGCCTCCCGCTCCATTGGGAGGATTTCGGACAGACTCTCGGAGTCTGGGGCGTGTGTCCCGGGCCCTACCTCGTACTGCCCATCCTCGGCCCCTCGGACGTTCGCGACGGTGGCGGATTGATCGTAGACGGCGCCACGAGCATCACCCCGTTCTTCGTCAACGGCTACATACTTCTAGGCGCGCGAACCGCGGAGCTCGTCAACACCCGAGCCCAGTATCTCGACACCATACGCAAGGCCAAGGAGGCGGCGATCGACTATTACAGCTTCGTTCGCAACGCGTATCTCCAGCGTCGGGCGGGCCTGATCAACGATCAGGAGCCTCCTTCGGGGCAGACGCAGGAGGACCTATACTACCCGGCTGACGAATGATGGTTTAATGGGATAGCCTTGGGGGATCCGAAACGTGAGATCGCATCGTTTATCTTCGCTTCGCCCGGCCCGTTGGTTGTCGTTCTTCGCTCTGTTATCGCTCGGCACGCTCGGCGTCACGGCACGCGGTGCGGCTCCGGCCGACGACCCCAAAGAGGTCGTTCGCCAGCTTAGCGACGCCGTCATCGCCGTTCTTCAAGAGAAAGGTCTTTCGGCTGACGCCAAGCGGGAGAAGATCCGTGGCATCGTCGTCGGCTACGTCGATTTCCAGACGATGTCGCGGCTCATCCTGGCGCGCAACTGGAACGGGCTCGATGACGCGAAGAAGAAGGAATTCGTCGAAGAGTTCAAGCAAAACCTATCGGTGACGTACGGCAAGAACGTCGAGACCTACAACAACGAGAAGGTGCAGATCACCGGCGATCGTGACGAAGGACGCGGCGACTGGACGGTGCAAACCAAAATCCTGCGCCCTCAGGGCGGCGCAGACATCCTGGTCGACTACCGCCTGCGTCAGTTGAACGGTGAGTGGAAAGTGATCGATCTCGTCATCGAGCGGGTGAGCCTGGTGTCGAACTTCCGTTCGCAATTCCAGGAAGTGATAGCCAACGGCGGGATCGACCATCTTCTGCAGCTGCTGCGCGAGAAGAACGCGGCGGGGCAGCCGTTGAAGTCGTAGCGACTCCGAGCTTCGGTCGGGACCTTTTGGCCGGCGCATCGCGCGGCCGGGCGACCGCTTTTCTGTTCGACCCGACGCGACTATTCTAGGCGTCAGGCCTTTAAGGACCCGGGGGAGAGCCATGGAACCTCTGCAACAACTCGGTCTGGCAATGGGTGCGGCGTGGACGTCGGGGATCAACCTCTACGCCACGGTCGCCGCGCTCGGCATCGCTCAAGCCGCCGGCCTCGTCCAGCTGCCGCCCGGCCTGGAGGTGCTCGCCAACCCGGCTGTCATCGCCGTTGCCGTCGTCATGTATTTCGTCGAGTTCTTCGCCGACAAGGTGCCGTACGTCGACAGTGGTTGGGATGCCGTGCACACGTTCATCCGGGTTCCGGCGGGGGCGTTGCTCGCGGCGCGTGCGCTCGGCCCGACCAATCCCGCGCTCGAGGTCGTCGCGGCGCTCGCCGGCGGAAGCGTCGCGCTCGCCGCGCACGGGACCAAGGCGACCGCTCGCCTGGCGATCAACGCCAGCCCGGAGCCCTTCACGAACTGGGCGGCCAGCGTCGCCGAGGACATCGTCGCATTCGCGGGCATCTGGGCGGCCTTCCAGCATCCCTACGTGATGCTCGCGCTGGTGATCGTCTTCCTCGCGCTGGCCATCTATTCTTTGCCGAAGATCTTGCGCGGACTACGCGCGCTTTTCCGAAAGATGGCCGGGCGAGACAAGATGGGTACCGACTACCACGTGCCTGCTGCGCCTGTCCGCTAGCGCCCGATTCAGGCTCGCACAATCGTCCCATGCCCGTCGAGCCGGTTCCCGCCGCGACCGTCGTCCTGCTCCGCGACTCGCCTCGCGGACTGGAAGTTCTGATGGTGCGCCGGCACGAGCGCGCGGGCGACTTCGCCGGCGCGAGCGTCTTTCCCGGAGGCGTCGTCGATCCCGGCGATTCGGATCCGGGGCTGGCTCCCGCCGCGAGCGGCTTTTCTCTCGATCGCGCGCTCGCCTCCCTCGGAGAAGCGTTGCCAGCGGCCGAAGCACAGGCGCTCTACGTCGCCGCCTGCCGCGAGCTTTTCGAAGAAGCGGGGCTTCTGCTCTCGCCTTCGGTCGCGGACGCGGCCCTCCTCCGCCTCTGTGCGTTGCGACCGGCGCTGCAGGCAGGCACCGAGAGCCTGCGAGAGGCGCTCGGGGCTGAGGGATGCGTGCTCGCGCTCGATCGTCTGCTGCCGTTCGCACGCTGGATCACGCCGGAGTTCCAAAAGCGGCGCTGGGACACGCGCTTCTTCGCCGCCGAGGCCCCGCACAGCCAAGTTGCCCAGTGCGACGGCACCGAGACCAGCGAGGCCGTGTGGCTTCGTCCGTCCGCGGCCCTCGAGGCGTATCGCGCCGGAGAGCACTTGCTCGCTCCACCGACGTTTCGAGTGCTCGAGGAGCTCTGCGCGTTCGGCACCCCCCAGCACGCCCTCGAGTCGTTGCGTGCGGCCGGACCACCGCGGCCGATCCTTCCCGTGCCACTGCGGGGCGCTCCCACGCTCACGATGGTCTACCCTGGAGACCGCGACTACCCGCCCTGTGGCGGCGGCGGCTTGAACCGCCTCATCCTCGACGGCGGGCACTGGAAGAGCGAACGGAGCTGAACAGCTCGAGCTGCATTGGGTGAGCCTGCGCCGCGCGAGCATCCAACGCGGCCTTCACCGGCTCACGACGGGCCGCCCGGCTGCCAGGGATGTCGGCGCCACTCTGCTCGAGGCAACGAAGCAGCGACGATTCGCGGGCGTGAAACCCGAGCGTGTGCAGCGAGTGCGGCAAGTCGAGAAGCGTCATGTCGACGTGGTGGCAAACCTCGTGAAGCAGCGTGCGCAGAAACGTCCGCGCCTTCACGACGTGTCCGTGTGCGGCCGTGAACATCCATACCTTGATCTCGGATTCGCCGCTGGCGAAGCGAGTGTACAGTCCGTGAAACTCGCTCTTCGCGACGCGCGGCCGGGTGCGCAGCACCCTCACGCGGGGTGACGGCGGAACACGCCGCCCGCTTCGCGCCGAAAGCCGGGTGCAGATCTCGTCGACCAGACGCTGGGCAGCGCGACGAACCTTCGCCGGGGATTCGTTGCCGATCGCCGCAACGACCTCCCCTGCGGCTTCGGCGAGAGCAGGCGCCGGCGCGAGCGGCAGCGTCGGCCGGGCGTCCGACCGCTCGTATTCGCGTTTCTGTGCGGCGCTCAGGCGGCGGTAGAAAGACATGCGTCGCGGGCGCGGGCTCGTCACAAGCGTCATCGAGAAGCCTTCTCGCGCCGAAGCGGATCGAGATCCACCGAGACGAGGCAGAGCCCACGGGGCGGAGCGGTCGACCCCGCCAACGTGCGGTCGCGGCGGTCGAGCAGAGCCGCAAGACTGTCGGCCGCGCGCTCGCCGCGCCCGACTTCGACGAGCGTGCCCACGATGTTGCGTACCATGTGTCGAAGAAACGCCGTTGCCCGGACCCGATAGACGATCTCGACGCCGACCGAATCGACGTCGCTCTCGAGCACACGGCGGACCGGGTTTTCCGCTTCGCAGTCCGCCGCTTGGAACGACGAGAAATCGCGCTCGCCGACCAGGCCTGCCGCGGCTCGTCGCATCGCCGCAGGATCGAGCGCGCGATGCACATGCCAGCTGTAGCGCGCGCTGAACGGAGAAGGCCACGGAGCATTGTGGATGCGGTACTCGTAGCTCCGGCTCTTCGCCTCGTGGCGCGGATCGAAGTCGTTGGTGACCGCAACGAGCTCGCGGACGACGATGCCGCGGCCGCAGAGCGCGTTGACTCCGCGGTGCAACGACGAGATGTCCACCGGGCGCTCGGTCGAGAACGCCGCGACTTGGCCGCGCGCGTGCACGCCGGCGTCGGTGCGGCCCGCCGCGTCGAGCCGTACCTTCTCGCCGAGGATCGTCGCCAGCGCCGTTTCGAGGGAGCCCTGGATGGTGGGACGGTCCGGTTGGATCTGCCAGCCGAAGTACTCGGTGCCGTCGTACTCGACGACCATCGCCAGGCGCATGAGCGGCGCGGTGAGCGACCGGAGTCTTTATCCGGTGCCCGGCCCCCTACTCCCCAACAGGCTTTCGGCAAGCGCCACTGCGGGAAGCGCGGCTCCTTGCCTCACGTTGTCGCCGAGCACCCAAAAAGAGAGCCACCGCTCCTCGCCAACTTCCAGGCGGAGATCGACGATGAAGACGCCGTCCGTGCCGACGACCTCGAGCGTGCTGAGCCGCTCGTCGCTCTCCGCCAGCAGCAGCGAAGGCGTCTCGCGCAGCGCGGCCCGGACTTCATCTGCGCCGACCGTCGACTGGAGCTCGACCACGAGCGAAACCGCCTGGCCGTAGAACACGGGTACCTCGACGACACGCGCGACGACCCGCGGGCCGTCACCGAGCAAACGAGCGAGCTCGCCGGCGATGCGAGTCGAGGTGCTCTCCGCGGAAGACGACCGATCGGGGATGCAACGGAACGCGAATTCCGTCGAGGGCTCTTCTCCTTCGGCCTCGCGCAGATTCAGCAGTCTGATCGTCTGCTCGCCGAGGCGGTCGACGCGCTCTCGTCCGAAGGCAGACGCCGGGACGAGAAAGGTTCCGATGACCCTCTCGAGCTTGGCCAGAGCGCCGAGCGCCCGAAGCGGGACGGCGGCAAGCCGCGTCAGCGGATCGGCCATGCGCACGAGAACGCCGCCGCTCGGTTGCCAGTCCGTCGTCGCGACGTCGCCGACACCGAGGACGAGCGGCGCGCTGGCATCACCCGGCGCGTTGGTCGACACGTCGATCGTCACTGCTCCCGCTGCTGCCAGCGCCACGCCGAGCGTCTCGCCGCCCTCGGCCGTGGCGCAAAGAAACGCGACGTCCACCTTCGGGACCGCGTCGAGCCTCTCGACACGGATCGTCGCGCCTTGAAATTCGAGCTCGTCGCCCTCCGATTCCGGCGGTCCGTAGAGCCGGAGCTCGCCCACCGCAAAGCCCCGCTCGTCGAGCAGCGACATGATCTCGGCGCCGACGAGCTCCGTCGCTCCGACGACGGCGACGCGAACTGTCCTCTCGGCGCTCACGAACCGAGCGTGGCGACGACCTTCCGGCCGATCTCCGCGGTGCCGATCGTCTTGCCGTTCGGCTCGGCGATGTCGGGGGTTCGCCAGCCCTGCGCGAGGACCCGGCTCACGGCTGCCTCGATCCGCTGCGCTTCACGCTCGTGGCCAAAGGAGTAACGAAGCATCATCGCCACCGAGAGGATCGTCGCCAAGGGATTCGCCTTGTCCTGGCCGGCGATGTCCGGGGCACTGCCGTGAATGGGCTCGTAGAGGCCCCGCGGCTTGTTGAAGCGGTTCGCCTCGTCGCCAAGCGACGCGGACGGCAGCAGTCCCATCGATCCCGAAAGCATCGCCGCCTCGTCCGTGAGGATGTCGCCGAACAGGTTCTCGGTGGCGATGACGTCGAAATCGCGGGGGCGGCGGATCAGGTGCATCGCCATCGCGTCGACGAGGGCGTGCTCGAATGCGACGTCGGGATACTCGCGAGCGACCTCGCCCGCGACCTCGCGCCACAGGCGCGAGCAGGAGAGCACGTTCGCCTTGTCGACGGACACGACCTTCCTCCGTCGAACCCGCGCGAGCTCGAAGGCGGCGCGCATCAGGCGTCGCACTTCGCCCTCGTGGTAGGGCATGGTATCGATCGCCTCACGGCCGTTCACGCCGCTGCGACGCTCGCTCGGTTGCCCGAAGTAAATTCCGCCGGTCAGCTCTCGCACGACGACGAGGTCGACGCCCTCGACGACCGCGCGCTTCAACGTGGAGGCGTCGATCAGCTCCGGCAGCACGCGTACCGGCCTTAGGTTTGCGAACAAACCGAGACCCTTGCGCAACGCGAACAGCGCTTGCTCGGGCCGCACCGAGGCGCGGGGGTCATCCCACTTCGGACCTCCGACCGCGCCGAGCAGGATCGCGTCGGCGGCGCGCGCCTCGTCGAGGACTTCGGTGCGGATGGCCGCGCCGTGGGCATCGATCGACGCGCCGCCGACCAGACCCTCCGTGAGCTCCGGCTCGAAGCCCTGGCCGCTTACCGCGAGGAGCACCTCGACGGCCTGGCGGGTCACCTCGGGCCCGATGCCGTCACCCCCGAGAACGAGGATTTTCGGTGTGCTCACTTGGATCGGCTAGAGGCTTCGGAATTCACGCTTTAGGAAAGACCCGCGGTGCCGAAGCCGGATGCCCGAAGCCTTTCGTCATGGCCCCACGTTCCGCAACTCCTGCTGATACCGCTTGCGGTACTCGAGCTTGTTCAGCGCGTTCACGAATGCGAGCGCGCTCGCCATGATGATGTCGGTGTGCGCTCCCTGCCCGGTCACCGTCACGCCGTCCTCGCGCACCAGGCAGGAGACCTCGCCTTGCGCGTCGGTGCCGCCGGTGATCGCCTTCACGCGCGTAGCGCTCGAGCTGCAGCTGCGTGCCCGGCGATCTTCGCTGATCGCCTTGTAGCAGGCGTCGACCATGCCGTCGCCCGTCGCCGTGGTCGAGCCGCTCCTCGCCGTCGATGCGGAGCTTCACGGTCGCGTGCGGCACCGCCATGCTCGAGGAGGTGACGTTCAGGTAGAGGAGCTCGTAGCGATCCGGAATACGCGTCGCCTCCTCGGCGACGAGCGCCATCAGGTCCTCGTCGTAGACGTTCTTCTTGCGGTCGGCGAGCGCCTTGAAGCGCTCGAAGGCCTTGTTCATGTCGACCTCGCCGGCGTCGACGCCGAGCTCCTTCAGGCGATCGCGCGAACGCGTGCCGTCCGGAGTGCTTGCCGAGGACGAGGCGGTTCGACTGCAGCCCGACGGTCTCGGGCTTCATGATCTCGTAGGTCTGCTCGGTACTTGAGGACGCCGTCCTGGTGGATGCCGGCCTCGTGGGCGAACGCGTTGTCGCCGACGATCGGCTTGTTGATCGGGATCGGGATGCCGGTGATCTGCGAGAGCAGACGGCTGGTCGGGTAGATCTGCTCGGTGACGATGCCGGTGTCGACGCGGCGAACACGTCGCGGCGCGTGCGGATCGCCATCACGACCTCTTCCAGCGAGGTGTTGCCGGCACGCTCGCCGATGCCGTTGACGGTGCACTCGATCTGCCGGGCGCCGCCGCTGCACCGCGGCCAGCGAGTTGGCGACGGCCATGCCGAGGTCGTTGTGGCAGTGCGCGCTCCAGATGACGCGGTCGCGCGCCCGGAGTGCTTGCGCGATCAAGTCGCGGAAGAGCTCGCCGTACTCGCTCGGGGATCGCGTAGCCGGTGGTGTCCGGGACGTTGACCGTGCGCGCACCGGCCTCGATCACCGCGGTGAACACCTCGACCAGGTAGTCGAGGTCGCTGCGCGAGGCGTCCTCGGCCGAGAACTCGACGTAGTCGAGGTGCTTCTTGGCGAAGGCGACGGCCCAGACGGCCGCGTCGACGACCTCTTGGCGGCTCATCATGAGCTTGTGCTTCAGGTGGATGTCGGAGGTGGCGATGAAGATGTGGATGCCCGGGACGCTTGGCCTTCTCGACGGCCGCAGCGCGCGCATCGATGTCCGCCTCCCGGGTGCGGCAGAGCGAGAGCACGATCGGGCGTGTCGACGGCTGCCGCGACCCTGCGACACCGCCTCGAAGTCGCCCTCGCGAGGAGGCCGCGAAGCCGGCCTCGATGACGTCGACGCCGAGCTGCTCGAGCTGGCGCGCGATCACCAGCTTCTCCTCGACGTTCATCGTTGCGCCCGGGCGATTGCTCGCCGTCGCGCAGCGTGGTGTCGAAGATCTGCACGCGCTCGGTTTGGGGTGTGGTGTCTGTGCTCATGGTCTCTCTCCCTTTCTCGTCGTCAATGGCGTCTGTTCCTCGCAACAAAAAAGCTACGGGGGAGAGCCGCCCGTAGCTTTCGCCTCACCGGTCACGGGCGGGGTTCTCCGCCCATGACGTCCTTCCGGTTTATCCGCTGACAACGCGGTCGGACGCGACGGGCGGGAGGCTAAGGAGCCCTCCGAGCCCGAGAAGCAGCAATCCGGTCGCCTTCGCGGTCTGCATTTCGCGGCCAGCTTTACTGGCGCGTGCGGGGCTTGTCAAGGAGAGGCGGCTCCGCTGCGGTTGCCGAGCCTGCGTGGGCCCGCCGGTCACGCGGCGCGCCGCCGCTGCCGACGCACGAGCCACCAGATGGGCCCGGAGACGAGGTACAAAGAGATCGAGGAGAACAGCGCGAGCTGAGGCTGGGCGATCACCAGCTTGAACACGAGGATGATGGCGATCAGCAGCCAGAAGGGCTGCCGGTTCTGCCAGTGAATGTCCTTGAAGCTGTAGTACGGGACCTCGCTCACCATCAACCCGGCGAGGGAATAGATCAGCAGCAGCAAGATGATGTGCTTGTGGGTCGCGCCCTCGCCGCCGAAGAAGTAGTAGAGAAGGACCGTCGCCACGACCATGTCGGCGGCGGCTGGGATCGGCAAACCAACGAACGCACGCTTCTCGACCGACTCGACCTGGACGTTGAAACGCGCCAACCGCAGCGCCCCGCACGTCACGTACAACGAGGCGGCGAGCCAGCCCCAGGTCGCCCAGGGCTCGAGCGCCCACTTGTAGACGAGGATTCCAGGGGCGACGCCGAACGCGACGAGATCCGAGAGCGAATCGTACTCGACGCCGAAGCGGCTGGACGTCCGCGTCAACCTCGCGATCCGCCCGTCGAGGCCGTCGAACACGTGCGCGATCAGGATCATCACCGCGGCGAGCTCGTAGTGACCGGCGAACGTCGAGATCACCGAGTAGAATCCCGCGAAAAGGCCGCCCGTAGTCACCAGGTTCGGCAGAAGGTAGACGCCGCGGCGAAGCGGGCTGTCATAGGCGCCGCGACCGCCGAGGACGTGCAGAGGTTCTCTCGTCATGCCGGATACTCCGCGAGGATTCCCGAGCCCGCGCGCACCCGATCTCCGACGCGGACGCAGATCTGGGCGGAGCGCGTGACGTAGACATCGACCCTCGAGCCGAACATGATCAAACCGAAGCGATCGCCCTGGTGGACCCGTTGACCGGGACGCAAGCGGCAGATGATCCGCCTTGCCAGCAAGCCGGCCACCTGGACGAGCACGAGAGCGCGACCGCGCCGATCGCGCAACACCACCTCGGTGCGCTCGTTCTCGGCCGACGAGCGCTCGTCGTAGGCCGCGAGGAAGCGCCCCGGCGTATGCTTCACCGAGAGCACCTCGCCCGCGATCGGCAAACGATTCACGTGCACGTTCGCCGGTGACATGAAGATCGCCACGCGTTGAAAGGCCTCGTCGGGAAGCGCCTCGGCGTGTGCCTCGCCGTCGACGGCGACAACGCGGCCATCGGCCGGCGATATGACGTGATTTTCGTCGACCGGTACGTCGCGGTCAGGATCGCGAAAGAAGGCAGCGACCGCGAGCGTGAGAACCAGAAGACAGAGCCCCACCCACCTGAAGTCCAGCAGATCCGCAACGAGCGTCGCCAACCCGAGCGTGAGCACGAAGGGCAGGCACTCCGGCGCGAACTTCATGGGGAAGAGGCTTCGGGCAACCGGCTACCGGCTACCGGCTTCAGGAAAGACCCCCCGAAGTTCCCTGAAGTCTGCAGCCTTCTGCCTGAGGCCCATCAATTCTTCGCCTTGTCGACCAGCCGCTCCGAGGCGAGCCACGGCATCATGCCGCGCAGTCGTGCGCCCACCTTCTCGATGGGATGGTTCTCGGCCTCTTTTCGCAGTTCCTTGAAGTGCGGCATGCCGCAGCGATACTCGGTCACCCACTCGTCGGCGAACTTGCCGGATTGGATGTCGGCGAGCACCTGCTTCATGGCCTTGCGGACCTCCGGACCAATGACCTTCTTGCCGCGCGTCATGTCGCCGTATTCCGCGGTGTTGGAGATCGAGTACCTCATGTTCTGCGAGGCCGCCCTCGTAGATCAGGTCGACGATCAACTTCACCTCGTGGACGGTCTCGAAGTATGCCATCTCGGGGGCGTACCCCGCGTCGATCAAGGTCTCGTATCCCGCGCGGATCAGCTCCGTGAGGCCGCCGCAGAGCACCGACTGCTCACCGAAGAGATCGGTCTCGGTCTCTTCTCGGAAATTGGTTTCGAGGATGCCGGCACGACCGCCGCCGATCGCCCGCGCGTAAGCGAGCCCGACTGCCTTGGTTTGACCGCTCGGGTCCTGGTGGACCGCCAGCAAGCACGGCACGCCGCGTCCTTTCAGAAACTCGCTGCGGACGAGGTGGCCGGGTCCCTTCGGGGCCACCATGAAGACGTTGACGTTCGCCGGCGGCACGATCTTCTTGAAGTGGATGTTGAAGCCGTGACCGAACGCGAGAAACTTGCCGGGCCGCAGGCCAGGTTCGATCTCCCCTGGGTACATGACGCTGGCGACCTCGTCGGGAACGAGGATCATGACGATGTCGCCCCACCTCGCGGCATCGAGCGTCTCCTTGACGTCGAGCCCCGCGTTCGCGGCCTTCTGCCAAGAGCTGCTGTCTCGGCGCAGCCCGACGCACACCTCCACTGCCGCTGTCTTTGAGATTCTGCGCGTGCGCGTGGCCCTGGCTGCCGTAACCGATCACCGCCACTTTCTTGCCGAGCAAGGCTTTCGGGTCCGCGTCCTTCTCGTAGTAGATGTTCATGCAACCTTCTCTTTCGCGGGGCGGGCCCCGGTTGTCGTCGTTCGCTGGTTCCCGCGTGCCATCGTCACACGGCCGGTCCGCGCGACCTCGAGGATCCCGATCGGACGCAGCAAGTCGATCATCGCCGAGAGCTTCTCTTCGTTGCCGGTGACCTCGATGATGTAGGACTTCGAGCCCACGTCGACGATCTTCGCGCGGAATATGTCGACGACGTTCATCACCTCGGCACGGGCTCGTTCGTCGGCAGTCACCTTGATGAGGACGAGCTCACGGTCGACCGTCGCCACCTCCTTGAAGTCGGTTACCTTGACGACGTGGACGATCTTGTTGAGCTGCTTCGTGATCTGCTCGAGGACCAGATCGTCGCCCGTGGTGACGAGCGTGATCCGCGACATCGTCGGATCGAGCGGATTGGACGCGACGCAAAGGCTCTCGATGTTGAAGCCGCGCCCGCTGAACAGGCCCGCGACGCGCGCGAGCACCCCGAACTCGTTCTCGACGAGAACGGAGAGCGTATGCTGCTGCTTCGTCAACCCCGGTCCGAAAACCCCTAGCGCGAAGCCGCCTGGATGGGCTTGACCGCCTCGCCCCGGTGGGCAGCCAGGATCGCCATCATGCGATCCTTGCCGACGAGCTTGATCTTTTGAATGCGCTTCTTTTCCAATTCTTCTTCCGGGGTCAGGTAGTGTTTGTGATTGAGCTTGTCGAGCTGCTTCTTGAGATCCTGGTGCTCCGCGTAGAGGCTCCTCAGCTCGGGCACCTGGTCGACTAGAGAAAGAATTTCCTGTTCTTCTCTCTTTTCCATGTCCCTCTTCCCTCTTTCGCGTTGTTTCGGATTTATGACATCGCGTTTTCCATTGTCAACGAGCCTTGTCGGAGGTTCCGCTCGGCCGTCGGGGCGCGCACGTAGACGGGTACGAGCGCCTCCGCGCGGTCGGCATCGCCGCGCGCGAGCCGCCGCTTCCCGAGCACCGCAACCACCCCTCCTCGCGGGTGAAACTCGTCGAACGAAGCGACTTCCAAACCGTCTCTGCGGAGCCGCCCGAAGACCTCCGGATAGCGCTCGGCCGCGTCCCCGACGACGAGCACGCTACCCTCGCTGCTGAGCGCTCCGACCACGCGTTCGGCGGCCTCCTCCGGCGGGAGCGCGACGTCCTCGCAAACTCGCACCACCTCACGCGCCGAGCGCCGAAAGATCGCCAGGTACGTCTCGCCGCGCCGAGCGTCGGTAACCGCGGCGATTGCGGTGAAGCGGGAAGGGGCGGTCGCGGCGAGCGCCTCGAGCGTGCTGACTCCGACGATGCGAAGACCGCCCGCAAACGCGATTCCCTTTGCGAAGCCGAGGCCGACTCGCAGGCCCGTGAAGGAGCCCGGGCCGGTCGAGACGGCGATCGCGTCGACCTGCTCGAGCGTCAGCGCGGTTTGCTCGAGTAGCCGCTCGACGAGGGCGGGAAGTCGTGCCGCGTGTCCGGCGCCAGCGCGCTCGGCGGTCTCGCCAAGGAGGCGGTCGTCACGGACGACGCCAACCGCGCTCATCGCCGTCGCCGTGTCGATCCCGAGGACGACCATAAGGACGACGTCAGGCTTCAGGATGCGGAGGCCCGAGGCCTGAACTCATTCCACTCACCCTTGAATCCATCTGTAGATGTCGTTGTACACCGCGAACAACATCAAGCTGACGAGTAGAAAGAGGCCGACCTGCTGCGCGACCTCGCGCACGCGCCCTTGCACGGGACGCCGAATGACGGCTTCGGTGGCGAAGAAGAATAGGTGTCCGCCGTCGAGTACGGGGATCGGCAGTAGGTTCAGCACACCGAGGTTCACGCCGAGGAACGCTACGAACTCGAGCAGGCTCTTGAGACCGCTCTGCGCGCGCTCGCCCGCGATGCGGGCGATCGTGATCGGCCCGCCGAGCTCGTGCGCCGATATCTTGCCTTGCGCCATCTTGACGAGCGAGAGAACGATCAGTTCCGAATAGAAGTAGACCTGCTTGGCGGCGAGCCAAGGAACCTCGATCGCCGCCACGGGTTCGGTGTCGGTGCCGCGCTCGATGCCGATGCGGTAGGCCTCTCCGACGGTTTCCCCGAAAATATTCAGCGTCGCCTGCTTCTCGGGAACGACCGTCACGTCGACGACCGCATCGCCTCGCCTGACCTTCAGCGCCATGGCGCTTCCCTTGCTGCCGACCGTATGCTCGACGAGCCGATCCCACGTCGGGATTTCTTCGCCGTTCACGGACAGCACGAGGTCATTGACGCGGAGGCCGGCTTTCTCGCCGGGCAAGCCATGAATGAGGCCTCCGACCTTGGGAAGGGGCGAGGGAACGAGGATCCCGTAGAACAGTGCGACGATCACCAAGCACGCCCACGACGACGCAAGGTTCGAGAACGGTCCCGCGAAGACGATCGCGAATCGCTTGTAGAGCGGCTGATGGGCGAAGGAGCGCGATGGATCGGCCATCGCTTCGCTCGCCTCGGCATCATCCTCGCCGAGCATCTTCACGTAGCCGCCGAGCGGAACCAGGCTGACGACGTACTCGGTCTCGCCGTAGCGGGTGCCGACGATCTTCGGGCCAAAACCGAGCGAGAAGCGCAGCACCCGCACGCCCGAGAACTTGGCAACGAGGAAATGGCCGAGCTCGTGGACGAAGATGAGGAAGCCAAGCACGAGCACGGCGGCCAGGGTGTAAACCAGGAAAGTCACCATCCGTTCCGAATCCCCCGGCGCCGTCGTTTCGCAGCCAAACGCCGCTAGCCGCCAGCGCGTAGAAAGTTCACGTAATAATAGACCAAGACCACCGGAAAAACGAGGCTGTCGGCCCGATCGAGAACGCCGCCGTGTCCGGGCAAGAGCCAACCGGAGTCCTTGGCCCCAAAGGCGCGTTTCAACAACGATTCGCAGAGGTCGCCGAGCTGGGCCAGGAGGCCCGCCAACAGCGACAGCACGACGACCTCCCGCCACGTCAGGATCGGCAGGAGAAGCACCTTTATGATCACTCCGGCCAATACGTTTCCGGCAACGGCGCCGGCCGACCCCTCGAGAGTCTTCTTGGGGCTGACCGAAGGCATGAGGAGATGCTTGCCGAAGAACCGCCCCGCGAAGTACCCCCCCGTGTCACCCCCCATCGCCACGGCGAGCACGAAGAGCACCCACGCCGGGCCGCTCTCGGCCGGGTTGACGCGCAGCCAAATGAAATGGGGAATGAAAGCCCCCGCGTAGATCACGCCGATCAGCATGTGGCCGAACCTGGTCACCGCCGCTGCCGGGTCGTCGGCGCCGATCAAGCAGCTCATCAGGCCGATCGTCACCACCGCCATCAGGCCCGCCGCGAACACCGTCGCGCTTTCCGGCGGGTTGCCCGCCATGCCGAACGCCACCAACGCTCCCGAGACGATGCCGAGGCGCTGCAGCGGCGGCCGCGTCGGAAACGCCATCTGAAAGTACTCGACCACCGCGACGAGCGTGAAGAGCAAGACGAAGCCGCGATAGACGGTGAAGGGCGCCCAGAAGACGAGCCACAGGAGAAACGGAATGGCGACCGCGGCGGTCGCGAGCCTTGCAGGCAGCATCGCAGATTCGTCTTTACGTCACGCGGACGTTCGCGTGCCTAGGAGCGTGCGTCACCGATCGCTCCCGTTGGTCGCGATCCCGTCTCCGCTCGGGCATCCTGCCAAGCGGCGTTGGAGGGAAGATCATCGCGGCCGCGAAGCGCGCCGACCCCACGGCCGATTCGTGCGCGTCCAAGTCAGGTGCGGGATCGACGTGCTCGGTACGTACGAGGATGTTCGCGTCGGGGCTAACGAGCCGCACCGATCCGCTCGCGGTCAATCTGCTCGGGGGTCTGACCGAACCGCCGTTCTCGGCCTTGATAGTGCGACAGCGCGGCGATGAACTCCGCTTCGCCGAAATCAGGCCAAAGGGTCGGGGTCACGAGGAGCTCGGAGTAGGCGATCTGCCAGAGCAAGAAGTTCGACACGCGCATTTCGCCGCTGGTACGAATCAGAAGGTCCGGGTCGGGGATCCCGGCCGTTGAGAGATGCTCCGAGACGGTAGCCTCGCAGATTTCCTCGGGATGAAGGTTGCCGCGACGCACCTCGCGCGCCATGGCCCGCATGGCGCTCGCGATCTCCTCTCGGCCGCCGTAGCTGACGGCGAGGATCACCGTCATGCCGGTGTTGTCGCGGGTGGCCTCGATGTTTCGCCGCAGCGCCTCCTGGACCGCGCGCGGCAGGCGTTTCAGGTTGCCGATCGCCAAGAGGCGGATCTGGTTCCGCATCATCTTGCGGAGCTCCGTCGCGAGGTATCGCCGGAGCAAGCTCATCAAACCATGGACTTCTTCGCGCGGCCGGTTCCAGTTCTCCGTCGAGAACGCATACAGCGACAGGTAGGGAATGCCGAGCCGTCGTGCGGTTTCGACGACAGCGCGCACCGCTTCCTTGCCGCGTCGGTGCCCCTCGATGCGCGGCAGCCCCCGGCCCCGGGCCCAGCGCCCGTTGCCGTCCATGATGATCGCGACGTGTCGTGGAAGTCGTTTGGGATCGAGATCGACGAGAGACATAAGGAATGGCTTCGGGCGTCAGGCTTCGGGCGTCAGGAAGGGGTTCCGCGGGCTCTCTTGCTGAAACCTGTAGCCTGAAGCCCGGAGCCTGTTCAAACCGAGAGAACCTCCTCCTCCTTACCCTTGAGAACCTTGTCGATACGCTCGAGATACTCCTTGGTGGTCGCCTCGATCTTGTCGCGTGCACGCCGGCTGTCGTCTTCGGTCAGCTCCTTCTCCTTGAGCATCTCCTTCAGCAATTCGAGCGCGTCGTGGCGATGCGCCCGCAAAGACACGCGAAAATCCTCCGCCTCCTTGTGCAGATGCCGCACGATCTCCTTGCGACGCTCGGCCGTCAGTTCGGGGATTGGGATTCTCAAGATCTTACCGTCGCTCATCGGATTCAGCCCGAGGTCCGACTGTTGGATCGCCTTCTCGATCGCGGTCAGGGCCGCCTTGTCGAAAGGTTGAACGATGAGGAGACGAGGCTCGGGAGCGGAGAGCGTGGCGAGCTGGATGAGCGGCGTCTTGGCGCCGTAGTAGTCTGCGTGAATCCCTTCGAGCAGGGCGGTCGACGCCCGGCCGGTCCGCGTGCGTGCCAGCTCACGCCGAAACGCCGTGACCGTCTTCTCCATCTCTCTCTTGAGATCGTCGAGAACTTCCTGATCGGTCATGATCGCTTCACCATTCGCACCCGATTTGTCGGGCGAGCCGCCCCCGCTTCGCGTCCATTCTCGCGATCAACCCGGATGCACCAGCGTACCGATGTCCTCTCCGCACACAGCTTTCTTGATGTTGCCCCGCTCGAGCAGATTGAAGACGAGGATCGGCAGACGATTGTCCATGCAGAGCGAGATCGCCGTCGAGTCCATCACCTTGAGCCCACGGTTCAGCACCTCGATGTAGGTGAGCTCTCCGTACTTCTTCGCCCCGGCGTGCTTCAAGGGGTCGGCGTCGTAGACGCCGTCGACCCGCGTCGCCTTGAAGATGACCTCGGCGCCGATCTCCATGGCGCGCAGGCCCGCAGCCGTGTCGGTCGTGAAGTAGGGGTTGCCCGTACCGGCCGCGAACACGACGATCCGTCCCTTCTCGAGATGGCGAGTGGCGCGCCGCCGGATATAGGGCTCGGCGATCTGATGCATCTCGATCGCGGTCATCACCCGGGTCATCACTCCGACCTTCTCGAGCGCGTCCTGAAGCGCGAGGCTGTTGATCAGGGTTGCCAGCATGCCCATGTAGTCGCCGGTCGCTCGGTCGACGCCTTGCTCGCTCGCCGACAGGCCCCGCACGATGTTGCCGCCGCCGATGACGATCGCAAGCTCGCACCCTAGGGCGTGAACTTCCTTGATTTCCTGGGCGAAATCGCCGACCGCCTCGAGGTCGATCGGCACCCCGTCCTTGCCGGCGAGTGCCTCACCGGAAAGCTTCAAAAGAATACGGCGATAACGAAGGGCGGAGCGGTTGGAGACGGCAGCAACCTGTGAACCCTCGGGCACGAACTCACTCTAGCCTGTTCAAGGGTTCTCGCCCAACTGGAAACGGGCGAAACGGCGAACGTTGATGTTTTCGCCTAGCTTCGCGATCGCCTCGCTCACCACGTCCTTGACGGTCTTCTCGGGATCCCGAATGAACGGTTGCTCGAGCAGACAGACGTCTGAAAGAAACTTGTCGACTTTTCCCTCGGCGATCTTCTCGATCACCTTTTCGGGCTTTCCCGAACTCTGCGCTTGGGCGCGGTAGATCTCGCGCTCTTGTTCGACGACTTCGGCCGGAACGTCCTCCCGGCGGACATAGCGCGGCAGCGCCGGCGACGCCGCGGCGACCTGCATGGCGAGCTCCTTCACCAAGTTTTGGAAATCGGGAGTCTTGGCCACGAAATCGGTCTCACAGTTGACCTCGACGAGCACGCCGATTCGGCCGCCGGCATGAAGATACGTCCCGACGAGCCCCTCGCTCGTCATCCGGCCCGCCTTCTTGGCCGCGGCCGCCAACCCCTTCTCGCGAAGCCACCGCACGGCCTGCTCCAGGTCCCCGCTGACCTCGGCGAGGGCCTTCTTGCAATCCATGAAGCCCGCGCCGGTCTTTTCGCGGAGCTCCTTGACCGCTTCGGCTCGGATCTCCATCAGTGCGCTTCTCCCTCGATCGTGCCCGGCGCCGCAGATGGCTCCGCCGCCTCCTCGCTGTCTTCTTCTTCGCCTTTGCCGCGGCTGCGCTCCTCGGCGAGCGCCTTGCCCTCGAGCACCGCATCGGCAATCGCCGCAGTGAACAGGCGGATGGCGCGGATCGCATCGTCATTGCCTGGGATCTTCCAATCGATGAGGTCGGGATCGCAGTTCGTGTCGACCACCGCGACCACCGGAATCGACAGCCGGTTGGCCTCGCGCACGGCGATCTCTTCCTTCTTCGGATCGATCACGAACATCGCGTCGGGCAGCCGCTTCATGTTCTTGATGCCGCCCATCGCCGTCAGCAACTTGTCGCGCTCGCGACGGATGCCGAGCATTTCCTTCTTGGTGAGCGCCTCGGCCATCTTCGGATCCTCGAGGATCTCCTCGAGCTTCTTCAGCCGATCGATCGACGCCTTGATGGTCTGGAAGTTGGTGAGCATGCCACCGAGCCAGCGGTTGTTCACGTAGAGCATGCCGCAACGCTCCGCCTCTTCGCGGATCGCGTCTTGTGCCTGCTTCTTGGTGCCGACCATCATGATCGTCCCGCCGTCGGCCACGACGTCGCGGATGTACACGTAGGCATCGCGGAAGAGCTTGACCGTCTGCTGGAGGTCGATGATGTAGATCCCGTTTCGAGCCCCGAAGATGTACGGCTTCATCTTCGGATTCCAGCGGCTCGTCTGGTGGCCGAAATGCACTCCGGCCTCGAGAAGCTGCTTCATACTGACTTCGGCCATGCGTTCTCCTCGCGGGTTGTCGGCGGACTCACTGCGAATCCGAGTGAACTATCAGAACGATCGCGGGGTTGCAACGTGAGGTCCGGCTTCCGCTTTCGGGATTGCGGCGTCACGAACAAGGCGCCCCGGGCGCTCGCCGAAGCCTGCAGCCACTCCTCATCATTGGCTCATCGACGTCAAGAATTCCTGGTTGTCCTTCGTACCCTGGATCTTGTCGAGCACGAACTCCATCGCCTCGACCGCGTTCAGCTGCGAGAGCAGCTTGCGCAGAATCCAGATGCGGTTGAGGGATTCGCGCGGGATCAAGAGCTCTTCTTTCCGAGTACCGGAACGGTTGATGTCCATGGCCGGGAAGACGCGCTTGTCCATCAAGCGGCGATCGAGGTGAATCTCCATGTTGCCGGTGCCCTTGAACTCCTCGAAGATGACCTCGTCCATGCGGCTGCCCGTATCGATGAGCGCGGTTCCGATGATCGTGAGCGACCCGCCGTCCTCGATGTTCCGCGCCGCGCCGAAGAACTTCTTCGGCTTGTGGAGCGCGTTCGAATCGACGCCGCCGGAGAGGATTTTGCCCGACGGCGGCACGACGGTGTTGTAGGCGCGGGCGAGGCGGGTGATCGAGTCGAGGAGGATCACCACGTCCTTCCCGTGCTCGACCAGCCGCTTGGCCTTCTCGATCACCATCTCCGCGACCTGCACGTGGCGAGTCGGCGGCTCGTCGAAGGTCGAGCTGACGACTTCGCCCGTCGACCGAGCGCTGCATGTCCGTCACCTCTTCCGGACGCTCGTCGATCAGCAGCACGATCAGGATCGCGTCCTTGTGATTGGCCGCGATGCCGTGGGCGATCGTACTGAAGCATCATCGTCTTACCGGTGCGCGGCGCCGCCACGATCAGGCCGCGCTGACCCTTGCCGATCGGCGAGAACAGATCGATCACGCGCGTGGTGTACTCCTCGAGGTTGTGCTCGAGATGGAACTGCTCCTGCGGGTAGAGCGGCGTCAAGTTGTCGAAAAGGATCTTGTCGCGCGCCTTCTCCGGCTCCTCGTAGTTGATCGCCTCGACCTTGAGGAGCGCAAAATAGCGCTCGCCCTCTTTGGGCGGACGGATCTGTCCCGACACGATGTCGCCGGTGCGCAAGTTGAAACGGCGGATCTGGCTCGGCGAGACGTAGATGTCGTCGGGACCGGGGAGGTAGTTGTAGTCCGGTGCGCGCAAGAACCCGAAGCCGTCGGGCAGGATCTCGAGCACCCCTTCGCCGTAGATGAAGCCCTTCTGCTCGGCCTGGGCTTGGAGGATCGAGAAGATCAAGTCCTGCTTCCGCAAGCTCGACGCCGACTCGATGTCGAACTCTTTGGCGATTGCCGCGAGCTCGTGGATCTTCTTTTCCTTGAGCAGCTTCAGGTTGAGGCCCGCCGCACCCCCCGCCGCCGGTTCGTCGATGACGTCAGGCATCGGAGCGCTCTCCTCGTGAATGTTGTTGCGACGCTGTCGGGACATCGGGTCTCCTGGGATCTGGCCGGAGATTGGCCCAGTGGGACGACTGGGACGACTGAGGGTCAGAGGAGCAGGAAATCTGCGGTGACCAGCGGAGTCACTTCGTTAGGTAATGAATCCCCCGAAACCTGTCAACCACGCTTTTCGCCGCGTCGCAGATCTTCGAGAAGCGCGCGCATGTCGTGCGGAAGAGGAGCCTCGAGTCGCACGCTCACGCCCGTCAACGGGTGTGGGAAACGGATCTCCGCGGCGTGCAGCGCTTGGCGCGGGAAGCTCCGGCCCGGCCCGCGGGCGGGCAGCGCCCTGCCCTTGCGAGCGCCGTAGAGCGGATCGGCGAGGACCGGATGACCCATCGCCGACAGATGCACCCGGATCTGGTGGGTCCGTCCCGTCTCGGGCTCGAGTCGAAGGAGCGAGAGCGTGCCGAACGATTCGAGGAGTGTATAGCGCGTGCGCGCGGAGCGTGGCGAGCGGCTGCGGATCGACATTCGCTTGCGCTCGTGAGGATGGCGGCCGATCGTCCACTCGAGAGACCCCGCGGGAGAGCGCGGTACTCCGAGCACGATCGCGAGGTAGTGCTTCTCGACTTGCCGGTCGTGAAACGCGCTCGCCAGCGCCTGCTGCGCATGCCTGGTGCGCGCGACGAGGAGAACGCCAGACGTCTCCTTGTCGAGCCGGTGAACGATCCCGGGCCGCCCCTCGGAGAGGTCGCGGGTGACCAGCCGGCGATGCAAGAGAGCGTTCACCACCGTTCCGCGCCACGCGCCCGGCGCGGGATGCACGACCATCCCGGCCGGCTTGTCGATGGCGACGAGCGCGTCGTCCTCGTAGAGGATCTCGAGCGGCAAGTTCTCCGGCTCGGGACGCGACGGTGCCTCCGCCGGCGCGCGCACTTCGACCGCTTCGCCGCCGGAGAGCACGAAACCCGCCTTGCGCGCCTTTCCGTTCACCCGCACGCTCCCGGCGTCGATCCAGCTCTTGGCTTGCGAGCGGGTAGGCACGGCGCCGCTGGCCGCGAGAAAGACGTCGAGCCGGGTCGGCGCGGAGAGCGCCGGAACCCGCATCGTGCGCGGCTCGCTCAGATCTTCAAGACCTCGCGGGCGCGCGCGGCATCCTTGCGAATCTGTTCGACCAGGGCCTGCACGGACGGAAAGCGGGTCTCGCCGCGTAGCCGCTCGACGAACGAGACGCGCAGGCGTTCGCCGTAGAGATCGCCGTCGAAATCGAAGAGGTGAGTCTCGAGGGTGCGGAGGTGACCCTGGCCGAAGGTCGGTTTCCGCCCCACGTTCGCGACCCCTCCTCGCCGCTCCCCGCCCCATTCCCCGTACACCGCGTAGACGCCGTCGGGCACGAGGATCGGCGATCGCGGGCGGAGGTTGGCCGTCGGAAAACCGAGGCCGCGACCTCGCCGGTCCCCGATGATCACGCGGCCCTCGACCGTATAGGTCCGTCCGAGGAGCCGCGCCCCGAGCACCACGTCGCCTTCCGACAGGCACTTTCGCACTTCGGTGCTGCTCACCGCGATCCCGTCGACGGTGACCGGCCCGACGACTTCGACCTCGAAGCCGAATCGGCGGCCCGCGTCCTCGAGCGTCGCCGCGTTGCCGCCGCGCCCCCGCCCGAAGTTCACGCTGTGGCCGATGATCACCTTGACGACGCCGAGACGCCGCACCAGATAACGCTCGACGAAGTCGGACGCTTCGAGCGCGGCGAACGCGCGCGTGAAGCGCTGGAGAACGACCGTGGAGACACCCGTGTCACGGATGCGCGCCAGCCGCTCGCAGAGCGGCGTCAGCGATACCGGCGCGCGCTGCGGAGCGAGCACGGAGGTTGGATGCGGGAAGAACGTGATCACCACACCGTCTCCGCGGCGTTCGGCTGCCTGACGCACGACGCGAGCGAGAATCTCTCGATGGCCGACGTGGACGCCGTCGAAGTTGCCGAGCGTAGCGACCGGGGATTCGAATCGCGCGCGAGACGCCTCGAGGTGTCGAAAGACTTGCATGAGGCGCGCTTGCGCGCCTAGGAGCTGAGCTCGGCGAGCTTCTGACGTCCCTTCCCGGCCTCCGGCGAATCGCCGTGCTCGCTGACGAGCTTCTGCAACACCAAGCGAGCATCGACCTTGTCGCCGAGCTCGGCGAAGGCCCCCGCTTGCTGGAGCAGCGCCGCGGGCACCTTGTCGCCCTTCGGATAGCGCAGCAATACTTCGTTGAATTCCAGGATCGCACGGTTGTAGTCGCGGTTCGCGTAGTAGGCCTCGCCGATCCAGTACTGGGCATCGTCCGCAAGATCGGACTTCGGCGACTTGCGCAGGAACTCGCGCAGCTTCTGGATCGCACCGGTATTGTCACCGCGCCGCAGGAGCTCGATGCCGTCGCGATATTCCGCCGGCGCGGACGCGGGAACCTGCACGCTCGCGAACGGGCCCTCGGCGGCGCCCGGGGTCGGAGCGACCGCGGCTGGCACTTCACCGCCCGGGGGCGGCGCGCTGGCGACGGGCGTGCGAGATTGCTCGATCGCGGCGATCCGCGCGTCTAGGGCATCGAGGCGACGCGTCAGATCGTCGAGCTTCGCGCCTCCTCCTCCACCCTGATACTTGAGCGTCTCGATCTCGCCGCGCAAGCTTTCGACGTCGACTTTGAGGCTGTCGACCATCGCCTTGGCGTCGGCCGCTTGCTTGCGCACCTCCCCGACATCTTCACGAACGAACTGCACGTCGGCCTGAGTGGCGCATCCGGCGGCCGCCGCGCCGAGCACCGCGAGCGCCAACCACTGCCGATGAGCAAACCGCACGGCTACTGGAGCACGACGGAGTGCGCGCGCCGGTTTCGCGCCCAGCACGTCTCGGTCTCTTCGTGGCAGACCGGCAGCTCCTCGCCGTAGCTGATCGTCGACAATCGATCGGCCGCCGTGCCGAGCGAAACCAAATAGTCCTTGACCGCTTTCGCACGCTTGGCGCCAAGGGCGAGGTTGTATTCCACGGTGCCGCGATCGTCGCAGTGGCCTTCGACCTCGACCTTTGCGTTCGGGTTATCCTTCAGCCACTTGGCGTTCGCTTGAAGAGTGGATCGATCCTCCTCCTTCAGGTCGTAGCGATCGTAGTCGAAGTGGACGTCCTGCAGCGGCCCGCCCTCGGAGGGTCCAATTCCCTTCTTGAAGTTCTCGAGGCTCCCGCCGGGGAGGCCACCCTGGCCCATACCTTCCGTTTCGGCGCCGACGCCGGGCTTCTTCTTCGCCGCACAACCGCTCAGTAGCAACACCACCACCGCTACCGCACACAGCGCGACCGACCACTCCCGCACTCTCTTCATGCTCAAAACCCCTCCAGGCACCCGAACAGCTCGCGCCGGCCACGCGGCTCAAGGCAGCCGCGGAGACCACGACGGGCTGGTATCATCTCCACCGGATCTGGTCAATTGAACTTGGTGCTGTCCCGTGGTGTCGGCGAGAAACAGCGCAGGACGGCCGACGCGCGTGGAGCTGAAGACCACGTAGCGGCCGTCGGGCGAAAACGAAGGATCCTCGTTGTTGCCCTGCCCGCCCGTCAGCTGCCGCACCTGATTCGTCTTCGTGCTCAGGGTGAAGACGTTGAAGCCCTGATCGCGGCTCACGTACGCGATCAGATCACCCTTCGGCGACCAGTTCGGTGAGGTGTTGTAGCCACCCTGAAAAGAGATCCGGCGGGGCGCCGACCCGTCGGCGTTCATCACGTAGATCTGCGGCGCGCCGGTGCGCGAGGACACGAAGGCGATCTGCTTGCCATCAGGCGACCACGTGGGCGAGACGTCGATCTCGGGACCGTTCGTGAGCTGCTTCAGCACGTGCCCCGAGCCGTCCAGAAGAAAGATGTCCGAGTTCCCGCCTCGCTCGAGGCTGATCGCGATCGTGCGTCCGTCCGGTGACCAGCGGCCGCCGAGATTGAGCCCGCGCGCGCTCGAGATCTTTTGCAGCGACTGCCCGGTCACGTAGGCACGGTACAGGCTCGGGTTGCCGTCCATGAACGAGGTGAAGAGCACCGTCGCCGCGTCGGGGCTCCACGATGGGGCGAGGTTGATCGTCCGATTGTTCGTCACCGTCGACACGTCGAAACCGTCGACCGACATGACCAGGATCTCCTTGGCACGCCCGCCGCGTCGCGACGCGAAAGCGATCCTCGAGTCGAAGGGTCCAGGCTCTCCGGTCAGGTACTCCATCACATTGTCGGCGAAGCGTCTCGCCATCTGCGGCAGAAGCTCCGCATTGCCGTTGTAGCGTTGGCCGCCGATCTGCGAGTGTTGGGCGACGTCGAACAGGCGAACCTCCACCGAGATCGTGTTGCCCGATTGCGTCACCGTTCCCTTGACGACCGCTTTGGCGCCGATCACCGACCAGTTCGCAAAGTTGATCTGTGATGGGTCGACCGGCGTCGGCCCTTCGAGATACGCTTTGGAATCGAGCACCCGGAAGTAGCCGCAGAGCGACAGGTTGCGGGCGAGGACTTCGGCGAAGCGATCGCCCGCCTCCTTGCCTCCGCCGGCGTCCGCGAGCGGTGAGACGGCAATCTCGAGCCGCGTCGCACCCGGCCCGACGATGCGGCCCGTTACCTGGCCGAGCGCGGCTCCGACGCCGACTATCCCGACCCACGCACACGCGATCAAACCGATCAACGAGCATCGACGCAAGGTCCCACCTCCCATGCTCCAAACCCCTGCTCTAAACACCATGCCGACGAGGAAGTCGTACCGCGGCTCGCGCCCACGATCGACGCGACTATGGTGTGCGCGCTCCCGTTGGTCGCGTGGCGTGTGTTGCGTGTAGATCCTACCACGTTCAGCCTCCCGCGGCGAGCTCGCCGGATACGAACTCGAGCGTGTAGTTGCCGAAGATCTGACGATACTTGTCCGGCGGAGCGGGCAGCGGGCTCGAGATTCGAATCGCGCGCAGCACCGAATCGTCAAAGCTGGAATCGTCGGATCGGTCCAGCACCCGCAGGTCGCCGATCTCGCCGCCGTCTCCGATTCGAAAGCCCACCCGGACCGTGAGGTCCGGGTTCGCCCCGACCCACGTCCAGTTCTTCTTGATGATCGCTTCGACCTGGTTCTTGTAAATGATGAAGTCGAGGCCCATCAACACGCCGCCACCCCGACCATCGCCACCGGTCCCGAGCGTCGCTCCCTTTCCTTCCTCGACGCCGCCGAGGCCCGACGTCCGCTTGCCGCTGCCCTTCTCGCCGAGCCGCCGGATTGCGTCTTGGATCTCCTTGTCGCGGTCCAGCTTGGCGAGCTCCGCCTTCGAGGGCTTTGGCTTCACCTCGGCGGGTTTCACCTCGGCGGGCTGCGCCTTCGGCGGCGGTGGCTTCTTTTCTTCGGGCTTTGGCTCTGGTTTCTTCGGCAAGTCGGGTAATTTGACGACGTTCTCTTCAGGCTTCGGTTCGGGCTTCTTCTCCACCCGCTCCGGAGGAGGCTCCCGTTTCGGCGCCGGCTTCGGCTCCTCCTTCGGAGCCGGAGCGGCGACGCCGGTCGGCGGCGTCTCGGCATTCATCTCTCCATTCGGCAACCTCCCGCCGAGCGCGCTCGGATCGACGATCTTCACGGTATAGGCGACGATGGGCGCGGGCGCACGCATGAAGATCCCCCGCGGCAGGAGCGCCACCACCGCCCCCGCAGCGACGTGAAGGACCGCGGCCAGGACGACCATCCAGGGCAGCGCCGGTTCGGATGCGCGATCGGCGATCCAGGCGTTGCGCCGCGGAGCTCCGGTCACGGATCGCTCCGTTTGTTCGCGAGCCCGGCTCCGATCGAGCAGCCTACGGAGCGAAGAGTTTGCGTTGTCGATCGCTCCCGCTGGTCGCGATTCGGCTTCGATCGGCGCATGCTACCGAGCTAGGAGTGTCCTAGTGTCCCGTCCCAAACACTAGCTTATTTCTTTTCGGTCGGCAGCTCCGTGATCATCCCGAGGCTTTGTACGCCCGCGCTCTTGACCGCCGCCATGACGCGCACCACTTCACCGTAGGGAACCGAGCGATCGGCCCGCAGGAAGACCTGCTTGTCCGGTTTCAGCCGAACGACCGCCTCGAGCTTGGAGCCGAGCTGATCGATCCGGATCGCGTTGTCGTTCAGATACACCACTCCCTTTTTGTCGATCGTGACCACGAGCTGCTCCTCTTCCCCGGAAAGCGCACCCGCCTTCGCCTGCGGTAGCTGGACGGAAACTCCTTGCTGAAGAATCGGCGCCGTCACCATGAAGATGACGAGCAGGACGAGCATCACGTCCACGAGCGGCACGACGTTGATCTGGGAGATCGAAGAGTTCTGGGAGCGGGTCTCGAAGGCCATGGGGAAGCGGCTCCGGGCTTCAGTCGTCAGGCTTTGCCAGAGACACCCCCGAGCGCATTGCTAGATGAAGTGCCTTTCCGCGATGTTCAAGAACTCCGCGGAGAAATTTTCCATGTCGGCGGTCAAAACACGAACCTCCCGCGCGAAGTGATTGAACGCGACGACCGCCGGAATCGCCGCCGCCAACCCGACCGCGGTCGCGATCAGCGCCTCGGCGATTCCCGGCGCCACCGCCTGGATGCTCGAGGTCTGCGCCGTAGTGAGGCCACGGAACGCCGTCATCACCCCCCATACGGTCCCGAACAGTCCGACGAAGGGAGCCGTGGACGCAGTGGTGGCGAGAAAGGTGAGCGCCTTCTCGAGGCGGGTGACCTCCTGCGTGGTGGCGCGGCGCATCGCACGCTCGACGTTTTCGATCCCGCCGAGCTCCGTGCTCCCAACGTTCTCGCTCGACGTTCCGGACCGTTTCGCGCTCGTGCGCGTCAGGCGCTGCAGCTCCTGATAGCCGGAGCGAAACACGTGAGCGACGGGGCTCTGCTTGAGCTCGATGCTCGCGTTGTTGATGCCCGCGAGGTTCTTCGCTTCCCAGAAGATCTCCAGAAAGCGCTCGCTTTGGCGCCGCGCCAACCGCAGCTGACGGAACTTGAAGAGGATGACGCCCAAGCTCCCGATCGAGAAGAGGAGCAGGAGCAGCAGAACGAGCTGAACGACCGGGCTGGCGCCGAAAATGATGCTCACCAGGCTCTGCTGCGGCGCGATCGTCGGATTCATGCGCCTGGGTAGTACAACAGTTTCGACCAGTCAACGCGAGCGCTTGTGAGACGCGACGTTGCGACGTCCTCTCGCCTTGACGGTCCGATCAGGACGTGGAATATCGCCGCCAGGCTCCCTCCGCCGCTTCCACGAAGTCGAGAGGCATGATGGGCGTTCGCGTAGGAATCAACGGCTTTGGACGCATCGGTCGAAACATCCTTCGCGCGTGTCTGGCATCGGGCTCCGATCTCGACTTCGTCGCCGTCAACGACATCACCGACGCCAAGACGCTCGCCCATCTGCTGAAATACGACTCGGTGCACGGCACGCTGCGCGAGCCCGTCCGCGCCGACGGTGACACTCTGCACGTCGGCGAAAAGAGGCTTCGCGTGCTCACCGAGCGAGGCCCGGCGAACCTCCCCTGGAAGGATCTCGCCGTGGACGTCGTGCTCGAGTGCAGCGGGCGATTCACCAGCCGCGACGAGGCGGCCGTTCATCTGACGGCGGGCGCGCGCAAGGTCTTGATCTCGGCCCCCGCGAAGAAGGCTGACCTGACGATTTGTTATGGGGTGAATCACGCGGTCTACGACCCAGCCAAGCATCACGTGATCTCCAACGCGTCCTGCACGACGAACTGCCTCGCTCCCGTGGCCAAGGTCCTGCACGCGGGCTTCAGGATCCGTCAGGGCTTGATGACGACGGTGCACGCCTACACGAACGACCAGCGTATCCTCGACCTGCCGCACGACGACCTGCGTCGTGCGCGCGCGGCAGCGGTCTCGATGATCCCCACGTCGACCGGCGCGGCCAAGGCCATCGGCCTGGTGCTGCCCGAGCTCGATGGCAAGCTCGACGGCATGGCCGTGCGCGTGCCGCTGCCGAACGTGTCGATCGTCGACCTCACGGCGGTCGTCGAGAAACCGACTACCGAGGCGGGCGTCAACGCGGCGATGAAGAGCGCTGCGGAGGGTCCCTTGAAGGGCATTCTCGAATACTGCGACGCGCCGCTCGTGTCGCGCGATTTCAACGGCAATCCGTGCTCGTCGATCTACGACGCCACCCTTACCAAGGTGTTGGGAGGCACGCTGGTCAAGATCTTCGCCTGGTACGACAACGAGTGGGGCTTCTCGAACCGCATGCGGGACGTCACCTCGCTGATCGCCGCGTCGCTCCGTTAACCTGCGGAGGCGAGCCGTCGCGTCGCCCGAATGGCCTTTCGCACACTCGAGGAAGTTCCGGTCACCGGCAAGCGCGTATTCATCCGCGCGGACCTGAACGTACCGATCCGCGATGGACACATTACCGACGCTACGCGCATCGACGCGGCGCTGCAGTCGATCAAGTGGGTGATCGCCAACGGAGGCCGTGCAATCGTCGCGTCCCACCTCGGCCGTCCGAAGGGCAAGCTCGTCGACGAGCTCAGTCTCGCGCCGATCGCCGAGTACCTCGCCGAGGTGCTGCACGTCCGCGTGATCCTCACCAAAGATTGCATCGGCGACGAGACGCTCGCTCAGACCCGCGCGCTCGGACCCCATCAGGTGCTGCTGCTCGAGAATCTCCGTTTTCACGAGGAGGAAGAGGCGAACGAAGTCGGATTCTCGCAGGCGCTCGCCTCGCTCTGTGACGTGTACGTGAACGATGCCTTCGGTACCGCCCACCGCGCGCACGCTTCGACCGTCGGGATGGTGCGATTCGTGGCCGATCGGGCGATCGGCCCGCTCATGCAGAAGGAAGTCGACGCGCTTTCCCCGCTGCTCGGGAGCCCGGCCCGGCCTTTCGTCGTCGTCCTCGGCGGCGCCAAGGTCTCCGACAAGATCGGCGTGATCCGCAACCTCCTGCCGCGCTGCGATTCGTTGCTGATCGGCGGCGCCATGGCTTACACGTTCCTGGCGGCTCAGGGCGTGGAGGTGGGCGACAGCTACGTCGTGACCGACGAGATCGGCGTCGAACGCGAGGTGCTCGTCGAGGCCGAGCGCCGCAAGGTCGAGGTCGTGCTTCCCGCGGATCACGTCGTCGCGGTCGACATCGCGCCGGACGCGGCGTACCGCACGACGAGCGGTCCCGCGATCGAGCGCGGGTGGAAGGGCGTCGACATCGGCCCCGCGACCATGCGCCGTTTCGGCGATCGCATCGCGCACGCCAAGACGATCTTCTGGAACGGTCCGATCGGCATCTTCGAGATCGAGCCGTTCGCCCGCGGAACGCTGGCGATCGCCGACCGCGATCGCGCGCAGCGGCGCCTTCACGCGTGGTCGGCGGCGGCGACTCGGTCGCCGCCGTGATGCAATCGGGCCACGCCGACGAGATCACGCACGTCTCGACCGGCGGCGGCGCGTCGCTCGAGTTCCTCGAGGGACGCGAGCTGCCCGGACTGAAGGCCCTCGAAGGCTGATCCCCGTGCTGCCGTCGAGCCGCTGATCGCCGGCAACTGGAAGATGCACGGCACCGTGTCCGAGACGACGCGCCCTCCTCCGCGGCCTGCGCGCGCGGCTCGCGCGCAGGAGCGCGGACCGCGAGGTCGTCGTCGCCCCGCCTTACACGGCGCTCGCGGCCGCGCGCCGAGGAGCTCGCGCGGCTCGCCATCGAGCTCGCGGCGCAGAACGTCCACTGGGAGTCGAAGGGCGCGTTCACCGGCGAGATCTCCGCGGCGATGCTGCTCGAAGCCGGGTGCCGTACGTCGATCGTCGGCCACTCCGAGCGCCGGCAGCTCTTCGGCGAGACCGACGCGAACGTCAACCGTCGAGCGCGCGCCGCGCTCGCAGCCGGCCTCCGCCCGATCGTCTGCGTCGGCGAGACCCTCGCCGAGCGCGAGGCGAACCGCACGATGGATGTCGTCCGAGCGGCAGGTCCGCGAGCCGCGTTGCTGGATCTCGGAGCGGCTGATATACGAACCCTTGTGCATCGCCTACGAGCCGGTGTGGGCGATCGGTACCGGTCAGACGGCGACGCCCGACCAGGCGCAGGAGGTTCACGCCGACGATCCGAGGCGGATCGTTGCGGAGCTGGCCGGCGCGCGGACGGCGGAGCGGCGTACGAATCCTTTACGGAGGGAGCGTCAAGCCCGACAACATCGACGCGCTGATGGCCGAGCCCGACGTCGACGGCGCGCTCGTCGGCGGCGCCAGCCTCGAGGTCGAGTCGTTCGCGCGCATCGTCGAGTTTCAGGTGTAGGAGAGCTCGTTGATCACTCGTCATCACCATCATCCACCTGATCGCCTGCGTCTTCTTGATCGTCGTCGTGCTGCTGCAGACCGGCAAAGGCGCCGACATGGGCGCCGTGTTCGGCGGCGGCGGCAGCTAGACGCTCTTCGGCTCGAGCGGCGCCGGCAACTTCCTCACCAAGCTGACGACCGGTACCGCGATCGTCTTCTTCCTGACGTCTCTCACGCTCGCGTACAGCTCGATCTCGCGCACCGGGGGACGGTGTTCGACCGCTCGTTGCCAGAGCCGCCGCCGCTCAATGCTCCGGCGGAGAAGCAGGCACCGACGGACAACGGAGCGGCGGCTGACAACAAGGCGCCGCAAGCGGCTGCGCCGGCTGAGCCAGCTCCACCGCCGGCGGCTCCAGCACAAGGCGAACCCGCGCCGGCGACCAAGTGAAGTCTTTGCGAGGATGGCGGAACGGCAGACGCGCTAGTTTGAGGGGCTAGTGGGGTAACACCCGTGGGGGTTCAAGTCCCCCTCCTCGC
>CAVQIG010000005.1:0-365787 GCA_963712515.1 uncultured delta proteobacterium
CCTTCCGGTAAGCGTGCGTGAAATCGCGGGGGCGAATCGCGTAGCCTCCCCGAGCCATCGAACCCGAGAGGGAGGATGGCTCATGGTACGCAGATCGCGCTGGGCACTGCCCGCAGACGTAGACGGACTACGCCGGCGAATAGATGATTGGCGCCGGACCCGCACGCGGCGCTCACCGATGCCGGGTCAGTTGGGGAGGGCGCGGTCGCGTTGGCGCGCGCTCACGGCGTTTACCGCATCGCGCGCACGCTGCGAGTGAACTACGACTCTCTTAAGCGGAGGGTCGTCACAGAGACAAGCGGCCGTCGGCGAGGAGAGGCGGCTGCGGCCTCCTTCGTCGAGCTGCGGCCGAGGGTGCCCTTCGATCTGCCGAGGCCGGCCGCGGCGGTCGTTGAGCTCAGCAATCGAGGCGGCGACAAGCTGGCGATCCACCTCTCGGCGGGCAGCGACATCGACGTGATGAGTCTGGCGGCGGCTTTTTGGATCCGCCGACCATGATCCAGATCACGCCGCAGATGCGAGTCCTGGTGGCGGTGGAGCCCGCCGATTTCCGCTGTGGCATCGACGGACTGGCGCGGCGGTGCCGTGCGACGCTGCGGAGCGATCCCTTCTCGGGGACGATGTTCGTGTTCCGTAACCGCCGACAGAGCTCGATCAAGATATTGGTGTATGACGGCCAAGGTTTTTGGCTGTGCCAAAAACGGCTGTCGAGCGGACATTTTCGGTGGTGGCCATCGCGCGGGTCACAGGGGGTGACGTCGTTACAGGCGCACGAGCTGCAGGTGCTGCTGTGCGGTGGGGATCCGGGCGCCGCGCAGGCGGCGCCGATGTGGCGTCACGTCGGCGCTCGAGATTGAGTGACGGAGGTCTCCCCGGGGGCTTGCGTTCTAATCCTCCCGCTGCTACTGCCGATCGGCATGGAGGCAGTGCTCGGGTATCGGGGTCGAGAGGTGACGGCGGCGGAGGTGGCGTTCATCCGAGAGCTGCTCGCCTCTGATCCGCAGGCGAGCCGCCGCGCACTGTCGCGGAAGCTCTGCGAGGCGTGGGGATGGGTGCAGCAAAACGGCGCGCCGCGCGACATGGTGTGCCGCGGGCTTTTGCTCGCGCTCGATCGCGCGGGCCACATCGAGCTTCCCCCACCGCGATGGGCGGGGAGGGGTCGCGCGGCTCGAGGCCGCCGGCCACCGTCGGTGGAGATCGACCGCACGCCAATACGTGGGCGTCTGGGCGATTTAGGCGCGCTGGAGTTTCATCAAGTCCGACGCACCGGCGAGGAGTCGCTGTTCGAGGGCTTGATCGAAGCGCATCACTACCTCGGCTACACGGCGCCGGTCGGAGAACACCTGAAGTACCTCGTGTACGCGGGCGCTCGGCCGGTGGCCGCCTTGGCGTGGAGCTCGGCGCCGCGACACCTCGGCCCGCGCGATCGCTTCATCGGCTGGTCGGCACGCGGCGCGGCGACGAAACATTCATCTGGTGGCGTACAACACGCGGTTTTTGATTTTACCCTGGGTCGAGGTCCCGTGCCTCGCCTCGCACGTGCTCGGGCGCATGGCGCGCATGCTGCCAGGGGAGTGGCAGCGGGTGTACGGGCACCCGGTGTACTTCGCCGAGACCTTCGTCGATGCCGGGCGCTTTCGGGGCACGTGCTACCGGGCGGCGAACTGGATTTTGCTCGGGCGCACGAGCGGTCGCGGCAAGGACGACCGCACCCATCGAGCGAATCGGCCGCGCAAGGACATCTGGGGTTATCCGCTGGCGAGGGACTTTCGCGAGCGGCTCTCGAGGATGGGGCCATGAGCAGCCGAGCAGAGCGGCGGCGGGCGGCGAAGAAGATGAAGCGGCGCGAGCTCAAGCTCGAGGAGCTCCAGGCAATCGTCGAGCGCGCCAGGGTGTTAGGGCTGACTGAGGAGGAGCATGCGACGCTGACGGCGGCGGTCGAGACGCTGGCCTTCGTGACCCAGGAGCTGGAGGCCAAGGGGACGACACTCGCGCGGCTGCGCCAGCTCTTGTTCGGCGCGGCGACCGAGAAGACGAGCCGGGTCGTGGGCGAGGCGCCAACCGACGGTGGCCGCGCCGCGAGCGCGCCAGCGCAGGACGCGGGGTCGCAGCCAACGCCAACCGAGAAGCCCAAGGCGCCGGGCCACGGCCGCAACGGCGCGGTAGCCTACCGCGGGGCCGAGAAGGTCGCGGTGGCGCACGCCTCCCTGCACCACGGCGGCGGGTGTCCCGCGTGCATCAAGGGCAAAGTCTATCCGCTGTTGGAGCCGGCGATGCTGCTGCGCGTCCAGGGGATGGCCCCGCTGCGGGCTGCGGTCTACGAGCTCGACCGTCTGCGCTGCAATCTGTGCGGGGAGGTGTTCACGGCCCAGGCGCCCGCGGGGGTGGGCGAAGAGAAATACGACGAGACGGCGGCGAGCATGATCGGCCTTCTCAAGTACGGGGCGGGATTGCCGTTCAATCGCATCGAGAAGCTCGAGCGTAACCTGGGGATCCCGCTGCCGGCCACGACGCAGTGGGAGGTCGTCCATCGCGCGGCCGGGCTACTCGCGCCGGCCCACGAGGAGCTCATCCGCCAGGCGGCGCAGGGCGAGGTGCTCTACAACGACGACACGGCGATGAAGATCCTCGAACTGGGGGGAGATCTCCCGCCGCAGGCGGCCGACGCCGAGTCAGACCAGCGCACCGGGGTATTCACCTCGGGCATCGTGTCCACCTTCGACGCTCACCAGATCGCGCTCTTCTTCACCGGCCGCAAGCACGCGGGGGAGAATCTCGCTGAGGTGCTGCTCAAGCGAGCGGCCGCACTCCAGGCGCCGATTCAGATGTGCGACGCGCTGTCGCGCAACGTACCGGGCGAGTTGCAGACGATTCTCTCCAACTGCCTGGCCCATGCGCGGCGACGTTTCGTGGAGGTGGCGGACAATTTCCCCGACGAGTGTCGCTACCTGCTCGAGACGCTGCGCGAGGTCTACAAGACAGACGCCCTCGCGCGGGAACGCCAGATGTCGCCCGAGGAGCGCCTACGCTTGCACCAGGCCGAGAGCGGTCCCCGGATGGCGGGACTCGAGCAGTGGCTGCGCGAGCAAATCGAGCAGCACAAGGTGGAGCCCAACTCGGGTCTCGGCGAGGCCATCGGCTACATGCGCAATCACTGGTCGAAGCTGACGCTGTTTCTGCAAGTGCCCGGGGCGCCCTTGGACAACAATATCTGCGAGCGGGCCTTGAAGAAGGCGATCCTCCATCGCAAGAACTCGCTCTTCTACAAGACGCAGAACGGCGCTCGCGTCGGCGACGCGTTCATGAGTCTGATCCACACTTGTGAACTCAACAGGGTCGACGCCTTCGATTACCTCGTCGCGCTGCAGCGTCACCACGACAAGGTCGTCGAGAATCCCGGCGAGTGGATGCCGTGGAACTACCGCAACAGCCTCACGCGACTCGCTCGAGCTCCAGACCCGCCGAAGTGACTGCGTCCCGCTGGCCCGGCCCACACGCCGGCGGCCATCACAGGCCCCGCGCCGCGCTCGACTAGGGCGGCCACGCTGGCGCCGGGCGCGTGGCCCAGCCGGGCGCCGGCTCACGCACGCTTACCGGAAGGACACCGAACACCGTACCAGCCGTGATCGAAGTCTCTCCCTCGCAAGCGCGGCAGTGCAGGTACTCGCGAGCCGTCACCCAAGCTCCTGCCGTGGAGCTGCAACGCGGGCAAACGAACCCATCGGGCCAGCGGAGTCGAGAGAGGTACTCACGGCACGCCGCCTCGTCGGCGAAAAACCTCTCGAACAGGTTGAAATTCCTTGGGTAGTCCCGCCCCGCCGAAGCTGTCGGTCCGTCTGCCACGGGCCGAAACACCTATATCTTGGGGTCACTTGCGTAAAGTGGATACCCCCCTTGCTCCCAAATCCTCGCTCTGTGCAGATCGCGGCCGCCGCCTCCGATGTTTGCTGCAATGCTGCCCATTCCCCACGAAGGCCCTGCACTACACACACCTGCATTAAGGCTACCGCCGAGCTAAACGCATGAGGCTGTTGGTGGGCCAACGCGAGTGCTTCCTCGTTCTTTTTTGCAGCCCGGTCCAGATGCCCGAGAAACGTCAAGAGCCAGGCGATCCTGCCGAGGCAAAACACTCCTGGATCTAACCCATAGAGAAATGCATGAACGTGATGTTTCTGAGGGTCATAGAGAGCGAGTGCTCGCTCGGTGTGTGCCAACGCGGGGATGAACTTTCCGAAAAGGAACAACGAATTTCCTTGCGCCAGGTGAGCTTCCACCAGAAGACCAGAGTCTTGCACACTCTCGGCTACACTCGTGAGTTGCTGTGCGAGGTCAAATGCCGGATGCAACTCTGCCCGTATGAGATGGAAGGATCGAAGTCCAAACAAGACCGGAAACAGTTGAGCATCTTGTCCCACTTGCCGGCCGAGCTCCAGCGCTCGCTTGTAAACCGCTCCGACTTCCTCTGCTCCGTTGCCCTTCGTGGCGATCAAAACAGGACCAAGCATCATCCGGAGGGCTAGCTCCTGCTGAGCACGTTGCGGCGTGTCGGCAGAGCCCTCAATATTGCCAACGCCCTGGTGAGGTGGTTGATCGCCTCCGCGTTCGCAGATCGCTGGACGGCTTGTTGTGCCGCCAGTTGTAGGTATTCCACCGCCTTCTGCCGGTTGGTGCTGCAACTGTAGTGATGAGCCAGATCTCCGTAGTGGTCCTCTAACCGGGATTCAAAGAGAGCTTCGATCTGACGCGCCGTGCGTTCATGGAGCTCCTCGCGTCGTTCGGTCAGCAAAGAACCATAGGCCACCTCCTGGGTCAGCGCGTGCTTGAAGATGTACATCACGTCTGGATGAGAGAGCCGCTCGTAGACGAGCTCGACCGCCTGCAGGCGATCGAGGAGAGGTCGAACGTCGTCTTCGGTGAGATCCGCGACCCTGATGAGCAAGTCCTGCGAGAAGTCGCGGCCCATTACCGCTGCGGTCTGGAGCAGCTCCTTCTCCTCGGGCTCGAGCCGATCGATGCGGGCGGCGAGCATTCCCTGCACGGTGGCTGGGATCTGGATCTCGGCGAGCGGCGTGGTCAGATGCACCACACCGTCGCTCCGTAGCAGGATTCGCCGCTCGGAGAGTGCCTGGACGATCTCTTCGATGAAAAACGGCGTCCCTTCGCTTTTTGCGATGATCAGCCGCTTCAAGCCGTCGAGCTCGGGGGCGTCGCCGAGAAGGGCCGTCAGCAGCTCGTGAGCGTTTCCTCGGGGAGCGGATCGAGTCGAATCTGATTGTAATAGGTCTTGCTCGCCCAGGCGTGGTGATGCTCCGGCCGGTAGTCGACGAGGAGAAGAAGTCGCACTCCAGCCATGCTCTCCACGAGCGCATCGAGGAAAGCCTCGGTCTCGCGGTCGATCCAGTGGAGGTCCTCGAGCACCAGGATGATCGGCTGGTTCACGCTCTCCCGGACGAGGAGCCGTTTGATGGCCTCGAGAGTTCGCCGACGGCGGATCGTTGGATCCATCTGCGCGAGGGCCGATGGCGTTTCCGCGATTCCCAGCAGAGCGAAGAGATAGGGAAGGGCCTCTTCGAGGCTCCGATCAAGCGCGAGGACCTTGCCGATCACCTTGTCTCGGCGCTGCGGCGCGGTGTCCTCGAGGACGATACCGAAATAGCCGTTGAGGAGATCGATGAGCGGCAGGTACGGGTAGGCGCGGCCGTAGGACACCGCAAACGCCTCGAGCACGAGGCATCCGCTTTGAGAGGCGAGTTTGAATTCGTGGAGCAGGCGGGATTTGCCAACGCCCGGCTCGCCCACCAACGCGGCTATCTCACCGTGACCGCTCTTGACGAGCGCGAGCGCTCGCTGGATCTGCTCGAGCTCACTCTTTCTGCCAACGAAGCGGGCCAGTCCTCGTTTTGCCGCAACCTCGAGCTTGGTGCGGAGCGGACCGATGCCGGTTACCTCGTACACGCTGACCGGCTCGCTCACGCCCTTGACTTGCACCGGGCCGAACGCTCGGAATTGGAAATACCCCTCGACGAGCTTCTGCGTGTGCTCGCTGACGACGATCGATCCGGGTGGAGCGAGGCTCTCCATCCGTGCCGCCAGGCCGGTCGAATGTCCGATCGGAACGTAGTCGGTATGCAGGTCGTCCTTGCGGATCGACCGCACCACGACTTCGCCGGTGTTGAGCCCGACGCGGGCCTCGATCACCACACCCTTTTCCCGTCTGAGCTCGTCGGCGTACTTCTTGATCTCCTCCTGCATCCTGAGCGCCGCGTAGAGTGCGCGCTGGGCATGATCTTCGTGCGCGATCGGCGCCCCGAACAAGGCGAAGATTCCGTCGCCGGTCGACTGCGCGACGTAGCCCTCGTAGCGGTGCACGGCATCGATCATGAGCTGCAGCGCAGGATCGACGATGCGCCGGGCCTCTTCGGGATCGACGCCCTCGATCAGCTCCATCGAACCTTTGATGTCGGCGAAGAGCGCGGTGATCGTCTTGCGCCCGCCTTCGAGGGCGCTGCGCGAACTGAGGATTTTCTGCGCGAGATGGTTCGGGGTCTCAGGGCGGAATGCAGGAACTAAAGGAGCGTTCGGTGGGCCAGAGAGGCTCTGGCCGCATTCGCCGTAGAATCGCTCGCCCGGCTCGGCACTCGCGCCGCACGCGGGACAGCTGAACTCGAGCCCTGCGCCGCAGTGGACGCAGAATTTCCGGCCCGCTCGATTCTCATGCTTACAGGAAGGGCAGAACATCTCGCCCCCAGCCCTTGATCACTGGCGATAGTCCTTTCGGGTGCTTTGGCGCAAGGAGAAGGAGGTATCGAGATCCGTGTTTTGGGCAGACTAGGAAACAGCAGGACGTGAGGCATCACTGAGTTCACGGCGGCGACTCTGCCTGACCATGTGCGTTGCCAGCGGCTCTTCGCCGCGGCACGGCCGTGGCTCACCGACCCGTTGAGGTCGTTCTTCACGCTGATCGAGAAATTCCGCTGATCACGATCCTCCGGATTGAGCGATCACGATGGCCGGAATGCGTCGCCAGTCTCGCCAAGCTAGCTCGCCGAGCGCGACTTCGGGCCGCGGCCTCATCTCGACTTGCGCCGCGGGCGGGCAAGGGGTAACGGCGATCCTGGAGCGGGAGTACGATTTGCCCGCGTCGACCGACCAAGGGCCGCCGAGGAAATGATGATTACATTGCGTGCCGTGATCGTTGCCCTTCTGACGTTGGGCTTGCAGCTGACTGCGTTCGCGCAATCGTACCCGGCCAAGGCGCCGCCGGTGGCCCTCAAGGGCTACGACCCGGTGTCGTACTTCAATCCCGGCAAGCCCGCGAAAGGCGCCTCCACCATCAACTACGATTTCGATGGGACGCGCTACCTGTTCTCGAGCCAGAAGAACCGCGAGCTGTTCGCTGCCAATCCCGACCGCTACTCGCCGCAGTTCAGGGGCCTGTGCACCACCGGCGTTTCGATGGGGGTGAAAGCGGAGGCCGATCCGAACGTATTTCTGGTGAAGGACGGCAAGCTTTACGTTTTCGGCAGCACCGAAGACCTCGCCATGGTGGAGAAGGATCCCATGCTGTTGACAAAAGCGCACCAGGCCTGGGACGAGCTGAAGAAGTAGGGCTAGCACGGTAGAACGTTGAGTGCCTTTGATCGCGCCCAACGGGCGCGATCCGTGACGAATGCTCCTACAGCCCGGCCTTGCGCAGGCCGTCCTGCACCAGCTTCTGGTGCGCGGGGTTGACCAGGCGCTTGCCGAATAGCTCGACCTTGAAGAACGGGTCGAGCCGGCGCACCGTTTCGGCCGCGCGCCGGGCTTCTTCCGCCTGTCCGAGCTGCCCGTAGGCCGCGGCGCGGAGCGCCGCGACGAACACGCTGTCGGGCTGGCGCAGAGCGGCGGCGTCGGCCGTCGCCGCCGCATCGCGAAAGCGCTCGGCCAGGTAGTAGGCGAAAGCCAAGTTGAAGCCGTTTTCCGAGGTAAGGCGCGGGTCAAAGCGCCCTGCCGCCTCGCCCGAGGCAATCGACTCGTCGATCCGCCCCAGCCAGAGGAGCACGCCGCCGCGCAGCGAATGGGCGTGGGCGTCGCTCGCGTTGAGCTCGATGGCGCGGTCGGCCTCCACGAGCGCCGCGTCGAAATTGCCGGTAAGGGTGTACAGGTTCCCGAGGGTGCCGTGGGCGCGCGCGCTGGCGCCCGGATCGTCGATCGCGATCGCGCGCCGCGCCGCGTCCTCGGCGCGGCGCACGGCCTCCGCGGGATCCTCGACCCAGCCCTCCGTTGCACGGTCGTACTCGGCTTCGGCGAGAACGACATAGGCCTCGGCATAGCCGGGCGAGAGCTGGATGGCCTGCGCCGCAAGGGTGCGCGCCTCGCGGTTGCTGACGCGCTCGGAGCGCCCGATGAGGTCGCGCGCGCGCAGCACGAGATCGTAGGCCTCCATGTTCTCGGGGGCCTTCGACAGCACGCGCTGCTCCTCCAGGACCGTGAGCTTGACGGCGAGCGTGCCCACGATGTTCTTCACGATCCGGTCCTGGATCTCGAACACCTCCTTGCCCTCGCCGTCGTAGCGCTCGGACCAGAGCTGCGTCCCCTTGGCCGTGTCGGAGAGCTCGACGCTGACGCGCACGCGCCCCTCGGCCTGCCTGACGCTGCCCTGCACGAGGTAGCGCACGCCGAGGTCGCGGCTGATCTCCTCCGGGGTCGCGCTGCGCCCCTTGTAGGGCTGCACGGCGTTGCGCGCCGTGACGCGCACGCCCGAGAAGCGCCCGAGCGCGCTGATGATGTCCTCGGTGATGCCGTCGCTGAAGTAGTCGTGCTTCGGGTCGCCGCTCTGGTTGGCGAAAGGCAGTACGGCGATCGTGGCGGCGGCCCCGTCGCGTTGCGGCGCGGCCGGCCGATGCGGCCCGCCTGGCTGAGACGTCATCCACCACGCCAGGACTGCAATGGCGACGCCGACGACTCCGGCAATCACGCCCACGCGCAGCGTCTTCCTCCCTGTCGCCGCCGATCCCGAAGGCCGCGTAGGCGTCGCCTTTTCGCTCGCCGCCGGCGCCTCGAATGGAGCCACGCCCTGGAGCCCGGCTTCGCGGATCTCCAACGGCTCGTCGAAACCTTTCAGGGAATAGCTGCCGTGTGTCCGCCAGCGGATCGGCAGGCCGAAGGCGTCGCTGTCGAGACGCTGCCGCGCGCTGTCGGCCACTGATGACGACATCAGCACCTGTGCCGGTCTGGCAAGGCCACAGATGCGGGCAGCGAGATCGACGGCGAGACCCTCGACTCGTGGATGCGCAACGTCGCCGTCGGGGCCTGGCCGCTCGCTC
Source organism: uncultured delta proteobacterium (assembly GCA_963712515.1). GTDB lineage: Bacteria > Desulfobacterota > Binatia > JACPRU01 > JACPRU01 > CAVQIG01. The sequence goes on from CAVQIG010000005.1 coordinate 9,306, forward strand.
ACCTCGCCCATGTGGATGCCGGTGCGCACGCCGGGGAGGTCGGGCTCTTCGCCGTGCGCCTGCTGTAGCCGCAACGCGAACAGGACCGCAGTGCTGGGCGTCTCGAAGGTGAGAAAGCAGCCGTCTCCGGCCCAGTCGATGACGCGGCCGCCTGACTCCGCCGCCAGCCGGCGCACATGTGCCCGGTGCCGAGCGATCAACTCGCCAACGGCCTGATCTCCCCGCCGCGCCTTCAGTGCGGTCGAGTCCGCGAGGTCGGTGAAGACCAGCGTGAGGATCCGCGAGGTACCAGCCGCCTCAGTCATGCCGGGAGACTCGAAGGTAATCGCTGGCGCGTGCCGCCGTCGCGTGCCCCCCCTTCACGTCGGCAAAGAGCACGGTGACCTGTTTGCGCTCACCTTCGCTCTGGGGTTCGCCTTGCCGCATCTCGGGCAGGCGACTGTCGCGGCAAGAGGCGCGGCGCATTCGCCGCAGAACTTCGCGCCCTCCCGATTGTCGCTGCCGCAGCTCGGGCACTTCATCTTCTGCAAAACCCCACGACAGCGCGTCGAGCAGTGCCTTGGCGTCCTTCAGGTCCGCAGTGTCGAAGCCCTCGGTGAACCAAGCGTTGATCTCTGCCAGCATTCGGCGCGCTTCATCTTTCTTGCCCTTCTTCTGTAAAAGACAGCTCAAGCTCATCACCGCTTTCAGCTCCAGGAACTTCGCTTCTTGTCGATGCGCAATCTCGATAGCTTTCCGAAAGCATTCCTCCGCTTCCGTTTGGACGCCAGGCTCCGTTTCGCCGCCGGAACGTCGGAGGACTAAGTCGCCCTTCAACCGATGCAGTTCCGCTTCGTAGCGGCGCTCGTCAGTTTTTTCCATTATTGCGATCGCCTCTGCCACGGCGGCCAATCCTTCCTCGAAGCGCCCTGCTGTCCCATATGCCTTCGCTAGGTAGTAAAGAAAATTGGGTCGGAATAAGACTGCCCCGGTGGCCGACTGGGCTGCCAAACCCCGGCGCATCAGTCCAATCCCCTCCTCCATTTGCCCCTGGTGGGCCAGTGCGTGTCCTCGATACAAAGTCGCCTGGCCGAGAATGCTCCCAAATCCTCGCTCGGTGCAGATCTCAATCGCCGCTTCCGATGTCTGCTGCATCGCTGCCCATTCCCCGCGAAGCTCCTGCACTGGATTCACGTTCACTAAGGCTACCGCCAAGCTAAACGCGTGAGATTGTTGGTGGGCCAAGGCGAGTCCTTCCCCAATCTTTTTTGCACCCTGGTCGAAATGGCCGAGAAGCGCCCAGAGCCAGGCGATCTTGGCAAGGCAAAACACTCCGGGGTCTAACCCATAGAGAAATGCATGAGCGTGATGTTTCTGAGGGTCATAGAGAGCGAGGGCTCGCTCAAAGTGGGCCAACGCGGGGGTCAACTTTCCGAAAAGGAACAACGAATTTCCTTCCGCCAGGTGAGCTTCCACCAGAAGACCAGAGTCTTGCACACTCTCGGCTAGACTCGTGAGTTGCTGTGCCAGGTCATATGCCGGATGCAACTCTCCCCGTATGAGATGGAAGGATCGAAGTCCAAACAAGACTGGAAACAGTTGAGCATCTTGTCCCACTTGCCGGCCGAGCTCCAGCGCTCGCTTGTAAACCGCTCCAACTTCCACTGCTCCGTTGCCCCTCGTGGCTATCAAAACGGGACCAAGCATCGTCTGGAGGGCCAGCTCCTGCTGAGCACGTAAGGGCGTGTCCGGCAGAGACCTCAATATCTCCAACGCACTGGCGAGGTGGTTGGTCGCTTCCGCGTTCGCAGATCGCTGGACGGCTTGGCGGGCAGCCAGTTGTAGGTATTCCACCGCCTTCTGCCGGTTGGCGCTGCAACTGTAATGACGAGCCAGGTCTCCGTAGTGGTCTTCCAGGGAGTTGCCGAAAACCGTCTCGATTGCTTCTGCCGTTCGCTCATGCAGAACCTTGCGTCGCTCCACGAGAACGGAGTGGTACGCCACCTCCTGCGTGAGGGCATGCTTGAAGGTGTATTCCCGCTCTGGAAAGAGGGACTGCTCGTAGATGAACTCCGCAGACGTGAGCTTCGCGAGAACGGCCGCGAGCTCCATCTCGGGCAAGTCGGCGACGCGTCGCAAAATCGGCTCCCTGAACTCCCTTCCGATCACTGCGGCCGTCTGCAGCAACAGTTTCTCACGCTCGCCGAGTCTATCGATGCGCGCGTCGAGCACGGCCTGGACCGTCGCCGGAAGCGCCAGGTCGGCCATGGAGCGTACCAGTCGATACGCCCCCCTCGTGCCCCCGAGGCTCCCCACTTCTGCCAGGGCTTGCACCATCTCCTCGATGAAGAACGGGGTGCCGCCCGTCAGCTCCCGAATGCGGTCCGGGAGCTCCGCGAGCGATGGGTCGGCGCCCAGGAGGTCGCGCAGTAGTTCGTCGATCGCCGCGGGCGCGAGCGGCAAGAGCGGCAGCTGCTGGTAGTAGGACCTCTGCATCCAGCCCGCGTGGTACTCGGGGCGGAAGTTCACGACGAGAAGAGTGCGTGTCGCTCGCGCCGCATCGACCAGCACCTCCAAGACGCCTTCACTGCCGCCGTCGAACCACTGGAGGTCCTCGAGGAGGACGACCGCCGGCTCTTGCCGGCTCCGTGCCTGCACCACCCGCTTCACGGTCGCATAGAGTTGGCGCCGTCGTGCCTCGGGCTCCATCGGCGGCAACGGACGGTCGGGATCGGGAAGGCCTAAGAAATCCAAGATGAGCGGCAGTGCGTCCTGTAGCGACTCGTCGAGGAGCAGCATCCGGCCTGCAATCTTCTCCCGAGCGACCTGCTCACTGTCCTCTTCGGTGATGCGGAAGAAGGCGCGGAAGAGCTCGAGCATGGGGAGAAACGGAATGAGCTTTCCGTGCGAGACTCCGTGTGCCTCGTAGACCGTGATGCCGCGGGCGCGGCAGCGCTCGGTGAACTCGAAAGAGAGTCGGCTTTTCCCGAGCCCAGGGTCGGCGACCAACCCCACGACTTGACCACTGCCTGCCACCGCCCGACCGAGCGCCGCTTCGAGAGCCACCATCTCGTCCGCCCGGCCGACGAAGCGCGAGAAGCCGCGGGCGCGGGAGCGTTCGAGCGCCGTGCGAAGAGCCCCCACTCCTTGGAGCTCGAAGACGTGCACCGGCTCGTGCACGCCCTTCACGGTGAACCTTCCGAGATCCTCGAGGCGGAAGTAGCCGGAGACGAGCGCCGCCGTGGCTTCGGTGAGATATACCTTGCCCGGCTCGGCAAGGTCCTCCATGCGCGCCGCCAGACCGACCGTGTGTCCCTGCGCGGTGTAGTCCATGCGCAGGTTGTCGCCGATCTTCCCGACCACCACCTCGCCGGAGTTGAGCCCCATGCGCACGGCGAAGTTCAGGCCGTGATCACGCCGGAGCTCCTGGGCGTAGCGGCGGAGCTCTTCGGTCAGGTGAAGTGCCGTGTAACATGCCCGCCGTGCATGGTCCTCGTGCGCAACCGGCGCGCCGAAGAGCGCCATGATCCCATCGCCAGTGTATTGATTGACCGTCCCCTCGAAGCGGTGAACGCCGTCGGAAAGGATCGCGAAGAAGCGATTGAGGATCTCGTGCCACTCTTCGGGATCCACCTGCTCCGCGAGATCCACCGAGCCCTTCACGTCGGCGAAGAGGACGGTTACCTGCTCCCGCTCGCCCTCGAGGGCGCTGCGCGAGCCGAGGATCTTCTCTACGAGGTGCTTCGGCGTATAGGAGCGTGGATCTGGTGGTGGCCGAGGTTTCACGGGCTCAGCGAGCAGCTCTCCGCACTCGCCGCAGAAACGCCCTCCTGGCTCGGCGCTCGCGCCGCACGAGGGACAGCTGGGCTCGAGCCCTGCGCCGCAGTGAACGCAGAATTTTCGGCCTGCTCGATTCTCGTGTTTGCAGCAGGGGCAGAACATCTCGCCCTTCCTTGGAGGGCAGCCCTTGATCACCGGCGATAGTCCTTTCGGGTGCTTTGGCGCAAGGAGAACGGATTCCGAGGATCTTCAACGGAACGCACCTGATGAGACCGTTCAGGCGTTCCGCATGAACCCCAGCCGCAACGTACTTCAGGTGCGCGTTGACGCTTGCATCCGGAAGCCCAAGCGAGCAAACCCGAGCGACGGTGGCACCGACCCGACACTCCTCGGTCGTCGCGAACGGCATCCGGGTCCACGTCGCCGAGCAGGGACGCGGACCTCTCGTTCTTCTCGTGCACGGCTTCCCGGAGCTCTGGTACTCCTGGCGCCATCAGCTTCCTGCGCTCGCCGACGCCGGCTACCGCGCGGTCGCGATCGATCAGCGCGGATACGGCCGCTCGTCGAAGCTCTGGGATCCGCGCGAGTACCGGATCTCGCGCCTCGTCGCCGACCTCATCGGCGTCGTCCGCGCGCTTGGCGAAACGACGGCGGTCGTCGTCGGCCACGACTGGGGCGCCCCGGTTGCCTGGAGCGCCGCCTGGCGGCATCCGGAGGTCTTCCGGGCGGTGGTCGGTCTGTCGGTTCCGTTCTCGGGTCGCGGCCTGATTGCGCTTCCGGGATGCCCGTTCGGCGACGAGATGCGGCCGAGCGAGATCCACCGGCAGGTCGCGGGCGAGGGCCAGGACTTCTACGAGGACTACTTCGCGACGCTCGGTCCCATCGTTGACGAGATCGAGTCGGACGTCCGCGGCTGGATCCGCGACGCTGTGTTTTCGTTCTCCGGCGATGCCCTGCCGCCGGGCATGACAGCGGCGCAAATCGCGAAGCTCGACCCCGTGGCGCTGATCCGCGCGAGCGCGGCGTGCGTGCCGCACGGCGCGCGCATGCGCGACCGCTTCGCGACGCCCGAGCACTTCTCACCGTGGTTCACCAAAGACGACCTCGACGTCTTCGCCGAGGAGTTCCAGCGCACGGGCTTTGCCGGAGGGCTTTCGTACTACCGGGCCATGGACGAGGGCTGGGAAGAACTCGCGCCGCTCGCACGGCAGCCGGTTCGCGTGCCCGCGCTCTTCATCGGAGGGGAGGTCGACGCGCCGACTCTTTGGGGCGCGGAGGCAATCGCGCGAGCGAGCGAGCGGATCCGAGATCTCCGGGGCTCGGTCATCCTCCCGGGCTGCGGCCACTGGATCCAACAGGAGCGCCCCGACGAGACGAACCGGCTTCTCATCGACTTCCTCCGCGGTCTCCACTGAGCGCGCCGCTCGCGCACCGCGCATGTCTCGCCTTCACATGTTGCGCGCTCGACGGATCTACCGCGTCGTCGTCGAAAGGCGTTCTCCGCCGCTCAACGCATTCGTTTGATGATCTCCTTCGAGAACGTTTCGATCGTTTCCTTCGGATCCGTGATCGCCTGGATGGCCACCTGCCGAATGCCCGCCTTGCGCATCACACGGATCGACTCGATGACGTCCTCGCGGCTGCCGGTGAGCGTGGTCGCACGGATCATTTTCTCGGTCACCAGCGGCTCGTGCTCTTTCTTGAAGCCCCGTAGGTAATCGCTGTAGAGCGTTAGATGCTGGGTCTCGATCGGCTCATCCGGCTTCCGATACGCATTCTTGAACGCCACCAGATCCTCGCGTACGTCCGCCGGCAGATCGGTCGGGTTCGGGCACGAGAAGGCGAAGATGTTGCTCGAGGAGGAGACGAACGGACCCACGGCTCTTCTCACCCGCGTCGATTCGAGCGGCTCGTCCGGCTTGGTCAGGTGGAAGGCGGTCATGCACAGCGTGTAGATTTTCGAGGGATCGCGACCCGCGCGCTCGGCGCCCGCGCGGACGTGGTCCATACAGAACCCGATCAGGCTCGGGCTGACCGCCCCGAAAAGAATCACTCCATCGGCGATCTCTCCCGCGAGCTCGAGCGTCTTGGGCCCACTGGCGGAAACATAGATCGGCACCTTTTTCTTGATGTTGATCGCGCCGCTCTTCGGATTGAGGAACCGGATCATGCGGCGGCGCTCGCCTTCTTGATAGGGCGTGGTCTTCCCAGCGAGAAGATCGCGACATACGCGGACGTGCTCGTGTAGCACGTCGAGCCGCGCGGCCGGCATGCCGAGCGTTCGCCGCGCCGTGTTGCCCGTGCCGATCCCCAGGATCACCCGTCCGGGAGCGAGGGCGTTGATCGACGCGATCGAGCACGCCGTCATGGGCGCGATGCGCGACGCGGGATTCGTGACTCCCGGACCGAGAAAGATCTTCTTGGTATCGACCGCGCACAACGCCAACGACGCGTAGACGTCGCTGGCGAGCATCTGCGAGTCGTACAACCAAGCGTGCGTGAAGCCCCGCTTCTCCGCCAGCGCCACGGCGGGATGAACGTGCACACTGCCGAAGAACACGAACCCAAAATCCATCGTCGCCTCCCTGCTTGAATCTGCAGTTGACCTTCCGGTCACTTCTTTCCTCCAGCTCGCGGGCGAGTTGCAAGCACCGGCGATCCCAACGGACTCGTCTAGACAAGTCCGGACATATTGCGAATAATGCCGACGTGAACGTCACGCTGCGGGAGGCCGCGCGACTTCTGCGCGTCTCCGAGAAGACGCTGTATCGCTGGATCCAGAAGGGCGTGCTGCCCGCGTATCGCGTTCACGACGCTTATCGGTTCAATCGGGTCGAGCTGGAAGAATGGGCGGTCGCCCATCGCCGACCGCTGCGCCTGCCGAGCGAGCCGCCTGCGGCGTCGTCGACCCAAGCGGGCCCTCCCAACCTCGGGGAGGCGATCGCGCGCGGTGGCATCTATTATCGAATGGGCGGCCGCGCGCGGGACCAGGTGTTCGAATCACTGGTGGCCCTTCCCGGCATACCGCGGCACATCAACTCGGCGCACCTCCTCGAGATGCTCCGTACTCGCGAAGGCTTGGCCTCGACGGCGGTCGGTGGCGGCATCGCCATCCCGCATCCGCGGAACCCTTTGGTGCTCGGCGTGGATGAACCGACCGTGCTGCTCTGCTTCCTGGAGCACGCCGTGGACTTCGGCGCTCTCGATGGCAAGCGGGTGCAGACCGTGTTCTTGCTACTGAGCCCGACCATCGAGGCGCATCTACAGACGCTGGCGCGCATCTCCTTCGTCCTGCACGACAGCACGTTTCGTCGCTTGCTGGAGAAGCGCGCGAGCCCGGAAGCGATTCTCCAGCGACTCGCCGAGCTCCGGCCAGCGAGAGAGGGCGCGCGCCGGGCAGCGCGTCCCCGGCCGAACGAGGTCGGATGACGCTCGGCGTGCTCGCAACCGCGCTCGCCGGGTTGCTGGCCGGCGCCATAGGCGCTGCCGCGGTCAGATCGGCGAGCGAACGGGCGCTGCGCTTGGGTGCCGCGGTCGGTGGCATCGCGTGCGCGCTCGGCGCGAGTGCCAGCGTGGCGCTTTTGTCGTCGGGCGCGGAGCGAACCTTCCGGCTTGCGTGGTCTCCGCCCATCGACACGGTGTCCTTCGGGATCGATCCCCTGTCCGCATTCTTCCTGCTCTGCATTTTCGCCGTCGGCGGGCTGGCCATATGCTATGCAGCCGGCTACTTCGCCGAGGTCGCTGCGGAGCGCGCCGTCGGCCCTGCCATCGCCTGCATGGAGGTCCTCATCGCCGCGATGGCGCTGGTCGTGCTCGCGCGCGACGCCATCGCCTTCCTGGTGGCGTGGGAGGTGATGTTCCTTGCTTCGTACTTTCTGGTCACGTTCGACGCGCACGAGGAGCGCGTGCGTGCAGCCGGCTTCACGTACCTCATTGCCTCGCACGTCAGCGTGGTGCTGCTCTTCATCTTGTTCGGGATTCTGGTGCGCGAGACCGGCAGCGTCGAGTTTGCCGCATGGGCCGCGGCGCGGCCCTCGGGCACCGCCGCAACGCTCTGCTTCGGCGTCGCGCTCGCGGGCTTCGGGATCAAGGCCGGCGTGTGGCCGCTGCACGGCTGGCTTCCCGAGGCGCACCCGGCCGCCCCCAGCCCGGTCTCCGCGCTCATGTCCGGCGTGATGATCAAGATGGGCATCTACGGGTTGCTGCGCACCTTGACGTTTCTCGGTCCACCGCCGGTGTCGTGGGGAATCGCTCTCTTGGCGATCGGCGCATCGTCGGCGCTTGGCGGCGTTCTGCTCGCGTTGGCGCAGCACGACCTGAAGCGGCTGCTCGCCTACCACAGTGTCGAGAACATCGGCATCATCATCCTCGGCCTGGGCATCGGGGTACTCGCCAAGGGAGCCTCCGCCCCGGACATCGCGCTCGCTGGATTCGCGGGTGCGCTCCTGCACACGCTCAACCACGGCTTGTTCAAAGGGCTGCTCTTCGAGGCGGCGGGAGCGGTGGTGCACGCGACCGGGTCGCGCGACATGGAATCGCAAGGCGGCCTGCTCCGGCGCATGCCGATGACGGGTGCCCTGTTTTTCGTCGGCGCCCTGGCGATTTGCGGCCTACCGCCCTTGAACGGTTTCGCCAGCGAGTGGCTCATCTACGTCGGCGCGCTGCATCACGGCACTCTCGGTACCGGTCACGGTGCGTCTCGTGTGGCGGTCGCCGTGGTGCCCGTGCTCGCGTTGGCGGGGGGCTTGGCTTCTGCGTGCTTCGTGAAGGTGTTCGGTGTGGTCTTCCTCGGCGAACCGCGCAGCGCGCCCGCAACCGAGGCTCACGACGTCGGCATCTCGCTCTGGATGCCGATGCTGCTGGGCGCCGCGGCATGCTTGGCGATCGGCGTGGCACCCGCCACGGCGGTCCGGCTCATCTCCGGTCCGGCAATGATGCTCGCCGGTGCCGGCGCCACCCCAGCCGGCTTGGCGCTCTCGTCGTTGAACGCGATCAGTCTGGTTGCTCTGCTGCTCGGCGCGAGCATCGTCGCCGTCGCACTCGGGCGGCATCTGCTGCTCCGCCGGCGCGAGGTTAGCGACGCGGTCACTTGGGATTGCGGCTATGCGGAGCCGACGCCGCGCATGCAGTACACCGCGGCGTCGTTCGCGAGCCCGATCCTCGACCCGTTCGTGGGGCTACTCCATGCACGCGTCCGCCGCGCTCCCGTCGCCGGATGGTTTCCGCAGCACGCCTCCGAGGAGGTCGAGCTCGAAGACCCAGGCGAAGCGGGAGTCCGCTGGTTGATCGCCGCGGGCGTCGCTCCGTTGATGCATCTGCGGGCGCTGCAGCGCGGCCCGGTGCAGTTGTATCTCCTGTATGTACTCGTCACGTTGCTCCTGCTCCTGGTGTGGCAGGTGGTCGCGTGAGGCCGCTCCTCGCATGGGCGGCGCACGGCCTGCTGCTGTTCGGCCTGCCACCGTTGCTGCTCGGTCTCATCGGGCGGGTGAAAGCCCTCGTCGCGGGGCGAAGTGGACCGCCGATCCTGCAACCCTACTGGGATCTCTTCCGCCTGCTGCGCAAAGGAGCCGTTTACAGCCGGACCACGACGTGGGTCTTCCAGGTAGCGCCCATCGTCGCACTCGCTTCGACGATCGCCGCGGGTGCCCTGCTGCCGCTCGCCACGCCGCACGCACCGCTGGCCTTCGATGGCGATCTGGTTCTGTTCGTCTATCTCCTCGGGCTCGGCCGCTTCTTGACGATGGCAGCCGCGCTCGACACCGGCAGCAGCTTCGAGGGCATGGGTGCGAGTCGTGAGGCAGCCTTTAGCGCGCTGGCCGAACCGGCGATCTTTCTCGGCCTGGTCACGCTCGTCGTCGCCACGGGGCAGGTTTCGCTCAGCGGCATCTTCCTGAGCCTGTCGGCGACCTCCGGGGCGAATCCCGCGCTGTGGCTGGCCGCCGCAGCCCTCGGCGCAGTACTGCTCGCGGAAAACTCGCGCATGCCGGTCGACGACCCGAGCACGCATCTGGAGCTGACGATGATTCACGAAGTCATGGTGCTCGATCACTCCGGGCCTGACCTCGCGTTGATCGAATACGGCAGCGCCATGAAGCTATTCGTGACCTCCGTGATGCTGATCGGAGTCATCGCGCCGGCGGCGCTCGGACGTCCTGCCTCGGTCGCGGCCGCAGCACTGGGGATCGCCGCGGCCATCGGCGCCGTCGAGTCGACGATGGCCCGCTTGCGTCTGCCGCGGGTGAAGCAGTTCCTGATCGGCGCCACCGCCCTCGCGGCCGTCGCGCTGGCGGCCGAGCTGCTGATGCAAGGAGCCCCATGAGCAGCGTCGCCGATTTCTTGCTGGCCGCCATGATCGTTGCGGGCCTGTACATGGTCGCCACCAGTCGCCTGGGCGCCTGCGTGCACGCGAGCGCCGTCCAGGGAATCATTCTCGGGGCCTTGCCGGTGGCGCTCTGGTGGACCCAGGCGGTCCGGCCGCTGTCCCTGCACGTGATCGTCCTCTCGCTCGGCGCCTTGGGCATCAAGGGCATCGCCATTCCGCGACTGCTGCTGCGCGCGATCCGTGAAGCCGGCGTGCGCCGCGAGGTCGAGCCGATGACCAGCTTGCACGCCTCGATCCTCGGCGCAGCCGTGCTCGTCGGGGTCGCGTTCTGGATAGCCAGCCAGATGGACCTGCCCTTCCCCGTCGGATCGCGCTTGCTCGTGCCCGCGGCGATGGCGAACGTGCTGCTCGGTTTTCTTCTGCTCGTCGCGCGCCGGCAGGCTATCACGCAAGTGGTGGGCTATCTCGTGCTCGAAAACGGCGTGTTCGTCTTCGGCCTCGGGCTGGCCGCGGAGCAGCCAATCTTGGTGGAGGTGAGCGTGCTCCTCGATCTGCTCGTCGGCGTGTTCGTCATGGGAATCGCCATCCTTCACATCAGCGAGACCTTCGATCACATGGACACCACGACGCTCGCGAGCCTGCGCGAATGACGGTGACCATCGGGGCGGTCGTCGGCGTTCCGGCCGTGGCGGCGCTCGGCGCCTGGGGCGTGCGCTCGGTGCGCGTGCAGCTCGCGATATTGATCGCGACCACCGCCGTGCACCTAGGCAGCACGGTGGCCTTGTGGTGTAGCGCCGCGCCGATGCACGGCGGGAGCCTATTCGGGATGGACGCACTCGGGCTGCTGGTCTTGTCGCTGGTCTCGTTGCTGTTTCTGGCGGCAGCGCTCTACAGCGTGCCCTATCTGCTCGACGGCACGCATGAGGAAGCGACGGCCCCAGAGCGCTTCGTCCCGTGCCTGCTCGCGTTCCTCGCGGCGATGTCGCTGGTGACCGTGAGTCGAAATCTCGCGCTGCTCTGGGCGGCGGTGGAAGCCACGACCCTGGCGAGCGCTCCTCTCATCTACTTCTACCGGCGGCCGGGAGCGCTCGAGGCGACCTGGAAGTACCTTCTGATTTGTTCCGTCGGCATTGCGCTGGCGCTGCTCGGCTCGTTCTTTCTCGGCGTGGCGTCCACCACGCCGGACGGGCGTGCGCCGGGTCTCGGCCTCGACGAGGTGATGGCGATTGCGCCGTCGCTCGATCACCGTTGGCTGCGGGCTGCGTTCGTCCTGGTGCTGGTGGGATACGGCACGAAGATGGGGTTGGCGCCGTTGCACACTTGGTTGCCCGACGCGCACAGCCAAGCACCGTCACCGGTGTCCGCGCTGCTCTCGGGGGCGCTTCTCAATTGCGCTCTGCTCGGCATCCTGCGCTTCTACGCGGTCTGCGTCGCCGCGGGAGACGGGGCGTTCGCGCGGACGTTGTTTCTCGTGCTCGGCTTCGCGTCGTTGCTCGTCGGCGCGGGCATGTTGCTCGGGCAGCGCGACTACAAGCGGTTGCTGGCGTACTCCTCGGTGGAGAACATGGGCATCATCGCGGTGGGATTTGGGGTGGCGGGTACCGCGACGTACGGCGCGTTGCTGCACATGGTCAACCATTCTCTGGTCAAGGCCGCGCTCTTTCTGCTCGCCGGGAATGTGCTGCGGGCCTACGGGACTACTGCGATCGCCGAGGTCCGCGGGGCTGGACGCCTCTTGCCGGCGAGCGCGGCCCTGCTGATGCTCGCCAGCTTCGCCATCGGCGGATCACCGCCATTCGGGCCGTTCGTCAGCGAGTTCACCGTCTTCCTCGGTGCGATGCGGGGTAGTTCCCCATGGCTCGGCGTCGTCTTCGTGGCGCTTCTCGGCATCGCCTTCATCGGCATCGCCGGCGCGCTGTTTCCGATGCTGCACGGCGACGCGTCGGCTTCCGCGGGCGACGTCCGGGGAGAGAGGCCGTTGGCGCTGGCCCCGCCCGCGGTGCTGGCCTTCCTCGTCGTCGTGCTCGGTCTCTACGTTCCGGCGGGCCTCGACACCCTGCTGCGTCACGCAGCCGCAGCGCTCGGTGGGTGACGTGACCGAACCGCAGGCACACAGACCGAGCTCCGTTCCCCAGGGCACGATGGGGCGTGCTGGGCAATCTCACGCGCTCGATGCGATCCCGGTCCACACACCCGAGATGCTCTACACGGGCATCCTCGCCGGTACGCGCGCCGGCGCGCGGTTAGTTGGCCTGTGGGGGTGGCCGAGCGGCGAACGACGCAGTGAACCTGCTCGCGGTGCTCGCTGCGGATGCGGCCGGGCGGTTGAGCATCTTTCGTACGATCGTACGGGCCGGGGCGGCGTTCCCCTCGCTCACGCCGGAGATCCCCTCGGCGCAGGCGTTCGAGCGCGAGATCTTCGAGTCGCTCGGCGTGCGCCCGGACGGCCATCCATGGCTGAAGCCCCTGCTCCGGCACGCGGAGTTGGAAGAACCGGGCGCCCGGGCAGACGCTCACCCCTTCTTCCGCGTCGAAGGAGCGGGAGTGCACGAGGTCGCCGTGGGCCCGGTCCACGCCGGCATCATCGAGCCGGGCCACTTTCGCTTCCAGTGCAGCGGCGAAACGGTGCTGCACCTGGAGATTCAGCTCGGGTACCAGCACCGCGCTCTGCAGGCGCTTCTCGTCGACGCCTCTGCGGCTCGCCGGTTGGTGATCGCCGAGTCCATCGCTGGCGATACGGTGATCGGGCACGCCACGGCGTATTGCCAAGCCGTGGAGACGCTGGCCGGAGCTCAGGCGCCACCGCGCGCTCAGGCATTGCGGGCGATCGCGCTCGAGCTCGAGCGAGTCGCGAACCACGTTGGCGATCTCGGGGCGCTGTGCGGCGACGTCGGCTATCTGCCGGGAGCCGCCTATCTAGGCCGATTGCGGGGCGAGCTCCTGAATCTGCTCTTGGCGATCAGCGGCAACCGGTTCGGCCGCGGCCTCGTCGTCCCCGGTGGCGTGCGTTTCGACTTGGATGAGCCCTCGCGGGCAGACCTTGCCGAGCGCTTGGCGAACGTACAGCGGGATTTTGAGGAAGTCGCGGACCTGGTGTTTTCCGTGCCGTCGGTGCAATCGCGCTTCGAGCGGGCCGGTCCGCTCTCTCGGGAGGCGGCGGAGCAGCTCGGACTCGTCGGCCCAGCGGCGCGCGCCAGCGGCTGCACTCGTGACGTTCGCGCCGATCACCCATCCGGCTTCTACCGCTTCGGCCACATTCCTGTGGCCCACTTCGAGGGTGGGGACGTGTTCGCTCGCGCGATGGTCCGATACGTCGAGGCCCGCCGTTCGCTGACGTTCGTCCGGGAGGAGCTCGAGCGGCTCCCGAAGGGAGCGCTCACGGAGCAGATCGGGCTGCTGGCGGCGACGACCTTGGTCATCGCCCTCGTCGAGGGATGGCGCGGCGAGATCGCACACGTCGCCGTGACCGATGCGAACGGCGCGCTGCGGAGCTATCACATCGCCGATCCATCGCTGCACAATTGGCTCGGGCTGGCGATGGCCATGCGCGGGCAGCAGGTCTCCGACTTCCCGCTCTGCAACAAGAGCTTCAACCTGTCCTACGCTGGCCACGATCGATAGAGGCAGTCATGCCGAGCCTCATTCTGACGCGTTGGCATCAAGGCAAGCGTACGACCCGTTTTCCCGCTGCGGCGCCGGACCTCCCGGAGCGTTTTCGCGGCCGGCCGCTGCTCGATCCGTCACGCTGCGTCGACGGCTGTCGCGCGTGTGTGGACGCCTGTCCGACCGGCGCGTTGCAGGCCGATCCGCTGCGCGTCGATCTAGGCGCATGCGTTTTCTGCCCTGTGTGCGTGGAGACGTGCCCCGCCGGAGCCATCCGCTACACGACGGACCACCGGCTGGCGGCGCGCACGCGCGACGCGCTCGTCGTCGCTGGCGACGCCCCCGCGCCCCGAGTCGCGGCGCTCGATCAGCAGGTGCGTCGGATCTTCGGGCGTTCGCTGCGGCTCCGTCAGGTCTCGGCGGGTGGCTGCAATGGTTGCGAGGCGGAGCTTGCGGCTCTCGGCAACGTCGTGTTCGATCTGTCGCGCTTCGGCATTCAGTTTGTCGCGTCGCCGCGCCATGCCGACGGTATCGTGATCACGGGGCCGGTGACTCGCAACATGGAGCTCGCGCTGCGGAAGACCTACGAGGCGGTGCCGGCGCCCAAGATCGTGATCGCTGTCGGCGCCTGCGCGATCAGCGGCGGGGCCTTCGCCGGCTCGCCCGCCGCGCGTAATGGCGTACCGCATGACATTCCGGTTGACCTGTACGTGCCGGGCTGCCCACCACATCCATTCACGATCGTGGACGGGCTGTTACGACTGCTGGGCCAGATCGGATCCGAGCCTGACGCGGCGGCTTCACCACGAGCGTCGATCGACTGACGAATGGGACCCGTCGCGCCAACGAAGCCGTTCATTAACGTGTCCGTGCGACGGCATGCCGGACAAACGAACCGCCACGACTATCGGGCTCAAGATGCTAACTTTCATTGTGCACCTCCTTGAAGCGGCCTCACGCCGCAGAAGGTTCCTACGCCCGTATCGCACCACCACCGCAGGTTGTCGGTAATCGACGCCTAGCGGCCAAAGCAATAGGGACTCCGATCAGAAGTTGCCCGAGCAGTTCCATGAGCGATATTTTCTCGTGAATAGTCTAAGCGACGCGGGCGGAAGCTGAAATCAGGTAATTCCCGTACCTTTGCACAACTTCTGCTCCCATAGGGGACTTTCCTCATCGCTCTCTCGGCCATTTTCGAGCATTACTAGCTCTGAGGCGTACCTGCGCAATCGCAGTGCCCGAGAGAGACAATCGGACATACCTGACACTTCAATGAAGACCACGACAATCGCCGGCATGCTTCTCGTCCTGCTTGGGACAGTCGCGCTCATGTACCAGGGAATCACCTACACGAAGCGCGAGAAGGTACTGGACCTCGGCCCCATCCAGGCAACGACGGAGACCCAGAAGACGATTCCGCTGCCGCCGGTGGTAGGTGGCTTGGCCCTTGTCGGGGGCATCGTCATCCTCGTGCTCGGCGCAAGGCGTCCCGAAGGGAAGGGAATACTATGACTATGACACTGATTCTTTTCGTCCTGGCGATCCTGTTGGTCCTGGGAGGCCTGCCGAACTGGAAACTCCACTCGTACGGGTATGGGCCGTCGGGCATTGGCTGTGTGGCCCTCATCATCCTGTCCATCGCGCTGCTGGCCGGTGCTTTGTGACGTAGACCCGGACTGCAGGACCGTTCGTGACGACTGCTTCGTCCGGATGGTCGGGCGACAAGCTCTTTCTTTGCCGGCAGATTAGGGGTTCTCGCCGCTCGCCGTAAGATCCGCTTGATCACTGAAGCGGACGTGAACCCCAATGCTGCTCTAAGCCCACGGCGGTGAGCCCTAAAACCCGCCGTTACGCCTACCTTCGCCATGGGTTCCCGTCGCGCAGATTTGCCAAAGGTCGGCGGGGCCCGTGGACCGTCTAGTTTGTGAATCGATTCGGACGTAAGAAGTAGGAGCGTGAGCGGAGTCAATGGGGAACCTACCTACAGACAGCGCGGCCCCCGACGGCGATCGGCTCAAGGACTCGAAAAAACCTCCTTCCCGTCGACTGCGAATAGGGCCACAGCCGTGGTGGGTGATCTTCGTGGTCCTCTTGATCGCGAACCAAGTGCTGGTGCGAGTGTTCTTCCCGGAGCCATCCTCGATCACGATCCCCTATACTTTCTTCAAGAAGGAGGTCGAAGCCGGCAATATCGCCGGCGTCACCAGTGTGGGAGATTCGATCCAGGGTAGCTTCAAGACGGAAGTCACCTTTCCACCCGCGAGGTCGGAACCGCCGAGTGCCAATGCTCCAGCCTCCCCTCCCTCCGAACGGGTCGCACCGCGCACCTCGAAGCAGTTCAAAACGCAGAGGCCGGCGTTCGCCGATCCGGGTCTCGAAAAGCTGCTCGAGGAGAAGGGCGTGGTCATCGAGGCGCTCGACGAGAGCGTTTCCTCCTGGTTCAAGTTGCTGGTCAGCTTCGGGCCCACCGTGCTGCTGATCGCTGCCTTCGTCTGGTTGAGTCGGCGCGCCGCCGCGGCGGGTGGCGGGCTGTTCAACCTCGGCCGCAGCCGGGCCAAGCGCTACAGCGAGGAGCAGCCGAAGGTCACCTTCGACGACGTCGCCGGGATCGACGAAGCCGAGAACGAGCTGATCGAGATCGTCGACTTCCTGAAGAACCCTGCCAAGTACCAGCGGCTCGGCGGAACCGTGCCGAAAGGAGTGCTGTTGGTCGGTGCACCCGGAACCGGAAAGACACTGCTCGCACGGGCGGTTGCTGGGCAGGCGGGGGTCCCGTTCTTCAGCCTGAGCGCCTCGGAGTTCGTGGAGATGATCGTCGGGGTCGGCGCCTCCCGCGTACGCGACCTGTTCCGGCAGGCGCGCGAGGCTGCGCCCTCGATCATCTTCATCGATGAGCTGGATGCCATCGGCCGCACTCGTGGCAGCGGCGCACAGCTCGGCGGCCACGACGAGCGCGAGCAGACATTGAACCAGATCCTCACCGAGATGGACGGCTTCGACTCTCGGGAAGGAGTCATCGTGCTCGCCGCCACGAATCGTGCCGACGTGCTCGACCTGGCTCTGCTGCGACCGGGCCGCTTCGATCGGCGCGTCGTCGTACAGCGTCCCGACCGAGCCGGCCGCGCCGCGATCCTCAAGGTCCACACCAAGAACGTCCCCCTGGCGCCAGACGTCTCCCTCGAGCGCATCGCCGCCGAGACGCCTGGTCTGGTCGGCGCCGAGCTGCGCAACTTGGTGAACGAGGCCGCTCTGCTGGCGGCGCGCAAGGACGCGAATGCGGTCCGCGCAGAGGACTTCGGGGAGGCGATGGAGAAGATCACCCTCGGCCCGGCCCGCAACATTCTGCTCAACCCGGCCGATCGCGAGCGAACCGCTTACCACGAGGCAGGGCACGCGTTGGTCGCGCTCCTCGTGCCGGGCAGCGATCCGGTTCATCGCATCTCGATCATACCGCGCGGCATGGCGCTGGGAGCGACGTATATGCTCCCCGTAGACGATCGTACGAGCTACGCCGAAGACTACCTGCGGGCGCGAATCACCAGCGCGCTCGGCGGAAGGGCGGCCGAGAACCTCGTCTATGGAGTCGTGACGACCGGTGCCGAGAACGACCTCCAGCAGGTCACGGAGATCGCTCGTGACATGGTCTTGCGCTGGGGGATGAGTGACAAGCTCGGTCCGATCAGCTTTGTCGCACCCCGGGACGAGGGTTTACCGCCTGCCTTCCGGCACCAGCCGTACAGCGATGCCACCTCGGAAGTGATCGACGCGGAGGTCCGCCGAATCGTCGAGGAGTCTCACGTCGAAGCCGATCGGCTATTGGCCGAGCACCGCGACAAGCTGGACGCTCTCGCGCGGGCGACTCCTGGAGGCGGAATCCCTGAACGAAAAGGAGATCCGGGAACTCATCGGCCTGAGCGAGCCTCATGGCGAGGAGGACGCGTCCTCACGTTCGCAAGCAGCCAGGAGATGATCCCGCTCGTCGAGGATCAACTCGGCACCCTGTTCTCCGGCATAGTGACGGTGGCTGTCGTCGCCTTCGCCGTGGGCTTTTCCTATCCTCGGCTCGTAAATCGTATCGCCTAAGACCTCGAGCACTTCTTTCGGCACGAGCGACCCGGCCAAAGGCTCAGTGATACGAGCTCCGTCCGCTCTGACGGGCTAGTCATTTTCGGGCGACGGGAGCCTCGCGCACGAGACGATTCTTCCTGCGCTATAAGTGTTCCCGGTGCGGACACCTTCGAAGATGCCCGTCATCGGCGTCGCGAAGGCGGCTGGACCCTCAAGCCGCTCAAGGCGCCTAGAGCGAAGCTAACAGCTCCGAGTCCGCATCCGGGGCGCCGAGAGCTCGACGTCCTGGTGCGGCGTAGCAGCTCAAACGCTGCTTTCTGAGAACCCAGAACCCGGCGTCGAGATCGCAAGACTGCCTTCGAGCGACGCTCGTCCGCTTGCCGTCAGCGTGGATGGGGCGATCCGCTTCGGGCGGAGGCCTCGGAAAATTCGCGGCCATACCATCGGCGGCACGAATCCGTTTGACAAGGTGGGCGCGCGAGCGCGTAGCTGGATCATCCCCGCTTAAGGGCCGCCCGAATCTGCCGGTCCTGATGACGCCCTTCCCGAGGACTGGAGGGCCTATCATGATGTTCGATGGCGTGTCCTTCTCGTCGAGCGTCCGGAGCCGAATCCGCAACCTTCAAACGGACGCGCATCATCCGGAGGCCCACCTACTCTTGGCAATTCTCGACCGCGCTGTTCACGATGTGCTCGGCGTCCCGCCGACGGAGAGCGCAGGCGGCATCCGTGCCGCCTTTCGTGAGCTCGGCAAGCGGTACCACCCCGACTGGGCGGGAGCGGCCTACGAGGTTCTCTCCGACCCGCAGCGCGGAAGGGTCTACGATCACAGTCTCCGCGAAGCGGAGCTTCCGTCCAGGCCTGCGGCCGAGGTCATCGTCTCGCGACCCGACTGGCCGCAGCCCGAACCGCTCGGCCCCGAACCGCGATCGCTTTTCCGCGATTACGGTAGCATCAGTCCTTCCCGCGAGGAGGTCTACGAGCGCTTCGCCCGGAACTTCACTCGCCGAGGCATTTCCAAGGCAGAACGTCCGCAGGCGCTCACGGTCGATGTCGTGCTCTCCCCTGATGAGGCGCTGCGGGGAGAAGTCGTTGCGATCGCCGTTCCGGTGTTCCGTCGTTGCTCCGCCTGCGGTGGGTCCGGCCAGAACTGGTTCTTTCCGTGCCTCTGGTGCAGGCAGCAGGGGTTCGTTGAGCAAGAGGAAACGGTCGAGATCGAGCTTCCACCGCTCCTCAAATCAGGCACGGTCGTCGATGTCCCGGTTCTGGAGCGAGGTATCCGGAACTTCGTCCTCCAAGTGCACGTCCGGATCGGCCACGAGTGGTAGCGGAGTCGATGGGCTGTCCGCCGCAGGCTCAACCGGCAGCCTACGATCACGATCCTCTCTGGATTCCGGTTCAATGTGATCGTCACTGAGGATGTGGTCCTGGACGGCCCCGACATAGCAGACGAGGCAACAGCGGGAAACGCTGCGGTTCACGCGCACGACCGCCCCGCGGTCGAGAGTCTTCCCAGAAGGCGCACGCCCCTCGACGCCACTGGATCGAGATGCGCAAGATTCGACACTCGCGTACTGAGCGAATGCCTTGGGTGCTGAGTCCCCGCCTCGACGGGCGCAGCGCCGCAAACCGTGACCTCGCACGGTCGTTGCGTCGCGGTGGCGGGTGCAGGCCAGCCACCTGATGCTCTCACCAGCGCCGCGGGGCGACGCCCGCGCGCCCACCGGCGAGCCCGACCGCGAGCAGCATGGTGCCGATCACGCGACCCATCGCGTTCACCCATCTCGCAGGCAGGACGACACGCGGCCAGCCCCCGGCGATCAGTGCCGCAACCGCTCCCATTGCGCGCGGCCATTCCCAGGGAGGTTTGTATCCCATGTAGCGCGGCTCCCATTGCGGATGGAATTTCTCCTTGTACTGCCGGAGACCCTGGAAATTGTAGAAGTAAGCGCCGTGTCGATAGAGAAAGCGCGACAGCCGCTCCCAGGGCGGCGCGCGTGACGAGTCGCCTACGGTGGAGAGCGGCGCGATCCGGGGCAACACCAGCAACGCGTCATGTTCGGCTGTCGGAACACCAGCGATTGACGTCCGGAGGATCGTCTCCTCGGGCTCGCCCGCCCCGGACTCGCAGACGAGCTCCGCCTTGTAGCTGCGCATTTTGCCACATCCTTGCCGCAGCGTTTTGAGAGGCGAAAAGGGCAACGCCCCGGTCGAACACGATCGCTCGCTGGGGCGCCACGGACAGACTTCGGGCGAAGCTGTCCCTCTACCTGTAACTATGCCTCGGGGATCAACGCCGCGTTCACCGAAAAAGGCTCTTCGTCCTTCCATCGACGGCGTTTCCCGGGCGAGCGCGACTTTCGGCTTGCCGTCACCTGCGGTCCCGCACCGCGGGTGAGGACCCCTGCGCGGTCGGCCGTTTCCCGAGACCGATCGCTACCCCGCGTGCAGATGCCGAGGTATGCTCAAGCGGATGACGGACGTCGAGACGCGCTATGCGAAGAGCGGCGACCTCTACATCGCCTATCAGACCGTGGGTGAGGGCGCGCTCGACCTCGTCATCGTGCCCGGATTCGTCTGGCACCTCGATCACCAGTGGGAGTGGCCGGAATATGCGGCGATGGTGCGCCGCCTGGCGAGCTTCAGCCGACTCATCCTCTTCGACAAGCGCGGCACGGGCCTCTCCGACCGCGTGCCTCCCGGAGAGATGCCGACGCTCGAGCAGCGCATGGACGATCTCCGCGCCGTCCTCGACGCCTGCGGGTCCGAGCGGGCGAGCCTGCTCGGGTTCTGGGAGGGCGGTCCGATGTGCGCGCTCTTCGCGGCCACGCATCCACAACGCACCCGCGCGCTCGTGCTCTACGGAGCGCCCGCGGCCTTCACCAAGGCCCCCGGCTACCCGTGGGCGCCCGACGCCGAGACGAACGAGAAGATCGCGCGAGCGTTCGGCGACACGTGGGGCCAGGGGCTGCTTCGCTTCATCCTCGCCCCGAGCGTCGCCGACGACGAGCGAATCGCGCGCTGGTTCGCGCGGCTCGAACGGCTCGGCGCCAGCCCCGGCGCGGCGATCGCGCTCTGGCGGATGAACGTCGAGATCGACGTCCGTAACGTCCTGCCGTCGATTCGCGTACCCACGCTCGTCCTGCATCGGCGCGACGACACCAACCTCCCGGTCGAGGTCGGACGGTACGTGGCGCAGCTCGTGCCCGGGGCGCGGTTCGTTGAGCTCGAGGGACGGGACCACCTCCCCTGGGTCGGGGACGTGGAGCCGTTCGTGGGCGAGATCGAGGAGTTTCTGACGGGAACGCGCGGGCCCTCCGAGATCGACCGGGTGCTCGCGACGGTGCTCTTCACCGACGTCGTCGGCTCGACCGAGCGGGCTCGAGAGCTCGGCGACCGCCGCTGGCGGGATCTTCTCGAGAGCTTTCAGGATCGCGTCCGAGACGAGGTCGGCCGCTTCCGCGGTCGCGAGGTCGACACGGCGGGCGACGGCTTCTTCGCCACCTTCGACGGTCCGGCGCGGGCGATCCGCTGCGCCCAGTCGATCCGCGATGCGGTCGCCGCTCTCGGCCTCGTCGTCCGCACCGGACTCCACACGGGCGAATGCGAGGTCTCGGGCGAGAAGGTCGCCGGCATCGCCGTGCACATAGGCGCGCGAGTCGCCGCGTCGGCGGCGCCCGGCGAGATCCTCGTCTCGGGGACCGTCAAGGATCTCGTCGCCGGCTCCGGTCTCCGCTTCGAAGACCGCGGGGCTCGCGAGCTCAAGGGGATGCCGGGGGAGTGGCGACTCTATGCGGTCGCCGGCTGAGCCGGATCCGGTCTGGAAGCAGAGCGGCGGTGCGGTGCACCGCGCGCCGCAGGTCAGCTGCCGATCGTGAGAATGCCGTGCTTAGTCGACGACGGCGCGTTCGCGAGCTAGGTGACGAGCGGTGATACTTTCGCCTTTACTTCGCCTCGTGGCCGGCCTATCACGTGCGCCCGTGGCGAAGATCCTACCGCCGATCAAGCTGAACGGAGTGACCTACCGCGTCCTCCGTCTCGGCGGCGGTACACGAGGTCCCCGGTTCCTCCTCCGAAGCGACGGCGGGGATATCTTCGGGCTCTTCGCCCAGAACGGCCAGCCGACACGCTTCTTCGCCGCCCCGCTCATCATGAACTTGGGCCACCCGAATCCATTGGAGGGCGTGGACTTCTTCGATTCCGAACACGGCCTCCACATTCGCAGCTGACTTGGGCCCGGTCTTCCTCTTCAAAATTCCTTGTTGGCGCCGACGTCCCACTTCAGCGCGACGGGTGTATCCGGTTGGCCGTTCGGCTTTTGCGGTATGTACTCGTAGATCACCTTGCCGAAGGCAATCGAGACGCTTTCGGTGGGCCTCGTCCCTTCACCTGCGGCCGCATCGCTCATGCTTGAAATGCGCGCGTCCTTCAACGTGATTCTCAGGAAGTTGGTCTTTCCGCCGCCGGCTCGGCGTTGTGTCAGCTCGACTTCCCTGATGTGCTTCCCGGTGAGGCAGGATCTGAGGAGGTTGGGAGAGGCCTTGTCGACCAGCTTGCCAACGACGAACTCGCTTACGCTTGCTTTTCCGCTGGCTCCGCCGCCACCGGATGGCAAGGGCACCTGCGCCACTCCCCAGGACCATGACAGCACTTCGATCTCGTCCTTGTGATTGACGTCGGTCGCCTCTCCCTTGATTCCATCCACTTTCAGGAAGATTTCACTTGCCATGGGCAACCTCCCTATGGCGGCATTACGGATTTTCGGGTAACGAGCCGAGCGCCGTGTTTAGAAGCAGCCAGAGTCCCGGCGGCATAGCGCACGCTTTCTATCACACTTTTCGGGCGTCCCGTCCCGAACCGCGGATTGCCCGATCCGGTTCACACCGGCGATGGCGCGATCATTCGCGTTTTGAAGCGACGGGTACTTCGCGATGAGACGGTCGTCGGAAGCGATACACTTCGTGAAGTCGCTTGCTAGGGTTCGGCACGCGTGACGCGCCCTGAGAAGATCGTCGCGATCTCCGGCAGCCTGCGGGCCGGCTCATCGAACGCGGCTCTCCTGCGAGCCGTCGCCGCCTTGGCGCCGACCGAAGTGGCTTTCACGTTCTACGAAGAGCAGATCGGTCGCCTACCGCACTTCAATCCGGATCTGGACGGCGAAGGCTCCGTGCCGCCCCCGCTCGTGGCCGAGCTGCGCGCGCGGCTGGCCGAGGCGGATGGCGTCTTCATCTCCACGCCCGAATACGCACACGGCGTTCCCGGATCGCTCAAGAATGCGCTCGACTGGATCGTGTCGAGCGGCGAGTTGACCGACAAGCCCGTGGCTTTGATCGTCGCCTCGCCGGGGGGCGGCCAGCTGGCGCAAAGTGCTCTCGCCGAGACACTGCGCGTGATGGGCGCGCGCCTCGTCGTCGAGGCGACGCTACCGTTCGCTCGGCGAGACGTGGACGCTGACAACCGCGTCTCGGATCCGGATCTCGCGCAGAAGCTCGCGTCGAGCCTCGACGCGCTGCTCCTCGCGATTCGAGCGCGCTGAGGCGCGGCTGCTGATCTTTCGCCGGCGGGTGCTAGGCCTGATCCGCTTACGTGCGCCCACCGCTTGCCGACGTTCTGGTCTGCCTGCTGTGATAGCTGTGACAGATGCTTGCTCCGCGGCCAGCCCGATCAGTCACGTCCAGCGGAATGCTCGATCGCGCTCCTCAATCGATCCGGTGGCTCTTCGTCGACGCTATGCTGCTTGGCCTATTGGTCGGAGCGCGCGCCGAGACGATCCAGAAGTGGAAGACCCCCGACGGAAAGCTCTACTTCGGCGACAGGCCCCCTGCGGGCAGCGCGAAGATGGGCGAGGAAGGCTCGAACGAGCCACCTGTCAACGAAGGCTCGCACGAGACCGCACTACCGTCGGCCGATCAGGAGAAACTCTCTATCGACGCCAGCCGAGAGCGCACCGAAATCGAGCGGGCTTTGAATGACAACGCCGAGCACCTCGCGGAAGTCGACAAACAGATCGTTGAAGTGCAGCGCGTGCCGAACCTGGTGCCGCCATGGATGGAAAGGCGCGCGGGCTTCAAGAACGAGAAGGCCGAGACCCTGCGGGAGCTGTGGTCTCAGAAGCGGACGACGCTCGCGACGATGGGCGACCTCTGGAAGAGATTCGACAAGCTGGACGCAAAGGTAAAGAAGGCCTACGGCGACAAGACACCGGATTGGTGGCGGAGCACGCTGAGCTGCCCGGACTGTCCGAGCCGCTCCGAGGTGGAGAGCTCGCTACAGTGAAGCGCCTCGGAGCTTCGCGCAAGGCGTGGTGTACGACGCCGATGCCGACGACCGTGCATCATGTTGCTGCACGCCTCGCGAGCCTAGCTGCCGATCACCAACCCGCCGTCGTCGGTCTCGAAGAAATCAACCCCGCGAAGACGGGTTGTCGACAGGATCCGCAGCCCTCACGTGCGTTGCCCGACACTCGGCGCTAGCTCGGTAGGATGGCCGAACGGAGACGAGATCGCGACCAACGGGAGCGATCTGTGACGCAAACTCCTAGCGCTCGTCTTCTCCTCCGCCTGGCGGCGGTGTTCTGGATCCTCGTCTATCTCGTCGCCGCCGCTTGGCGTGTGAGGTTCCCCTTCGAGTTGGAGTCCGTCGAGGGTCACTGCCTCCAACAAGTATGCCGCGTGCTCGACGGCCAAGCGCTCTACGTCGCTCCCTCTCTCCATTTCGTCCCGTTGATCTACACCCCCCTCTACTTCTATACGGCGGCGGCAGCGGCTCGGCTCTTTGGCGCGGGGTTCTTCGCTCTTCGGTTCGTTTCGATTCTAGCTTCGCTCGGTTCGTTGTTTCTAATCTTCCGGATCGTTCAGAAGCAGACCGATGATTCGCACTGTGGTCTTCTGGCGACCGGGCTCTTCGCAGGAAGCTACAATGTCGCCGCCTCCTGGTTCGATCTGGGTCGGGTCGATTCGCTGTTTCTCTTTCTCCTGCTACTCGCCGTTCATTCCATGACCTTTGCACCTTCCGCGCTGAAGGCGATCGGAACGGGCCTGATCGTATTCGCCTCCTTCATGACGAAGCAAACGGCTCTACTAGCCAGTGCGCCACTGCTCGCCTACTATCTGTGGAGGCACCCGCGCGAGTTTCCGTGGCTGGCTGCCACGCTCCTCTTCCTCCTGCTTTTGAGCACGATTCTGCTCGACCAAGTCCATGACGGATGGTACTCGTACTACGTCTTAGCCGTCCCGGCGATGGCGCGCCTGCGGTATCACTTTCTCTTCTCGTTCTGGAGTGATGACGTCATCGGCCCGTTCTTCGGCGCCGTCTTTTGCTGTGTGGCGCAGGTCTATGTGACCCGAAGAGCCGACTGGTTCTATCTCTTCTTCCTCGGTGGCGCATTGGCGGCCTCACTTGCCGGCAGGCTGCACTTGGGCGGGTACAAGAACGCGGTGATGCCAGCTCATGCAGCACTAGCGATTCTTTTTGGAATCGCCGTGCATGACCTGTCCGCCGGCGTCGAGGCAGAACCGTCCCGAACACCACTGCTCCGTCGACTGATTCCGTACGTCTGTCTGGCTCAGTTCGTGACGTTCGGCTTCTTCGGGTTTCCCTATCTGCCGAAACCACACGACGTCGAGGCCGGGATGCTGCTGCAGAACGTCGTGCGCGCCGTCGAGGGCGACGTCTTCATGCCGGGCCAGAACATGCTTCCAGCGTCGGTAGGCAAGGACTCCTCCGCGCAACGATGGGCCATCGGCGACGTCATGCGGGGATCCGGCCGCGGACGTGACCTGCTGGCCGAAGAGATCGCTGCAGCGTTGAGAAGTCGGCGATTCGCGGCAATCGTCAGCGATCGCGACTGTGCAATCGAGATCTTCGGAGCCAATATAGACAGATACTACGCGCGAAGGCCGATCGAGCTAGGCGACTCGAAGGCCAAGCGCCTGTTCGGACGCCCGGAGATGTACACCCCCAGGAAGGAGACGGAGTAACGGCAAGACGTGCGAAGTTCGCGCTTGCCAACGCACCCGCCGAGACGTCAGGGAGTCGCCGCGGGCAACTGACACCGAGACAACCGCGGAGGACGAAAAGCCCTGGTGCATGGTAGTGGGCGAACTGCGGCCGGACCTACACGAAGCGGCCGTAGACTGAGTGAAGAGAATCGTCGCGTGGACCTCGCGATACTTTGGTGGTTGCTAGCGGCAGTGCTCGTTCTGCTCGGGCTCATCGGTCTGTTGCTGCCCGCGCTTCCCGGCGCCCCACTCGTCTTCGCCGGTCTGCTAGTCGCTGCATGGGCTGAGGATTTCGCGTACGTCGGGAAGGGCACACTGATGCTGATTGGCGGACTCGCTCTGCTCACCTATCCGGCCGATCTTCTCGCCAGCGCAGTCGGCGCGAGGCGATTCGGAGCATCGCGCCGCGCCGCGGTCGGTGCCGCCGTCGGCGCGCTCGTTGGCATATTCTTCGGCCTCCCCGGGATCCTCCTCGGCCCGTTTGCGGGCGCTTTGATCGTCGAGCTCGGCTCCCTGCGCGGCGCCCAGGAAGCGGTGCGTTCGGGCATCGGTGCGACGATCGGCCTCGCCCTGGGCGTGGCAGCCAAGCTGGCGCTCGGGCTAGCGATGATCGGGCTCTTCACCGCCGCTCGGCTGTTTTGAAGTTCACTCATGATGGCCGTGTGCCAAGAGCTAGGCTCCGGCTTCACCAGTTCGGCCAACGATTTGATAGTCATACGGCCGGCAGGAGCGTCGTGACCAAGAGCGACAAGATCGACTGATTTCGCCTACTCACCTGCCTAGGAACGGCGAGGTTACACCGCCAGGCAGACGGAGGACCTCATGAGCTCTTCAACGGCAGCGGACAACTTCGACCCGACCGAGTGGTCGAAGAAGGACTTCACCGAGCGGGTGCGCATCGGCACCAACTGCCTACGTGCTGCAAGGGCCTCGCCTACCCGCTTCGCCGTGTACCTGTTCCACGCGGTCAAGCTCGCGCTCTTCGTCCTCGGCTGGATGTTCTTCTGCAGCTTCACGCCCGGGCTCGGCACGCTCGTCGAACTTCACCACGTGGATCTTCGAGGGGACCGCGTTCCAGAAGGCCTTCCTGTGGGCGAGCCTCGTCGAGGTGCTCGGCTTCGGCTGCATGAGCGGGCCGCTCGGGCTGCAAGATCTGGCCGCCGTTCACCGCGTTGCTCCACTTCCTGCGCCCGGGCACGACGAAGCTGGCGCCGTTTCCGAACCTGCCGCTCGTTCGGCGGCACGACGCGCACGTGGCTCGACGTCGCGCCTCTACGCCGCGCTCGTCGCTCTCGCTGCTCCGCGCGCTCGTCGCGCCGGAGATCGCCGCCGCGCATCTCGTGCCGATCGTCGTCCTGCTCCCGCTCTGCGGGCTCGCCGACAAGACGATCTTCCTCGCCGCGCGGGTCGAGCACCACTTCGCGATGATCGTCTGCTTCCTGTTCGCCGGAAACTGGATCGCCGCCTGCAAGTGGGTGCAGCTCGCGATCTGGTTCTGGGCCGGCGTGTCGAAGCTGACGGTCGCCTTCGGCTACGTCGTGCCGATCATGACGGCCAACAACCCGCTGCTGAAGAGCGCCGCGCTTCCGCCGGCGCCTGTTCGTCTCGTATCCCGACGACCTCCGGCCGTCGCGCGCTGGCCAAGGCGATGGCGCACGCGGGCACGTTCCTCGAGTTCGCGACGCCGCTCACGCTGCTCGTTCGTCACGCGGCCCGGGGCCGCTGCTCGATCGTCGGCATGCTCTTCGCGCTGATGCTGCACGGCTTCATCCTCAGCAATCTGCCGATCGCGCGCCGTGTTCGAGTGGAACGTGCTCAGCCTCTACGCGGCGTTCTTCCTGTTCGTCGGCCATCCCGAGGTGAGCCTGTTCGCGGTCGGCTCCGTGCCGCTCACGCTCTACCTGGTCGTCGCGCTGCTCCTCCTGCCGCTGATCGGCAACCTGGTCCCGTCGAAGGTCTCCTTCCTGGTGGCGATGCGCTACTACGCCGGCAACTGGGCGTGGAACGCCTGGCTGTTCCGCAACGACAGCCACCGGAAGCTCGACACGCTGAAGCGCGCCGCGCCGCTGCTCCGCGAGCAGCAGGAGCGCTTCCTGTCCGGCGGAGCAGGCCGTGCAAGCGGACTCGCGGGTTGCTGGCCTTTCGCACGCTGCACCTGCAGGGCCGCGATCCTCGGCATGCTGCTGCCCAGGGCGATCGACGGACACCCGTTCCAGGAGTACACCTACGTCGACGGCGAGACCGTCGCCGGCTCGGTCCTCGGCTGGAACTTCGGCGAAGGGCACCTGGCCGACGAGCGACTGCTCGCGGCCGTCCAGCAGCAGTGCGGCTTCGAGGACGGCGAGCTGCGCGTGATCTGCGTCGAGGCGCAGCCGATCCTCGGCTCGACGCTGCACTGGCGGATCGTCGATGCGCAAGCGCGGGCTCCTGGACGAGGGCCACGCGGAGCTCTCGGACCTCGCCAAGCGCAAGCCCTGGGACTACGGCGAGGTCTGACCGCGTGGACGACGCCGTCGTCGTCGGCTCGGGCCCGAACGGACTCGCCGCCGCGATCGAGCTGGCGCGAGCGGGTGCGTCCGTCCGGGTCCTCGAAGCCCGCGACGAGATCGGCGGCGGGATCCGCACCGCCGAGCTGACGCTTCCCGGGTTCGCGCACGACGTCTGCTCCGGCTGTCATCCGATGGGCGTCCTGTCGCCGTGGTTCCGGACGCCTGCCTCTCGACGAGCACGGTCTGCGCTGGATTCATCCGCCCGCCTCCGTCGCCCACCCGCTCGACGACGAGCCGGCCGTGCTCCTGCGGCGCTCGCTGCAGCGAGACGGCGAGCGAGCTCGGCGAGGACGCGCGCGCCTACGAGAGGCTCTTCGCGCCGTTCCTGCGCGCGCCGCACGCGCTCCTCGCCGATCTCCTCGGCCCGCTGCGCATCCCGCGGCACCCGATCCGGATGGCCCGCTTCGGACTCCCGGGCCTGCTTCCGGCAACGGTCGCGTTCCGCGCCCGCTTCCGCGGACAGGCGGGCGCGCGCGTTGCTCGCCGGCTGCGCGGCGCATTCGATCCTGCCGCTCGAGCGGCCGCTCACCGCGGCGGTCGGAATGATCTTCGCGCTCACCGGCGCACGTCGAGGACTGGCCGGTCGCCGCGGGCGGCTCGCAGGCGATCGGCCGGGCGCTCGCCTCGTACCTGCGAGCGCTCGGCGGCCGCATCGAGACCGGACGGCACGTCCGCTCGCTCGCCGATCTTCCGCCCGCGCGCGTCGTGCTCTTCGACACCAGCCCGGCGCAGCTCGCCGACATCGGCGCAGCCGATCCTGCCCGCGGGCTACGTGCGCCGGCTCCGCCGCTATCGCTACGGCCCCGGCGCCTTCAAGCTCGACTGGGCGCTCGACGGGCCGATCCCGTGGCGCGATCCGCGCGTGCCTCGAGGCCTCGACCGTTCATCTCGGCGGCACGCTCGACGAGATCGCCGCCGGCGAGGCCGCCGTCTGGCGCGGCGAGCATCCCGAGCGGCCCTTCGTGCTCGTCGTGCAGCAGAGCCAGTTCGACGACTCGCCGGGCGCCCGCCGGCAAGCACACGGGCTATGCCTACTGCCACGTTCCCGCCGGGGTCGACCGTCGATCTGACCGACGCGATCGAGCGGCAGATCGAGCGCTTCGCTCCCGGCTTCCGCGACCGCATTCTCGCGCGCCACACGATGCGCACGACGGATCTCCAGCGCGAGAATCCCAACTACGTCGGCGGCGCGATCACCGGGGGCGTCGCCGATCTCTTCCAGTTCTTCACCCGGCCCGTGGCGCGACTCGACCCGTACTCGACGCCGAACCCGCGCCTCTTCATCTGCTCGGCGTCGACGCCGCCGGGCGGCGGAGTGCACGGCATGTGCGGCTACTTCGCCGCACGGAGCGCGCTTCGGAGCGCTCGAAGCGGCTCCCCGAGAGGCCCGACCGCGTCGGTTGACCGAGTAGTGCGGCCGGACGCTTGCCTAGCGGGATGTTTACGGCGACAACGCCGAGGCTGAGGGAAACACCATGGGAATGCTCGACGGGAAAGTAGCCATCGTTACCGGTGCGGGGCGCAAGCGAGGGATCGGGCGCGCGATCGCGCTGCGTCTAGCTGAAGACGGCGCGCACGTGGTCGTCTCGGCCGTCCGGCGCGATCCCGCGACGTTTCCGGAGCACGAGAAGGCGGAGGGATGGCAGGGCATCGGGTCACTGGCCGAGGAGATCCGCGCCCTGGGGCGGCGGGCTGTCGCAATCGATTGTGACGTCACGCGGGTGGATCAAGTCCAGGCACTGATCGGCGCCGCGGAGCACGAGCTCGGCGGCATCGACGCACTCGTCAACAATGCCGGCATCGCAAGCGGCGCGGGCTCGGCGCCGATCGTCGAGATGGATGACGAGCTCTGGTATCGCACGGTCGACGTCAATCTGAACGGCGTCTACTTGGCATCGAAGGCGGCCGCCCGGGCGATGATCCGCAACGGTAAGGGCGGTGCCATCGTGAACGTCTCGTCGACGGCGGGGCGCATGGGGTTCGCCGCGTACGGCGCTTATTGCGCGACCAAGTTCGCGGTGATCGGCTTGACCCAGCAACTGGCCCTCGAGCTCGCCAAAGACGGCATCCGGGTCAACTGCATCTGTCCCGGGTCGACCGACACGGACATGATGGACGGCACCTTCAGGCGCACGGCGCAGCGGGCGGGGACCGACTTCGCGACCATCAAATCGGGAGTGCGCACCGTGATACCGATGAGCCGCCAGGCACGTGCCGAGGAGCAGGCGGCGGCGGTCGCATTCCTGGTCGGGCCGGACGCGAGCTACGTTACCGGACAGACATTGAACGTCGATGGTGGTCTACGGATGGACTGACCTGCGGCCGAGCCGCGTTGGATGAGCGCCTGCTGATCGGATTCCCGCTCGGGATTGCGGAACCCCCTCGATCACGGCGCGATCCGAGAGCCGAGGTCGACGGGTCATCGCCGGCTTTGCTGCGGCTTCTCCTCGGCGCCCGGAGCGGGAGGAAGGCCCACGGAGGCGTGGTCGACCACGTAGAGAGTCCGGCCGCCCTGCTTCTTGATGATCTCCGTCGTGCGGATCTGCATCGTCTCCGTCTTCCCGGCCTCCCCCGGAACGACCATCCGCCACCGACCCACGACCGCGATGTACCCGCGGCCGAGCGGCAGCGCGTCCTGGGACTCGAGGCTCATCTTCGCCCCGGGGAATGCCTTCAGCGTTTCGACGATGAGCTTCTCGATCGCCGGCTTTCCGCGCGCCTCGGCGCCCTCGCCAGGCCATATGGCGCGTGCGTCCTCGGCGTAGAGGGCCATCACGCCCGGAACATCGCCCGCGGCCACGGCCCGCTCGAACGCCCGCGAGTGAGACAGTGCGTCCGCCGCGGGGTCGGCGAAGGCGGGAGAGGCCATCAGGCATGCCAGCGCAACCACGATCCTTCGGTGCTCCATCGCGATCTCCTTTCGATCTTCACGCGCCTTGACGTAGCAACAGGTGACCGCCAAGTAATGAGCGAACTCTAAGATTTCTCGAAGAGCGAGACGCTCCGCACGGAACGCCGCGATGTCTTCTCTCCCAGCGCCGCTTCGCATCGACCGAGCCGACGAATGCGTGTGGCGTGGGACGACGAAGGTGAGGTTGACGCCGAAGGCGTTCGCCGTGCTCGGCTACCTCGTCGATCACGCGCCTCGACTGGCGAGGAAGGAGGAGCTGATCGCGACGCTCTGGCCGGGCATCGCGGTCACCGACGCCGCGCTCACGGTCTGCATCCGTGAGATTCGCCGGGCTCTCGGCGACGACCCGCGGGCGCCGCACCTGATCGAGACCGTTCACCGGCGTGGCTATCGCTTCATCGGCGCTCCGCGTGCCGGCGAGAAGGAGACGGGCGCCCGCCGAGAGCCCGTACCGGCGCCCGTCGAGCGGGAAGCGGAGCTCCGCGGCCTCGAAGAGCGATTTCGCCGAGCCGAAGCCGGCGATCGGCAGATCGTCTTCGTCAACGGAGAGCCCGGGATCGGTAAGACGACGCTGGTCGAGGCGTTCACCGCAGCGGTCGGTGCGACGCAGCCTGTGTGGATCGCATCGGGGCAGTGCGTCGCCCAGCACGGAGGAGCCGAGCCCTACCTCCCGGTGCTCGAAGCGCTCGCGCAGCTCTGTCGCGGACCGAGCGGTGACCAGGCGCTCGAGCTGCTTGCGAGGTTTGCGCCGAGCTGGCTCGGGCGGATGCCTGCGTTCGCCGGCAGCGCGACCCTTGCCCAGTCGAAGCGGCTCGAGGCGACGACGCGCGAGCGGGTGCTTCGCGAGATGGCGGACGCGCTGGAAGCGATGACCTCGCCTCGGCCGCTCGTCCTCGTCCTCGAGGATCTACACTGGAGCGACCCGTCTACTGTGGATCTCGTCTCCCTGCTCGCGAATCGCCGCGATCCGGCACGGCTCATGCTCATCGGCACCTACCGCCCCGTCGACGTGGCGCTTCGCGACCATCCGCTGCGGCCCGCCCGTCGCGAGCTCCTGCTCCACGGCCGATGCACGGAAATCCCGCTGCGGCTCCTCTCGCCGGCCGGGATCCGCGAGTACCTGATCCGCCGGACGAACCTCGCCTCGGCATCCCGCGGCGAGCTCGCCCGTCTTGCTCGGACGATCCACGCCAGCACCGAGGGAAGCCCACTGTTCATGGCACACGTCGTCCGGGACCTGGAGGCGCCGCGACCGCGAGGTGGGCGCCGAAGGGGCGGCCACGGCACGCGCGACGGCTCTGCGCTCCGCATTCCCGACAGCCTCCGCGATTTCATCGAGCAGGATGTCGCCGCCGCACCCGCTGATGAACGAGCGCTGCTCGAGGCCGCGAGCGTCGCCGGCGTCGAGTTCGAGGCCGCGCTCGTCGCCGCCGCCCTCGACGAGCCACCGCTGGAGAGCGAAGCACGCTGCGACGCGCTGGCGCAACGACCGCAATGGCTGCGAGCGGAAGGCGCCGTAAGTTGGCCGGACGGAACGGTCACGACGCGCTACCGATTCTCGCACGCGCTGTACCAGGCCGTGATCTACGAGCGCGTTCCGGCCGGCCGTCGCGCGGAGCTGCACCGCCGGATCGCCGAGCGACTCGCGTCGGCGCACGGAGAGCGCGCCTCCGAGCTCGCCGCGCGGCTCGCCATGCATTTCGAGCGAGGGGCGTGCTTCGATGCCGCGGCGGCTTGGTACGAGCGTGCAGCCGAGCGCGCGCTCGGGCGCTCCGCGCAGCGCGAGGCGATCGAGTTGACGATGCGAGCGGAGCGGCTCCTCGAGCGGACGCCGAAGAGCGCGGAGCGAAGCGCTCGGCATCTCGCGGTGATGCTCACTCGGAGCGTCGCCGCCATGGCCGCAGAGGGCTATGCGAGCCCGAAGGTCGAAGCCTCGTACGCTCGCGCCCGCGAGCTCTCTAGTGATGTCGGGGATGCCGCGCTTCGCTTCGACGTGCTCTGGGGGCTCTGTGTCTTTCACCACGTGCGGGGTGAGTTCCGCCTCGCCAGCGAGCTGGCGACCCAGCTGATGGACCTCGCCGGCGCAGAAGCGGTGTCCGACCGCGTCCTCGCCGCGCGCACGGCTTGCGGCATGGTCTCATTCCACCTAGGGCGCCTCGTCGACGCGCGCTCGCGGCTCGAAGAGGGAATCGCGCTCTACGGCTCGGTGCCGCGCGAGCGGGGAGCGTGCGCCATGGATCGCACCCGTTGGGTGCGATCAAAGGGGATGCAACATCCTACCGAGCTAGCTCTCCGCTCCGGTCAAGACCTCGGGGTCACTTGCCACGCCTACCTCTCCTGGGCGCTTTGGCTCCTCGGGCTTCCCGAGGAGGCCGCCGCGCACGGCGAAGAGTCGCTGCGGCTGGCGCGCGCGATCGCGCACCCGTTCACGCTCGGGTTTGCACTGTTCTTCGCGGCCGAGCTGGCGCAATTCCGCCGCGACCGGACCTCCGCGCTCACGCACGGGCGCGAGCTCGAACGAATCGCCGCCGACCATGGATTTCCTCACTGGCGGGCTGCCGCGGCGATCATCCGCGGCGGGGATCTGGTCGCCGAGGGGCGAGGCGCCGAGGGCATCGACGCGATCCGACGCGGCCTGGCGGAGCGCGAGGCGATCGGCACCGGCATCGCGCAGACTCGCTGGCTCGCGGAGCTCGCCGAAGCCTACCGAGACGTCGGCCAGCCGCGCCAGGCGCTCGCGGTCGTTACCGAAGCGCTCCGGGTGGTTCGACGAACCGGCGAACGATACTGGGAGGCCGAGATCTGGCGACTGGCCGGCGAGCTGACGCTCGAAGCTTCGCATAAGGGTCACCCGAGCGCCGGCACGCTCGCGAAGGCACGCTCGCGGATCAAACGGGCGGCCGCCGTCGCATCTCGCCAGGGAGCGATCGCGCTCGAGCGCCGCGCGCATGGCGCGTGCGAGAAACTCGCTCGCTTCGAACCTCGAGGCGGCAGCGAAGCCGCTGCGGAGCGCCCGAAGCGCGAGGTCGAGCGCGAGCCTAGAAGACGCGGGTGATGCGGATCCCGGTTGCGGTAGGGCAAAGAATCCGATAATTCATCCTACCATGGGCGCCAAGGCAAAGGTCTCCGTCACCGTGCGGAGCGGTTTGCTGAGCGAGATCGACCGGGTCGCGGGGCGCGGCGGCCGAAGCGCGGTGGTCGAGGAGGCGCTCTCCTGGTGGCTTCGGCGCCGAAAGCAAGCCGCGCTCGATCGGGCCATCGAATCGTACTATCGGGCGCTGACGGCCTCTGAGCGACGGGAAGACGAGGACTGGGCGGGACTGGGTGACGAGACGATTCGTCAATGGGGCCGCTAGAGCGGAGCACCGAAGCGCCGCGTCGGGGGCACGTCTATTGGGTGCATGTTCCCGACGAACCCAGGGGGAAGCGCCGTCCGGCACTCGTCGTTTCGCCCGATAGCCGGAACCGCCTCGCGAGCGACATCATCGTCGTGCCGCTGTCCACGGTGCTGCGCGAAGCGCCAACGCATGTTCGGCTCCGTCCTTCAGAAGGCGGATTGCCGCGTGCGTCGATGGCGAAATGTGAACAGATCACCACGCTGCGACGCGATCGCCTCAGCTCTCGCCCGATCGGCGGATCGCTCGCTCGCGTGCGCATGACCGAAATTGAAAAAGCGATTCTAAGATCTATCGGCGTCCCCGTCGACTGAGGTGCGGATCTTCGGGGTCTCAAGCTCCGCGCATCGCCCACCCGAGCATCAGAATCCCGCTGGCGGCGATCCAGCTTCCCGCGACGCGTACGGCGATTCGAGCCCACTCCGCGCGTAGCCGGACCACGAACGCCGCGGCGAGCGCGACCAAGACAAACACCGCGGAGGCGAGGCCGAGGAGGACCACGGCCGCAGTTCCGGACTCCCCCATCCCGGCTCCATTCAGGTATCCATGATGAAGGCCGAGAAGCGTGACGAGAGCTGTGGCGACACCCAAGGAGAGCTTCGCGTCCGCAGCGAGCAATCCACCCAGCAGCAGAAACCACATCGATGACAGGACCGCGTTGCCGTTCGTAGCCGGCGACGTCAAGCCGAGGAACCCGCCCAGCAGCCACGCGCTCGGGAGCACGAACAGCGCTCTGCGTCCGAAGCTCGGGCCACGCAATCCCGCCAGAAGCGCGAGCGCGAGCACGGGGACCAGGTCTTCGAGGCTCGTGAGAAAGTGCACCAACCCGTCGTAGATCGGCCCCATGCCCGTCGAATTCAGGTGCGCTTCGGCAGGAACGGGGCACAGTGGGATCGCGAGCGCTACGATCGTAAAGAGCGCTGTCCGGGATGTGGCCGTGCTCTTCACGCGAACGCCTTCCACATGAAGAAGATCCCGCCTACCGCGACCGCTGCGCCCGCAACGCGAAGCAGGCCCTGTCCCCATGGCCATCGGTGGACGGTGCCGATCGCGATTCCCGCCGCGTGCAAACAGCCGGTCGCGACGACGAACCCCATGCTGTAGAGCAGCGCGCTTTGCCCCGGTGGCAGCTCGGTTCCGTGCGCGTGTCCGTGGAAGACGGCGAAGAAGCCGACCAGCGCGGCTGCCACGGCGAGCGGCGGGCGCGCTTCGAACATCACCGCCGTGCCTAGCAGGATCGCGGAAGCCGCGATCCCGTACTCGATGCCGGGAAGCGGCACTCCCATGAGCCCGAGCATCCCACCCACCGCCATGACCATGGGAAACGCGACCGGCAAGAGCCAGATCGCGGGAGCGCCGAGTTGCGCGCCCCAGAGGCCGACGGCGACCATCGCGAGCACGTGGTCGAGCCCCGAGATCGGATGGCGAAAGCCGGCCAGGAACCCAGCCGCCTCGCCCTTCTGAACGTGCGCGAACGCGGGTTGCGCCCACGAGACGAGCGGCACGAGAACCGCCGCCCTTCGCGCGAGAACTTGCCGTCGCGTTGGTCTCATCGCGCAGCCAGAAGCAAGGCGAGGCGCTGCACGGTCCAATAGGCTCCGAGCGAGCCCACGGTGTATCCGGGAAGCGCCTGGACCCATCGCGGCCAAGACACCTCCAGTACCCGGAAGGAATTCTCCAGCGCGAGAACGAGCGCGATGAAGCCGAGCTGCCCGACCTCGACGCCGACGTTGAAGCTGACCAGCGCCAGCGGGAGCTCATGCCGGGGCAGTCCGGCGCTCGTCAGTGCGGCTGCGAAGCCGAAGCCGTGCAGAAGCCCAAAGGCAAACGCCACCACCCAGGGATGCCGGATCGTGAAGCTAGTCTCGCCGCGCCACGAGCGCACGATCTCCGGCCCGAGAAACAGGATGCTCAGCGCGATCGCCGCATTGAGCGGGAGAACGGGCGCTTCAGCGTATCCAAGAGTCGCAATGGCGAGCGTGATGCTGTGCGCCACGGTGAACGCCGTCACGGTCTTCAGAAGCATCCAGCGGTCTTTGACGATCAGCAACAAACCGAGCACGAAGAGCATGTGGTCGGCGCCGAACAAGATGTGCCGCATGCCCTGCACGACGTACGTGGACACCACTCCCACCCAGGTCTGCGTCGCGGCGATCTCGACCCACGGCTGCGACGGGCGCGCGATCGTCGTCCAAGTCCTGCCGTCGAGCATCTCGACGCGAACCAACACGTCGGTGATCGTCAACTGAAGGCCGACGAACTCGATGCGCCTGCCCGCCAATCCACTCGTACCCGCGTCGATCGAGCGACGTTCGACGAGCGAATCCGCAAGCTCCTGGACGGTGGGCTCCTTCAGGTTCTGCACGCCGTCCGGAATTTTCAGCACCACGGGCAGACGCATTCCCGACAAGACCGGCGTGCGCCACAGCACGGTGAATCGGCCCGGTGCGGTTTCCTTCAGCCCGAGATAGGCCGGACGCGCCTCGTGCGCCCACGCAGCTCGAGCCGCGAGCAGGAGCGCGAGCGCCAGGGCGGCGAGAAGCCAACCAAAGCGCTTCTGGAAGCTGCTCACAGCGGCCCCTCGCCCGATGGAGCTGGAATCTCTTTCCTCGGTGGAGGAGCGGGTGCGGGAGTCGATTCTTTGTCGGGAGGCGCAGGCAGGAGCACGGTGTACTTGGCGCGCATCGCCTCGTAGGCCTTCCGCCAGGCTTGTTCCTTCTGGTCGGCCAGCCAAGCCGTTTTCACGTCCGGCTCCACCTCTTCGAAGTCGGGAATACGGCCCGGCGTGATCGACTCGATCCACACCAGGTGCCAACCGTAACCCGATTCGATCGGACCCTGCCACGATCCCGGCTTCAGTTGAAACAAGCGTCGAGCAAACGTCGGCCCGAATTCCTTGGCGAGCTGTTCGGACGCACGATCGCCGTAATAGTCCTGAAACATGAAGGGGTCGGCGAGTGAAGAAGCGACCTTGGAGTCCTCGGGCTGCCCGGAGATCTTCGCCAGCGCCTCTACCGCGTCGTCACGCGCGCGCTGGCCGCGGCGGTCGAACGAGAAGTACAGATGACGGAACGTGGCCCGGCTCGGCAGCGCAAATCTCTCGCTGTTCTTCGCGTACCAGGTCTTGAGCTCGACCGTGGTCGGCTCGTGAGCGGCGGCCACGTCCTCGGCTAGAAACTGCATCTTCTGCGCCATGCGCCGCTTTACGATCGTGTCGTCCTTGTCGAGGCCCATCGCCAAAGCCTCGCGATAGAGGACTTCCTCCTGGACTTTGTTTTCCACCAGCCGGCTGAACTCCTCGGGAGTCGGCGCACGGCGCCATTGCGATTCGAAGTAGATGTCCAGCTGCCGCAGGTCGTCCAGCGTCAGCGCAATCTCTTTGGACGACTCGACGCCGCCGCGGCCACGGTGCACGTAACCGTCCACGGCGAACAGCGCGACTCCCAGCACCAGGAAGTGCAGCAGCGGCTCGCGCAGCCACCGCCCGATCATGACGCCCTCACCGCAGAGGGCTCACCTCCGCCACCGCAGGGATCATCTCGTAGTTGGCGTAGCCGAATTCGTTGCTGCGCGCCGCCAGATACTTGTCGCCAACCTTGTAGACGGAGATCTCGATCGGCGTGCCGACCAGGTCGATGACGAGCTTTCCGTTCTGGATGTTGTACGTCCGGGAGGTGCCGAGATAGCTGGCGTCGACCGTGTCTCCGGTCAGGCTCTGCATCGCCACGCGTTTTCCGACGTAGCGCACCTGGAACTGGCCCTCGTTCGCCGGGAAGCGCTGGGTAACGTAGCCGGGCTCGGAGGGCGTGAGCGGCTTCGCCGCCGCGCCGCCCTTGCCCAGCGCACCGTAGACGACCATGTACTTGTCGCCGGTCACGTTGTTCTTCATCCAGACAGACTTCTGCTCGATCAGCGCTTTCAGCTGAGCGTCGTTGAGCGCCACCGCGCCCTGCTTCTTGAGATCGGCGACGGTGGTGCCGGGCTTGGCGTTCTTGCGCGCCTCGGCGCTCGGCGTGTACCAAGTCGGCGAGCCCCACGCGCGCTCCTGGATCGTGGCGGCCACGACGTCGGGTGGCGCGATACCGAGCTTCTTTGCCTGCATCGTCGTCCAGCGCGGCGTCGGGATCTCCAGCACGCGCGCGTAGTAGAAGGCGTGGAGACTGGGATCGAACTCGGGGTCGGTCCACACCTTCTTCAGCTCTGCCGCCCCGATCGTGTTCGTGTACGTCGCATTCTCGATGTCAACCGTGCTGCCGATCGGCGGCACCACGCCCGTCCACTTGTCAGGCTTGCGGTCGCCCGCCCAGACGACGTCGAAGACCTTCTCGAAGCTCTGGCCGCTCTTGCTCCAGCCCTTGACGATCTGGATGCGGTCGAGGTTGCCAGACGTCGGGTCCTTCACCGCCCACACGATGAACGTCGGGGCCTTGCCCTTGGCCGGCGGCAGATCCCCGCCCATCGGCACGCCCTTCGCGTAGCCGGTCTTCACCCAGTCCTTGTCCGACAGCACGTCCGCTCCGTACTCCCACCCGCCAAACATGCGCACCTTGATGTGCGGGCCGCTGACGCCGAAGGTTTCCTTTCGCTGCATGCCCTCGAACAGCGAAGCGCGAGTGTTCTCCTCGGCCCATACGCCGGTCAGCCCGCCGGTGCCTTCGTTGCGTGCGTCGAAAAACCCGCCGACAAGATTGCCGGACATGCGCACCTCGATCGTCCCGTCCGTAAATGAATGACCACCGAAGAAGTTGTCCTGGCGATACGGTACGGCAGTGTTGTGCGAGTCCGACGCGGCCCCGAAACCGAACTTGTACGGGTTGAAGCCCCGAGTGTCCTCCATGGCGAGGCCGTCCTTCAGGGCTTGCCGGGCGTAGCTGCCGACGATGTGCGGAACGCGGCCCGGCGGGTTACCCAGCAGAACCGACATGATCTCGAAGCTGGCGAACTCGTCGCTCGGCGAAAGCATGGGGTGCGTCTCCGAGGTGCCCTTGAGCTGCTTGATCTCGATCAGCGGCTCGTTGCGCATGCGCGAAGCAGCATAGGCAGCATCGATCGGGCGGCCTTCGGTGTCGACCTCGGTCGGGAACATGCGACCGTCCGAGAGGTTCGAGTTGTGCGAGATGGCGAGGAGCTCGTTGCCGGCCTTGCGCTGGCCGTCCATCCAGCTCCAGAGATCCACGGGTTGGAAGGAGTCCAAAGCGCTGAACGGCGCCGATGGCACCTTGGCGCAATCCTTGAAGAACACATTGCGGTGGAGGTTCATGTTGTTCGGCATGGAAGTCCACTCGTAAGAGCAGAAGGCGGTGAACTTCCCCGGCTGGTTCGCCTGGTCGGCCAGCTCGACGTTCCGCTTCCAGACCGCACCGGCGACCTCCGGGGCCATGAGCGCCTTTACCGGCGGTCCGGCAACCAGGGTGTTGATGGCGTACAGGGCGACCCGCTCCATTTCTTCCTTCGTCCTGGCCTTCAGGATCAAGGGCTGCGCGGCGGGGATCTTGCTGACGGCCGAGCCCGGCTCGTTCGCCAGGTTGACCACGCCCGCGTATTCGGAGTGGTCGGTGACGCCCGCAAAATCGAGGGGCGTATCGATCTTCACGTCGTATCCCAAAGGATGCTTGATCGGCTCGCCCTTGAAGTACTTGTACGCGTCGCCCGGATTGGTGACGATGTTCCCGATGGCAAACGCGTCGAGCGACCAGCTCGTGTGGACGTGGGTCTCTCCGAAGTAAGCGTTGCGCTCGGGATTGGGCTCCGCGAATGCGCGGGCGCTCACCAGCACCACTGCCAAAGTCGTTAAGAGAAGAGGGTTTCGTCGCACGAACATCACTCCTTTGACCTTTGTGAGCACCTCACCAATTCTAACTACCTCGCCCCCGGAGTTCCGCAACGCGCGGGACGCGCTACCGCCGGCCCCTACCACGAATTCCGCGCAAATTCCTTTCATCTGAAGTCTCGATGCCCGCTTTCGAATCGATTTCGAGTCGACGCTGAGCCCGCTCCTCGGCGCTAGCGGTACGCTCGTAAGACTTGCAAAACGCAAGCCGAGCGGCGCGCGCGACGGAAAGGCAAGCCGACCGCGCGATCTTCGCGCGCGACGCCGAGCCGGGGGTCTCGAGCCTACGGAATGTCGGAGTTTTCTCCGAAAAATCGGAGGCTCGCTGCCCGCGCTCGATTGTCGCCACTGAACGTCAGGCGTGCGCTTTGAAAGCGTCGAAGACGGAGAAGCGCGCCGCCGCGCGCCTCTCCGCAACAATGTGGCTCGGCTAGTTCGGCGAGATCGTGCCGAAAAGCCCGTCGGCCTCGTCGTTCAATCCCGCCGTGAAGTAGAGCGTATCGGGCGGCGCGCCGACTGGCGTCATGCCGCTCGGCCCGCTGAAGGTCAGCGCCCACAACCCGTCGTTGACGAGGGGCTTGCCGTCGGGTCCGGAAACCGCTCCCAGCCAGTGGCCGCTTGCCGGATCATACGCGTTGATCTTACCGTCGCCGAAATTTCCGATGAGCATGTCGTCGGCGAACTGGCCGAAGCTCGCCGGCGCCAGCGCGACGCCCCATGGCGAGGCCAGGTGCCCGTGCTGGGCGAAGTGCCGCAGAAGGTTCCCGTCGGTGTCGAACACACTGACGAAGCCATGCGCCGGCTTGAGGACCGGGTCATGCCTCGCCTTGTCCTGCATCGCGTACGTGACCCAGAGCTCGCCGTTGATGTCCTGAATGCCGAATGGCGCATAGCCGTGCTGCACCTTCGGGTCGACGAATGAGCCGTTCAGAGTCACCGGATGGAAATCCGAGTCGAAGACATCGATTCTGCCGGTGCGGAAATTGGTCGCATAGAGAAGCGGGCCGTTGGACGTGTTCGTCTCCAGCGCAAGGCCCTTGTAAACGGCGCCCGTCGGTCCGCCGCCCGCCGAGTTGTCCTTGACGATGACGGCACTCAGCGGGTTGGGGAGGCCGGGAAGGACGAACGGAGCGCTGTTCCATGCCTGGATCGTGCCGTCCTCCGTGGAGAAGATGAACAGCGCCGGACCGAAGTCGCCGCCCGCCGGGTTTGGGATCCGGAAGGCCCCGCCGCCGACAGCGAAGTTGGCGACGATGCCGGTGGGTGTTCCGCCGTTGGGGCTCGTCGCCGCCGGGATGGTGACGGCCGGCAACCCAGGGAACGGAAATCCCTGACCGAAGTCCGAACCGAAGTAGAGGGCGGACAGACCCGCGTTGTTGTCGTTGACCCAGAACGGACTCTGGCCGGGAAAAAATGCGACGCCCCAGGGATTGAGCAGCGTCGGGTCGGTGAATTGCGCGAGCCCGGGTATGTTCGAGATCAGATTGGTCTGCACGTAACC
Source organism: uncultured delta proteobacterium (assembly GCA_963712515.1). Classification (GTDB taxonomy): domain Bacteria; phylum Desulfobacterota; class Binatia; order JACPRU01; family JACPRU01; genus CAVQIG01. Next base: position 51,244 of record CAVQIG010000005.1, read on the forward strand.
CGCGGCGCGCGCGTGCCCGGCCGTGGCGGCCATCAATACGGCCGCGGCGATCAGAGCGGTGCATCGTTTGCCGAGTGTCATAATTTGGTTCCCCCCTGGCTTGATTTTGCGAAATTGGTCTCGTCGAGCCCTTAGGCCTCTACTTCGGCAGGAGACGCCGCGCAAGAGGGAAAAGTGAAATTTTACCTTTCCGTGAGAAAGGCTGGCGCAGCGTCGCAAACCGGGAGGCGGTTAGAAAGTTCCACGCCCGATTCCGACACGGGTGGCGCACACGGCCCCAGACCCCGACGCGCCGTACGACTACTGGCCAACTCTGCAGAATTGATACGGAAGCTAGCGATCCAGAGGCACCGCGGCTATAGAGTCCCCTTCCCGCTCAGATCGTCGGCCGCCGTTCGCGCCAGGGCCGCGCCTCCTCGAAGGCGGCGGCGAGCGAGACGACGGTCGGCTCGTCCTCCGGACGTCCGACGATCTGCAAGCCGATCGGCAACCCGGCCCTGCTGAACCCGTTCGGCACCGAACAGGCGGGCTGTCCCGTCGCGTTGAACGGGAACGTGAACGGCAGCCAGGCGAGCGCCTCCTCGACGTAGGTCTCGCGGCTAGACGGCAGCTCGCCGATCAGAGGCGCAGGACGGGCCAGCGTGGGAGTCAGCAGCGCGTCGTACGGCATGAGCGCCTGGACGATCTCGCGCGCAGCGTTGTGCATCTCGGCCATCACGTTCACGTACTCGCCGGCGGTCATCTTGCGCCCGCTCTCCACGAACACGCGGACGATCGGATCGATGAGCTCGTCATTCGTAAACGCGACGGCCGCAAGGTTGGCCGCGACGACCGCCCCGAACGGCTCGACGAGGCGGGCCGCCGGATCGACGTCAACCGGCTCGAGCCGATGACCCATGTCGGCGAAGAGGCGGCACGCGGCATCGAACGCGTCTACCGTCTCGGAGTCGATCGGGCCGAGCGCGCTCTTCGAGAGCGTGGCGAGCCGTAGCGCTTTCGGCCGGCGGGAAGCCGCTTCGAGGAGCGGCCGCTGTAGAGACGGTGCGCGGTAGGGATCGCCGTCCACGTGCCCGGCCATGACGTCGAGCATGGCCGCCGCGTCACGCACGGAGCGCGTGATCGGTCCATTCGTGAAGAGCCCGCCCCAGATCTCGCCGGCGACGGGCGAGAGCGTCACTCGCCCCCGCGAGGGTTTGAGCCCGACCACGCCGCAGCACGAGGCGGGAATGCGCACCGAGCCGCCGCCGTCGCTTCCCTCGGCGAGCGGCCCGAGCCCGGCGGCGACCTGTGCCGCCGCCCCGCCGCTCGAGCCGCCGGTCGTGTGCTGGAGCTTCCAGGGATTGTGCGCCGGCGGGCAGAGGCCGCCTTCGGTCGTCGGCCGACCGCCGTACTCCGGGGTCGCCGTCTTACCGAGCAGGATGCCACCCGCCCGGTGGAGCCGGGTCACGATCTCCGCGTCGGCCGGCGGGACGAAATCGGCGTAGTTGCGCGACCCGAACGTCGTGCGGATCCCTTTCGTCCAAGTGAGGTCCTTGATCGAGTACGGGACGCCGAAGAGCGGCAGCGAGCCGGGCGCGGTCGATTCGAGGCGCTCGGCATCGTCGAGCGCGCGCTCGGCGGTCACGGTGACGAACGCGTCGAGCTTCGGATTCAGCTCCTCGATGCGGCGGAGGTAGGTCTCGGCGACCTCGCGTGGACGGATTTCTCGGCGTGCGACGAGATCGCGAAGTATGCAGGCTTCGATGAACGGATCGAACATCACGACACCCTCCTCCGGCGCCGATAGACGGAGCCGTTCTTCACTGGTCATCACCACGGAATCAGGTCCGAATCAACGCCGACCGCTTCCAGCTCTGGTCGGGAAGGCCGGCGGTCCTTGCCGCGGGCGTTGGAGATGCGCCGACGAGCGGCGACTCGATGCGAGCGATCATCAGGGGCGAAACCCTCACTTCATCGCTTGCACTGAAGTCTTCGTCGACGTACCCTGGCAGAGTGAATTTTTCCCTTTGCGTTCAGGAAGCTCATCGAGCTCGAAGGAGAGTGTTTCGTATGAGGACCTTAGTGCTAGTGCTGATCCTGGGCTCCTGCCTGGTCGTCGCATGCGGCGACGGTTCGTCTGATGGCCAGGGGATGGATGGGATGGCAGAGCCCAACCCCGTGACGGCAACGGAGCCGTCGATGATGCCGGGCAACCCGATGATGTCCACTCCGTCGCCCATGATGGCCGTGCCGATGATGTTGCAAAGGAAACCGTCTCAGGCCCGATGACCAACGCGTAGCAGCACGACCTCCGCCGAGGACCGCTCGAGCGACTCGCGACGCCGCTCCAAGAACTCCACCGGAGGGGAGTTCCGAACACGCGCACATGCGATAGAAGGCGACGATGGTCGCCGGTGTCGACGCGTGTAGAGGAGGTTGGCTTTGCCTTACCCGCCCGGAAACGAGCGGGACGATCTCCTCGGTCGTTCACGAAAGCGCCGCCGCCCTGCTCGGGCAGGAGCGCCAGCCCGAGGTCCTGGCGATCGACATTCCGATCGGGCTGACGAACCTCGGCGTCCGAGATTGCGACTCGATCGCCCGTAAGATGTTGGGCTCGCGCGCCTGCTGTGTCTTCACGGCGCCAATTCGCCCGGTGCTCCACGCGGGAACACGCACGGAGGCGAGCAGCATCCGAAAACGCGCCGAAGGCAAGAAGGTCTCCGCCCAGGTCTGGGGGATAGTGCCGAAGATACGCGAGATCGATCGACTACTTTCGGCCAACCCGTCGCTTCAAGCGTTCGTTCGGGAGGTCCATCCCGAAATCTGCTTCATGGCGTGGAACGGTGGAGCACCGATTGCAGACCGGAAGAAGTCGCCCGGCGGCAAAGCGCGGCGCGCGGCCCTGGTCGCCGCCTATTTTGGCCGTCGAGCGTTCGCTCTGGTCCGCGAGCGCCATCCGAGAACGAAGGTAGCGGATGACGACATCAATGACGCCTTCGCCGCGCTTTGGACCGCCGAGCGAATACTCGACGGCTCGGCAAAGGTGATTCCTGATCGCCCGTGCCGCGATCCTTTCGGCCTTCGCATGGAGATTTGCTACTAGGGCTCTACAGGAGCGCCGCCGACCATTTCGGCGGACCATTTGCCGACGCCGGCCCACACCGAACGGAGGATGCATGACTCGAAGAGCGATCAAGAGCTACGTGATCGGTTGGGAACCCGCCCGCCACAGGCCGCTTGCGAGCGTACAGCTGGAGGATGGCACTCACCACGCTCTCAAGGTAGAGACGGCCGCTGAGCTCACGGCACTTGCGGTGATTCTCAGAGAATCGCCGGTTTTTTTCTACGAGAATGGTCTGATCGTGAGCGGATGGGAGCCGATCAAGGCGAAGAGGCGCTCGAAGCAGCGAGGCCCCGCGCGACCGGCGGCCGGGTGAAAGCTCGAACGCTTCGGCGAGCCTCGAGATTCCTGAAATCGAGCGCGGATCGGAGCGCTCCCGAAGAAGTCGCAAAGTGAGCGCGGCACAGCCGCGGCACCCCTTTCGTCAGAGGAGGACAACCCATGCCTCACGAGATCCGCAACGTCGCGTTCGTCGGCCTCGGCAAGATGGGCTCGGCGATGGCGGCCAACATCGCTAACGCGGGCTTCGACCTGACCGTCTACAATCGCACACCCGAAAAGATGAAGCCGCTCATCGCCCTCGGTGCCCGAGCCGCGAGCAGCGCTCGCGATGCAGCCAGCCGCGCGGATGTAGTGGTGACGAACCTGATGGACGACGCGTCGGTTCGCGCCGTCGTCAACGGTGCCGAGGGTCTCATGGCAGGTCTTCGGGCCGGCGCGGTGCACATCGGCACGACTACGAACTCGCCCGCCTTGGCGTCGGAGCTGGCGAGCCTCCACCGCGGCCACGGTAGCCACTACGTCGCCGCGCCGGTTCTCGGGCGGCCGGACGCCGCCGCGGCAAAGCGCCTCGTCGCCTTGGTCGCGGGCGATCAGGAGATCGTCGAGAGCTGCCGCCCGCTCCTCGCCTCATTCACCGCAACGGCGACCTATCTCGGCCCCGACCCGCGCGCCGCCAACAACGCCAAGCTCGCGCTCAACTACTTCATCGTATCGCTGATCGACCTGATGGGCGAAGTGTACGCTTGGGCGGAAAAGAGCGGCGTCTCGACCGAGGTGATGGCCGGCTTCTTCCGGGTCTTCCTCGGCCATCCCGGCCTTCAGGCATACGCCGAGAAGATCCGCGCCCGCGACTTCGCCGACGCGGGCTTCGAGCTCGCCGGCGGATTGAAGGACGTCGACCTCATGCTCGCTGCGGCCGAGGAGATCGCCCTCCCCCTTCCGCACGCGGCCATTCTCCGGGACAGGTTCGTCGAGGCGCTGCGACGCGGCATGGAGCGACAGGACTGGGCCGCGGTCACGGAGGTGACTCGGGGGAGTGCGATCGCCTGAGAGTTCGTCGTCGGCGTGTCGCAATGCGGACCCTTGTCTACGAGACCAACGGCGCGGTCTACAAACGCCGAGAAACACCACCAAGTCGTCGTTCGTCCCGCCTCCCGGGAGCAGCCCGGGTCGTCAGCGGGTCGCGGCCGTCCAAATACCGTCAGCGATCGGACCCCGCCGATCCAATGAGAACGAGGTCTACGCCGGTCGAGCGGGCGACGCGGGAGATCGACTGACGCCGTATCCGGGAGCTCAGATGAGTGACGCCGTCGTAGGGAAAGCGTCGCGTGATCAGACCGGGGAATGTCGCCACTCGGTACGTCGGACGTTCGACGAAACCGGTCATCGCGGGGTTCGACTCGATCGCTCAGGGAAAGCCTCTTCGATGAGCGACCCGGGCAGGTACGCCGCCGGAGTATGGTCGCATCGCGTCGTACCAGCGCGAGCTACAGCCGCTCGGCTTCCTTCTTCGCTGATCGGAGATCGGGGCGGTTCAAACGGGCGGCCAGAGTAGGCTTGGAGATCGAGCCTCGATATCTCGGCGTCAAGGCCGCCCTACGGTTGCCTCGCCGGAACGTGCTCGTGCAGTGACCGGCGATCGATCCGGCGTGGCCGACAGCATCCTCGCATGCGCTCGACGGCCGCCCGTCTGCGATCTTGCGTGAAGTTCCCGCCGCCAGCCGGGGCGCCGTCCGTCGATCTCGCGGTCACCAGGGCACTCGTTCGGCAGCTCCCTTGTCGGTAACGGATTCACTGCGTCACGACGGGGAAGGTTACTCGGCGGACTCGGGAACGGCAGCACGTTCGTCTGCGAGCCTGAACGCTCTCAGCTCAGCGGTAGATCTCTTTACGATCGCCGATGTCGAGAACGGTCACGGTCCTGTTCGCGTCGTCGACCTCGTAGACGGCGCGGTAGTTGCCGACGCCGATCCGGAAGCCATCGCGCCCTTTGAGCTTCTTCGAACCATGCGGCCGTGGGTCCTCGCCGAGCGCGACGAGCGCCTTCTTGATCCGTTCGTAAGCGTCGATGGGGGCGGCGGCCAGGTTCTTCTGGGAGCGGCGGTTGATGAAAACCGCATAGCGGCTCACCTCCGCTTGCGCTCGATCTCGCGGAGCGCCTGGCCGAGCGGAATCACCTCTTCATCCGAAGCCTTGGCCTCGTCGTAGCCGCGGATCGCGTCGAGCTCATCGAGCTCGTCGAGCATCTTCTCGTAGCGCTTGATGTCGAGGACGACGCCGATCCGCTTGCCGCTTTCGTCGATGAGATAGCGCTCGGGAGTAGCACCGTTCCGTCGTTTTCTCTTCGTCGCCTTCATCGCAGGTTGCGCATCGCGTAGTATAGCGCAGGCGCTCAGGTATGTCTCCGAGATTCGAATCTCACCGAGGAGGAACCTCGTCGGCGAAGTTACTGCAGTACCGCCGCTAGCAACGAGGCGCCGCCCATCGTCGCTTCGTCTGCGATCCATAGAGAGCCGCCGCCGTGAAAATGGGGGCTGCCAACACGAGACCGAGACACGTCCACGCGTGAGGTGATGCGCCGGCAGCCCGTCGCGTCGGCCACCCTACGTTCGTGTTGCAAACACCCCCGCCATGACCGCGGGCTCCCCGCAACAAGAAGTGCGCGGAACGCGCGGTGTCAGCCGAGACGGTCGCCGCGCGTCGAAACTGACCGACCAGGCGCAATCACTGTCCCAATCCGGACTCAGCGGGCCCACGCGGAGAAGAGCCGCCGGCACGCTTCCCGGGTCCGCCGCCGATCCGCGGGTGAGAGAGCTCCGACCCTCTTGTCGATCAGGTCCTCGTCGACGGTCGCAACCTTGGCGAGACGAAGCAGGCTCGGATGAAGCAACCCGGCTTCCTTCCAGTCCGAGAGAAGGACATCGCCCTCAAGCCTGAGCGCCTCGACCTGGCTCGTGATCATCGCCAGCGTGACCAGCCGGTTTCGGGGTGACCGCGCGGTACGCGCGAGGACCAGGGCGGGGCGCTTCTTCGCGGCCGCAAGCTCGGTGAAGGGAAAGCGGACGAGGGCGACGTCGCCGGGCTTCACATGCGATCGTAATCGGCGTCGCGAGGGTCGTTCCACTCGCGGAACGAGGATTCCGCGAGCTTCGCCAGCGCCTTGGTCTCGAGACGGTCGGCGAACCAAGCCTCCAGCGCACGCGTGAGCACGTCCTTGACGGTGGTGTCACGCTCGTTCGCCTCGGCCTTGAGGAGCTTCAGGAGCCGGGGATCCTCCAGCGTCGTTGAAATCCGTGCAGCCATCGATGCGTTTTAGCGTTTTTCTGTCGATGCGTCAAAACGCGGGCCGCCTTCGCTCGCCGCGGGAGCCTCCGCCCACGACGCGGGGCTCTCGAGCAGCTCGCGAATCCGCGCCGTGACGCGCGCGGCGTCGGCGCCGTCGGCGACACGGTGGTCGTAGGCGATCGAGAGAGTCAACGTCGGGCGGGCCACGATCGCTCCGTCCCGCACGACCGGACGCTCCTCCACCGCCCCGACGAACACGAGCATGGCTTCGGGCGGGTTCACGACCGGCGTACCGGCGCGGATCCCGAACGACCCGAGGTTCGAGACGGTGAAGGTGCCGGCGCCGAAGTCTTCGGCGTCGAGCCCGTCGCCGCGCGCCTTTGCCGCGAGGCGGCGCGCTTCGCGCGCGAGCGCGAGGAGCGACAGCCGGTCGGCGCCCCGCACGACCGGCACGACGAGGCCGCGCGGCGTGTCGACGGCGATTCCGGCATTGACCGTCGGCGAAGACGACGAGCTCGTCGCCGTCGACAGCCGCGTTGAGATCGGGATGCTCGGCGAGGGCGAGCGCCGATGCCTTGACGATGAGATCGTTGTAGGTGATCGCCGCGGCCTCGCCGCCGTCGGCCTTCCAGCGGCCTCGCAGGCGGCGCGCCTCCTCCATGTCGACGTCGATCATCTGCACGATGTGCGGCACGCTCGCCCACGCCTCGGCCATGCGGCGCGCCGTCGTGCGGCGGATCGGCGCGAGCCGGCGCCGTTCGCGGACGGCTCGCCCCTTCCACTCGCCGGATGGCGCAGCACCGGCCTCGTCCAGCTTTCTGCGCCGCGCGTTCGACGTCGGCCTCCGTGACGAGCCCGTCGCCGCCGCTCGCGCCGACCGTCGCGAGGTCGATGCCGAGCGACTCGGCGAGACGGCGCGCCTTCGGGGACGCGCGGACCCTGCCCTGTGCCGCGATCGCCGGCGCCGCCCTACCCTTGCGCGGTTGGGTCGCCGCGGCGCTCGCGTTTTCGGCGGGCGCGCTCGGCCTCGCCTCGCCCGGCTCGAGCACCCAACCGAGCACCGCGCCGACCGCCGCGGTCTGTGACTCGGCGACGAGCGGCTCCGCGAGCAGACCGTCGACGGGCGCTTCGACTTCGTATTCGGCCTTGTCGGTCTCGATCGTCAGCACGATCTGGCCGGCGTGCACGCGATCGCCGGGCTTCACCAACCACGCGACGAGCGTACCCTCGGTCATCGAGTGACCGAGCCGTGGCATGCGGATCTCCGTCGACATGATGGCGTCGCGAGACGCCGCCTATAGTCCCGTGCTTGAGCGGCCGGTGCCCACGACCGCTCGACCGAAGCGAGCTGGTCGTGCGCCGGCCCGCTCCAAGCGCCAGCTATGACGCACGCTTGGACAGTCGGCGCGCGACTTCGGTCAGCGTACGGAGTGCGCGGTTGACCGACGCCGAGTCGCCGAACACAGCAGCCACGTCCGGCTCGAGTTTGACCAGGTTCGTTCTCTCGGCAAACCGGCGCGCGTATTTGCCCCGAACGCCCTTCGAGAAGTCGTACTCCGCGCGTATCTCTCCGTGTTGGGTTCTAGGTTTCGCCTTCTTCATAGTTTCGTCGTTCACGCCGCGTCGCGAGCCTGGCGCTGATGATGCGGATAGTATCCTCTGCCTCGGTGTGGACCACAACCACCAGGCGAGCGAGGATGCTCATGCCTAGCAGCACGAACCCTCTTCTTCTTCGGAATGCTCGGGATCAGTGATGGTGAGCGATAGCCGATCGCCAAACGCGCTTGCCGCTTCCTCGAACGATACGCCATGCTTCGCGACGTTTGAGACCGCCTTCGCCTCGTCCCACTCGAACTCGAGCGCCACTGGGCCTCCGCGGCGCCACGCTACGACATGGGCTTCGTACGGTCTAACTCGGCGCCAGCTCGCGCGCCGCCTGCACGATGTCGTCGACGCGCGGCACGAGCGCATCGACGAGGTGGGGCGCGGTCGGGATCGGGACGTCCGGGATCGCGAGACGACGGAAGGGCCGATCCAGCTCGCCGAAGGCGCTCTCCATCAGCATCGCGCCGATCTCCGCGCCGACGCCGAGCGTGCGGTACGCCTCCTCGACGACCATGCACGCTCCGGTCTTTTGCACCGAGCGGACGATCGCGTCGCGGTCGAAAGGATTGAGCGTGACCGGGTCGATGACCTCGACCTCCACGCCCTCGGCCGCAAGCCGCTCGGCGGCCTCGAGCGAGCGGCGCAGCATCTCCTGCCAGGCGACGATCGTCAGCGCCGAGCCCTCGCGGCGCACCTTCGCCTTTCCGAATTCGACGATGTGGTCGCCGTCGGGCACCTCGCCCTTCATGCCGTAGAGGAGCTTGTGCTCGAAGAAGACGACCGGGTCGTTCATGCGGATCGCCGCCTTCAAGAGACCCTTGACGTCGGCCGGGGTCGACGGCACGGCGAGCCGGAGGCCCGGCGAGTGCATGATGTAGGCCTCCGGACACTGCGAGTGCTCCGGCCCGAAGCCGAAGCCGCCGGAGGGGGCGCGGATCACGAGCGGGAGCTGGAACGCGCCGTCGTGCGCGTAGCGCCAGGTGCCGGCTTTGAGGATCACCTCGTCGGCGGCACAGTGGACGAAGTCCGCGAACTGGAGCTCGGCCACCGGCCGAAGCCCCGCCATCGCGGCGCCGACCGCCGCGCCGACGATCAGGTTCTCGGAGATCGGGGTGTCGAAGACGCGCTCGCCGAACTCTTCGCGGAGCCCCGCCAGCACGCGGAAAATGCCGCCGAAGACGGCGACGTCCTCGCCGTAGAGGATCACGGTGGGATCGCGCCGCATCTCTTCCGCGAGCGCCTCGCGGATAGCCTGCCCGTAGGTGATTTGGCGGCTCATGTGGCGAAAACGCTCTCGAAGGCGGTCGACGGCGCGACGAGCGGCTGGTGCTTGGTGAACTCGACGGCGCGATCGATCGCCGAGGCAATCTCCTTCTCCATCGCCGCGAGGCGCGCGTCGTCGAGCAAGCCGCGGCGCAGGAGGTCCTGCTGGAAGCGCGGCAGCGGATCCTTCTCGCGGAGCTTCGCCACCTCCTCCTTCGTCCGATAGGGCTCGGGATCGCCCAGGTAGTGTCCGTGGAAGCGCTGCACCTTGGCCTCGATCAGCGACGGCCCGTCGCCGCGGCGCGCGCGTGTGGCGGCCTCGTCGACGGCCGCGTAGACGGCGTCGGCGTCGTTCCCGTCGACCACGGTCCCGGGCATCGCGTAGCCCGCGGCCCGGTCGGCGATGTTCTCGACGGCGGTAGAGGCCTTGGCCGGGACGGATACGGCCCATCCGTTGTTCTCGCAGAAGAAGATGACCGGGAGCTTCTTCACCGCGGCGAAATTCGCCGCTTCGTGAAACTGGCCGCGGTTCGAGGTGCCGTCGCCGAAGAACACGATCACCACGCGGCCGGTCTTTCGCATCTTCTCGGCGAGCGCGACGCCGGCGCCGATCACGAAGTTGCCGCCGAGCGTGCCGCTCTCGCCGAGGATGCCGCGCGCCGGGTCGACGACGTGCATCACGCCACCCTTGCCGCGGTTCGTGCCGCCCTCCTTGGAGGCGATGTCGCAGAGGATCTTCTCCGGCGGAAGGCCGCGCGCGATCCAGTAGGCGAGGCCGCGGTGGCCGTAGAGCATGGGGTCGTCGGAGCGTAGCGCGGCAAGCGCGGCGATTTGGCATACCTCGTGGCCGGCGCCGGGATGAAGCGTCGCGGGCAGCTCGCCCGCCATCGACAGCTGGCGGACCCGCTCCTCGAGCCGCCGCGACAGGAGCATCTTGCGGAAAACCTCGAGCCGGGTGACGTCGTCCATCGGGGCGCTCCTGTTCGCCCCGATGGCATGGCGCAAGGCGCGAGAATTCGCAAGGCGGGCTATGCATCATCCGCATCATGACTGCCGAGCAGCGTGAACCCCATCGCGCGAGCGCCGACTGCGAGCTCCTCGTCGTGCGTGGCAAACAGAAGATCCGACTGCGCGGAGCGTGCCACGAGCGCGCTCGCCAGATGAATCGCGTCGAGCGTACCGAGCAACGTGGGGAAAGGCTGCTCGGCGCGCTCGAGAACGGGCCATTCGAATGGCACCAGCGTGAAGCCGTCGAGCTGCTCGAGCACCGCCGCACGACGCTTCGCCGTCTCCTCATCCGTGAGGTTCAGCCGGAATCGCGCCCGATCGATGGTGCGCAGACACTCCAGGCGAATCAGCTCGCTCGAGATCGGTCGCTCGATCCGGCGCCAGTCTCTCAGACGCCCCGCTTCCTCGAGCACGACTCGCAGGAGCACCGACGAATCGACGTAGACGTTCACCGCTCGCGGCGCTCCTCGCGGAAAATCTCGAGCGAGGAGACCGCCCACGCCGCGCGGCCGTAGCGCTTGCGGCGCAGCAGTGCGAACGAGCGACGGGGCGGGATCAGACGAACCGGGGGCGGCTCCTTTGCGAGGGGCACGATCCTCGCGATCGGCCGATCGCGGTCGGTTACTTCGAGTGACATGCCGCGCTCGACCGCTCGCAGGTGGCGGGAGAGGTGATCCTTCAACTCGGCGATCTTCACCCTCTTCATGGCCAGATCAGGCCAGATCGCCGCGCCACGGTCAAGCGAGCCCAACCGCGCGGATCGTCGACGCAAGCCGAGCCTGTAGCGAGAAGCTCAGTAAAGGACCTTTGCCTCTCTCAGCTTGCCGCCCCTCCTTGGAATAGCCGAGCAGGTGGCGGAGCACTTCGTCCGTGTGCTCGCCGAGGAGCGGCGAGGGCGACCGCACTCCGTTCGGCGAGTTCGCCTGTACCAGCGCGATACCAGAAGGCGTTTGCGCGACGGTGGACCGCAGTTACTCTATTCGAGCCGCCGTGGGACGAGAAGCGATAGTCCCTCGAGAATCCGCCACATTTCCGAGCGAGGAACTTGGCCGAGCTCTTTGCGGAAGAGGCCTCGGTCGAGCGTGTGGACTTGATCGACGAGAACATCCGACTCCCGTCGGTTTCCCGCCGCTCCCGCCGGTAGACGGACCCGTAAAGGGTTTTGTTCGTCGAGCTTATTGGTCGTTGGCACGATAACGATGCCGGGGCTTCCGGCGTCGATGACCACGGAGGATTGAATGACCACGACCGGTCGGATCTTCCCGGGCTTGGAGCGAACGCGCGGATTCATGTCCGCGGCGTATAGGTAGCCGAACCTAATCTTCATCGAGCCGGCGTGCCACGGAGCGAAGCTCGCGGTTTACGGCGCGCAGCTCCCCGCTCGCGCGCTCGAAGTACTTGCGAAGCGCTTCGACCTGACGCTCCCGCCGAAGCTTGGCGTTCTTCTCCGCGACCGCTTGATTGATGTATTCGGTCTTGGAACGGGCGCCGGAGAACGGAACGAGCTCCTCCATGTCCCGCTCGACGTCCGGCCTCAGGTTCAGCTTTAGGGCCATTGTCTTGTACCTCTTTCGACCCCTAGAAAGTATCCTTATGATGGTACCTGTTCAATATACCCTCGTTGGGGCAGGATACGTGGAGTCGAGATGGGTAGAGGCGTAGCGCGCTCAGTCCTGCGTAGCGCGCGGAGTCCCTCGTAGCGCGCGAGAAGCCGGCGGGCGCGCCTTTCAGTACAGGATCTTCGCCTCTCTCAGCCGACCGATCTCCTCCTTGGAGTAACCGAGCAGGTCGCGGAGAACCTCGTCCGTGTGCTCCCCGAGGAGCGGCGCGGGCGAGCGCACTCCGTTCGGAGAGTTCGCGAGCCGCCACGGGATGCCCGCGTGCGTGCGCGTACCCACCTCGGCGTGCGGCAGGCGGGCGAAGAATCCACGCTCGGCCAGGTGTCGGTCGTCGGCCAAGTCCTTGCTGTTCATCGAGGGGAAGGCGGCGACGCCCGCCTCTTGCAGGGTTCGCGTCACTTCCCACTTGTCTCGCTCCCGCGTCCACGCCGTGAGGATGCCCTCGAGCGCCTCCTCGTTCCGCTTGCGGTCGGCGGCGGTCCGGAATCGACTGTCTCGCGCGAGCTCGGCGCCACCGACGACGCGCGCGAGCAGAGACCACTCGTCGTCGCTCCCGCAGGCGATCGTCACCCACTCGTCTTCGCCCTTGGCGCGGAAGCAGTTGTGCGGCGACATCCAGGGGTCGCGGTTGCCGTCGCGCGCCGGCTCCGTACGATTCATCGCGTATTCCATCCAGCCTTCGGGCAACAGCGCCGTCAACGCCTCCCAGAGCGAGACGTCGATGTGCTGTCCCCGCCCGGTGCGGCCGCGCCCGACGAGCGCCGCGCAGATCGCGACCGCGGCGTTGATGCCGCCGTTCGGATCGCCGTAGGAGATGCCGACCTCCTGCGGCGGCGAGCCCGCGTAGCCGGTGAGCGAGGCGAGTCCGGACAGCGGCACGATCGCGGGCCCGTAGCCCATGTAGAGCTTCTGCGGCCCCGTGTGGCCGTAACCGGAGATCGAGGCGAGGATGATGTCCGGACGGAGCTTCGTCAGCTGCTCGTAGCCGAGACCGAGCTTCTCCATGACGCCCGTCGCGAAGTTCTCGACCACGACGTCGCAACGCGCGATGAGCTTGCGCGCGATCTCGATTGCCTCGGTGCGGCGCAGATCGAGGAGGATGCTCTTCTTCCCCTGATTCCACTGGTTGAAGTAGCCGGATCGGTTGGGGCCCGGCTCGACGTCGTTCGGATAGATCGGCAACCGCCGGCCGAGGTCGATTCTTGCATTCGACTCGACGCGAATGACCTCCGCGCCGAGGTGGGCGAGATGCATCGCGCAAAACGGCCCCGCCCACGCCCAGCTGAAATCGGCGACGCGGATCCCAGCGAGCGGACGCTCGCGGGAGCCGCGCGGAGCCGCGGCGCGCGGCCGTGAATCGGGCTCGCGCCCGAGCACCTCGCGGTTGTGCTCGCCGAGACGCGGCGCGCCGCGCCGGATGCTCCACGAAGGCTCCTTCAACAGGTATGGAGCTCCGAGGTGCGAGAGCCGCCCGACGCCGGCGTGTTCGACCTCGACGAGAAAGCCGCGGCTCTCGAGTTGCTGCTGGCGGGCGAGATCCGCCATCGTCAGCACCGGGGCGAAGCAGATCCGCTTCTCCTGACCCGCGCGGAAGAGGTCCATCACCTTCCACTGCTTGGTCGATTCCTCGAGCTGCATCCGCAGCACGTCGGCGTTCTCCGCGCAGGTCAAGGGCGTCTTGAAGATCTCCCAGGTCGTCCACTCGGGATTGCCGATCAAGTCGTAGAGGCGGGTGAGCTGGTCCTGCTCGATGACCACGAGGAAGATCATCCCGTCCTGACACGGGTACATCCCCCACGGGTGGAGGAAGCGCTTGCCGAGCCGGGAAGCGACGAGGCCCTTGTAGGTGTAGTAGACGAAGTTCTGCTCGAGGAACGAGGCGACGAACGCTTGGATCGACAGGTCGATGTGCTCGCCCTGTCCTGTCTCGCGCGCGCGATGGTAAGCGGCGAGCGAGGCCACGGCCCCCGCGAGGCCTCCCTGAAAGTCCGCCTGGTGGCCGTGCGGCTTGAGCGGCGGAAGATCGGGATAGTCCGAGGCGCCCGGCGAGAGCCACGCCCATCCCCCGCCGTGAACGGTGGTGATCTCGTAGGCGTTGTAGTTTCGATGCGGACCGGTGAGCCCGAAGGGTGTGATCGAGCACATGACGAGCCGCGGGTTCAGCGCGCGGAAGCGCTCGTAGTCGATGCCGCGCTCCGCCATCCGCCGCGGCGGGTAGTTGTGAATCAGGATGTCGGCCCACGCGACGAGCCGCTCGAGCTCGCGGGGGTCGCGCGCCGTATCGAGCGTGACGCCCCGCTTGTTGGTGTTCAGGTAGAGGAAGAGGCCGCTCGCTTCGCGATCCTGCTTGCCGGCGGGAAACGGGCCGCGCGATCGCGCCGGATCTCCCCCGGGCGGCTCGACCTTGATCACGTCGGCGCCGAGGTCGGCCATGAGCTTCGCTCCGTAGGCGGCGGCCACCATCTCGCCGAGCTCGAGAACGCGTAGACCTTCGAGAGCCTGCATGGGCACTCCTCCTTCTGGCGACAGCCGGTGCGTCCGCTCTCACATCTCGAAGCGGGTGCCGACGCTGTTCGGAATGAACGCTCCGGGGAAGCGCGCCGCGAGCGCGTGCGTCGCCTTCCAACCGGTACAGTGCGCGGGAACGATCACGTCGGGGGCGAGCGCGGCGAGCCCGTCGCACGTGGGAGCGATGATCGGCTCGAACAAGGGCCCGCTCAAGTGAAAGCCGCCGATCACGGCATGGATCCGCTCGACTCCCGTCAACCGCTTGGCATAGTGCAGGATGTTCACGACCCCGGCGTGACCGCAGCCCGTGAGAACGACGAGCCCCTTGTCGCGCACGTTCACGATCATCGCTTGGTCGTCGAGTATCAACGGATCGGCGACCCACCGTCCTTCGCGCTCCGCCTCGTGGATTGGAAATCCCTTCTCGAATGCCGTCGTGCGATCGACCTCACCGGTGATCAGCACGATGTTCTCGAATAGGAACGACGGGTGGCGCTGCTCGATGATCTCGAAGCCCGCTCCCTCGAGCGCACGGCGGCTCGTCGACGGAATCTCGATCGGGGTACGTCCGGGGATGTTCAATCGCCTGCGGGTCCAGAACTCCGGATGGATGAGCACGGGAAGGTTCGCGCGTCCAACCGTGCGGACGAATCCGTCGAGCCCGGCGGTGTGGTCGAAGTGCCCGTGCGACAGCACGATCACCTCGACGTCTTTCGCGGAGAGATCGAGCCGGCGCATGTTCTCGACCATGCCGTCCGGCGATACCCCGGTATCGAACAGAAAGCGGTGCACGCTCTCGACCCGAGCGAACGGTCACGAGCGCCGAGAAGCCATGCTCGGCGTGAAAGGCATCGACGCCGACTCCCGCTTCGAGTGTGCGGACCGCGACCGTCGGCACCTTCGGCCCGCCGAGGGCGGGCCGCTTGGCGGGTCCTTGGTCGGGCAGCAGCATGTCGGAGACGTTGTCGCAGAGCGTCGTGATCGTCACGGAGTCCACCGGGGCGAGCGGAATCGTCTCACGAGGTTCGCCCTCCCCTGCCGGATCGCGGGGGGCGACCCGAATCAACGAATGAACGCTCGGATGGTGCTCACTGCACATGGCTCACCTCGCCCTACAGTCGGGCCTCGACGTCCGTTCAGGCGATGGCGTAGCAGACACCCCGCGCTTCGACCAGAACTTCAGTGAGCGCCCCCGTCGAGCCCGGGTCGCCGGCTCCTCGACTTTGTGAAATGAATGCGCTGCTAGAGGCACGGGAAAAGGGGCAATCGCGACATGATCGACAGCGAACTGACCTGGTTGGACGCGACCGCGCAGGCCGAGCTCGTGGCCAGGGGCGCCGTCACACCGGCCGAATTGGTAGAGGCCGCGATCGCGCGGATCGAACGAGTGAACCCGCAGCTCAACTGCGTCATCTTTCCGCGCTACGAGAAGGCGCTCGCCGAGGCGCGCGACCGAGAGAGGACCCGCGGCGGCATGTTCCGCGGCGTGCCGTTCCTGATGAAGGACCTCCTTCAGACGATCGCCGGCGAGCCGTTCAGCTGGGGGTGGAAGCCCTTCAAAGACGCGGGGCTCGTCGCACCGTCGACCTCGTACGTCGCGGCGAAGCTCGACGCGGCCGGCTTCATCACGCTCGCGCAAACGACCGTACCCGAGTGGGGTGCGACGCTGTCGACCGAGACACGCGCATGGGGACCGACCCGCAATCCTTGGGACACGACGCGCAGCGCCGGCGGATCGAGCGGCGGCGCCGCCGCGGCGGTCTCGTCGGGGCTCGTACCGATCGCGCACGGCAACGACGCGGGCGGATCGATCCGCATTCCGGCCTCCTTCTGCGGGCTGGTCGGCCTCAAGCCCTCGCGCGGCCGAACCTCGCTCGGGCCGGCACATGCCGAGCTCTGGCACGGGCTTTGTGAAGAGGGCGCGCTGACACGCACCGTGCGCGACGCCGCGGCGGCGCTCGACGCGGTGGCGGGCTACATGCCGGGCGACCCGTACATGGCGCCGCCGCCGTCGCGTGCGTTCCGCGACGCAAGTCGCCCAGCCGCCGGGGCGGCTGCGGATCGGTTTCATGGACCGCGCGCCGCTGTTTCATCCGGGTCTACATCCCGAGTGCGCTGCGGCGGTACGCGGCGCGGCGAGATTGCTGGAATCGCTCGGGCACGAGGTCGAGGCGAGGGCTCCCGCGGCGCTCGACGACGCCACGCTGAGCTCCGCCTTCGGCAAGGTCGTCGCCGGCGGCGCCGCGCGCCAAGCGGCGACCGTCGAGGCGATGCTCGCGCGCACGGTCGGGTCCGGCGATTTCGACGAATGGACGTGGTTCCTGATCGAGCGGGGCCGGCGCATGAAGCTCGTCGAGTATCTCGCCGCGTGCGATTGGTTCAACGAGTTCTCGAGGTCGGCGGCCCGCTGGTGGAGCGACGGCTTCGACATACTCGTGACGCCGACGCTGGCCGAGCCCCCGCCAAAGCTCGGGATCTTCAAGACCCGCCCGGGCGAGAGCGCGCGTGACGTGGGTATTCGGCTGAACGAGGTGAGCCCCTTCACCGCGCCGTGGAACATCGCGGGCCAGCCGGCGATCTCGTTGCCGCTGCACACGACGCCCGAAGGGCTTCCGGTAGGCGTGCAGCTCGTCGCGGCGTACGGGCGCGAGGATCTGCTTCTGGAGCTCGCGGCGCAGATCGAACAGGCGGCGCCTTGGTCGGAGCGGCGCCCAGCCGTCCACGCGTGAAGTGGGGACGTTGCGGCATTAACGGAATAAGTCTGTCGCAGGTAGATGAGATCCAGATGAGCAGCTGACTTATTCCGTTAATGCCGCAACGTCCCCACTCCCCAATTCCATCGACAAGCGGCTCGACTCGGGCCATCCTGTCGTGTTGAGACTCGAACTACTATCGCAGCAGTAGTCAGGAGACATGCCATGAGCGCCTACGATCCGATCGTCATCACTTCCGTCGCGCGCACGCCGATGGGCGGCATGCTCGGGATCTTCTCGGGCGTCGCGGCTCCGGAGCTCGGCGCGTCGGCGATTCGCGCGGCCGTGGCGCGGAGCGCGCTCGCTCCCGCGGACGTCGACGAGGTGATCATGGGCTGCGTGCTGCCGGCCGGCCTGGGGCAAGCGCCGGCCCGCCAAGCGGCGCGGGCCGCGGGCCTCCCGGACGCCACCGGCGCCACGACGATCAACAAGATGTGCGGCTCGGGCATGAAGGCGATCATGCTCGCGCACGACCTCCTGCGCGCCGGGTCGTGCCGCGTGATCGTCGCCGGCGGCATGGAGTCGATGACCAACGCGCCCTATCTCCTGCCGAAGGCGCGGGCCGGCTACCGTTACGGCCACGCGACGATGTACGACCACATGGCGCTCGACGGGCTCGAAGATGCCTACGAGCGCGGCACGGCGATGGGGGTCTTCGCCGAGCGCACGGCCGAGCGCTACGGCTTCGGCCGCAAGGAGCAGGACGAGTTCGCGATCGCCTCGCTGACCCGCGCGCGCCGCGCGAACGAGGACGGGAGCTTCGCCTTCGAGATCACGCCGGTCGCGGTCGCCGGCAAGAGCGGGACCGAGTCGCTCTCTCGAGACGAGCAGCCCTTCAAGGCGAACCTCGAGAAGATTCCGACGCTGAAGCCGGCCTTCCAGAAGAACGGCACGATCACCGCCGCGAACTCGAGCTCGATCTCGGACGGCGCAGCCGCGGTGGTCGTCATGCCGCAGTCGGAAGCCGTCCGACGAGGGACGAAGCCACTCGCACGGATCGTCGCGCACGCCACGCACTCGCGCCTGCCGGGCGAGTTCACGATCGCTCCCGTCTACGCGATCGGCGACCCTGCTCGACCGTACGGGCTGGCGTACCAAGGACGTCGACCTCTGGGAGATCAACGAGGCCTTCGCGGTCGTGACGATGGCGGCGATGAAGGACCACGGCCTGGCGCACGACAAGGTGAACGTGCACGGCGGAGCGTGCGCGCTCGGGCATCCGATCGGCGCCTCGGGCGCGCGCATCACGGCGACCCTGATCGGCGCGTTGCAGAAGACGGGCGGCGGGCGCGGGGTGGCTACCCTCTGCATCGGCGGCGGCGAGGCGGTCGCGCTGGCGATCGAGATGGTCTGATGCCGAACGCGGCGTCATGACGCGCTGGCGGCGTCCCATCCTGATCGTTCTCGCTGTCGTCGCGCTCGCCGCCGCGGCGGTCGTCGGCGTCCGCTGGTGGCGCTTCTACCGGACTCACGTCTCGACCGACGACGCCTACGTGCGGGCCGACATCGCGCAGGTGACGCCGCGCATCCCCGGTACGATCGTCGAGCTGGCGGTCCAGGAGAACACGCGCGTCGCGCAAGGCGATCTGATCGTGAGGCTCGACAGCGCGGAGTACGAGGTCAAGCTCCGCGAAGCCGAGGCGGCGGTCTCCCGCGCGATCCGTACCACCGAGGAGATGAAGGCAGCCGTGCTGACCGCCGAGAGCCATCTCGCGGTCGTCGAAGCGGAGCTCGCGCAGCTTCGGCTCGATCATTCGCGGGCCGAGCAGCTCACCGGTCGGGCCGCCATGCCCGTCGAGCGGCTCGACCAGGCGCGAACCGCGCTGCGCGCCGGCCAGGCGCGGGTCGAGGCCGCACGCCACGAGGTCGTCGGCGCGCAGGCCGCGCTCGGAATCCCGCTCGACGCACCGTCGACGGAGACGGCGATCGTCCGTCAGGCAGTCGCTGCGCGCGACCTGGCGGCTCTCCTGCTCTCCTACGTCGACGTTCGCGCGCCGATCGCGGGCGTCGATCGCCAGGCGCACCATCGAGCTCGGCCAGCGCATCCAGCCTGGTCAGCCTCTAATGATGATCGTCCCGCTCGGCCGCGTGTACGTCGAGGCGAACTTCAAGGAGACGCAGCTCTCCTCCGTTCGCGTCGGGCAGCCCGCGGAGGTCGTCGCCGACGTCTACCCCGACGTCGTCTACCGCGGCCACGTCGAGAGCCTGGCTCCGGGCAGCGGCGCGGCCTTCGCGCTGCTACCCCCCGAGAACGCCACCGGGAACTGGGTCAAGGTCGTGCAGCGCGTGCCGGTGCGGATCGCGCTCGACGAGCCCCCTCCGACCGACCGTCCGCTGCGCGTCAGCCTGTCGGTGGTCGCCACGATCGACGTGAGCGGCGAGAAGCCGGGTCGCGAGCGCTCGGTCGCCGAGGCGAAGACTTCCGCGGAGTGAGCGCTGTCGCAACCAACAAGTGGCTCGTCGCGATAGCGGCGATGCTCGCCACGATCCTCGAGGTGCTCGACGTGACGATCGGGAACGTCGCCTTGCCGCACATGCAGGCGAGCTTCTCGGCGTCGGTCGACGAGGTGACGTGGGTACTCACCTCGTACCTGGTCTCGAACGGCATCGTCGTGCCGCTCACCGGCTGGCTGTCGACGCTCGTCGGCCGCAAGCGCTTCTTCATGGCCTCGACGGTGCTGTTCACGGCGGCGTCGATGCTCTGCGGCCTCGCCTGGAACCTCCAGAGCATGGTCGTCTTTCGGGTCATTCAGGGGATGGGCGGCGCTGCGATGATCCCGATGTCGCAGGCGGTCCTCATGGAGGCGTTTCCGCCCGCGCAGCACGGCCTGGCGATGGCGGTCTGGGGAATGGGTCTGATGACCGCTCCGATCCTCGGTCCCGCGCTCGGCGGCTACATCACGGACAACTACAGTTGGCGGTGGATCTATTACGTGAACCTTCCGTTCGGGATCCTCGCCCTCCTGCTGCAGGGAGCGTTCATCCCCGAGTCGAAGCATGCGGCGCGAAAGGTCGAGCGGATCGACTACCTCGGGCTCATCCTCGTGGTGGTCACGATCGGTGCGTGGCAGATCGTCCTCGACCGCGGCGAGCGCGCCGACTGGTTCGCGGCGGCGTGGGTCTGGGCGTTTCTCTGCGTCTCGATGCTCGCGTTCGTCGTCCTCATCTGGTGGGAGACTCGCTACGAACACCCGGTCATCGATCTCTCGCTCTTTCGCTTTCGCGCGTTCGCCGGCGGCGCGGCGATGAGCACGCTTCTCTCCTTCACGCTCTACGGGAATCTCGTGACATGGCCGCTCTACTTGCAGCAGGTGATGGGCTATCCGGCTCTCCAGGCGGGCTTGGCTATGGCACCGCGAGGCTTCGCGACGATGACGAGCATGTTCCTCGTCGGTCAGCTCTACGGGAAGATCGACACGCGATTCATCCTCGCGACCGGATTCACCTTCGTCGCGCTCGGCAGCTTCGAGATGTCGCGTTTCACGACCGAGTCGAGCTTCTGGAGCATGGTGTGGCCGTCGCTCGTCCACGGCTTCGGCATGGGCTTCACGTTCGTTCCGCTGTCGGCGGCGGCGCTCGCGGCGGTCCCGCCGGAGCGCGTCGGCAACGCTTCGGGGCTCTTCAACCTGATGCGCAACACGGGCGCTTCGGTCGGCATCGCGGTCGCCGGCACGTTCATCGTCCGCCGCGCCCAGCTCCACCAGGCGATCCTGGTCACCCACGTGTACCCGACGAACCCCGCGGCGCAGCTCGCCTTCCAGGGCGGAACCGAGTTGGCGATGCGCGCGGGAGCTCCGGCGGAGAGCGCCGCGCAGCAGGCCGTGGCGATGATCTACGGCCTCGTCCAGCGCCAGGCCGCGGTCCTCGCCTTCTCGGACGTCTTCGTGATCCTCACGCTCGTGGCGCTGGCTGAGCTCCCGCTCATCGTTCTCCTCGGCCGGAGCCGCGGCGGCATGGCCGCGGCACACTGACGATGCGCGGCCGGTCGCCGCGGGCGGAAGACGGCTCAGCGAGGCGGGATGTAGCCGCGCGGCCGGATCGATCGAGTTGCAGACCACGCGCCGGACGCCGGGCACCGAGCTCGCGGCGTCGATCGCCCGCGCCTCCCACTCGGGTCCGAAGACCGTGCCCTCGAGCGAGACGTGGCCGCCCTCCGAGCGCACCCGGATCGACGGCGTGTCGAGGCCCGAGATCTGCAAGCAGGTGGCGCGAACCTGTGCCGCGATCGCTCGGTCCCGCATCGCCTGGACCGACTCGGGAGTCGAGCGGAACGGCGGATGGCGGACGAACTCGGCGATGACGGCCAGCGTGGCCGTCGGACGTTCCGCGTTCGGTGTTCAACACGACGTCGTAACACGTGCGCTCGCGTTGCACTCGACGTTGAAGAGCTGCGCGAGGCGAGCCGCCGAATCGCTGTCGTAGCGGGCGATCCGCTCCTCTGCCTCGCTCGAGCGGGATCTTCGCCTCCTCGGCGAGCCGCGACGCGCGGACCGCAACCGGCGCGGTGACGCGCACGCGCAAGCGCGTGATCGACGCCGTCGGAAGAGGAACGGCGCCGCCCGGCCGGCGATCACCGCGTCGTCGTCCGCGGCGAAGGCGTAGATCACGGCCTGGAGGTAGGCGAGGTAAGCGCTCGCGGTCCAACCGCTCCCAGAACCTCGGCTTTCCTTCCTCGAGCTGCGACAGGCTTTCCTCGGGGACGCGATAGCGCTTGACCGCTTCGAGGATCACCTCGCGACCTGCGAAGCGGTAACCGAGACGCTCGGCGACGGCGCGACCGAGCAGCGTGCCGCCGCTTCCCATCTCGCGGGAGATGACGATGAGGCTCATGGAGATCGCCGATTTTCTACCGCGGTCGATCGCCGTGGCAAACGAGGTCGCAGACGGCGCCGAATTCTGCCGGCGGTTCTCGAGGTCTCGCCGAGGCGATGGCCGGCCGGTGACTCAGCTTCTCTGTTTCGGCTTCTTCGATGGCGCGAGCAGCTCCGCGAGCGTCCCGAAGCTCTTCGTCTCCTTCGATCGGGCGAGCAGGTCGGCGGTCTCGCGGCTCTCGGCGAGCTCGGCGGCGTCGCGGGCGCGCCGGGCGGACTCGACCATCGAGAGCCCGATCCGGCGCTTCTCGGGGTCGAGCGAGACGACCGTCACCTCGACTTCGTCTCCGATCGCGACGACCTGACGCGGATGGGAGACGCGCCGGTCGAGCGCGAGCCGGGAGACGTGGACGAGCCCGTCGAGGCCGGGGGCGATCTCGACGAACGCGCCGAAGGACTCGAGGCGCCGGACCGTGCCGCTCACGGTCGCGCCGACGCGGGAAGCGCTCGGCGGCCGTCTGCCACGGATCGGGAGCGAGCGCGCGGAGCGACAGCCCGACGCGCCCACGGCCCGCGGTCGGGTCAGGCTCGAGCTTCACGACCTGCGCCTCGACGGTCTGGCCGACCTCGAGCACTTCGCCGGGATGGCGCCGCTCGACCGTAGCCGAGCTCGCTCACGTGGATGAGCCCTTCGACGCCGCCGATGTCGACGAAGGCGCCGAAGTCGCGAAGCGACGTGACGGTGCCGCTGACGACGGCGCCCACCTCGAGACGCTTCCAGGTC
Source organism: uncultured delta proteobacterium (assembly GCA_963712515.1). Classification (GTDB taxonomy): domain Bacteria; phylum Desulfobacterota; class Binatia; order JACPRU01; family JACPRU01; genus CAVQIG01. The sequence goes on from CAVQIG010000005.1 coordinate 74,262, forward strand.
TCGGCGGCCTTCGCTGCCGCTTCCTCTTCGAGGAGCTGGCGGCGCGACACCACGATGTTCCGGCCGCCCGCCTCGATCTTGATGACGCGGAAGCGCAGGCGCTGCCCGACGTACTGCGCGGGATCGCCGCGGCGGACGTCGATCTGCCCGGCGGGGCAGAACGCACGCTGCCCCGCGATCTGCACGTCGAATCCGCCCTTGTTCTGGCCGGTCACGAGGCCTTCGACGGCGATGCCGTGCTCGAGCGCCTGCTCGAGCTCGCCGGGGACGTGCCCGCCGCGGCCGAGCGTGCGCTTGAGCACGATCGATCCCGAGCGGCTGCCGTCGTCCATCACGGTCGCCTCGATCTGGTCACCGATCGCGAGCCGAACCTCGCCGGTCTCGGCGGTCGCGGAACTCGGCGAGGTCGATCACCGCTTCGGCCTTCGCGCCGATCGCGACGAAGGCGCTTTGGGCTCCGATGGCGACCACGCGCCCGCGCACGAGGTCGCCGCCGCGGATCCGCGGGCGGCGCTTCTCGGCCGCCTCGCTCTGCGCGAGGAGCGTCGCAAAGTCTTCCTCGGCGCGCGGTTTCTGGTCTTCGGGGTCGCTCAAGCGTGGCTCCGAAAAAGTCGACGCTACATCTCGCGCGCTTCGTTTGCCAAGCGACGCCCCAAACCGCGTCGCTCGCGGAACGGCTCCCGCTGAGCGACGTGCTCGGGCCGCTCGTCGTCAGCCGGTCCCCTTGGCTTCGGCATCCATCGCGGTGAACACCTCGTCGAGCACGCGAAAGCCGCTCGCGGCTACCGGCCAGCCACCGTAGTGCGCGAGGTGGATCATGATCTCCTCGATCGTCTCCCGCGGGATGCCGAGGTTCCGGGCGCCACGCAGGTGCAGGCGCAGCTCCGCTTCGCGACCGAGCACGAGGAGCGCGGTGAGTGTGATCATCGAGCGATCACGAAGCGCGAGCCCGGGCCGTGACCAGATGTCGCCGAAGAGGTTCTCGACGGTGATCCGTCGAAAGTCTTCCGACATTTTGACGCGCCGCGGTCGCGGGGCCGAAGAGCTTTTCGAGCACCGCCATCCCTTTCTCGAATCGAGTGGCTTCCGGCATCTCAGTTTCCTTTCCGCGGAATTTGCGTGGCTTCGGACTTCAGCTTCAGGAAAAAGACTTCTCGGAATCTTCGACCGACGCCTGAAGCCTGATACCTGAAGCCTGACGGGCGCGCCAACTCAGAAGCGAACCAGCCCCTCCTGAGCGACCGATAGCAGACGGCGGCCGTCACGACCGTACATCGCGCCGAACGCGAGCGCCCGCCCGGCGACCGCGACGGGCTCTCGCACACGTACAGCACCCAGTCGTCGAATCTCGCGGCATGGTGGAGCCACACGGCGTGATCGAGGCTCGCGGCGTGGCGGACCCGCCAAATCGGGCCGTGAGGGCGCGCCGCCACCCGAAGGAGGGTCCGGTCGGTCGCGAACACGAACATCGCGGCATGGAGGAGCGGGTCGTCGGGAAGCTCTCCACGAGGACGGATCCACACGCGGCGATAGGCCGGCAGGCGGGCGTCGGCCACTTTGGGATCGGCGTCGCAGACGCGAAGCTCGACCGCAACGTCCTGGCGGCGCTCGGTTCCGAGCATCGCCGCGCGGAGGTCTTCCCAGTCGGGGAGCCCTTGCGGACCCGGCGCCTCCGGCATCGGATCCTGGTGCGAGACGCCTTCGCCCGGACGAGTGAAGCTCGCCGTGGCGACGAGCGTCACGTCATGGCCCTGGATTCCGGTCACGCGGCGCGCGCTGAAGCTTCTGCCGTCCCGTAGCCTGTCAACCGTCAGCTCGAGCGGCACCCGCGATCGACCCGGGCGCAGAAACGAGGCGTGCAGCGAGTGAAGGGACCTGCCCGTGATCGTTCTTCCGGCGGCGATCACCGCCTGGGCGAGGAGAAGCCCACCGAAGAGCCGTTCCGTGCCGCTGCCGGTTCTGGCGCGGAAGACGTCCGCGCGGATCTCCTCGAGATCGAGGCCGCGAAGGAGGCGCGTCAGCGGATCGGGCGGCTGCATGCGGCGTGACCTACCCGGCGATCAACGGCGTCCGGGAGACGCGGGATAGTCGGCGCGGGCTTCGGCAATCGCAGCCGGCCACACTACCTTCTTCTCGCCGTTTTGCCACTGCCCGACGACCAACGAGTGGGCGGTCTGGAGTCCGCTCTGCGGATCGATCGCGAACGGCCCGTAGAAGGTCGTGCAGCGAAGCCGAGAGGCGGCCTCGCGAAGAGCCGCTTGGTCGAGGGAGCCCGCTTCCTCTACGCAGCGAATGGCGATGAGGCCGGCAACGTAGCCCTGCGCGGCGGGATAGTCGATCGGTCCCTGCGCCGACGCCGCGTAGCCGGCGCAGAAGTCCTCGCTCGGCGGCCCGCAGTCCACCGCGTACTTCACGCGCGGCTCCCACTGGCTCGGCGCGAAGAAGCCCTCCGAGGCTCGCCCGAGCGCTCTCGCAAACTCGTTGACCCCCGCTCCGACCAGCCCTGCAGCCTTGATCGGCGGATTCGAGTCGGCAAGCTGTCGCCCGAGTAGAAGATCGTCTTCGAAGCGGCCGGCACCGAGCAGAACGTCAGGCGGATCTTTCTCGAGCTCGACGAGAAGCGGCGCGAAGTCGGCTATACCGGATTCGTAGGAGCGACTCGCGGTCAGCTCGAGGCCCGCTCGCCGGATCCAGTCGAGCGCGCCGGCGGCGACCTGCGATGCGAAGCCCGTCTTGGCCGCGAACAGCGCGATCTTACGGAGCGACGGATCCAGGGAGCGGAAGAGGTCGAGAAGCGCGGTCAAGTACCGTGAAGCCGGAGCGATGATCCCGACCGTCCAGCGATATCCGCGCCGGAAGATCTCGTCGGAGGCGCCGCCGTGGTTCCAGAGCACGTAGCGGCAGCGTTCCGCGACCTCGGCGGCTGCCAAGGTCGGGCCGCTGCCGTACGGACCGATCAGCAGATCGATCGCGTCGCGATGGATCAGCTTCTCGACGCTCACGCCGGGCGCACCGACCGTCGCCGCGATCATCCTCGACGAGCAGGGCGAGCGGGACGCTGCGATTGGCTCGCGGGTCTCGCACGCCGCCCGCCCGATTGCGGTCTCGCACGAAGCATCGCAACCCTTCGAGGGCCTGCCGCCCGAACGCCGCGTAGCGGCCGCTCAGCGAAACGGCGATCCCCAAGTCGGAGCCCTTCCGGGGTGCTCATGGTTAGCCGCCGTTCACCTGACGCCTAGCCTTGAAGGGAAATAGTCCCGGGCGCAGGATCGGCGCGCTCGGGAGGTCCAAGTACTCGCTTTGAGCCTAGGTGGCCTCCTTTACGAGGCCCAAGAACTCGTCGAGGTGGAAAAGCTTCTCGCGCACCTTGCCCTTGGCCTTGCCGCGCGCGATCTCCTCGGCATCGATGCGCTTCCAGTCCTCGAAGCGTCACGTAGCGTATGCCCCGCGAGCGGAGCAGCTCTGGAATGGCCTCCGGCGCCGGTTTCGGCGCCGTGCGCGGCGGCTCTGCCTTGCCCGAGAAGTCAGACGCGATCGCGTCGACGGTCGCGACCGAGTCCGGCTTGTTGGTGCCGATGAGCCCGGTCGGCCCCCGCTTCGCCCAGCCCACGGCGTACTCGCCCGGAACCGGCTGCCGGCTCTCCATGTCGGCCACGACCCGCCCGTCGACGTTGGGGATGACTCCCTTGCGCTCGTCGAACGGAACCCCGGGGACCGGCACGCCGCGATAGCCGACGGCCTTCATCACGAGCTCGGCCGGCAGCATGAAAAACTCGCCGGTTCCTGCCGCGCGCGCTTGCCCCTTGTCGTCGTAGCGGAGCTTGTTTTTCTCGACCTTGACCGTCGCGACGGCGCCGTCCGGTCCTGCTATGAACTCGACCGGCGAGATGAGGAAGCGGAGGATCACCTGACGGGGCTTCCCGGTTCCACCGGGCGACTCCTTCGACTTGGTGACCACGTACTCGACGTTCTGCTGCGTGTCCTTGTCCCAGGCCGCACGCTGCCGCGGGCGTCGCGTCGAAGGCCACCTCATCGGGGGAGACGATGAGGTCGGAGTAGCTGAGGTCGCCGATCTCCTTGATCTCTTTCGGCGAGAAAGCGGCCTGCACCGGGCCCCGCCGCCCGAGCACGTAGATGCGCTTCAGCCGGCGTATCTCGCGCAACGCATCGAGCGCGTAGGGAGCGATGTCGGTCGGGGCCAGCTCCTCCGGGTCGCGCGCGAGAATGCGCACGACGTCCATCGCCACGTTCCCCATCCCGACCACCACCACGTTCTCGACGTCCAGACGGAATGACTTTTTCAAAAAGTCGGGATGGCAGTTGTACCAGCCTACGAAGTCGGTCGCCGAGTGGCAGCCGGGCAAGTCCTCGCCGGGAACGCCCATCTTCGTGTCGCTCTCGTTCCCCACGGCATAGACGATGGCGTCGTAGTGCGCGCGAAGGTCGGCCACTTGGATGTCCCTTCCGAGCATCACGTTGCCGAAGAAGCGAAACCGCGAGTCGCGCCCGAGCTTCTCGTAGACCTTGATGACGGCCTTGATGTTCGCGTGGTCCGGAGCAACCCCTCCGCGCACCAGACCGTACGGGGTCGGCAGGCGATCGAACATGTCGCACGTGGCGCGCCAGGCACCGCGGTCGAACAGAGACTGCAGAGCGTAGAAGCCTCCGGGGCCCGAGCCCACGATGGCCACTCGCACGGGACGCTGTTCAGTACCGATCACGAAGTCGGTGCTCATACGGCTGAGATCTGCTCCTTTCCGTTGGCGATCGCGGCTGCGCTGCGTGTCGAGCTCGGCTCGCGTCGGCCGTCTCGAAAAACCGGACCCCCTTTTTCCAAGCTCGGCGGGCGGTGTCTACCCCGGCCGCCCCTCGCTGGTCCCCGTTGGCGAGCTACCGCAACAACATGTACCCGCGCAGGGTATACGCGAGACATCGGCTCGCGTCGAACCGCAGCCACGGGAGCCTGACGTTCCTCTCCGTCCTTCCGCCGTGCGCATCCCTGCCGCATCGTCGAGCGCGAGGAACAGTCGCTTGACCGGCGACGAGGTGGGCGTTAAGGCCGCTGCTCTATGGCGCGCGATCCCGAACGGCTGGCGAGAGGGCTTCGTCGGTACCTTCCCGGCGGTGACGGCATCACACGAGTCGTCCCGTTGTCGACCGGTCACTCGAACGAGACCTACCTGCTCGAGGGCCTCGACCGCATCCTGCGCACGGAGCCGTCCGAAGAAGGTCTGCTGCCCCCTTACGACATGGCGTTCCAGCACCGCGTTCTCTCCGCCGTCGGCACGTTCCCAGGCGGTCCCGCCCGTGCCTCGAGTCTTCGAGCTCTGCACCGATCCGTCCGTCATCGGCTCGCCCTTCTTCATCATGGAGCGGCTCGTCGGGGAGGCGTTCGAGTACCAGGTTCCCGCCTGGCTCGCGGCGGCGTCCGAAGAAGTGCGAGGGCACATGTCGGCGCAGTGGATCGGCGCGGTCGTCGCCCTCCACCGCATGCCGGTCGAATCGATGCCAGGACCGCGGAAGACGCCGGCCGAGGAGGCCTCCCATTGGCGCGACGTGGCGCGGAGCGCCGAAGCGCCGCAGGCGCTTCTAGAGCTGCTCGATGATCTGACTCTCAACCCGCCTCCGACCTCGGGCCCGCCGACACCGGTGCACGGTGATCCCAAGCACGGGAACTGCTTCTGGCAGACCGACGGCCGGCTCGTCGCCCTCTTCGACTGGGAGATGGCGCACGTCGGCGAGCCGCTCACCGACCTCGGTTACCTCGCTTCGTTTTACGATCAGGGACCGGGAGCAATCGCGACCGCGGGCCTGGATTTGCCGGGGTGGTGGAACCGCGCGCGCATGATCGCCGCGTGGGAGGAGGGCATGGGGCGTACGGCTCGCGAGATCCGCCGCTACGAGGCGACTCGGCATGTGCAAGATCGCGGCGATCATCGGTCTCGGCTTCCATCTCCACCGAACCGGCCGCGCCACCGATCCGCGCTTCGCCGCGTGGGGCCCGGTGGTCCCGAAGTACGTGGAGCTGATTCGCCGACGCATCGGTTGATCGGGGCGCGGGATCGAAGCCCCGTCGCAGAAGCCCCACTGCTCTCTCGATCAACCTCTTCGTCCCTTCGACCACTTGCCGGCCGTCTGTGAAGAAGGATACGACCGCAGGATCGGAGGACTAACGCCATGACCCCGAACATCGGCAAACTCCTGTCCGTGGACGAAGGGTTGAATCACCAGATCGTCGACACCTTCGCCACCGTCGCCGCGTCCGACCTTTCCTGGACCGAGAAGATCTGGCTGTCGATCCCGAAGAAGGACGGCTCCCTGCAGATCGACTTCGGCCTCGGCCGCTACCAGAACCGCAACGTCATGGATGCCTTCGGCGGCATCTCCCGTGGCAACGAGCAGTGGACGGTCCGAGCCAGCCGTGAGCTGGCCACCGATCCCACGAAGACCGCGGTCGGCCCGCTCACTTACGAGGTCGTCGAGCCGCTCCACAAGGTCCGTGTCCGGCTCGACGAGAACGACGTCCTGCCACTCACGTTCGATGTGACCTTCGAGAAGAAGCTCCCTCCCTACTTCGAGGACCGCCACGCGCAGCGCGACGAGCGCGGCTTCCGCGTGGTCTCCGACGTCGTCCGTTATCATCAGGGCGGCACCGTGTCCGGGTGGGTGCAAATCGAAGGGAAGAAGGAAGACGTCCGCCCCGACGATTGGTTCGCTTTCCGCGACCACTCGTGGGGTGTGCGCCTCGACGTCGGGGCCCCGCCGACCGATCTCCGCCCGGCGCGCGACTTCGGCGATCGGTCCTTGGCCGACTCCTCGTTCCTACTCCACTGGACGCCGCTTCTGCTCGAGCGGCCCGACGGCACGCGCTACGAATTCCACTACTACTTGCAGATGCGCGACGGCCGTCCCTTCTACTTCTCGGGCTATCTGAACCATCCCGACGGCACCCAGGAGCGCGTCGGCCGCGTGCGCCCAAAGCTCCAGTACGACGATCGCACCCGCCGCCCGAAGAAGGGAGCGATCCACTTCGACATGCTCTCCGGCGAGACACGCACGGTCGAGGTCGAGGTGGTCGGCGATTCGGGCTTCTACCTCGGCACGGCGCTCTATCTCGGCTTCGACGGCAAGAAGCACGGCATGTGGCGGGGCGAACGCCACGTCGACGGCGAGCGCATCGCCGACACGACCGAGCCGCAGACGCTCCGCCGCATCCATCAACTGCGCGACTCGATCGTGCGCGTGCGGGAGGGCGACGCCAAGGGCTTCGGCATCTTCGAATCGATCGCCACGGGAGCTTGGCCCGATCTCGGGTTGACCGCCCCGGCCTCTTTTCTTTGATCGACTACCTTCCGACGCGCGCTCGAGCCACGAAGGAGACTCCACGATGAGAACGGGATACATGCTGCTCTTCCAGAACGCGCACCAGGGCCTTTCCGACGTCGAGATGGTGAAGACCGAGATGCGCATGGCGGAGCTCGCCGAGCCGCTCGGTTTCGACACGATCTGGAGCGCCGAGCACCATTTCGATTCGTACTCCATGCTGCCCGACAACTTTCAGGTTCTGACCTATCTCGCCGGGCGTACCAGCCGGATCCATCTCGGTACGGCCGCGGTCATCCTGCCGTGGAACGACCCGCTGCGGGTCACCGAGAAGATCTCCATGCTCGACGCGCTCTGCGACGGGCGCTTCATCCTCGGCCTCGGGCGAGGCCTGGCGCGCATGGAGTACAATGCCTTCGGCATCGACATGGGCGAGGCGCGCGGCCGCTTCGACGAGGCGGCCAAGATGATCCTCGACGCGCTCGAGACCGGGTTCATCGAGGGTGGTGGGCCCTTCTACAAGCAGGCCCGGACCGAGATTCGGCCGCGACCGAGCCGCTCCTTCAAGGGCAGGCTCTACGCCGTGGCGATGTCGCCCGAATCGGCGCCGATCGCGGCCGAGCTCCAAGCCCGAATGATGTTCTTCGTTCAGTTCTCGATCGACAAGCACGTGCCCGGCATCGAGTCGTACCGCGAGCACTTCCGCAAGTGTCACCGAACGAGCGCTCCGCCCGTTCACGCGATCGACTTCACGTACTGCGATCGGGACGCGGGCCGCGCCGAAGAGATCGCGCACCGCCACATCGCCAGCTACTACGCCTCCGTCCTGACGCACTACGAGTTCCTGGACGGCTATCACGGCCGGACCAAGGGCTACGAAGCCTATGGCGACGCCTCGAAGCTCCTGCGCGAGATGGGCAAGGACGCCGCCGCGCAAGATTTCGTCGCGCAGCAGGCGTGGGGCACGCCACGGCAGATCCTCGACAAGCTCGAGAAGCGGCGACGGGTGATCGGCGACTTCGAGTCGAACGTCTGCACGAGCTACGGCGGGCTCCCGTTCAAGGACGCGGAGGCGAGCCTTCGCCTCTTCGCCAAGGAAGTCTTGCCCGAGATTAGAAGTTGGGGCGGCGACGCATTCGAGCCGGTTCGGGCGGCTTGAAGCGGAGGTCCGTCCTGCGTCCTCGCGTGCGACGCGAGCTCTCCCTTCCTCGGCGGCCGCCCTACCGCCTCGAGCGAAAGAACTCGAGCATCGCCTGGTTGCGGTTCGGCCATTCGAGGTGCTTTCCATCGCCCTCGCAGTAGAGCGTTGCGCCGCGCGGCCGACAGTCCGGGTAGACGAGGCAGCCGTCGGCGCGCGGCGCCGGCGTGCTCCCGCAGCCGTTGCAGGCCGCCCACCATTCGGCCGCTTCGCGGCCGAACGAGGGAAAGAGCTCGTCGTTGCGACTGTGCAACACCATGACGGAAACCGGCGGCGGGCACGCGAGGGCCGTCAGGTCTGCGCGACGAAATCCCGCGGCGCTCGGCGCGATCGCTGCCGGAGCGGTCCGCGACTTGCCGAGGACCGTGATCGCGGTCGCGGCGGTGCCGCCGTCGGAGTGCCCGGTGAAATAGATTCGCTCGCGGTCGACGCACCATCGAGTGGCCACGCGCTCGGGAATGCCCCCCAGATCCTCGATCGTCGCGCGATCGAGGGGTCGACTGTCTGCGTATACGACGATGAAACCCGCGGCCGTCGCCGCGCGCGTGAGACCCACATAGCGCTCCGAGAGGAAGCGGTTCGCTCCGTGGGGCGCGTAGTCGACGAGTAGCGGATGCGCTCGCGTCGGGTCATAGTTGGCCGGGGTCTTCACCATGTAGCGAAGTCCGAGAGGTGTCGCCTCGGATCGCGAGTTGCCTGCGGGGCCATCTCGGGAAGCCGTCGCGCAGGCGGTCGGCTCGCTCGCCGCATACGCGTGGGGCGCGATCTCGGCGTCCTCCGCGCCGTAGAGCCGAGGGCTCGCCCGCCAGAGCGGCAGGAGGAGAGCGACGGCGACCGCCGTGAGCATGGCGGCGGTCACGATGAGCTTCCGCGCGCGTAGCGACCGCGATCGCACGGCGTCAGGGGCGTCTGTCAGACCGCAACGCGCGGAATCCGATCATGGCACCGACGAGTCCCACCACGCCCGCGAGAACCAGCGTGGCCGCATCCCAGCGAACGCGATAGGCGTCCGGCTCGACCGGGGCCGTCAAGCCCGGAATGCTCGACAGATCACCATCGCCGCCCGCAACGGTGAGCTCGGCCTTCATGCCTTTCTCGGCGTGCTGCGGCACGTCGCAATGGACGAGGTAGGTCTTTTTCACGCTCGGCACGATGAAGGTGCCGCTCCCCTCCCCCGGACCGCTCACCTCGAGGTGGAACATCCCTTCGGCGTACAGGTACCGCGGCAGGCCGTGGAGCATCCACTGATGACGCACGTGATCTTCGTTCACCAGGGTGACGGTGACGCGGGAGCATGGCGGGACATCCCACGCGCCCCGGTCATAGGCATACGTCGTCCCAGGATGCGCCGCGGCGTACTTCCGTCCCGCATGGACCGTGATCGTCACGTCCTGCGAAATGCTCGCGCAGTCCTTCGGCAGGTGGTCCGTATTCTGATTCATCACCATGCCCGCCGCCGACATCTGCATGCCTTCCATCGAATGGCCTTCGTGCGGGTGGTCCGCGGCGGGCTCCGCGGCGCCCGCGCCGACCGCGAGCGCGACCGCGAGCGCCGCGACGAGAGCGACCGTCAAAGCAGCCGCCTCGGGCGCTTTCGGCCGAGTCGCGCTCCGAGCGCGCCGACCGCGAGTCCCGCGAGCAGCGCCCGCGCAGCCACTTGCCGCGGCGCCGGCGTCGTGGATCCGGCCTCGCCGAGCATCCCCAGGTCGTCGTAAGTGACCCACACGGGGATCTTGCGACGATAGTAGTCGGGCGAGAAGAACGGCTTCCAGTCGATGCCGTGCGTGACCGGCCAGCCGCTCGCATCGAGGTACGATTCGTAGGCGATCGCGCTGATGCTTCCCCCGGGGCTCACGCCGTCGGTCGTGAACGCGTGCTCGTTGTGATCGTGGAGCAGCCACACGCCGTCGCCGTAGCTGTGGAGCCCGTCGTTCGTAGTGTCGAGAAGCAGGTCGACGCGCTGCGCCGCGGCGATCGCCACGACGTCGCGAGTGACCCGCGCCGCCGCGGGAACCTCGATCCCGTCGAGGTCGGTCTCCGTCAACGCCTGGCCGTGCGGATGAAGCGAGATCAGCGACATCCCGCCGTTCAGCACTCGAAGCTTCACCTTCTCGTCCGGCTTCACCACGACCAGTGATTCGCGGAACGTGTACGGGAACGACCGGCCGTTCAGCAGGAAGTACGTCGCCACCCGCTTGGTGATGTTGTACGTGCGGTTGATCGCGCGGGCGATCAGGCGCGGGTCGTTCACCTTCTGCACGAGCTCGTGCAAGCTCTTGTCCAGATCCATGTAGTGGAGATCATACTCGGCTGCGTACTGCTCGCGGACCGCGACAGACGGGTGGCGCACCTGCCCGGCGCCGACGTTCAGCGTCTGGAGCCAGTTGTCGGGACGATTCTCCTCGACCACGAACATGCCCTGGAGCCCCATCAACAGGTGCGCCTGCGGCTGGACGTGGCAGTGGTAGAATTTCGTGCCCGCGTGGCGCGGCGTGAACTCGTAGGTGTGGCTGTCCCCGGGCATGACCGTGTGCTCGTCGGTCTCCGGTACGCCGTCGTTGCCGACCCGCGCATCCTTCACGTCGGGCGTGTCGAGGAAGAAATGATAGGGATGATCGACGCCGTGGAAATGGATCGTGTGCGGCAAGTAGTGGGTGTTCTCGAGCGTGACGGAGACGTGGTCTCCTTCCTCGACGCGGATCGAGGGCGACGGAACGCGGAAGAGCGGATTCGCGCGTAGGTCCTCGAGGCTCCTCGTCGCCATTCCGAAGCTCTTCGGCGCAAACACCCAGAAGCCGGGCTCGATTCCCGGCGCGATCGGAAAGCGCGGAATCAGCTCGGGGGTGTCGGGCGAGTGGCCGTTCAGCTCGACGACCTCGAGCTTGACGTGGACGTCGTCGGGGTCGCCGTCGCCGTCGCGGTCGTTCGTCTTGACCACCGCGTCGGGAGCAAGGCCGGATTTCATCAGCGTCTCCATCGAGACGTTGTTGGTCCCCTTGACGACGGCCGCCACCAGGTACGGATTGTCGGGCTCGCATACCGCGGAGCGCTCGATCGTGACGCCTTCGATCACCTGCGCGTCGCGCCACTCCGGGTGCTCGTTCGGGCACGGAGGCTCGCTCGCTCCGAGGTCGATCGGCAGGGTCGCAGGCGGGCTCCGGTACGCGGCTTCGCCGACGAGCACGGCGCGCACGGGCTCGAGCACGGCGGGAACCCAGCGGCGAGGCGCGGCCGCGAGCGCGGCGACGAGAAGGATGGCGACGAACAGGAGCCGCTTCGTCACTTGACGAGAGCGAGGTTTCGCCGCGTTTCGGAAGCCGCGGCGGAAGGGGGTGTCCGACGCTGGCTCCAGTAGTAGAGGAGAGGCGCGACGAAAAGCAGCGGGACGACCCAGACCCAGAGCGGCGTCGCCATGTCGACCCGCATCGGGAAGACGATCGGGTCCTTACCCTCCGGGGTGACGATCGCCGCGTAGCGGCCCGGCGAAGGGATCACCAGCTGTGCGTTGATCACGCCGTTCGGGTAGGGCTTGGCGGGGACCTGGTGGACGGTCTCTCGTGACGATCCATTGACCTTGACGATCTCGAGGCCGAAAGGAACCTGACGCAATTCCTGATCCACCAAGTCGAAGACGACGATCATCGATCCCGCCTTCGGGATGTCGGCGCAGTATTCGCCCGACGGATCGGTCTCGGGCTCGTAGACCGTGAAGTGCACGGACCAGTTGCCGGTCTTCTGCACGCAGGGATCCCTGTCGATCGTCGCGCCGCCGTGTGCGAGCGCGGTCGTCGGCGAAGCTCCGAGGAGTGCGACGAGCGCGATCACGGATCTCGCGCATGGGCGGTCGGGGAACAACGGAGGTCTCTACAGCGCCTTCAGTTTGAAGGTGGGAAGGATCGGCCCACCGATCGTGGAAAGATAGCGCTTTCCGTCGGAATCCTGGAACATGAGGAGCCCACCGAAGCGGCTGTCCGGATCGTAGAGGAGGAGCGCCAAACGCTCCGTCTCCCAGATCGGATCGGTCGCCGAGACGTGAACGAGCTTGGTCTCTCCCGGGGCGATCGAGGCTTCCGGCTCGACGACGAGCCCGCTCGGCGCGATCAGATCGCGCGGATAGCCCGGCTCGTCCTTGGCGACCGCGGCGTTCAGAAAGCGCACGTTCGCAGTGGTGAGCTCGGCAAGGCGCACGGGCTTCGCCGTCTGATTGGTGACGTTCATGTCGAGGTAGACCGTTCTCCCGGGCACTTCATAGGTCGCTTTGACGAGGTCCACTTCCACCCCTTGCGCGGGGCGCGGCAGCGGCTTGACGCGGATCCGGCTCGACTGCAGCGGGATGGTGATCGGGTACTCTTTGGTCGCCCAGTAGTTGCCGACCAGCACGATCGCCAACGTTGCGACGAAGAGTCCCGCCGCGAGCTTGCGATCGGTGGCGGACACCAGCTCGTTCTCCGCGCCGCGCGCGGCGAGGATGTAGCGCGGAATGAACATCGGCCGACGGGCCCACCAGACCAGCCAGACCAGAGCGACCGCGACCCACACGAGATGCCAACGGACCACGGTCGAGAGTCCGAATCGTTCGAGATCGACTTCCTGGCCCATCAGCGTCTTCTCGGGATTCGTGAAAGGCCCGGAGCCCGGCTCGACGGTTACCCATTTTCCCGGACCCTGGATTGGGCCGCCGTAGTAGACGTTGATGAGCGGGTGGACATGGTACTTGCCGGGAGCACGAGCGCGAAGCTTCACCAGGAACTCGTAGTCGCCGCCGATCGTCAGCGACGTGGAGTTCGCCATGTTCACGCCGTTCAGGAACGACTCTTTGCGCACGAACACCGGGCCTGGCACTCCGGTGTTCATGTAGACGGTCTCGGGCCGGCCCATCACGTCTATCGGCCAGTCGTCGAACACGCGAAATCGTCCCGACAGCACGAGCTCGTCGTTCACCTTCAGCCGATCCGTCGACCACTGACAGTCGTAGAAGAGGATGCTGCGCATGCGCAGGAACGGCTCCTGACTGCGCTCACCGTGGGCCCACGCCGGCGCCCCGATCACGCCCACCCGAGCGCGATCAGAGCCGCGAGCTGGACGCATAGCCGTACGCGGGAACGTAGCGCCTCGGTCTTGGCCGGGGCTTGGAGCCTTCGTTCAGAGATCGCTCCCGCTGGTCGCGATCCCGTCTCCGTTCGGGCATCCTGCCAAGCTAGCCTCCGCGAAGTAAAGCGCAGTCCGGCGAGTCTTTGGAAAATCGGAGCCCTGCTTTTGCATCTTGCGAGCCTCGTAAGGGGCGGAGCGCAAAAGCAGGGAGCCGATTTTCGCGCCGGCGAGCCATTCGCGGAGGGGAGCCCCGGCGAAGACTGAGGGGATACGCGTGAAGCCATACCCGCGGTGCTCAGATCTTCTTGACGAACCGCACGGTCGACAGCAGCCGACCCATGAAATGCCAGACGAAGTACATGAGCACGCAGACGAATCCCGCGAAGAATGCCGAGACCGGGGTGACGTCCTTGCCGAACGTGCGCAGCGTGCCTCGTTCGATGATGCGGATGTATTCGGGCGTTCCGGTGCGGATGTACTCGAACCCCTGCAAGTCGGCGAGCGACAAGAGCACGCCGTTGTGGTTCATCGGCAGATGGAAGGCCGCGAGCATCGGCCAGTTGGCGAAGTAGAAGACTACACCCCAGAGCATGCCTCCGAAGATTCCGGTCAACAGATAACTGCGCGTCAGGATGAGCACGCAGTCGAGCAGGATCGCCCCCGGGATGAGCGTCGCCGGCCAGACGAAGTTCAGCGGGAAGTAGGCCCAGCCGTAGAAATTGACCGTTCGGCTCACCCATTGACCGAGCAGCAGCGCGGTCACGCACACCGTGGCACCGATCGGCAGCCGGAACTTCTCCCAAAGAATGTACTGGATCGCCGCAGGAAACGTGATGAGCGAGATCGGCGTCACGACCAGCCACCAGCGCCGATCCTTCCAATCGGTCCAGAAGTCCCAGTCACCGACCGTCAACATCGCGTGGATGTGGAAAGCCGCCTGCACCACCATGAAGAGCAGTGGGATCAGCAGCCAATCGATCGTGCGGTAGAGCTGTTGCGGATCGCTCGACGGCGGGGATACATCACCGTACGCCGGTTCGACCGACGCTGCCCTGCGCTGCATCATTCCGCCCTTCGCCGCTCGCGACGGTCAGCTGGTCACGGGCCGTATTGCCGCCCGCTGCGCCTCTCCCTGAGCAAGCTCGACGATGCGCGGGATACCCTGCATGAGGATGCCGCCGAGACAGAGCGCGGCCCAGGCGAACACGACGAATCCCGCATGCAGCGGCGCAGAGAAGATCTCCTCCATGATCCAGAACGTGTGGCCCCACTCGTTGAAGCCGACGTTCGGCAGCATCATGAAGGGGCCGGCGACTGCGATCAGGAAGGGGACAGAATGCCCGCGCGCGAACTGCGGGATGCGCGTCCGCGCGTAGAGATACGAGCTCACGCCCATGATGATGAAGACGGGCATCGCGCCGAAGAACAGCGGAATGTGGCTCGGCGTGAACTCGGTGTCGCGAACCACCGTCTGGTGCCACGTCGCGTCTTGCTCGGCGAAGAACTCTGCCCAGTAGACCGCGAAGACGTACATCAGGAGCCAACCGATCAAACGGAGGTAGCGCTTGATCTCTTCCGAGGGCTCGAGCGCCGCCAGATTGCGATCGCGCGTCTTCCAGAGCCATCCCCAGATCGCGGCCGCGGCCAAGCCTTCGGCGGCGAATTGGGCGTACAGAAGCCGCATCCAGTGCGTCTGGAATTCCGGCGTGGTCGAATCCAGTCCGACCGTCCAAGCAAAGAACTGCTGATAGAGGCGAACGCTCACGAAGATCACGCTGAGCGTCAGCATCCCGCCGGCGAGGAGCATGTAGTTGATCCCACCCTCGCGCCGGGCAGGTCGACCATCGATCGTCACTGCCTTCGAGGTCATTGCCATCCTATTGCCTCCTCAGCTCCCGTTTCTGACGCCTGGGGAACCCGATATTACTCCATATCAATACACTCTCCGCGGCGGCTGGCAAGCTCTCGAACGGGGCACACTTCACGGATCTGCTTTGAAGGGGGGGCAACCGGTGAATCGGAGGCAATTTTGCTGAGGTTCCTGGGAGCGCCCTGAAACCTCATTCCACCCGCCTTCATCCAAGAGGCATGCTTCGCGAGACCTCGAGGCGCCACGGCCGCCCTGGCGGGGAACTCGAGGGAGCTCGCCGAGGTTCAGAAAAGCGACGGCCAAGGGCCGAGGAGAAGAAGACCCATGAACTTGATTGCCACGTTGCTCTACGACGTACCGAGCACCGTCGCTCGACGGCTCGCCTGGCTCGCCCCGCTCATCGCGCGTCTCACGATCGGTTGGGTCTTCGTCGCCACCGGGTGGGGGAAGCTCCACAATCTGCAGGGGATCATCGACTATTTCACCGAGCTCGGCATCCCATACCCGCAGTATCAGGCGCCGTTTGCTTCGGCGAACGAGTTCGTCTGCGGCCTTCTCGTCCTCGTCGGACTCGCGACTCGCATCGCGTCGATTCCGCTGATCATCGTCATGTTCGTCGCGATCAAGACCGCGCAGTGGGGAAACGTCGATTCGCTCTCGGGCTTTTTCGGGCTCACCGAATGGGCGTACGTGGCGATCTTCGCATGGCTGGCAATCGCCGGCCCGGGACCGATCTCGCTCGATCGATTGATCGCCAGCGCCGCGAACCGGCAGGAAATCTGAAACGTACCGGCTGGGAGCGCGCGTCACAGGTCGCTCCCATTGGTCGCGATCCCGTCTCCGCTCGATGCGTCCTACCGCAATAGCGACTACCGGCTACCGCCGAAGACCCTCGGAGTCTTTGGCAGGTAGCCGGTAGCCGTTTTTGCTCGGAAACCCGAGCACGCCAGAGGCATCCAACGTGCGTGACCCGCGCCGACCACAACTTCCACTGGCCGGAGTATCTCATCGAGGCGGCCGGGCTCGGCGCCTTCATGATCTCGGCGTGCACGTTCGGCGTGCTGCTCGAGTACCCGGGATCGGCGCTGCACGCCGCGATTTCCGACTCGGCCGTGCGTCGCGTGCTCATGGGAGCGGCGATGGGATTGACGGGTATGGCCATCGTCTATTCCCCCTGGGGGCGCCGCTCGGGAGCGCACATCAATCCGTGCCTGACCCTCACCTTCTTCCGCCTCGGCAAGGTTGCCCCCGCAGACGCCTCCTTCTACGTGCTCGCCCAGTTCGTAGGCGGAGCGAGCGGTGTATGCATCGCCGGAGCTGTGCTCGGACCGGCCCTCGCTGATCCGGCCGTGAACTACGTCGTGACGCTGCCCGGCGACGGCGGCCTTCCGATCGCCTTCGCCGCCGAAGCGGCGATCTCGTTCATTCTGATGTCGACGGTGCTCTTCGTCTCGAACGTGCCGGCCCTGGCGCGCTTCACCGGAGTCGCCTGCGGCCTCTTGGTCGCGAGCTACATCGCCATCGAAGCGCCCGCTGTCGGGCATGAGCATGAATCCGGCGCGCACGTTCGCTTCGGCGCTCGCCGCCGGCCAATGGCGCGCGGTCTGGATCTATTTCTCCGCCCCGCCGCTCGGCATGCTCGGCCGCCGCCGAGATCTACCTCTACTTCTTCGGCGAACAGGGCGTCTTCTGCGCCAAGCTCGATCATCCCGACGACGTGCCCTGCATCTTCTGCGCGTATCGCGCTCGTTCGGTTCTCGCGAACCGACCCAAAAGGAGTGACACATGGCAAGCAACGGCCACTACGACGTGATCATCATCGGCACGGGCGCCGGCGGCGGCACGCTCGCCTGGAAGCTCGCGCCGACCGGCAAGCGCATCCTGCTGCTCGAGCGCGGCGACTATGTCGCCCGCGAAAAGGACAACTGGGATCCGCGCGCGGTCAACGTCGAAGGCAAGTACCAGACGAAGGAAGTGTGGCGCGACCGCGACGGCAAGGAGCTCCACCCGCACACCAACTACTACGTCGGCGGCAACACCAAGTTCTACGGCGCGGCGCTGTTCCGCCTGCGCAGGCAGGACTTCGGCGAGATCCGGCATCACGGCGGCGTCTCGCCGGCCTGGCCGATCAGCTACGACGATCTCGAGCCGTACTACCTGCAGGCCGAAGCAGCTCTACCACGTGCACGGCGAGCGCGGCGAAGACCCGACCGACCCGCCCGCGAGCGGCCCCTACCCGCATCCGGCGGTCAGCCACGAGCCGCGCATCCAGCAGCTGAGCGACGACTTCGCGCGGCCTCGGCTTGAAGCCGTTCCACGTGCCGCTCGGCGTCATGCTCGACGAGACGAACCCACGCACGAGCAAGTGCATCCGCTGCAACACCTGCGACGGCTTCCCCTGTCTTGGTCTACGCGAAAGTCGGACGCGCAAGTGTTGCGCGTCGATCCGGCGCTCGAGCATCCGAACGTGACGCTGCTGACCAACGCGTACGTCGAGCGCCTGGAGACCCGCGCGTCGGGCGCGGAGGTGAGCGAGGTCGTCGTCCGCCGCGACGGCAGCGCTCGAAGTCGTACTCGGCGGACGTCGTCGTCGTCTCGTGCGGCGCGATCAACTCGGCGGCGCTGCTGCTGCGCTCGGCCAGCGACAAGCATCCGCGCGGCCTGGCGAACGGCTCGGACGTCGTCGGCCGGCACTACATGGGCCACGTCAACTCGGTGCTGATGGCGATCTCGAAGTGCCCGAACCCGACGATCTTTCAGAAGACGCTCGCGGTCAACGATTTCTACTTCGGGTCGAAGGATTGGCCCTACCCGATGGGGCACATCTCGTTCGTCGGCAAGCTCGACGGCGTGACGCTCAAGGCCGGCGCGCCGGCGATCGCTCCAGGCTTGACGCTCGAGATGATGGCCAAGCACTCGCTGGACTTCTGGCTGACCTCGGAGGATCTGCCTGATCCGAACAACCGCGTGACGCTCGATCGCGACGGCGCGATCGTCCTCTCCTACAAGCCGAACAACGAGGAGGGCCACAAGCGCCTGATCGCCACGCTGAAAGGTTTGATGAAGCAGCAACGCAAGTGCGGCGTGCACGGCCACGACTGCCACCAGGGCCTCTTCGCGCGGAATCTGTTCCTCGGCCAGCGGATCCCGCTCGCCGGCGTCGCACACCAGAACGGCACGATCCGCTTCGGCCGCGACCCGAAGACCTCGGCGCTCGACGTGAACTGCAAGGCGCACGAAGTCGACAATCTCTACGTCGTCGACGGCAGCTTCTTCCCCTCGAGCGGCGCCGTGAACCCGGCGTTGACGATCATGGCCAACGCCTGCGCGTCGGAGACCATCTGATCGAGCGTCTCGCGTAGGTGTGGGGGCGGTGGGGACGTTGCGGCACTACCGGAATTGTCGGCGCGACGCTTCCAAATCGGCCCGAAGATCCCGACAATTCCGATAATGCCGCAACGTCCCCGACTGGCCCCGGCTGACGCTCGGGCAGTTCATCGGGCTTTGCTTCCTCGGCCTCGCGGGATTGTTGCTCGCACTGCTGTCGATCTTCTACGCGGGCTCGCGGCGCACGATCCTGATCGCCTCGGAGGAGCTCATGCGCCAGGCGAGCCGGCGCGTGACCGAGCGCATGGAAGGACATCTCGGAGATGCGGAGCGCTTGGTCGAGTCGTTCGCGTGGCAAGCGGACCTCGGGCTCGTCGACCCGGGTCGATTCGAAAGCGTCCAGTCCGCTTTGATCGGCGAGATCACCAGCCATCCCCAGGTGACCGAGGTTACGCTCACCTATGGGCGGGGGGTCGGTCGCTACGAGCACGACGACGGGCCTCACGATGCCGGCGACTTGAAGCTCGCCTCCGACGGGTCGGGACAGGTCTCCGTCGCTCGAGTCGGTGCCGGGAGCGACGCTGGCCTGGTCGTTCGTCGGCAGCATCAAGAAGACGGTCGTTGGCTCGCCGAAGAGCGCCGGCTTCCGTACGAGACGTCGCCGCACCCCGCGGCGCCGCCCGCGGTCGATCCGACGATCCACGCCACCTTCACCGTTCCCTCGCGGGAGGAATTCCGCGGCCGCGCGCTGTGGAGCGACCTCTCCTACAGCGAGGCCGACGGCGGTCTGCCGGAGGAGATGCGCCGGCGCGTCGTCAGCTTGCAGAAAGCGCTTTGGTCGAACGACGAGACGTTTCTCGGCGTCTTGCGGGTCTCGCTGCTCAACAATCGAATCGACGAGTTCACCCGGTTCCGCGTCGACGAAGGCGCCGCTTCGGCCGACCAGCACGTGGTGTTCCTCTGCGATCGGCACGGACGATTGATCTCGCGTCTCGGCTCCGCCGATCACTTCGCGCTGCTCGACACCGACGGCAAGCCCGATCCCGACGGCGACGTCCGCGTCGTGCCGGCCTCGCCGCCGCCGCAGGTCACGGCCGCGCTTCGCGCTCCGATCTGCGCGACGTGCCCCCGGGGGGCTCCGTCGGTCGCGCGCGTGAACGTCGGCGGCACGCCTTACCTGGTGAGTGTCGCGAGCTTGCTCGAAGAGCGGACGCAAGGATGGCTCGTCGGCATCGTCGTTCCCGAAGCGTACTACCTCGGCGGCCTCGGAGGCTTCGCGACGGCGCGCGCTCGCGATCGCGGCGGTCCTCATGCTCGTCGCCGTCGCCGGAGGCGCGCTGATGCTGCGGGCGATGCGCCGCGATCTCGGGCGCCTGATCGGGGAGACCACGCGCCTCAGCGGCTTCGACTTCGCACCCGCACGGAGCGAGGTGGACACGTTTCGCGACGTTCAAGCCGCCGCGGACAGCCTCGAGCAGGCGAAGACCGCTCTGCGCGCCCTCGGCAAGTACGTGCCGCTCGACCTCGTGCGGCGGCTCTACGAGGCGCGCGTCGAGCCCATGCTCGGCGCGGAGATCCAGGACGTGACGCTGCTCTTCTCGGACATCGAGGGCTTCACCACGCTCTCGGAGCAGCTCACGCCGAACGCGCTCGCCGTGGCGCTCGGCGCCTATCTCGAGACCATGACGCGCGCGATCCACTCGACCGGAGGCATCATCGACAAGTACACGGGCGATGGGGTCATGGCACTCTGGAACACTCCGAACCCGTGCGAGCATCACGCCGAGCGTGCCTGCGAAGCCGCCCTCGCCTGCCGCGACGCGACCGCGGCCCTGTTCGGGAGCCCGGTCTGGGCGGGGGTGGCGCCCTGGCGGACGCGCTTCGGTATTCACCGCGCCGAGGTGAACGTCGGACACTTCGGTGCTCCCGATCGCATGAGCTTCACGGCGATGGGCGACGGCGTGAACCTGGCCTCCCGCCTCGAGAGCCTCAACAAGCAGTACGGGACGTTCATCCTGGTGAGCGCTTCGGTGGAGCGGGACGCCCGCGAGCGCTTCCACTTCCGTCGCGTCGATCGCGTGGCCGTGAAGGGCAAGCGCGAGGGCGTCGAGATCTTCGAGCTGCGTCGGCCGCCGCGAGGCCGATGCTTCCCGCACCTGCGTTCGTCGCCCGCTACGAGCAAGCCCTCGATGCGTACTTCGCGCGCCGTTTCGACGACGCGCTCGCGATCCTCGACGGATGCCCCGACGATGCTCCGAGCCGAGTGCTCGCCGAACGCTGCCGACGCTTCCGCGCCGAAGGTCCGCCGGCCGACTGGGACGGGATCTACTTCGCCAAGGAGAAGTGAAGCCCACAACCGCCGATCCGGCTCGCTGAAACCGAAGCCTCCGGTGGGCATCCAACGCGCATGATCCGCAGGCTCGCCGTCGCCTTTCGGCCGCTCGGGGTCGTCTTTCTCCTGTTGCTGGTGTCGGGCGCCGGCGATGGCGTGGGATGGGGAAGAGACTCGGGCGGATCGTCGCTCGTCACCGGCGTCGATGCAGTCGGCATGACCGTGTCAGACATGGATCGGTCGGTCGACTTCTTCTCGACGGTGCTGAGCTTCGAGAAGCTTTCGGACGTCGAGCTTGCCGGGCCTGACTACGAGCACCTCGAGGGCGTGTTCGGATTACGCATGCGCGTGGTACGCATGCGGCTCGGCGACGAGTCGATCGAGCTGACCCAGTACCTGGCGCCGCGCGGCCGGCCGGTCCCGGCGGACTCGCGCAGCAACGACCGCTGGTTCCAGCACGTCGCGATCATCGTGTCAGCGACATGGACCGCGCCTATCGGCGGCTGCGCGCAGCACAAGGTCGAGCATGCCTCCTCCGGACCGCAGCGCCTGCCGGACTGGAACCCGAACGCGGCGGGCATCGAGGCCTTCTACTTCAAGGACCCCGACGGGCACCCGCTCGAGATCCTCCAGTTCCCGCCCGACAAGGGCGCCGCCAAGTGGCACGCGACGACCGACCGTCTCTTCCTCGGCATCGACCATACCGCGATCGTGGTCGCCGACACCGAACGCGAGCCTCGCGCTTCTACCGGGACACGCTCGGCTTCACGGTCGCCGGCGAGAGCGAGAACTACGGCACCGAGCAGGAGCATCTGAACAACGTGTTCGGCGCGCGGCTGCGCATCACCGGCCTGCGCGCGGCTTCGGGTCCGGGCATCGAGCTCCTCGAGTACCTCGCGCCGCGTGACGGGCGGCCGGTCCCCGCCGATCTCGCGCGCCAACGACCTCGCGCACTGGCAGACGCGCCTCATCACCGGCGACGCCTCCGCGGCGTCGGCGGCGCTCGCGCGGCGCGGCCGCAGGCTCGTTTCGCCGGGCGGCGTCGAGACCTCGCGGGCCGAGCTCGGCTTCCGTCGCGCCGTCGGCGTCGACGATCCCGACGGGCACGTGATGCAGCTGGTCGAGCCGTGAGCGACGAAGCGCTTCGTAACGCCACGGTGAACGGCACGCACCCGCGTTACCTGCCCGCCTGAAACGAGACGAGGCAGCGGCATCCAACGGGCATGGCCTCGACTCGCAAGCGTGTATTGATTCTCGGCGGCGGGTTCGGCGGCGTCTACACCGCGCAGTTGCTCGAGAAGGCACTCGGCGGGCGCGACGACGTCGAGATCGCGCTCGTCAGCCAAGGAGAACTACTTCGTCTTCCAGCCGATGCTGCCCGAGGTGATCTCGGGCACGATCGGGCTCACCGACATCGTGAGCCCGCTCCGGCGCCTGCTGCCGCGCACCGAACATCCACGTGCGCGAGGTCGAATCGATCGACGTCGAGAGCAGCGTCGTGATGTCCAGCCCCGGCTTCCGCCCGCACGCCCACGCGATCGCACTACGATCACCTGGTCCTCGCGCTCGGCAACGTCACCGACTTCCGCGGGCCTGCGGGGCCTGCCCGAGCACGCGATGCCGTTCAAGAACCTCGCGGACGCGCTCGAGCCTGCGCAACCACGTGATCCGCGGCGATCGACGAGGCGGCGATCGAGGACGACGACGCCGAGCTGCGGCGTCAGCTCCTGACGTTCGTGGTCGCGGGCGGCGGCTTCTCGGGCGTCGAGGTCGTCGCCGAGCTGAACGACTTCGTGCGCGGCGGTGGCGACGGAGCTACCGCAGCACTCGACGCGAAGGAGATCCGCGTCGTGCTGCTGCACGCACCAGGACCGGATCCTGCCGGAGATGGGCGAGAAGCTGGCGCTCTTCGCGCAGAAGATGCTCGCGAAGCGCGGCGTCGAGCTCCGGCTGAACACGCGGCTCGAGGCAGCGCGACGGGCGAAGAGGCGATACTGGCGGGCGGCGAGCGCATCGCGACGCGGACGCTCGTCTCGACGGTGCCGTAGCTCGCCGCATCCGCTGATCGACTCGCTCGCGCTGCCGAAGACGAAGAACGGACGGCTGGTCGCCGACGGCCATCCTGCGAGGTCGAGGGCCGACGAGGACGTCTGGGCGCTCGGTGACTGCGCGCAGGTGCCGGCGCCGGACGGCGGCGTCTCACCGCCGACGGCGCAGCACGCGACCCGCCAGGCGCGAGCGGCGGCGCACAACATCGTCGCCGCGATCCGCGGCGACGACGCTGCAGGCCTTCGACTTCAAAGGTCTCGGCAAGATGGGCTCGCTCGGACACCGGTCGGCGGTGGCGGAGATCTTCGGTTTCAACGTCTCGGGCTTCCTCGCCTGGTGGATGTGGCGCAACGATCCTACTCCGACGTACGGCGACTGCTGGGACTACTTCCCGCACGACCACGCGCGCAGCCGCGCCTACCGCTGGGGCGAGGACGGGCTGCTCGGCATCACGCGACCGCGAGTGCCGGCTCTGCTTCGCGCTCGCGCTCTGGAACGGCCGCGACCCGATCCTGAAGGAGCGGCTCTTCGGGCTCGACCGGCCCCGAGGGCAACCACGGCGAGGACGTGAAGGAGTGCTACTTCTACCTCGACTCGACGCCGACGCACTCGTACATGAAGGCGCTCTACAAGTACCCGCAGGCCGAGTTCCCCTACGCCCGGCTCGTCGAGGAGAACCGCCGCCGCGGCACGGCAGCGACCCGGAGTTCGAGCTCGCTCGACACCGGCGTCTTCGACGACGAACCGCTACTTCGACGTCTTCGCCGAGTACGCCAAGGCGTCGCCCGACGACATCCTGATCCGCATCACGGTCGCCAACCGCGGGCCCGACAGCCGGCGACGCTTCACCTGCTGCCGACGCTCTGGTTCCGCAACACGTGGTCGTGGGGCCGCACGCGCGAGGGCTACTGGCCGAAGCCGCGCACTCGAGCGCGCCGGGCGAGACAGCGCTCCTCGCCGACCACGCGACGCTCGGCGCGCTTTCGGCTCGACGTCGGAGCCGATGCGCCGGCCGACGCGCCGAGCCGATGCTCTTCACCGAGAACGAGACGAACGCGCGAGCGGCTCTTCGGCTCGCCGAACGCGCCGCCGTACGTGAAGGACGCGTTCCACGAGTACGTCGTCCACGGCCGACGCGACGCGGTGAACCCGACGGCGATCGGGCACGAAGGCGGCGGCGCACTACGCGCTCGACGATTCCCGCCGGCGAGCGAGGTCACGGTCCGGCTCCGGCTCTCCGCCGATGACCGAGGCGCCGCGCCGAGCCGTTCGGCGCGGACTTCGACCGAGTCTTCGCCGCAGCGGATCGACGAGGCCGACGCGTTCTACGCCGCGCGACTGTCCCGGCGCAACTGAGCGGCGAGGAGCGCCGCGTCGCGCGCCAGGCCTACGCGGGGCTCCTCTGGACGAAGCAGTTCTACCACTACGTCGTCCAGGACTGGCTCGACGGCGACCCGGCGCAGCCGCCGCCGCCCGCAGAGCCGCGCAGCAGGGCCGCAACCACGACTGGCGCCACCTCTACAACCGCGACGTCATCTCGATGCCCGACAAGTGGGAGTACCCCTGGTACGCGGCCTGGGACCTGGCGTTCCACATGATCCCGTTCGCGCGCGTCGATCCCGAGTTCGCCAAGGAGCAGCTCATCGCTCTTCCTGCGCGAGTGGTACATGCACCCGAACGGGCAGATGCCGGCCTACGAGTTCGCGCTTCGGCGACGTGAACCCGCCGGTGCACGCCTGGGCCGCTGGCGCGTCTACAAGATGACGCGGCGCGCGGCGCAGCGCGACCGCGCTTTCCTCGCGCGCGTCTTCCAGAAGCTGCTGCTCAACTTCACCTGGTGGGTGAACCGCAAGGACGCCGAGGGGAAGAACCTCTTCGCCGGCGGCTTCCTCGGGCTCGACAACATCGGCGTGTTCGACCGCTCGCAGCCGCTGCCCACCGGCGGACACCTCGAGCAGGCCGACGGCACGGCGTGGATGGCGTTCTACTGCGCGACGATGCTGTCGATGGCGCTCGAGCTCGCCAAGGACGATCCCGCCTACGAGGACGTCGCCTCGAAGTTCTTCGAGCACTTCGTCGCGCATCGCCGACGCCATGAACTCGCTCGGCGGCACGGGCCTGTGGGACGAGGAGGACGGCTTCTACTACGACCAGCTGCACGCTGCACGGACACAGCGTCCCGCTGCGCGTCCGCTCGATCGTCGGGCTCATCCCGCTCGTTCGCCGTCGAGGTGCTCGACGACGAGATCACTCGACCGCCTGCCCGGCTTCACGAAGCGCCTGGAGTGGTTTCTCGAGAACCGGCCGGACCTCGGCGCAGCACATCGCCTACATGGAGACGACGACCACAGGCACGGCCACGGCATCGCCTGCTCGCCATCCCGTCGCGCGAGCGCCTCGTGCGGGTTCTCCGCTACCTGCTCGACGAGCGCGAGTTCCTGTCGCCGTACGGCATCCGCTCGCTGTCGCGGGTCCACCAGGACCACCCCTACGTCTTCCACGCCGACGGCGGCGAGCACCGCGTCGACTACGTTCCCGGCGAGTCGAACACGCGGCTCTTCGGCGGCAACTCGAACTGGCGCGGGCCGATCTGGTTCCCGATCAACTACCTGCTCATCGAGGCGCTCGAGCGCTACCACCACTTCTACGGCGACACGCTTCACGGTCGAGTGTCCCGACGGGCTCGGGGCAGCTGATGAACCTGCAAGAGGTCGCGCGCGAGCTCGCCTCGCCGGCTCGCGCGCCTCTTCCTGCCGGATGCGAGCGGGCCGCCGCCCCGTTCACGACGGAGACGACGCGCTACGCGCGACGACCCGCACTGGCGGGACCTCGTGCTCTTCTACGAGTACTTCCACGGCGACACCGGCCGCGGCGTCGGCGCGAGCCATCAGACCGGCTGGACGGCGCTCGTGGTGCGTGCACTCGAGGACCTCGCGGTCGCGACGCAGAAGGAGCGATCGCCGTCGGCCGCCGACACGGCACATGCTTCAACGGCGCAGAAGGCGGCGAAACAGCTCGTACACGTCGCGCCGAAGTCCGAAATAGTGGATTTCCACGACTCTATTGGCCTGACTGATCCGGTAGATGATCCGGTACCGGCTCGAGCGTAGCGACCGATAGCCGGCGAGCTCGAGCTTCAGCGGCCTGCCGGCGTAGGGATCGGTCTGGAGCGATTCGATCGCCCGCTTCACGGCTGGCTTCAAATCGGGAGGCAGTCGTCGGATGAGATCGCGGGCACCCGGCTCATAGGCGAGCCGGTACGTCATTCGTCAGGCCACAACTCGTCGTGGCGAACTGTCCGGCCCCTGGCAAAGTTCCGTCGCGCTCGGCGAAGCATCCTGACGACGCCGGGATCGGCGAGGATCTCGAGAGTCTCGGTCAGGGACTCGTACTCCTCGACGCTCATCAGCACACCCGCGGGCACACCGTTGCGGGTGATCGTGATGACCGAGCGCTCCGCACCGAGGTTCTTGAGAAGCTCGAGAAAACGGCGCTTGACCGTCGTGATCGGGAGGATGTCCGCGAGATCGCCTAGGGCCATAAAAGTGACCCTTAAACGATCCCTGCTCAAGCGTCAACCGGCCGCCCAAACGACCAGAAAGGATCCGAACGCGCTGCCCACCATGACCGGCCGATCGAAGTCCAGAAGCCCGAGGGCAGGGCCGCCTCCTCATTTTCGACGCCGTCGCCGCCTCTGCGTAAGACCCCAAAAGCCTCGTGGGTTGACGATCCTCAAGCCGCGGACACTAGGTGCAATCCCGAGTAAGTCCTTATCTCCGGTCACCAGTACGTCCGCGAAGCCCGCGAGAGCAGAAACCAAGACAGAAAGGTCGTCTTCGTCTCGAATCTCGACTACGGGAAGTCGCTCGGGCTTCGGCTCGACGTGGTGAGAGCGAAGCAAGGCGTCTATTTCCTGGATCGTTTCAGCCGCGAGATGGAGCTTCTCACGCGACGCCCGCCGCAGGTCCGCGAGAACCACTTCCCCCGTCAGGAGTTCGTGCTCGGTCAGCACGTGGCGCAGCACGTCCGCGCACAAGCCTCGAGTGGCGAACGCGCTGACGAGAACGTTCGTGTCGAGGAAGACCCTCAAGAGATGTCTTTGAAGACGTCCTCATCCGTAAGGTAGCCCCTCGCCTCGGCAAAGGGCATCACGCGGCGGCGGAGCGCCTCGAAAGCTTGAAGGGAAAGCTGACGCCGCAGCGCGTCCCGAACAACCTCGCTCCGGCTCCGTCGGGATAGCTTGCAGATTCGATTCAGCGACCGCTCGAGCTCACGGTCGAGACGGATCGTAACGGCACGTTTCATGTCATACATCGTATGACGACGGGAGGGTGGTTACAAGCGTCGCTCGTGTCGTCCCGCCGTAGACGGGGTGCTCTACCGGCCTCCGGAATCGCAGGTTGCGTTTTCGGCGGCTTGCGGGTGGCGATCGGTCACCCGCCGGCGCTTGTCAGCCGCGTCCTCGGGGGCGCATCCTTCTCTCGCGTAGAATTCGTCACCTTGTCGTTTTACTGTCCCCCACAATGGTCACTACACCCTACCAACGGAGGAAGGCATGACAACCGATCTTACCTACTTGGCGTATACAGCCATGCTCACGGGCGCGCTCTGGATTCCCTATGTCATCTCGCAGGTCGTCACCAATGGCTTCCTGACACCTGCCAACTATGTCGATCCAACTCCGCGCCCCGTGCCTCTGTGGGGAAAGCGCGCCGATCGGACTCTGATGAACGCTGTCGAGGTCTTCGGGCCTTTCGCAGCGCTCGTGGTCATCGCCCACGTCGCCGGCAAGGCGAACGCGTCGACGGCTTTCTGGTCGATGTTCTTCTTTTGGGCGCGCGTTTCGCACGCCGTCCTCTATCTCCTCGGCATTCCCTATCTCAGAACGCTGGCGTTCACTTTAGGTTTCGTCGCCGTCGTTGGACTCTTTTGGGCCGTGATCCATTGACCGCCAAAGGGCTGACGAGCGCTGTCCGGGGTCGTCGGCGCAATCTACGGTCGCATGCTGCGCGCTCCAATCGGCGGGCGGGAACGTCCGGAAAGTCGGGGCAGAGACGGAAGAAGAAGTTGACACCCGGGGCGATGCGCAGCGATCTGTCGACCGCGTCGATCGGGCGCTGCGGCGGGCGGACGGATGGCCCGCGGCTGAGGAAGGGGCTCGGATCGTGAGCTGCGGCGCGTGCGGCTACGAGAATCCGCCGGACTCCGCCTTCTGCGAGGGATGCGGCGCGAAGCTTGCCGCCCTGTGTCCCTCGTGCGGTGCCGAGGCCACGCCGGCGGCGAGATTCTGCCGCAAGTGCGGGAGGCAGCTTGAAGGACGGGGCTCGGGTCGAGGTGCGGGCGGAGCGGTGGAAGGCGCGGCGCGAGCGTCGCCTTCGCAAAGATTACCCGCCGCGTACACCCCCAAGCACCTCGCCGACAAGATCCTGCAATCGCAAGTCCGCCCTCGAAGGCGAGCGCAAGCAGGTGACGGTGCTGTTCGCCGACGTGAAGGGGTCGATGGAGCTCGCCGAGCAGCGTCGACCCCGAGGAGTGGCACGAGATCCTGGACCGCTTCTTCGCCGATCCTCACCGACGGCGTCCATCGCTTCGAGGGCACGGTCAACCAGTACACCGGCGACGGCATCATGGCGCTCTTCGGCGCGCCGATCGCGCACGAGGATCACGCGCAGCGGGCGTGCTACGCGGCGCTCCATCTGCGCGACGAGCTCCGCCGCTTCGCCCAGGAGCTGCGCCGCGAGCGCGGCCTCGACGTCGCGACGCGGATCGGCATCAACTCGGGCGAGGTCGTGGTCGGCAAGATCGGCGACGATCTGCGCATGGACTACACCGCGCAAGGGCACACGGTGGGACTCGCGCAGCGCATGGAGGCGCTCGCCGAGGCGGGCAAGATCTACCTCACCGCGGCGACCGCGCAGCGCGTCGAGGGCTTCTTCGCGCTCGAGGACCTCGGCGCGTTCAACGTGAAGGGCGCGAGCGCGCCGGTGCACGCCTATGCCCTCGAAGGGCTCGGCCGCCTGCGCACCCGCTTCGACCGCTCGCGCGCGCGCGGCCTCTCGCGCTTCGTCGGTCGCGACGACGAGATGCGCCTCCTCGAGTCGGCGCTGGCGCGCGCCGAGCAAGGACAGGGCCAGGTGATCGCCGTCGTCGCGCCGGCCGGCACCGGCAAGAGCCGCCTCTGCTTCGAGCTCGTCGAACGCTGTCGGGCGAAGGGGCTTTCCGTGATCGAGGCGCAGGCGGTCGCGCACGGCCGCTCGATTCCGCTGCGCCCGGTGCTCGAGATGTTCCGCCAGCGCTTCGGCATCAACGAGGGCGACACCGACCTCGCGGCCCGCGAGAAGATCGCCGGTGCGCTCCTGCTGCTCGATCCGTCCTTCGCGGAGATCCTGCCGGCGATGTTCGAGTTCATGGGCGTGCCCGACCCCGCGCGGCCCGCCCCACGGATCGACCCGGAGGCGGCCCAGCGCCGCATGCTCGAGCACGTCCGGCGGATCGTCCAGGCAGACACCCGCGATCGCACCGTGGTGACGCTGATCGAGGACCTCCACTGGCTCGACGACGCCAGCGACCGCTTCGTCGCCGAGCTGGTGGAGATCGCCCCGGCGACCCGCGCGCTCCTCCTGCTGAACTTCCGGCCCGAGTACACGGCGGAGTGGACCAAGCGCTCGAGCGTCCAGCAGATCGCTCTCCAGCCGCTCGGGCCCGAGGCGGTCCGCGAGATGCTCGCGGCGCGCAATCGGCGACGACCCGAGCGTCCGCGGCCTGCCGGAGCGGATCCACGCGCGCACCGGCGGGAATCCCTTCTTCGCCGAGGAGATCGTCCAGGCCCTGATCGAGGACGGCAGCCTCGCGGGGACACCCGGTGCGTATCGGCTGACGCACGCGATCGAGAAGGTCCCGCTGCCCGAGACGGTGCAGAACGTGCTCGCCGCGCGCATCGATCGCCTCGAGCCGCGCGAGAAGCACGTGCTGCAGACGGCAGCCGTGATCGGGCGCGAGCTGCCGCGCACGCTCCTGGCCGCGGTGTGTGAGGTCGCCGGCGCGGAGTTGGACGAGGCGCTGGCCGCGCTCCGCCGCGCCGAGTTCCTCTTCGAGACCGCGCTCTACCCGCAGGTCGAGTACGCCTTCAAGCATCCGCTCACGCACGAAGTCGCCTACCAGTCGCAGCTCGCCGCGCGCCGCGCCGCCGTGCATCGCGCCGTGGCGCAGGCGATGGAGACCCTCTACCCCGAGCAGCTCGACGAGCGCGCGGCGGAGATCGCCTGGCACTGGGAGGGGGCCGGAGAGCGCGCCGCGGCGGCACGCTGGCACGCGCCGCGCGGCGAACTGGGTCGAGCAACGCGACGTGCGCGAGGCGATGCGGCATTGGCGTGCGGCGTACGAGCTGCTGCCCGAGGTGCCGGAGGACCGCGCGGAGGCGGACCTGCTCGATCCAACTCTGCCAGCGCCTGCTGTATCTTCGGCGGCTGGTCGCTCGGGCAGACGGAGGAGGAGTCGAGCGCGCTGCTCGAGCGCGGAATGCGGGCGGCCGAGCACCACGGCGACATTGGCGCGCAGGTTCGCCTCCACTCCGCGTATTCGAACGCCCTGATCACGCGCGGTCGCCTCTCCGAGTTCCTGGAGCGCTCGCGAGAGAACGTTCGACTTGCCGGCGAGAGCGGCGACGAGGAGCTCCGCGCCCTGAGCTCACTTCGATCTGGCGGTCGCGGAGGGCTTCGTGGGCAACCTCGACGAGTGCGAGCGAGCCCTCGACGAGTTCTTCCGCGGCGCCCCGGTCCGTGACGACCTGACCGGCTTCTCCACATCCGCACTCGGCCCACGCGTGGCGCGGCTGAGGTGCTCCAGCACAGAGGGTGCATGAAGGAAGCCGCGGAGAGCTTCGCGCGAGCCCAAGAGATCGCCGCGTCGGCCGATCCGCTGACGCAGGTGCTGGTCGCCGCATGATGGTGCTCGTCTTCGGCGCAGCATGCGGCGAGCTCCCCGGCGCGATCGAGCTGGCGGCACGCATCATGAAAGTGGCGGAGGAGTTCGGCGCGCCCAATCTGCGCGTGTCGGCGACGAGCGGGCTCGCGCGCGCCCACGCCCTGCGCGGCGAGTGGCAGGAGGCGGCGCGTCTCTTCGAGGAGGCCATCGCGCTCGCCAACGAGCACCGCATCTATCTCGAGAGCGAGGGCCACGAGCTGGCGTCCCTCGCCCATGCCTATGTCGAGATCGGAGAGCCGGAGCGCGCGAAAGAGACCGCCGAACGCGCCATCGTCCTGGTGCAGGAGCGGGGCTCGAAGATCCAGGAGCTCGAGAACGTGGTGGCGCTGGCGCGCGCCGAGGTCGCCCTCGGCCACGACGACGCCGTCGATCCGCTGCTGGCGCGCGCCGAGGCGCTCATCGCCACGATGGGCGCCCTGGCGTTCCGTCCCCACCTGGCGGAGATCCGGGCCGAGCGTGCCCGCCGGCACGGAGACCAAGCGGGATGGCGAGCCCAGCTCGCAGAGGCGCACCGTCTCTTCACCGAGACGGGCGCGACGGGACATGCGGCGCGCGTGGCGCGCATCGCTTCAGGAGCACGGCACGTGAGCTTCCTCGAAGCTGTCGAGTAAGACGTGCGCGGGCTCTCGCGCTCGGAAGCGAATCGCGCCCGTACGCGCCTCGACGAGTCCAGGCCCCTGAACTTTCGCTTCCAGGCCGCTGCCGGAGCGGGTTTGCGGCGTCAGCCACGCACGATTTGCAGGCCGCCGCGACGAGCGCGAAGCGCGCGGCGGCGGAAGCTCACTGGCGCGCCACTCTGCTCGACGAGTCGACGGCCGTGGATCTGCAAATGCTGCAGCCAGCCCAAACGCTCGCTCTCACCGCTCTGCTTCGCTTTACGGCAACGTCCGGAAGCGCCCGCCGTCAGAGAGCCTTGAGCGCAGTCAGAAGCTCTCGAAGCGCGGTGAGGTGCCCGCGCAGGCGACCGTAGATCTTGCCGGCGGTCGCGTCGTTGTAAGTGTGAGAAGTGAGGTTACGGTCGTCGAGAATCGCCAGCCACCTCTGCTCGTCTTCGAGCCAACCCTGCTGGAAAGCGAGCTTCAGGCAGCCTTTCGGCGATCGGCAATCGAGCCCTGCGTCCCGGGCGCGATCCTGGATCGACCTCCAGGCGAGCTCGAAAGAGAACTCGAACCGCTGGATGGAGGCGTCACGATTGAGGCTCGTCTCGGGCGCGTCGAGTGCCTCGGCAAGCCGATCCAGCGCAGATTCCAGTGCTCCCAGGGGGGCGCTCAGATCGGCCTCCCGTACCGTTTGACCTCTTCGGCGAGGACAGGGCTCGCGTCGCGCAGGTCGACGACGTCAATCGAGTAGAGAGTCCGAAGCTCGTCGATGGCTTCCCGCACCCGGCGCAAGCGATCGCGCGGCACGCCCGCCGGACAGCGGATCGCGATGTCGACGTCGGAGCGTTCGTGAGCGCGTTCGCGGGGCCAGGAACCGAACCAGATCACCTGGGTCGTCGGGCCGAGGATCTCGCGGGCCAGACGTGCCGCCTCCGTCGCAAGCTGCGCCACGCGGCGATAAGCCGGAGAGCCTGCCTTTTGTACGCGCAGCTGCGCAGGCGGTGGCGCGGTGGCGACGGATTCGGGACCACGTCGAGGCATGACTCGACGTTCGTGAATTCGCGCCTCGAAATCAAGTCGATGGGCCTGGTCGCTCGACAGCGGGTCCCCGCGGCGCGTTCGGCGATCGCATTGGAGCCCGCGCCTTACCCTGCGGCAAACCATCGGCACAGGTTCTCTCGCTCCGCCCCCGATCCCCGGTCTTACACGCCGAAACACCTCGCTTGAGAAGATCCCGTGCTGTCCCTGACGACGCGCATTCTGAGGGCTGCGCTGGGCGGCCGTTGACAGGCCGCTCGCCGGTGGACGACAAGCTCAGGCAGCGCGATCGGTGCGAAGAAGTCGTGGAAGCGGAGCCGGGAATCTCCTGTCCGTCGTGCGGGCACGGTAATCGTCCCGACCGCCGCTTCTGCACGGAGTGCGGGCGCCGCCTCGGCCGCGTGTGCGCCGCGTGCGGAACACCGATTGAACCTGAGGAGAAGTTCTGCGGCAACTGCGGTGCCCCACTCGGAGAACAGCCTGCCGCGACGCGGAGTCCAGCGGCCTACACGCCGAAGCACCTCGCCGAGAAGATCCTCACGTCGCGGTCTGCTCTCGAAGGCGAGCGCAAGCAAGTGACGGTGCTTTTCGCCGACGTAAAGGGGTCGATGGACCTCTCCGAGCAGGTGGATCCCGAAGAGTGGCACAAGATCATGGATCGCTTCTTCGCGATCCTCTCCGACGGCGTCCACCGCTTCGAGGGCACGATCAATCAGTTCACCGGAGACGGGATCATGGCGCTATTCGGCGCCCCGATCGCGCACGAAGATCACGCGCAGCGCGCATGTTATGCGGCCCTGCAGCTTCAGCAGGAGCTGCGGCGCTATGGGGACGAGATGCGGCTCGAGCACGCTCTCAACTTCTCGGTCCGGATGGGCCTCAACTCGGGCGAGGTCGTGGTCGGGAAGATCGGCGACGACCTGCGGATGGACTACACGGCACAGGGGCACACGGTCGGCCTGGCCGCGCGAATGGAGCAGATCGCGGCAGCCGATTCGACCTATCTCTCCGAGCACACGGCGAAACTAGTCTCCGGTTACTTCCAGCTCCGCGACTTGGGTGAGACCCGCATCAAAGGGCTGAACGATCCACTGCGCGTCTTCGAGCTCGCGGGTGTGGGGCGGGTGCGAACCCGCTTCGACGTGTCCCGTGCGCGCGGCTTCACCAAGTTCGTCGGGCGACAGAGTGAGATGGCGGCTCTGGACTCGGCGCTCGAGCAGGCGATAGCGGGAAATGCGCAGGTCGTCGGCGTCGTCGCCGAGCCGGGAACCGGCAAGAGTCGTCTGTGCTTCGAGTTCGCCGAGCGCTGCCGAACGCGGGAGATCCCGGTCTACGAGGCACACGGCGTCGCCCACGGGAAAGCCATACCCCTTCTTCCGATCCTCGAGTTCCATCGCGGCTACTTCGGCATCACCGAGCACGACACGCCGAGGGCGGCGCGCGACAAGATCGCCGGGCGCATGCTCCTGCTCGACGAGACGCTCGCCGAGGGACTACCGCTCATGTTCGATTTCCTCGGCGTGCCCGATCCCGAGCGGCCGGCTCCACCTCTCGGTCCCGAGGCACGCCAGCGGCGCTTTTCGACCTGATCCGGCGGCTCGCTCGCGCGCGCAGCGCCCGGGAGCCGGCCGTCTTCCTCTTCGAGGATCTTCACTGGTTCGATCGGGCGAGCGACGAGTTCATCGAGAACCTCGTCGTCGAGATCGCGCCCGGCAACCGGACGCTCATGCTGTTGAACTTCCGCCCGGAGTACCACGCTTCGTGGATGCGGAGGTCTTACTACCAGCAGCTCCCGCTGCTGCCGCTCGGCCCCGAAGCGATCCGAGAGCTCTTCGCTGATCTCATCGGCACGGATTCGTCGCTACGGCGCTTGACCGAGCTGATCCGGGAGCGCACGGGCGGCAATCCCTTCTTCATCGAAGAGATCGTCCAGTCGCTGGTCGAAGCGGGTGCGCTGGTGGGAACGAGGGGCGCGTACCGCTTGGATAAGCCCGTAGAGGAGATCGGCATGCCGGCCAGCGTGCAAAGCGTCCTCGCGGCGCGGATCGACCGCTTACCCGAGCGGGAGAAGCGGGTGCTGCAGACCGCGTCGGTGATCGGCACGAAGTTCTCCGAACCGATTCTCCGTCGCGTCGCTGAGCTCGGCGACGAGGACCTGCTCGCCACTCTCCATGCTCTGACGAACGCGGAGTTCCTCTACCAGGAGGCGCTCTATCCGGAGGCCGAGTACACCTTCAAGCACCCGCTGACTCGGGAGGTTGCCTACCGCTCGCAGCTCGCGGAGCGAAGAACCCGCGTCCACGCCGCAGTTGCGCGCGCGATCGAGGAGCTCGAACCGGGGAAGCTCGGCGAGCGTGCGGCGCTTCTCGCCTATCACTGGGAGCATGCGGGCGACGCTCGGGAAGCGGCGAAGTGGCATCGGCGGGCGGCCGAGTGGGAGGGGCTCAACAATCCTGCCGAGGCGCTGCGGCACTGGGGGAGCGTGCGAAGGCTCTTGGACACGCTCCCCGAGACGCCGGAGAGCCTCGCGGAGAGAGCGGACGTGCGCGCCCGCATCATGACTCACTCGGCTCGTATGGGCGATCCGGAGGACGAGGCAACCTCGCTCTTCCGAGAAGGACGCGAGCTCGCGACACGGAGCGGCGACCCTCATGTCCTCAGCCAGGTCCTGAACGGCTTCGGCCAGCTCCGGCTCTTCGCCGGGGCCGTCGCAGAGGCCCTGGACCCGCTCCTCGAGTCGGTTCGGCGCGCCGACGAGACGGAGGACATCGGCTTGAGAGTGGCCGTTCGGTACGGCCTCGTCCGGCGCGTATTACTTTGCTGGGCGGCTCCGCGAGTGCCTTGTCGTTGCGGAGCAGGGTCTCGCGCTCGCTCGGGGAGATCTCGACCTCGGCGCCGATCGAATCGGCGTTAGCCCGAGCCTCGGACTCTCGTGGTGGCGCGGCGTTGCCCTGAGCCTGACAGGGCGTCCTCGCGAGGCCGCAGCCGAGCTCGACCGGGTGATCGAGCTCGCGCGGACGCACTCAGCAGCTGCACCCGATCTGGGTCGTCACACTGTCTTTCACGTCGTTCGCTGTGAGATCACGGGCGAGACAGCCCCTGCCCTGGCGCATGGGCGGGAGGCGGTGGACTACGCCGAGCGCACGGGCAACCACGTTGGCGCGAGTCAATGCCTACCTCAGCCTCGGGCTCGCGAACGTCTTGAACAGCGCATGGCACGATGCGCTCGAGGCTCTTGGAACGGCGTTGAGAATCGGAAGGGAACGTCGGTTGCAGATCTTGGAAGGGAGCGTGCTCGCGATAATGGCGGCGGCGCACCTCGGGCTCGGCGATCGTGCAAAGGCCTTGACGCTCGCGGAAGAAGCGATCGACGTCTCCCGGCGACGCGGCGCCCGACTCTGGGAGTTCTCGGCTCTACTCACCCGGATGCGCGCTCTCCGTGAGACCCAGGGCGTCCAGGCGACGAGGGAGATCGAGGCCGCGCTCGCCGAAGCCGCCACCTGGCTCGAGATGTCGGGCGCGAAGAGCTACGAGCCCTTCCTCCACGTCGAGCGCGCCGAGCTCGCGCGACTTACCGGTGACGAAACCACCCGCCAACGCGAGCTCCGCGAGGCGCATCGTCTCTTCCTCGAGATCGGCGCACCGATCCGCGCCGCCGAGGTCGCGAAGCAGATCGACCTTTGAACCGTGCTTCGGTCGCCGGCCGCCCGGCTCGACGGAAACGGTGCTTCCGAGCCGGAGATCGCGTATGCTTGCCTTCGAGAGGCGATGAGGAAGGAGACCGACGCGCGAAAGATCCGGAAGTTCTTGAAGCGGCTCGCCGAGGAAGCCCGCGGCCCCGGCGACGTCTTCTTGACCGGGGGGGCGAGCGCCGTGCTCCTCGGCTGGCGGAAGACGACCGTGGACGTAGATCTCGAGTTGGACCCCGAGCCCGCCGGAGCCTTCGCGGCGATCTCGCGCTTGAAAGACGAGCTGGAGATGAACGTCGAGCTGGCGAGTCCCGCGCACTTCATCCCTGCCCTGCCGGGCTGGCGTCAGCGGAGTCGGTCGATCGGCAGTCACGGGTCGCTGCGCTTCTGGCACTATGACTTCTACGCCCAGGCGCTTTCGAAGATCGAGCGCGGGCATGCTCAGGACCTCGGGGACGTTCGTGAGATGCTGGAACGGAAGCTCGTCGACCCGAAGGAGCTTCGGCGGCTCTTCGAGGCAATCTACGGGAAGCTCGAGCGTTACCCCGCGATCGATCCCGACGCGTTCCGGGAGAAGGTCGAGGAAGCCCTTCGGAAGACCAAACTACGATGAGCGAACGGCTGCCGGGGGAATCACTCGTCACGCGCGGTCTCGAGGATTTGGCGGCGGGGCGTGAGTCCGCGGAAGCGCTCCTCGTCGCCATCGGAGCGCCGCGGCTTCGCCGGCTCGGCGTCCCGGTGCCCGACGTGCTGCCGGCGACGCCCGAGCACCGACTCTTCCGGCTCCTCGGCCGCGATGACGCGCGCCGGGCGCATTCGCGCTACAATGCGCTCATTCGCCGGCTCGTCAGCTACGAGCGTGCACGCGAGCGCGAACGCGGCGCGCGCTCAAGATCGCCGGCTCCTTCGAATTTCGGCGTTTGAGCGAGCCTCCGAAGGCCTCGGAAGCGTCTTCACGCTCGGAGGCGCCCGCGCTACGGCAAGACATCGGCAGCGCAGGATTGCTACACTCACGCGGTGGCGGCGCAAATCGACGTGCTCGTCGTCGGCGGCGGAATCCTCGGGTTGGCCACCTCCCACCGCCTGCTCGCGCAGCGCCCGGGCACTTCGATCGTGGTGCTCGAAAAGGAGCCGGCGATCGCGCGCCATCAGACGGGGCGCAATTCCGGGGTTCTTCACTCGGGAATCTACTACAAGCCGGGATCGCTGAAGGCCGCGAACTGTCGGGTGGGAAAGTCGGCGATGGAGCGGTTCTGCACGGAGGAAGCGATCCCGTATGAGATCTGTGGCAAAGTCATCGTTGCCGTCGCCGAGGCGGAGCGCCCGCGGCTCGAAGCGCTGCTCGAGCGCGGCCGCGCGAACGGCGTGCGGTGCGAGCGGATCTCGCGGGAGCGGCTGCGGGAGCTCGAGCCTCATTCCGCAGGAGTTGAAGCGCTCCACGTCCCCGAGACGGGTATCGTGGATTATCGACGGGTATGCGAGCGTCTGGCGGCGCGGATCGCCGAGCGCGGCGGAAGCGTCGTGACCGGCGCGCGGGCCGAAGCCTTCTCGCAAGTCGGGAGCCGGACCATGGTGTCGACGGCGGCGGGCGAGTATCGACGCGCGGATCGTCGTGAATTGCGCGGGCCTTCAGAGCGACCGGGTGACGCGGCTCGCCGGCGGGCAGCCTACAGCGCGAATCGTCCCCTTTCGCGGCGAGTACTTCGAGCTCGTGCCGCAGAAGCGCCACCTTTGCCGCAATCTCATCTATCCCGTCCCCGACCCCGCGTTCCCGTTTCTGGGCGTGCATTTCACAAGGCGGATCGGCGGCGGGGTCGAGTGCGGGCCGAACGCGGTTCTCGCGCTCGCGCGCGAGGGTTACACGAAGGGTACGGTGAACCTGCGCGACGTGTGGGAAACGCTCAGCTACGGGGGGTTCCTACGGCTCGCGCAAAGGCACTGGCGGACGGGCGCCGGAGAAGTGTGGCGGTCGATCAGCAAGCGGGCGTTCACACGCGCGCTCCGGCGACTGCTGCCCGAGATCGCGGAAAGCGACCTCGAGCCGGCTCCCGCGGGGGTACGCGCGCAGGCGGTGGCGCCGGACGGGTCGATGGTTGACGATTTCCTCATCGTCGAAGATGAACGAGCCGTGCACGTCAACAATGCGCCCTCACCTGCGGCCACGGCGTCCCTCGAGATCGGCAGGCTGGTGGCCGAAAAGGTGGTGGCGAGGTTCCGATGAGCGGTGAGAGCCAACGTTTTTCGATCGACGTGCTGCGCGATTTCTCCGCCAAGGTGTTCCTCCATTTCGGAGTACCGGATGCGGATGCGCGGCTCGCTTCCGAGGTTCTGGCGACGGCCGACCTGCGCGGCATCGATTCCCACGGGGTCGCGCGGCTCCACACCTACTTCGACATGCTCACGCTCGGCCGCATCAATCCCAAGCCGACGATCCGTATCGTCCGGGAGTCGCCGAGCACGGCGACGGTCGACGGCGACAACGGCCTCGGGCTCGTCGTCGGACCCAAGGCCAACGAGATCGCGATGGCCAAGGCGGCCGCGGCGGGATCGGGCTGGGTCAGCGTCTCCAACAGCAACCACTACGGGATCGCGGGGTACTACGTCTTGAAGGCGCTCGAGCGCGACCTCATCGGCTGGGCGATGACCAACTCCACGAAGCTCGTGGCGCCGCTCTGGGGAGCCGAGCGAATGTTGGGAACCAATCCGATCGCCATCGCGTTCCCCGGCCTCGAGGAGCCGCCGATCGTCATCGATCTCGCCACCAGCGCCTGCGCATACGGGAAGATAGAGATCGGAAAGCGCCGCGACGAGAAGATCCCGCGCGGTTGGGCGATCGACCGCGACGGGCACGACACGGAAGATCCGAGCGCGATGATGGATGGCGGCGCGATGCTTCCCCTTGGAAGCTTCCGGGACACGGGCGGGCACAAAGGCTACTGCCTCGCCGCCATGGTCGACGTCCTGTGCTGCGTCCTCTCGGGCGCGAACTGGGGTCCCTTCGCGCCTCCCTTCGCGCTGCGCCAAGAGATTCCCGCGCGAAGCGTCGGGAAGGGAATCGGCCACTTCTTCGGCGCGCTGCGGATCGACGCGTTCGTCGATCCCCGAGAGTTCAAGCGCCAAATCGACGATTGGATTCGCACGTTTCGCAGCACGAAGCCGATCGCCGGCACGCCGGGCGTGCTCATTCCCGGCGATCCGGAGCGCGAGGCTGAGCGCGAACGCGCGAAGAGCGGCATTCCGGTCTTGCTCCCCGTCGTGGAGGAGCTCCGCGACATCAGCCGTAGGACGGGGATTCCGCTATCCGAGTGACCGGCGCGGCGCCTGGGGACTCACTCCTCGACCGGGTCGACGTCGAGCCGCGCGACGATGCCCTCGAGCGCGCGGCTCGGCGCGGGATAGCGCTTCAGCACGAGCGGATCGTGGCCCGGGAATCACGTGGCGCCGCGAAGCTGCGAGCGCGTACGCTCTCTTGTGGCCGGCGAGCATGTCGGCGACGTTGTAGACGATCGGGAACGGCCGTTCTTGCTCCATGTTCGCGTAGAGGTGGCTCGCATCGGAGGCGAGGACGACCCAGCCGCGCTTCGTCCACACCCGCACCATCTGTAGGCCCATCGTGTGGCCGCCGACGAAGTGCACGCTGATGCCGGGCGCGAGCTCGTCGTCGCCGTCGTGGAAAGCGACTCGGCCGCCGTAGGCGCGGCGCACCATCGCCACGACGTCCTCCACGTCGAACGCGTGGCGCAGCGTCGACGTGGCACATGCGATCGCCCCGTCACGTAGAGCATCTCCTTGTCCTGCAAGTGGAATCGCGCGTTCGCGAACAAGTGATGGTTGCCGCAGTGGTCGTAGTGCATGTGGGTGATGATGACGTCCTCGATCTCGTCGGGCTCGATGTCGAGCGCCTTCAGCCCCTCCGCCGGCGACCGGATCACGTTGCGCTCGCGCTGCCTTCCGACCTCGGCGTCGAAGCCGGTGTCGACGATCCACGTCCGCGCCGCGCCCTTGATCGCCCACACGAAGTAGTCGAGCGGCATCGGGCCGTCGTGCGGATCGCCGCCGATGAAGTTCGCGCTCGCGAGCCGGAAGTGGTCCGCGTACTTGATCGCGTAGATCTCGTAAGGCTCGAGCTCCGCCATTGCTAGGCCTCCGCGTTCAGCTCCTCCCCTTGACCTCGACGCCGGCCGACCGTTCGACGAGCTCGACGATCGTCGTGAAGTCGCGTTCCGCGCCGATCTCCTCGAACGCCCGACGCCAGAGCTCGGCGACCGCCTTCGCCACGGACATCGGCACGCCGGCGGCGTCGGCCTCCTCGAGGCAGAGCTTGAGGTCCTTGTACATCAGGCCCGGTCGTGAAGCCGAAGTCGAACGTCCGCGGCAGGATCGCCTTCGGAAATTTGTCCTGCGACGCGCTGTTGCGGCCGCTGCCGGCGTTGATCACGTCGATCATGGTCGCGGCGTCGAGCCCCGACTTGACGCCGAGCACGATCGCTTCCGAGGTCGCCGCCAGCGCGGTCGCCGAGAGCAGGTTGTTGGCGAGCTTCATGGTCTGACCAAGGCCGGGCCGTTCACCGACGAAGAAGACTTTGCCGAGGTTCTTGAGCATCGGCTCGAGATCTCGCGAACATCGCCCGCGGACAGGCGACCATGAGCGGCGAGCGTGCCCTTGATCGCGCCCGCAACGCCGCCGCTCACCGGAGAATCGACGGCCGTGATGCCCTTGGCCGCGAGCGCAGCGGCGATCTCCCGCGCCACCTTCGCGCCGGTCGTCGACAGATCGATCACCGTCTTGACCTTCGACCCGGCGATCACGCCGTTTCTACCCATCGCCACCTCGCGGACGACGGACGGGCTGGGCAGGCTCAAGAGTACGGTGTCGACCGCGTACGCAACGGCGGCGGGTGAGCTGCCGCGCGCGCCCCTCTCGACGTGAGCGCCGCCGACGCATTCGGGGCGGAGATCGCACACGGTGAGCGAGTATCCGGCGTCGATCGAGGCGCGACGCCATCGGCCGGCCCATGTTGCCGAGACCGATGAAACCGATGTGCTTGGCCATGACGCTCCCCCGCGGCTACGGCTTCTTGCCGTCGATCTCGGCGAAGACCTCGCGCGCGCAGCGGAACGCCTCGACCGCCGCCGGCACGCCGCAGTAGATCGCCACTTGCAGGAACACTTCGCGGATCTCCTCGCGCGTCAGGCCGTTGTTGAGCGCGCCGCGGATGTGCAGCTTCAGCTCGGGAACCCGGTTGAGCGCCGAGAGCATCCCCAGAGTTGAGGATGCTGCGCGACTTCCGCGACAGGCCCTCGCGCGTCCAGACCGCACCCCAGCAGTACTCGGTGACCAGCTCCTGGAGCGGCAGGCTGAATTCGTCGGCGGTCTTGAACGAGCGCTCGACGTACTCGGCGCCGAGAACCTCCCTTCCGTACGCTGAGACCCTTCTCGCGCAATTCTTTGTCCATGGCTCCTCCGCGAAGGTGAACGCGCGCACGACGCGCGCGCCGGGGTAAGGCGGCATAGTATGGAGCGCGGCGAGCGAGCGTCAATCGCGCCGGCGAAACCGACGTCGACGGCTGGCATCCAATCTCCGAGTCCGGCTTGCCGACAAGGAGGTTCGATGAACGTCGCAGCGAGGTTTCCATTGTCGTTCGCTCTGCTGAGCGGGACGGTTGCGCTGGCGGTGGAGACTGGCGCGGTCGCCGAGAAGAAGTCGTTGACGCTCGAAGGAGCAAAGCAGATCGCGGCGGCCGCGGCCGCGGAGGCACGGAGCCACAACGAGGGCGGAGCGATCGCCATCGTCGATGACGGAGGCAATCTTCTTTACC
The DNA here is from genome assembly GCA_963712515.1 of uncultured delta proteobacterium. Taxonomy (GTDB): domain Bacteria; phylum Desulfobacterota; class Binatia; order JACPRU01; family JACPRU01; genus CAVQIG01. The sequence continues at coordinate 116,581 of CAVQIG010000005.1, forward strand.
TCGAGCGCATCGACGGCACTTTTCCTGCCGGCTCGGTGATCTCGATCGGCAAGGCACGCACCGCGGCGCTCTTCAAGAAGCCGACGTCGGCATTCGAAGACATCATCAAGAACGGCCGCACCGCGATGGTCGCGCTGCCCGACTTCACGCCGCTTCAGGGCGGGGTGCCGCTCGAGCTCGACGGCCGCGTGGTCGGCGCGATCGGCGTGAGCGGTGCGTCGAGCCAGCAGCGCGACGAGGCGGTCGCCAAGGCCGGCGCCGCGAGCTTGCGCTGAAGGAGGAAGGTCAATGCGGCTCGTGATTTCGCTGGCTATGGCCGCCGCGCTCGCGCCTGCGGCATACGCCGAGGTCAGCTATTTTCCGGCTCCGAACGTGAGCGCGGCATTCAGCAAGGGCGCGGTGCTCTTCGCCCAGCCGGGCGTGAACTACATGGTCCACGCGAGCCGGCGCGAGGAAGCCGGGCAAGGCGAGGTGCACGTCCAGGACGCAGACGTCATCTACGTGCTCGACGGATCGGCGACCTTCGTCACCGGCGGCGCGCTCGTCGCGCCGCACGAGATCGGGCCCGGCGAGATCCGCGGCAGCGGCATCCAAGGAGGCGAGACGCGCACGATCGCCAAGGGCGACGTCATCATCGTCCCGGCTGGAACGCCGCACTGGTTCAAGGAAATCAAACCGCCGGTCCTCTACTACGTGGTCAAGGTACGATGATGAGCACACGACAGCGCGGGTTCGCGACGGCTTCGATCCTCCTCCTTGCGGTCACGTCGGCGCACGGCGTGCAATCGCTCTCGGGCGTGCTCACCGAGCGCCCCGACGCGGTCATCGACCTCTCCACCGCCGAGGGAGTGAAGCTCGTCGGCGGACGGTGGCGCTACGGCGACGCCAAGATCGTCGAGATCGATTCCAAGGGTCCGGGCGCGGACTTGAAGCCGAGCGGCGCACCGGTCCGCACCTACGACGTTAGCCCGCACGCGGGAGCAGCGGACTTCGACGATTCGAGCTGGCAGCTCCTCGACCCGCCGCGGCTCGACGCGCGCCGCAGTACCGGGCGGCTCTGCTTCGACTGGTATCGTTTGAAGATCACCATCCCCGAGACGGTCGGGTCCTTCTCGACCGCCGGATCGACTATCGTGTTCGGCGTCGTCGTCGTCGACTACGCCGAGGTCTGGGTCGACGGAAAATTGCCGCGCGTGCTCGGCCAGACGGGCGGGCCTCTCGTCGGCGGGTTCAACGTGCCAAACCGCGTGGTGATCGCGCGCGATGCGAAGCCGGGGCAGACGATCCAGCTCGCCGTCTTCGGGGCCAACGGGCCGCTCTCCGACCCGCCCGAAAACTTCATCTGGATCAAATCGGCCACGCTCGACTTCTACAAACCGCGCGCTGCGTCGGGCGTCGACGCGGTCGAGCGGATCGACCCCACCGTCGATGCGATCGTCGATAGCGACGCGAAGGTCGAGAAGCTCGCCACCGGCTTCGACTTCATCGAGGGTCCGGTCTGGGTGCGCAACGGCGGCTATCTTCTCTTTAGCGATCCCAACCACAACGTGATCTACCGCTGGACGCCGGACGGCCATCTCTCGGTTTATCGCACGCACAGCGGCTATGCGGGCGTCGACATCGGGGAATACGGCCAGCCCGGATCGAACGGCTTGACGCTCGATCGCGAGGGGCGTCTGACGATCGACGAGCACGGCAACCGCCGCGTCACGCGCCTCGAGAAGAACGGCGTGGTCACGGTGCTCGCCGACCGCTACGAGGGCAAACGCCTGAACAGCCCGAACGACCTCGTCTACAAGTCGGACGGCGCACTCTACTTCACCGATCCGCCCTTCGGACTGCCGAAGTTCTTCGACGATCCGCGCAAGGAGCTCCCATGGAGCGGCGTCTTCCTCGTCAAGGACGGCAAGCTCTCGCTGGTCGCCAAGGAATTGACTGGACCGAACGGCTTAGCCTTCACGCCCGACGAGAAGTTCCTCTACGTCGACAACTGGGACGAGAAGAGAAAGGTCGTGATGCGCTACCCGGTGAACGTCGACGACACGCTGGGCGAGGGCGCGGTTTTCTACGACATGACCTCGGTCGCGGGCGAGATCGCGCTCGACGGGCTGAAGGTAGATCAACAGGGGAACGTCTACGTGTCCGGGCCTGGTGGAATCTGGATCCTGTCGCCGCAGGCGAAGCACCTCGGCACGATCCAGGCGCCGGAGCTCCCGGCGAACTTCGCCTGGGGCGATGACGACGGGAAGACCCTCTACATGACCGCGCGGACGAGCCTCTACCGGATTCGGCTCAACGTGGCGGGCATCCGTCCGTAACACTCGGGTCCGACCTTCGGGGAATGAAGGCGCGCATCAGGCTTGCCAGGCGTTGAGGAGCGCAGCGCCGGTTTTCGCGAAGTCGCCGACGTTGCGCGTCACCACCGTGTATCCGTGGTGCAGGGCCGTGGCCGCGATCAAGCCATCGACGACGGCGAGCCTGCCGCCCGCAAGCTCGATCCGCGCGGCGGTGCGTCCCCAAATGGCCGCAATGGCTGAGTCGATCGACAACATCCGATCGCTGTAGGTCGAGCGCAGGGTGGCAAGCCAGCTGCTCAAGGCGACTTTCTTCCGGCCGGTCGGGAGGACCGCGATCCCCTTCTCGATCTCGCCGATGGTGAGCACGCTCACAAACAAGGCTGCGGCATCTTGCGCCTCGAACCACTGGATCACATTCGGGTGTGGCTCCGGGCGGGTGAGCTCCGACAAGACGCAGGTGTCGAGAAGAAAACTCATAGCGTGACTCGGCGGCCGGCGTCACGGCTGCGCGCTAGCTTGAGTCGGTACAGCGGGACGCGGCGCAAGAACGCCTTGAAGTCACGCCGCCGGCCCGTCAGGCGCCGGTAGTCCGCGGCGCTGACCACCACCGCTGCTGGCCGACCATGCCGGGTAACGGTCTGCGGCCCCTTGGTTACGCTGGTATCAATGAGCTTGCTCAGTTCCGCCTTCGCCCGTTGCAGTTGCCACGTGTTGGCCATGACGACTCCATTCTGGTCAGACTAGTCTGTCTTCCCCTTATCGAGACGACCCCGGAGTGTCAAACTCGGCGCGGCCGTTGGCGCCACTCACAATCTGTTGCGTGCTCTCGCTTCCTCGAGGAAGGTCTCGAGGTCTAATGCGGAGCGGTCCATTATGCCGAGTCGATGCGAGCGGGCTCATGTGAAGCGTAGAGATTCCGCCGTGAGCAGGGGAGCACTCCGGCTGGACAGCACCGCATTATCGTCGCGCTGCCGTTCGATCCGCGGCCTCACCCCCAGAGGCGAGGGTCTTTACGGGTACATCGGCCAGGGTGGCGGGGTCGTGAACCTGTCGCAGGTCGACGGGCCCGACTTCGGCGGCAAATTCATCGCCTTCGTATCGAACCTGTCGTCGCGCGCGTTGCTGCACGAGGCGCTCGCGTCCTTCCGCCGCCACGGCGGATTTCCTTCCGAGGGCGTGGCGGCGCCCGCCTTCATCCCGGGCGTGGACTGGTCCGACCACTGGTCGTTCCGGCAGGAGGGCTGGCCGGCGCTGATGGTCACCGACACCGCGCCCTACCGCTACCCCCATTACCACTCGGGCGAGGACACAACGGACAAGGTGGACTACGAGCGTCTCGCGCAGGTGGTCACCGGGCTGCATGGGATGTTGCGGGAGCGCATCCGAGTTCCGTAACTGTGAGCGGCGGGTCGAATCACGAATCACGCCTTTCCCGATCGGGAGGGGCCCGACCGGGATGCGAACCAGTTCACCGGCTGTTCAGGACATCCTCGTGCGAGAACAATCGGAACATTCGTAGTCGCTCATGCGTCAACGCCTGCCTTCGGCGCCGGCGGTAGTTTGACGCGGCGCCATCACGCGGCCGAGCGCAAGTACGGTGGCCGCGGACAGTACGAGCGCGCAGGCGAGCACCGCCATGCTGGCTGCGTAACCTCCGGTCTGATCCTTGAACACGCCTATGACATATGGTCCGAGAAATCCGCCCAGAATACCGATGGCATTGATGAGAGCGATTCCGCCCGCTGCCGCCGGGCCGGCCAGAAACGATGACGGCAGTACCAGAAGGGGGCTATAAGTGGAAAAGATGCCGGCCAATGCGAAGATGAATGCGCCGAGCACAATCAAATTGTCCTGCGCGACGCTCGCGACAATGAAACCTGTCGCGGCGAGCAGCGCAGGCAGGGCGACATGCCAGATGCGTTCGCCCTTGGCATCGCTCGACCAGCCCCACAGAACCATCGCGCCCATTGCCGCCACATAAAGCGGAGCGACGACGAAGCCGGTTTCGAGATTGGAAAAACCCATCGCCTGCACGATCTGCGGCAGCCATAGGGTAAGGCCGAAATCGCCGAACGTCAGACCGAAAAGGACGAGGCCCAACGCAAGCACGCGGGGATCGCGCAGGGCGCGCCACAGGTCGCGATACTCAGTCGAATCTTCGGCGGCGAGGCGCGCCTCGATGCTCTCTTTCTCGCTCCCCGTGAGCCACGAAGCATGCGTCGGGCGGTCGGGTAGCCAGCGGAGCACCGCGACGGCGAGAAATATCGTCGGCGAACCCTCGAGGAGGAACAGCCATTGCCATCCGTGAAGCCCAGCCGCACCGTCCATTCCGAGAATGAGGCCGGAGAGCGGCCCGCCGATAATGAACGAAAGAGGCGTCATAGTCATGAAGATCGCGATGAGGCGCGCGCGATAGGCACGCGGGAACCAATAGGTCAGATAGAGGATCACGCCGGGAAAGAAGCCGGCTTCGGCGGCGCCCAGGAGAAAGCGAAACGCGTAGAAGCTCGCCGGCCCTTGCGCAAAGGCAGTCCCCGCGGAAACGGCGCCCCAAACCGCCATGATGCAGAAGATCGAGCGCCGGGCCCCTACTCTTTCGAGAACGACATTCACCGGCACATGGAACAGGAAATAGCCGATGAAGAAGACGCCCGCGCCAAAGCCGTAAACCGCCGCCGAGAAGCCCAAATCCTTATTCATCGTGAGCGCCGCGAAGGCCACATTGGCCCGATCGAGCACGTGCACGAGCCGCAGCACCATGATGAATGGGATCAGCCGCCAGGCGCATTTTATGAAGACTTGGTCGCCGGCCATCGGTCCCTCCTTCCGCGTCAATCCATCATAGGAAACGCCAAGCCCTCGGCCGGATCGACCGCGACATGGCCGACCTGATTTACCCACGGGACGGAGAATGTAGCGCGCCAGATGCTCGAGCCGGAAACGGTCGCCCTCGGGCAAGGCCACGTTGGCGCGCAAGTCGAAGCTCGAGCCGGAGTCTCTTCGCGAAGCCTGTAGCCCGTCTCCTCCCGCGGCATCGAAAGCGACAATGACCCACTACCCCGACCAAGCCCGCATGGTCGATCGACGCCCTGATGTGCCATCATGGTGGAAGATGGCACGGCAGGCCGCGAATCCGACGGGGGTCGATGCGACGCTCGATGAAGATGCCGCGCTGCGGAAGATCGTCGAGGGAGTCGAAGCCGAGATCGGCGAGGGATTCTTCCGCTCGCTCGTGCGATGCGTGACGGAGGCATTGGGCGTCAGCTACGCGTTCGTCTCAGAGCTCGATGCCGAGCGCCGAGTGTTCCGCACGTTGGCGGTCTGGGGGCATGGTCAGCTGCTTGATAACTTCGAGCTTCCACTCGCCGGTACGCCATGCGAGGGCGTGCTCGCCGGCCAGATGGCGCACTATCCCGAGCACGTTCAGGAGCGTTTCCCGGAGGACAAAGGCCTCGCGACGTGGCAGGCCGAGAGCTACTGCGGCGTTCCGTTGATCGATTCCGCAGGAATCGTGCTCGGGCATCTGGCGATCTTCGACACCAAGTCGATGCGCGACCCGCGCGGGCTTTCGATCCTTCGCATCTTCGCCATGCGCGTCTGCGCCGAACTCGAGCGCGAGCGAATCGACCGGAGGCTCCGCGACAACGAAGCGCGATTCCGCGGCCTCTACGAAGAAGCCCCCGTCGCGTACATCACGATCGGAACCGACGGCCGCATCCGCAGCCTGAACGAGCCGACTCTGAAACTGTTCCGCACCTCCCGCGAGCAGTCGATCGGCCATGATTTCCTCGAGTTCCTGCCGCCGGGCGCGCGTGAAGATGGCGCGAGGTTGTTCCAACGCGCGCTCGGCGGGAGCGCGATCGACGACGAGGAAGTCGAGGCGCTGCGCGCGGACGGCTCGACGTTCTGGATTCGCGTCTCGGCGCGTCCTGTGCTCGACGCGGGGGGCGCGATCGAAGCCTTCCGGGTGACGCTCGTCGACGTCAGTGCCCGCAGGCGCGCGGAGCAGGCGCTGCGCGAGAGCGAGATTCGCTATCGCGATCTCTACGAGCAGGCTCCGGTCGCCTACTGGTACGCCGGGGATGGAGGTCGGATCGCCCAGGCCAATCGGGCAATGGCCGAGATGTTCGGCTACCCGCGCGAATCGATCGTCGGCCGGACCCTCTTCGACTTCTGCGCCGACACCCCGAACGGCAAACCGAAGGCGCTCTCGGTGCGACAACGGTTCCTCGCAGGAACCGAGATTCGGGCAGAGGAGATCGAAGCCCGTCGTGCAGACGGGTCGCCTCTCTGGCTTCGAGTCTCGGCGAGCCCTCAGCGCCTTGCCTCGGGGATCGTGACGGGAGGCCGCGTGACGGCGGTCGACGTCACGGCCGAAAAGCGCGCAGAGGAAGCCGTGCGCGTGAGCGAGTACCTCGAGGAAGAGATCCGCGCAGCTCACAACGTCGATGAGATCATCGGCCAGAGCCCCGCGCTCATGGGGGTGCACGAGAAAGTCCGCCTCGTCGCCGCCACCGACAGCTCGGTGCTGATCCTCGGCGAGACCGGCACGGGCAAGGAGCTCGTCGCGCGCGCCGTACACTCGGCGAGCCCCCGCACGATGAAGCCCCTCATCAAGGTGAACTGCGCGGCATTGCCGGGCGGCCTCATCGAGAGCCAATGCGGCATCCGCAGCCTGAACAGGCAGACACTGAAAGTCTTCGGCTTCACCCGCGAGCAGTCGATCGGCCACGACTTCCTCGAGTTCCTGCCCGCTGTTGCCCGGCGGCAGGGCGCGGATCTGTTCCAACGCGCGCTCGGCGGGAGCAGCACGATCGACGACGAAGAAGTCGAGGACGCTGCGCGCCGACGGCTCGACGTTCTGGATTCGCGTCTCGGCGCGTCCCGTGCTCGACGCGGCGGCGGACTGCCCCGCGAGGTTTCGCGGCCGGAAGAATAAAGCTCCAGAAATTCAGTAAGTTACGTCGGCGACAGCCTTGGCATGGCCCTCGCAATTTGGCGAGGTCATGCTGAGAATAACCAAAGTAGAAGCCGAACCGGAGTCCCGCCTCCTCGTCGAGGGGCGGATCACACGCGACACCGTCGCCGAGCTCGCTCGATTTTCCGACGGCTGCTTCGCCTCTTCTTCCGCGATGCTCGCGCTCGATCTGTGCGCCGTGACGTTCGTCGATCTTTCGAGCGTGCCGTTGCTGAAGACGCTTAGAGAACGCGGCGCAATGCTCGAGGGATGCTCCGGGTACATCACCGAGCTCCTCGACAGGAGCTCGAGCAAGGAAGCGTCGCGTGAAAGCACCGACCCGCACGTCGAGGACCTGCGCTGCGGCGATGAAGCGGCATTCGCGACGCTGGTCCGCCGCGAGGGCGCGCGCATGCTCGCAACGGCGCGACGCCTGCTCGGCAACGCACAGGACGCCGAGGACGCCGTGCAGGAGGCCTTCCTTCAGGCGCATCGCGCGATCGATCGTTTCAACGGCGACTCACGACTCTCGACCTGGCTCCATCGCATAGTCGTCAACGCCGCGCTCATGAAGTTGCGCAGCCGCCGTCGCAAGCCGGAACAGCCGCTCGACGAGCTGCTACCGCAATTCGACGAGAGCGGCGCCTGGCTCTCGCCGGTCAGCGGGTGGGACCGCTCGAGCGACGAGCTTCTCGAGAGCGCGGAGACCCGCGCGGTGGTACGACGCGCGATCGAGCGGCTGCCCGACGCTTACCGCGAAGTGCTGATTCTGCGCGACATCGAGGAGCTCGACACCGAGGAAACGGCCGAGCTGCTCGACGCGAGCCAGAACGCGATCAAGGTTCGGCTACACCGCGCCCGCCAGGCGCTGCGTACGCTCCTCGAGGGGGAGCTCGCCGAGTAGAACTCTAGGAGCGTGCGCCACGGATCGCGCCCGTTGGGCGCGATCAAAGGGAATGCACACCCTATCGAGCTAGCTCGGCAGAATACATCGACTCGAGGACGGATCGTGACCAAGGGGAACAAGCTGTGGAGATGCCAGCGCTTCGTGTAGCGCAACCAGCAAAAGCGCCGCCACCACGAGCGCCGGGCCGACGACGGCGAGACCGAGCCCGCGGGCGAGCACGCCGACCAGCGCCGGTAAGAGTGACTGCCCGAGCGCCGCGGCCGCGACCTGGAACCCGACTCCGTTTCGGACGTGAAGCTCGCCGAGCCGAGCCGGGGTTCCGGCCATGAATGAAGGAAACACCGGACCCGCCGCGAGGCCGAGGAGACCGAACCCGAAGACACTGACCAGGGGCGACGAAGACGACCAAACGAGGCCCGCGGCGAAGACCAACAGGGCCAGCGAGCCGCGGAGCATCCACGCGAGCGATCGGCGCCCGACGATAGCCCCGAAGATCATCCGCCCCGCGGTCAAGCTCACCCAGTAGAGCGTCACGCCAACGCCCGCCCGCGCCATGGACAGGCCTCGCACCGAGGTGAGAAACGAGTACGCCCAGATGCCGGCGACCGCCTCGAGACCCGTATATACGAAGAACGCAGCGATCCCCATCCACACCCGTGGCAGGCGAAGCGTCCGGAGGACTGGCGCGTTCGCCGCCGCGCCTTTCGCGGCGGCCGTTCGCTGCGGCGCGGGCCACCAGCCGTGGCTGGCGCCGAACAGAGCGGCGAGCGCCAGCTGCCCCGCCGCGACTAGGCCGTAGCCGAATTGCCAGTCGCGGCCCGCGGTCATCACGGCGGTCATGATCAGGGGTCCGGATGCAGCACCCACGCCGTAGGCGGCGTGCATCCAGTTGAGCGTTCGGGGACCGTGGTGCGTGGCGACATAGGCATTGACTCCGGCATCGATCGCGCCGGCGCCGAGCCCCGACAAGGCGGCGCACGCGATCATGATCCCCCAAAGCGGCGCTATGGCGTAGCCGAGGAGACTCACGCCTGTTGCCAAGCAACTCGCTGCGAGCAGCGCACCCACGGTCATCCGGGCGAGGATCGCACCGCTCGAAAAGCTCGAAAGCACGTAGCTTGCCGTGAACGGCACGAGAAGGCCGCCGAGCGCTTCGAGAGGAAGGTCGAACGTGCGTCGGATCGACGGCCACGCGACCCCGAGGATCCCGTCGGGGAGACCGAGGCTCACGAAGGCGGCGAAATTGAGAACGAGGAGAACCGGCAAGCGTCTCATTCATCCGCTCTAGCCGACCACGGCCGGACGAGCGCGCTCTCCGGCCAACCGAGAAGGTCGAGGTCGATCCGCTCTGCCGGCCGACCGCGCGGGCTGTCAAGCGTCCGTCGAGCTCGGGCCGGTTGTCTCATGCGCGTCCGATGCCGGCACGGTGGCGTGGTTTCGCCGAGGCTCCCGGTAACCCGGTCGAGCGCTCGGCATCTCAAGATCCATGAAAGCGATTGCAGTCACCCCCGCCAGACGTCGCGTGGATCTCATCGACCATCCCGAGCCGGAGCTCACCGGGCCGCTACAGGTGAAACTCCGGATTCTCGATGTCGGTGTTTGCGGCACCGACCGGGAGATCTGTACCTTCGACTACGGAACCCCGCCCGTGGGATCCGAGCTTCTCGTCATCGGCCACGAATCGCTCGGCGAGGTCGTCGAAGTCGGCTCCGAAGTGACGCGCGTCCGGCCCGGCGATCTCGTGGTCCCAATGGTTCGGCGCCCCTGCCCGCATGCCGATTGTGTCGCCTGTCGGGCCGGCCGCCAGGATTTCTGCTACACGGGCGACTTCCGTGAGCGCGGGATCAAAGAGGCCCACGGCTTCATGACCGAGGTCGTCGTCGACGACGAGGTATACATGAACGTCGTTCCGCGGGATCTTCGCGACGTGGCCGTGCTGGTGGAGCCGCTGACGATCGCCGAAAAAGCGCTCGAGCAGATCCGTCAGGTCCAGAAGCGTCTGCCTTGGGCCTGCCCCGAAGCGATGGCCAAGGGCGAGGGGCACTGCCATCGAGCGCTGGTACTCGGCGCCGGACCCGTGGGGCTCCTCGGAGCCATGGCGCTGGCGGCAGGCGGTTTCACCACGTTCGTCTACTCGCGCGAGCCCGAGCCGAATGCCAAGGCGGATTTGGTCGAGGCAATCGGCGGGCGCTACCTTTCAGCGGTCGACACGGCGATCGAAGACTTGCCGAAGAAGATCGGCAACGTCGACGTCGTCTACGAGGCGACCGGCGCATCCCGCGTCTCCTTCGACGCAATGAAGGTGTTCGGTACCAACGGTGTCTTCGTCTTCACCGGCGTGCCGGGCCGCAAGGCCCCGATCGAGATCGATACTGACTTCATCATGCGGAATCTCGTGCTCAAGAACCAGGTCGTGTTCGGCACGGTAAACGCCGGCCGAGAGACCTTCGAGGCGGCCATCCGCGACCTCGGCGTGTTCATGCGCCGCTGGCCCGAAGCGGTTCGATCGCTCATCACCGGGCGCTACCCGGTCTCGGCGTACCGCGAGCTCTTGCTCGGCACCGCGACCGGAATCAAGAACGTGCTGCGCTTCGCGTGATCCCGGCGGAGCTCTATGAGCCCGTCCGAGAAATCGCTCCGCTGGCTTCGTAGGCATCCATTCGCAGCGACCCGAACGTCGTGCTGCGGTGGATGCGCCGCACGAGCCCGCCCGGTGACGCGGCTCCCAGCATCGTGAAGAACGGCAGCAGATGCTCCTCGGTCGGATGGTTACGCACCGCATTGGGAGCGCGGCGGCGGTAGTCGAGCAGCGCTTCGGTATCTCCCCTCTCGACTTGCTCGTTGATCCATTCCACGAACTCGGTCACGTGCCGGGCCTCGTCGCGCGGCCGCGCCGAGAGCTCGCGCAAATTGTGCGTGATCGACCCCGATCCGAGGATCAGCACGCCGCGCTCGCGCAGCGGCCGAAGAGCTTCGCCGACGCGGTATGCGTGCTGCGGCCCGAGCTCGGGCTGCACGGAGACTTGCGCGACCGGCACCTCGGCGTCCGGGAACAGCAGACGCAGTGGCACCCACGCTCCGTGGTCGAGCCCGCGGCTCTCGTCGGTCAGGGCGGCGAATTCCCGCTTCGGCCAAGAGCTTCGTCGCCGTCGCGCGCCGCCTCGACCGCCCCCGGCGCCGGATAGCGCAATCGATAGAGCTCTTCCGGAAAGCCGCCGAAGTCGTGAATCGTCGCGGGCGCGGCGGCCATCCCGACCGTCGGGACAGACGTCTCCCAATGGGCCGAGAACACGAGGACCGCCTTCGGGCGCCCGATCTCCGACTCGAGCGCGCGTCCGAGCGAGGCGAGAAAGTCTCTCGCCGCGCTCGGCTCTATCGCCAGCGTCGGCGCGCCGTGGGAGACGAAGAAGGCCGGAAGCTCGTTCACGCCGGGACTATACCGACTCGGCGAGGCCTCGATCCACCGATGCTTTGCCGCCGCCACCGATCAGCAGCGCGAGCGCCATGCCGAGCGCGAGGATGTGATACTCGAAACCTTCCCCGGACTGTTTGCCGAACCAGTTCATGAAGAAGCCGTTCGACCAGTGCACCATGCCGATCGCGCCGAGCATCACTGCGGCGCAACCGAAGGCCGCTACACGGGTGAGGAAGCCGACGATCAGCCCGAGGCTTCCGAGCGACTCCGACAGGATCACGAGAAACGCGAGCAGCGCGGGCATCCCTTGAGAGGTGAACATTCCCATCGTCCCGGAGAAGCCGGGACCGCCGAACAGGCCGAGCGTCTTTTGGAGGCCGTGCGGTAACATCACGATTCCGAGAGCGAGTCGGACGAGAAGCAGGGACAGCGAATCTTCCGTGCGAAACAATGCCTTCATGATTCCTCCCTTGTTGGCGGCTTCGCTTGCTTCTTCTCGATCTTGGCCCAGGTGTCGCGCAGGGTCACGGTACGATTGAAGACCAGCCGTTCGTCGGTCGAATCGCGATCGACGCAGAAGTAGCCGAGGCGCTCGAATTGAAAGCGACTACCGATCGCGGCGCCGGCGAGGCTCGGCTCGAGCCGGCAGCCGACCAGCACGTCGAGCGAATTCGGGTTCAGGTTCGAGAAGATGTCGGCGTTCTCCGCGACGGCTTCCGGATCCGACGCGGCGAAGAGATGATCGTAGAGGCGCACCTCGGCCGAGATCGCTTGGGGAGCCGACACCCAGTGGAGCGTGGCCTTCACTTTGCGACTGTCGGGCGCGTCACCACCCCGCGTCGCCGGGTCGTACGTGCAGCGGAGCTCCGTCACCTCTCCGCTTTGAGCGTCCTTCACTACGTCCACGCACCGGATGAAATACCCGTAGCGAAGCCGCACCTCTCGTCCCGGCGCGAGTCGAAAGAATTGTTTCGGCGGGTCTTCCCGGAAGTCTTCACGCTCGATGTAGAGGACTCGCGAGAACGGCACCTTGCGGCTGCCGGCGTCGGGATCCTCGGGATTGTTCACCGCGTCGAGCTGCTCGACGCGGTCCTCGGGATAGTTCTCGATCACCACGCGCAGCGGTCTCAACACGGCCATCACGCGCGGTGCGCGGCGATTGAGATCCTCGCGGATGGCATGCTCGAGCTGCGCGACCTCGACGACACTGTCCGCCCGCGCCACGCCGATCCGTGCGCAGAACTCGCGAATCGCCTCCGGCGTGTAGCCGCGGCGTCGAAGGCCTGAGATCGTCGGCATGCGGGGATCGTCCCACCCCGAGACCGCCCCGCGCTTCACGAGCTCGAGGAGCTTTCGCTTGCTCATCACCGTATGGCTGAGATTCAGGCGTGCGAATTCGATCTGCTGCGGATGGTAGACGCCGAGCTCGTCGAGAAACCAGTCGTAGAGGGGACGGTGGTTTTCGAACTCCAGCGTACAGATCGAGTGCGTGACTCCCTCGATCGAATCCTCGAGGCCGTGCGCCCAGTCATACATCGGGTAGATGCACCAGGCCTCTGCGGTTCGGTGGTGGCGCGCGTGCACGATGCGGTACATGACCGGGTCGCGCAAGTTGAGGTTCGCCGAAGCCATGTCGATCTTGGCGCGAAGCGTCTTCGCCCCGTCGGGAAATTCGCCGGCGCGCATGCGCCGCAAGAGATCGATGTTCTCCTCGACGCTGCGATCGCGATACGGGCTGTTGCGTCCGGGCGTGGTGAAGCTGCCCCGATATTCGCCGATCTCTTCGGTCGTGAGGTCACAGACGTAGGCCTTGCCTTTGCGGACGAGCTCCACGGCGTACTGGTACATCTGCGCGAAGTAGTCGGAAGCGTAGTAAAGCCGATCGCCCCAGTCGAAGCCGAGCCATCGGACGTCCTCCTCGATCGCCTTCACGTACTCCACTTCTTCCGTGATCGGGTTGGTGTCGTCGAAGCGGAGGTTGCAAAGCCCGTCGTTCGCCTCGGCGAGCCCGAAGTTCAAACAGATCGACTTGGCGTGACCGATGTGCAGGTAACCGTTCGGCTCGGGCGGGAACCGCGTGCGCACCCGGCCGCCGAAGCGGCCCGTCACGCGGTCGCGATCGATGAGATCCTGTATGAAGCTCGCGGACATCCGTTCCTAATTCTCAGTCATTGAAACTCGTGACCCGCCATCTTCCCGAGCGAATCGCGCCTCGTGGTCGACCGCTTCTATCCGACCGATTCGTGTGGGAAAAGTCACCGGCCGGCCCTGGCCGCGCGCTTTGCCCGGCCGGCGGGGTTTGCGAAAAGCGGAGCCTGCGACCGCCGGCCCGGAGGGAACAGTGAAAAGTCTCGTGATTGCGCTCCTATTATTGCTGATCGCGGCCGGGGGACTGACGGTCCTCTGGACGCTCCGAGCGGGGGTGAGCGCCCGGCGCGAGCCGAATGCCATCGAACGGTATGTCGCGCCGCGCCTGCGTCATCTGGCGATTCCCTCCTCGGCGCGCGATCGACGCAACCCGCTGCCGGCTTCTCCCGACGTCATCAAAGAAGGTCGAGAGCACTTCGCCGACCACTGCGCCATCTGCCACGCCAACGACGGAAGCGGCGATACCGAGATCGGCCGCGGTCTCTACCCGAAGGCACCCGACATGCGGAAGGACGGAACGCAGTCGCTCTCGGACGGTGAGCTTTTCTACATCATCCAGAACGGCGTGCGTTTCACTGGGATGCCGGCTTGGGGGAGCGATGGAGCGGAGGACGAGGAGCAGGGAGAGTCGCACGACGAAAACGACAATTGGGAGCTCGTGCAGTTCATCCGCCATCTACCGAAGATCACCCGCGCGGAGCTCGACGAAATGGAGCGCTTGAATCCCAAGAGCCCGGAGGAGGCGGAGGAGGAGCGCGGCGAGCGGGAGTTTCTCGAGGGTGGCAAGCCCCAAGCGGATTCACCGGAACATTCCCATCACCCGTAAGAATAGAAACCCTTGCCCACCTTGCGGCCGAGGTAGCCCGCGGCCACGTAGTTCCGCAGCAGCGGGCACGGGCGGTACTTGTCCTCGCCGAGGCTCGTGTGCAGCCGCTCGAGAATCGCGAGGCAGGTGTCGAGGCCGATCAGGTCGGCCAGCGCCAGCGGACCCATCGGTTGGTTCGTGCCGAGCTTCATGCCGCTGTCGATGTCCTCGACCGAGCCGACACCTTCGTACACCGCGTAGATCGCCTCGTTGATCATCGGCAGCAGGATCCGGTTGACGATGAAGCCCGCATAGTCCTTGGCGAGGATCGTCACCTTCCCCATCCGCTCCGCGAGCGCGCGCACGGTCTCGCACGTCTCGTCCGAGGTCGCGAGACCGCGCACGATCTCGACGAGCTGGAGCACCGCCGGCGGATTCATGAAGTGCATGCCGATGACCTTCGCCGGCCGCTGCGTCGTCGCGCCGAGCTCGGTCAGCGAGATCGACGAGGTGTTGCTCGCGAGGATCACCTCCGGGCGGCAGGTGCGATCGAGCCGCTGAAAGACGTCTTTCTTGATCGCGAGGTCCTCGGGAGCCGCTTCGATCACCAAGTCGGCGCCGGCCAGGTCTTCGAAACGGCTCGTCGCGCGCACGCGGCCGATCACCTCGGCAAGGTCGGAGCGGAGCTTGCCCTTCTCTTTCATGCGCACCAGGCTCTTCTCCATGGCGTCGAGCGCACGCTCGAACATCTTCGGCGCGACGTCGTAGAGGATGATCCCGAAACCTGCTTGCGCTCCGACCTGCGCGATCCCTCCGCCCATCTGGCCCGCGCCGACTATGCCGATCGTCCGGATGTCCATCGTCGATTCCTCGTCGCGCCAGTTGCCAGTTCCGCCGCGGTCGATCAAGCGCGAGCTCTCGGACAAACTTCGTGCTTGTTCGACGGACCGGACGCGCCCCGCCGGTTCAGCGCCGCTTGAGACCGCGCTTCTCGTGCCAGCTGGCGATCGACTCCTTGGGAAATTCTCGATAGCGGGGACCGCGCCCCGAAACCTGAACCCATTTCGGTTTGTAGCGGAGCAACAGATGGACGTAGTCGGGCGGAACCGGCAGCGGTGTGTCGATTGCGCCGGCATTCGGCCAAACACCGTCGGGCCAGCGTTCGTCGAGAACGTAGAGGTGCGTGCCGCACTCCTTGCAAAACCAGCGCTCTCCCTCGCTGCGCACCGGCCGCTTTCCGGGATTGCGGATCACCGCGTGATAGCGGCGCAGATGCTTCTTCCCGCTGACCCGCAGGGACTCGCGAATCCCCATGACGTTGCACCCGAAAGCGCCTCCGGTCGTCTTGCGGCAGATCGAACAGTAGCAGTACATGAACGGGTACGGAGTCTCCGACTCGACACGGAACCGGACTTTGCCGCACTGACACGAGCCTTCAAGCCGCATCGCGGTTTCCTCCTCTCCTCGGCTACGGTCAGTCTTCCACGGACGTCGCGCCGTCTCCAGCGTCGCCGTTGACACCGTGAAGGTAATAGCGCAGCAACCTCCGGAACGGAGATCCGCGGGATGACCTACCTCGTGACGGGCGGAGCGGGCTTCATCGGCAGCCATCTCGCGGAGGCGCTGCTGAAGCGGGGCCGGAAAGTGCGCGTGGTCGACAATCTCTCGACCGGGTCACGACAAAACGTCGAACAGCTGAAGACCCTCGACGGCGACCTCGAGCTCATCGAGGCGGACCTGAACGACGCCGATGCGGCGCGACGAGCGTGCGCCGGTATCGAGATCGCGTTCCACCTCGCCGCGCTTCCCTCGGTCGCGCGCTCCGTCGAGTTCCCGATCACCTCGAACGCCGCCAACGTGACGGGAACGCTCGAGCTCCTCTGCGCCGCCCGGGCCGCGGGGGTGCGACGCATCGTCTATGCGGCCTCGTCGAGCGCCTACGGCGACCAGCCCTCGCCCCGAGGATCGTCGCGGGAGCGAGTGGTCGTCAAGCGTGAGACGATGCCGGCCCGGCCGCTCTCTCCGTACGCGGTCTCGAAGCTCGCCGGCGAGTACTACACGCAGGTCTTTCACGACGTCTACGGCGTCGAGACCGTGTGCCTTCGCTACTTCAACATTTTCGGTCCGCGGCAAAATCCGTTCTCGGCCTACGGCGCGGCCATCCCCAAGTTCGCAAGTGCGATGCTCCGCGGCGAACGGCCGATCGTCTTCGGGGACGGCCGGCAATCACGCGACTTCACCTACATCGACAATGCCGTACGCGCGAACCTACTCGCCGCCGCGGCGCCGAAGAAGCGGGTCTCGGGCGAGGTCTTCAACGTCGCGTGCGGGCACAGCGCGACCCTGCTCGACGTCATCGAGCTCGTGAACCGGCTGCTCGGCACGAAGATCGCACCCAAGTTCGCCCCGCCGCGCCCGGGTGACGTTCGCCACTCCAAGGCGGACATCTCCAAGGCGAAGCGTCTGCTCGGCTACTCGGTGAGCGTCCCGCTCGCGGAAGGGCTCGAGCACACCGTCGCGTGGCTACGCAATCGGCTCTAGCTGCCGCGTCTCGATCCGCGGACTCGCGGGTGGGTTGTCAAACCTCTCGACCAGGGGTAGTTCGAGAGCGATGCGCCGGCCCAAGGTTGCTCTCACCGGCTCGCTCGGAATCCTCGGCGGCCACCTCGCGAGGCGTCTCGAGCTCGACGACGGCTGTCGGCGTCTGCTTTTGCTCGACCTGGTTCCTCCCCCGCGCGGTCTGAAGAAGGCGCTCTACTATCGCGTCGATCTCACCGAACCGGCCGTCTCGGTGAGGATCGCCGAGGCACTCGATCGCGAGCGTGTCGACGTGCTCGTGCACGCGGCGTTTCTCCAACACCCGATCCGCAACAAGAGCTACGAGCACGAGCTCGAATCGCTCGGTACGATGCATCTCCTGCACGCGTTGACCCAGCTCGGCCGGCGCGGGGTCGCGCCACACTTGATCCTCGCCAGCTCGACTCTGGTCTACGGAGCGCGGCCCGACAATCCGAGTTTCCTTTCCGAGGACGCTCCGCTCGCCGGCCGTCGCGACTATCCACTGGTTGCCGAAAAGATCGAAGCCGAGCGCCAAGCGGAGCGCTTCCACGAGCAGGAAGGCGCGGCGGTCACGATTCTGCGAACCGCTCCGATCCTCTCTCCGGAGGTGCGGACGCTGGCAAGCCGCTATCTCTCGCTGCCTGCCGCCCCCACGATTTTCGGCTTCAACCCGATGATCCAAACGATCGCACTCGCCGATGCGACCGACGCATTCGCCCGGGCGATCTTGTGCGCCGACGCGGTCGGGCCGAAGGGGCCGCTTCGTGTTTACAACGTGTGCGGCGACGGAGTGTTGCCCCTGCACACCGCCACGCGGTTGTGCGGTCGGCGCACCGTTCCTCTGGTGCGGTTCGCCGCCAACGCGATGATCGACGCCCTCTTTGAGGCGGGCCTCGCGATCGCTCCGAGCGCTCACCTCGACTACTTGCAATACTCGTGTGTGGCAGACGGCGCGCGTGCCAGAGCAGAGCTCGGCTTCGTTCCGCGCCAGTCGACCCGAGATTGCATGACGGGCTTCGCCCGCGCGCGCGTTCGCGACGCGGCGTGACGTCGATGATCCGCACCATCGAATGGCGCCGCGGGCGCGTGGTAATGCTCGATCAGCGCTTGCTCCCCGAGCGCGAAGTCTACCGCGTGTACGATGATTATCGCGACGTCGCGCAAGCGATCCGCGACATGGTGATTCGCGGAGCGCCCGCGATCGGGGTGGCCGCGGCGATGGGAGCGGCGCTCGGCGCGCGCCACCTTCCGAGTCGCGGCTTTGCGGCGGGATTCGAGCGCATCTGTCGGACCCTCCTCGCGACGCGACCCACCGCCGTGAATCTCGCCTGGGCGCTGGGGCGCATGCGTCGCGTCGTGCGCGAGCGCTCGGGCGAGCCGCTCGAACGATTGCGCGACCGGCTCGAGGTCGAGGCGCTGGCGATCCGCGACGAGGACATCGCCGTGAATCGCTCGCTCGCCCGTCACGGAGCTCCGCTGCTGCCGAACGAGGGCACCGTGCTCACGTACTGCAACGCGGGGGCGCTCGCCACCGCCGGTTACGGCACGGCGCTCGGGGTGATCCGGCGCGCGCGCGAGGTCGGCAAGCATATTTCCGTGATCGCGTGCGAGACTCGTCCGTTCCTGCAGGGCTCCCGACTCACCGCCTGGGAGCTACGTCGCGACCGAATCCCTTGCACGCTCGTGACCGACAACGCGGTGGGACACCTCATGCAGCGGAGCGCGGTGGACGCCGTCATCGTCGGCACGGATCGCACCGCCGCCAACGGTGACGTCGCCAACAAGATCGGAACGTATACGCTGGCGGCGCTCGCCGCCCGGCATCGGGTTCCCTTCTACGTCGCCGCGCCCACGTCCTCGATCGACCTCGACACGGCGCGGGGAGCGGACATTCCGATCGAGGAGCGAAGCGCCGACGAGGTGACGCACGTCGCCGGCCGGCGAATCGCACCGAACGGTATCCCGGTCCTCAACGCGGCATTCGACGTGACCCCCGCGCGCCTGGTCACCGCGATCATCACCGAGCGCGGAGTCGCGCGGCCCCCTTACCGGAAGTCGCTGAGCCGGCTCGTCCGTACGCTCGCGGCGAAGCGCGAACGGCGCGAGCGCGGCGGGGGCTAAGCCAGTAGGCTGTATGGTCGAAGCCGCCTCGCGACCAACGGGAGCGAGGTAAGACGACTGCTAGCTCGGTAGGATGCGTGGTCGAAGCCGCCTCGCGACCAACAGGAGCGATCTGTGACGCAGGCTTCCTAGGCGCGCGCCAGGGTCGCCCGCTCCTCGATCCAGCGCACCAGATTGCGGTGGTTGGCGAATCCTTCGGGCGGGATCGGCGGATACCCGTGCGGACGGCGCAGCCGCCGCACATGATTGCGCCGCAAGGTTTCGATGCGCGCCGCGGATTCCTCCATGCGCGCGCACAGGCGCTGGCGCTTCGGGGCCACGCGCTCGAGCGTCGTCACGATCTGCTCCGCGTAGTCGAGCTTCTCGCAAACGAGGAGCCAATCGACACCCGCCTCGAGGGCGAGGATGGCTGCGTCCGCAGGATCGAACCGGTCGGAGATCGCCTTCATCTCGAGATCGTCCGAAAACACCACGCCACGAAACCGCAGGCGCTCGCGCAAGAGTTCGCTCAAGACGCGTCGCGAAAGCGTCGCGGGCCGCTCGGCATCGAGGGCGGTGAACACCACGTGGGCCGTCATCAGCGCATCGATACCGCTTTGGATCGCTCGTCGGAACGGCAACAGCTCCGTGCGTTCGATGTCCCCCAGGCTGCGACGAACGACCGGCAAGTCCACGTGGGAATCGACCGCCGTGTCTCCGTGACCGGGGAAGTGCTTGCCGCAGGGGACGACACCCGTTCGCTGCAACCCGTGCGCGACGGAAATGCCGAGCCGGGACACGGTGCGCGGATGCGATCCGAACGAACGTTCCCCGATTACCGGGTTCTTCGGATTCGACGCAACGTCGAGGACCGGCGCGAAGTCGATGTCGATGCCGACACTGCGCAACTCCTCGCCCATCGCGATCCCCTGCCGGTACGCGAGGTGCGGAGAGCCCGCCTTGCCGACGACGGCGGCCGACGGGAATTGCGTGAAGGGCTCATCCAGCCGCACGACGCGCCCGCCCTCGTGGTCGATGGCGACGAGAATCGGCCGATCCGTGGCGATCGAATGAAGCTCGGACGTGAGCGCGACCAGCGTGCGCACGTCGACGATGTTGCGGCGGAAGAGAATCACGCCGCCCACCGCGTGGCTCTTCAGAAAAGAGCGCGTCGCGCGGTCGAGCGTTGGCCCGGGAAGCCCCACCATCAACAACTGTCCCGGTCGCACCCGCGTCTTATCGGCCACGGTATCCTCCGGGGGCTGGCGTACGCGCGCGCGCCCCAAGCATCCATCAAGGGCAAGGGCCTGGGAAAAAGCAAGACAAAATCGCGAA
Source organism: uncultured delta proteobacterium (assembly GCA_963712515.1). GTDB lineage: Bacteria > Desulfobacterota > Binatia > JACPRU01 > JACPRU01 > CAVQIG01. Next base: position 137,104 of record CAVQIG010000005.1, read on the forward strand.
AAGGGCGGGACGCGTCAGTCTTCGCATGACGCTTCGAGGAGACGGAGAGCGCGGTCCGTTGTGATCGGCCCGTACTCGGGTCGATCACAACGGACCGAACGCGCGGAGCGCGGAAACAATAGACCAGCGCCGAGGATCGTTGCGTTCCGCGCTTCGCGCGGTGCTGGAGATTCCGATCGGGCCGGGTACGTCCCGATCGGAATCTCCAGCGCTTCTCGGAATTCGCAGCCTTCATGCAAAGACTGAGGCATCGCAAAAAGAACGAGGGCGACGAGGCGGCGAGGACTCTCGCCGCCGACGTCGCTCCTGTGATAGCTGACGGGCTTCGAGGAGCGGGATGGCGGGACGCTACATCGTGGTGGAGGGGCCGATCGCGGTCGGCAAGACGAGCTTCGCCGAGCGGCTCGCCGAGGCTCTCGGCGCGCGCCTCGTCCTCGAGGAGGGTGAAGAGAACCCGTTTCTACGGAAGTTCTACGAGAGCCCCGAGAAATACGCGTTCGCCACGCAAATCTTCTTTCTGCTTGCCCGCTACCGCCAGCAATTCGAGCTCGCACAACGCGACCTCTTCGAGCAGGCGATCGTGGCCGACTACTTCTTCGCCAAAGACCAAATCTTCGCGCGGCTGAATCTAGACAGCGATGAATACGCGCTCTACCAGCAGATCTACCGCTTGCTCGACGCGCGCACGCTCCGGCCCGACCTCGTCGTCTATCTGGAGGCGCGTGGCGAGGTACTGGCCCGCCGCATGCGGCGGCGCGACCGCGACTACGAGCGCCGGATCGCCCCCGCCTACCTGGAGCGCGTCGCCGAGGCGTATCGACAGTTTTTCTACCATTACTCCGACAGCCCGTTGCTCGTCGTGCAGAGCTCCGAAATCGACTTCGTCGAGCGCTCCGCCGACTTCGATTCCCTCCTCAGGGAGATTCAGACCGTGAAGAAGGGTGTGCAGCACTACGTTCCGCTCCGCTCCAGCGCGCGGGGACCTCGGTAGCCGCGATTGGTCGACCGCCAGTTCACGAGCCAAGGGATTCGGCTTCACGTCCTCGATCACGGTGGAAACGGGCTGCCGGTGGTGTTGCTCCACGGCGGATCGGCGCACGCGCGTTGGTGGGACTTCGTCGTTCCGCACCTCGGCGGCGGGCTCCACGCCTACGCGCTCGACCTGCGAGGCCACGGCGACAGCGACTGGGCGGCGACCGGCGCCTACCAGATCGCCGACTACGCGGCCGACGTCGCGCACCTGATCCGCGCGTTCGGGCTCGAGCGCCCGGCGCTGGTCGGACACTCGCTCGGCTCGTTCGTCGCCTTGCGCTATGCGGTCGAGAATTCGCGCAGCCTCTCGGCGCTCGTCGTGGTCGATGGACGAGCATCGTTCGGATCCTCGGGATCGCGCTACATGAAGCTGCTCGGCATGCTGGCGCCTGCGGAATACGATCGTATCGAAGACGCGATCGAGAGGTTTCGTCCGCTCCCGAAGGAGACGATCGCAACCGCGGAAGTCCTCGCGCACGTCGCGCGCCACGGGTTCAAATACGACGGCGGCCGCTGGACGACGAAGTTCGATCGCGCGTCGTTCGCGGGTCACGAGTCCTTCGACCTCGAAGAGCGCCTCCCCGATCTCGAGTGCCCCGTGCTGTTCGTGCGCGGCGAGCGGAGCCCCGTGGTCAGCCGAGCGCGGATCGCCAAGCTCGCGGCCGCGTGTCGCGATGGGCGATTCGTCGAGCTCCCCGGGTGCCATCACCATCTACCGATCGATCGACCCGATCTTCTGGGGCGGCAAATCGGGGCGTTTTTGCGGGAGGTTGCGGCGCCTGTCCGATGACGCTGACGGTCCTACCCTGTACGTGAGGTGGCACCGGATGATTGCCGGAACGGGGCGATGGGGTCTCTGGGCGATCGGTGCCGGGCTGCTGGTGCGAGCCGGGGCGGATCCGGCGCTTGCCGAAGTGCCCGCTCCCCCAGTTCCGCAAGAGTCGATCGTCGCCCCTCCCGCTGCGCAGTGGCGCGACGACAATTCGCAGCGTCAAGAGGCCATACGGCGCGCTCGGGAGGAGATTCGTCGGGATCCAACGCAGAAGAAGTTCATCCTCTTTCGATACGGGCTTCGCGAAGAAGACCTCCGCTGAGTCGTGCTTCATAGATCCAAGTATTTCGCTTCGCCGTTGACGCGTCGGTCGCGACGTGATTGGCGGCGAGGATGAAGATCGAGCGGGAAGAATTCTTGCTGCATTCCGCCGACGAGGTCTATCCGTTGGTCCGCGATCGCATCGCCGAGCTGCTACCCCACCTGCCCGGCATCCAGTCGGTCGAGATCCTGTCGCGGGAGCCGGCGGTAAGAGGCAAGACCAGCGTCCGAAGCCGTTGGCGAATCCGCCCCCCCGCGCTGCTCGGGAGGCTGCTGCCGGCGGCGGCATTCGTCTGGGACGAAGACGCGGTCTGGAACGATCGGAAGTACTGCGTCGAATCGACGATTCGCGGCTACGGCTACGAGTCGCGGGCCAAGACGTTCTACGAGCCGGCGAGCGACTGGACGCGCGTGCGGATCGAAGCCGAGATCTCGTTTCGCGCGCACTCCGCCGACATCCCGAAGGAGAACCTCGAGAAGATCGTCAGCGCCGCCCAGGATGCCGTGCGCGAAGCGATCGAGCCGAACATGACCGCGCTGCTCGACGCGATCCGCGAGCGGCTCGGCTCTTGAGCGAATCACCCTCACCCGACGTCGCGTGAAACGCGGTGAAGGATCCGAGTCAGCTCGGACGCACCGCTACGCCGCGCGCCGCCAGGTATTCCTTTGCCTCGCGTATGGTGAACTCCCGGTAGTGGAAGATCGACGCCGCCAGCACGGCGTCTGCGCCTGCGGCGAGGCCCTCGTAGAGGTGGGACAGGCCGCCGGCCCCGCCGGAGGCGATCACCGGCACGCGTACCGCCCGGGCGATCGCGCGGGTGAGCGCGAGATCGTAGCCACGCTTCGTCCCGTCACGATCCATGCTGGTGAGGAGGATCTCTCCCGCTCCATAGCCTTCCATCCGCCGCGCCCATTCGACCGCTTCGAGGCCCGTCGGATTGCGTCCCCCATGAGTGAAAACCTCCCAGCGATCCCCGGCGCGCTTGGCGTCGATGGCGACGACGATGCATTGCGTGCCAAACCGCTCGGCCGCTTCGCGAACGAATTCGGGCGTCGCGACCGCAGCGGTGTTGATCGAGACCTTGTCCGCTCCGGCGTTCAGCAACGCCCGGATATCGGCGAGCTCGCGGACGCCGCCACCGACGGTGAGCGGCATGAACACCGTCTCCGCGGTGCGACGGACCACCTCGAGAAGGATCGGTCGCTTCTCGTGCGAAGCGGTGATGTCGAGAAACGCCAGCTCGTCCGCGCCCTCTTCGTCGTAGCGTGCCGCCACCTCGACCGGATCCCCGGCGTCACGCAGGCCGACGAAGTTTACGCCCTTGACGACGCGCCCGTCCTTGACGTCGAGACAGGGGATGATTCGCTTGGCGAGCACCGTCACTTCGCCGCGGCGAGGGCGTCGGCGAGGCGCAAGGCGCCCGTGTAGAGCGCTTTGCCGACGATCACGCCCGCTATCCCGCAATCCTCTACGGCGCGAACCGCGCGGACGTCATCGAGCGAAGCGACCCCGCCCGATGCGATCACCGGCCTGCCAGCCGCCTCGGCGAGCGCCACGGTCGCCTGCACGTTTACGCCGCGCTCGGTCCCGTCGCGCGAAACGTCGGTGAAGATGAAGCCGGCGGCGCCTCGGGGCCCGCAGGCGCGAGCCGCCTCGGCGGCGGCGATGCCGCTGGTCTCCCTCCAACCTCGTATCGCGACTTTTCCGTCGCGCGCGTCGAGCGCGACGTAGACTCGGCCGGGAAAGTCACGCGAGATCTCCTCGAGAAGGTCGGGGGCCTCGAGAGCCACGGTTCCGACAATCAGGCGCGATGCTCCCGCCGAGAACGCCGCGTGCGCCGCTGCGAGCGTGCGGATGCCGCCTCCGAACTCGATCGGGATCGAGAGCTTTGCAACGATGGCGCGAAGCAACCCGAGATGCGTCGGGGCTCCCGAGACCGCGCCGTCGAGGTCCACGACGTGAAGCCACTCTGCTCCTTCGTCTTGCCACCGCTCGGCCATCGCAACGGGGTCGTCCCCATACACCGTCGCTTGCGAGAGCTCGCCCTGAAAAAGCCGCACGCACTTGCCGTCCTTGAGATCGATCGCCGGTATCACGAGCATGATGCCGCGCTCGCACGAACCCGGGCGACGAAGTTCTCGAGAATGCGCAAACCGATTGCCTGGCTCTTCTCCGGGTGGAATTGGCAGGCGAAGACGTTCTTCCACGCGACCGCGGCCGTGAACTCGACGCCGTATTCGGTCGACGCGGCGCTCAGCGCGGGATCTGCCGGCACGACGTAGTAGGAGTGCACGAAGTACACGTAGGCGCCGTCTTCGATGCCACCGAGCTCGGCGACCGGCCGCTGGATGCGGAGTCGGTTCCAGCCCATCTGCGGAATCTTGAGCCCGTCGAGCTCGCGCCCGCCGAAGCGGACGACTCGTCCGGGCAGGATACCGAGACCAGGGATCGGACCGAACTCCTCGCTCTGCTCGAAGAGCAATTGGAGGCCGAGGCAGATGCCGAGAAAGGGCCTTCCGGATTCGACCGCGGTGTGGATCGTCTCCACGAGACCTCGGGATGCCAGATTCTCCATGCACGCCCCGAAGGCACCGACGCCGGGCAGCACGACGCCGTCCGCGGAGAGGATCTTCGCCGGTTCGCTCGTGACGAGCGTCGGGTAGCCGGCGCGCGCCACGCCCTTCTCGACGCTGCGCAGATTCCCCATGCCGTAGTCGATGATCGCGATCATGGGACAAAACGGCTTCCGGAAAAGACTGCACGATGCCTTACCGGCAGCGGGTAGTCGGAAATCGATTGCGTGGCGAGCCGTGCGTTCACAGAACCCCTTTCGTCGAAAGCACCCCTTTCACACGCGAGTCGTACGACGCTGCCTGCGACAGTGCGCGCGCCAGGCCCTTGAACGAGGCCTCGACGATGTGGTGCGGGTTTCGACCCGAGATCATATTGACGTGGAGGTTCATGCCGACCTGGTTCGTCAGCGCCAGCAAGAAGTCGTGGATGAGCTCGACATCGAACGTGCCAACCCGCTCCTTCTCGAGCTTGACGTTGTAGGCGAGAAACGGCCGGCCGCTGAGATCGACGACGACCGAAACGAGCGCCTCGTCGAGCGGCACCGTGGCCTCCCCGAAGCGGCGGATCCCCTGCTTGTCGCCGAGCGCGTTGCGCAATGCCTCACCGAGGGTCAGCCCGACGTCTTCGACCGTATGATGGGCATCGACCTCGAGATCGCCGCGCCCGTTCACCGAAAGATCGAAGAAGCCGTGCCGGGCGAAAAGCTCGAGCATGTGATTCAGGAACGGGACGCCGGTTTGGACTTCGTAGGACCCGGCTCCGTCGAGAGCGACCTTCACCGAGATGTCGGTCTCCTTGGTCTTGCGATGCACCTCGGCCGTTCGAGCGCGTCGTCGCGCTCCCGCATCCTTGCCTCCAGCCGTTCTCGGCTTCCGTGGTCGCGCCATTTTCATGACCTCCTCCGCCTTCCGCTGCGAAGCCGCACCTTGACCGCTCGAGCGTGCGCCTCGAGCCCTTCGAGCTCGGCCAGCCGGACGACCGTCGGGCCGAGACGGCGGAGCGCCCGTTTCGTGCCGCCGATGATGCTCATCCGTTTGATGAAATCATAGACCCCGAGAGGCGAGCCGAAGCGCGCGGTCGCGCCCGTCGGCAGCACGTGGTTCGGTCCCGCCACGTAGTCGCCGAGCGGCTCGGGGGCTTGCGCGCCGAGGAAAACCGCCCCTGCGTGGCGCACGTGCGCGAGCCACTTTTCGGGACGCTCGATCGCCAGCTCGAGATGCTCGGGAGCGATCCGGTTGGCGATCTCGATCGCCTGCCGTAAGCCTTCGACGACGAAGATTCCTCCGAATCGCTCGAGCGCCTTTTCAGCCGTCTCCCGGCGAGGTAGCGCGGCGAGCTGCCGTTCGACCTCGGCGGCGACCGATTCGGCGAGCTTCGCGCTGTTCGTGACGCAGACCGCCGAGGCCAGCTCGTCGTGCTCGGCTTGCGAGAGCAAGTCGGCCGCTACCCATTGGGGGTTCGCCGAACGGTCCGCAACGACCAGCACCTCGCTCGCGGCGGCGAAATTGTCGATACCGACGCGACCGAAGACCAGCCGCTTGGCGGTCTGCACGTACACGTTGCCCGGGCCGACGATCTTGTCGACGGACGGGACCGATTCGGTCCCGTACGCGAGCGCGGCGACGGCCTGCGCACCACCGACGCGGAAGAACCGATCGACGCCCGCGATCGACGCCGCCGCCAGCACCGCGGGATAGCTCCCTACCATCGGCGAGGGAGGCGACATCGCGATTACTTCGCGAACGCCCGCAACTTTGGCGGGGATCACGTTCATCAAGACCGACGAGGGATAGGAGGCTCGCCCGCCGGGGACGTATACACCGACGCGCTCGAGGGGCTCGACCTTCTGACCTAGCACCAGCCCGATCGGATCTCGATACCGCCAGCTCTTCTGGATCTGGCGGCGATGGAACTCCCGGATCCGTCGTGCGGCGAGCCGCAGCGCGCGCCGGGCGCCGGGATCGAGCGCCGCCTCGGCGGCTTCGAGCTCGTCGCGTGAGATTTCCAAGCCATCGCTCACGTCCTCGCGATCGAACCGCCGAGTGGCCGCGATGAGAGCGCGGTCTCCGCCCGTTCGGACCTCCTCGAGGATTTCGCGCACCGCGGCCTCGACGTCGGCGTCGTTGGCACTTGCTCGCTCGGCGATCGCCCGCAGGCGCTCCTCGAACGCGCCCTCTCCTACGCAGTAGATCTGGATCGGGCGCCTCACCCGGGAGCCTCCTTCTCGCGCCGGATCTCGGCGCCGAGAGCCGAAAGCTTGGACTCGATCCGCTCGTAGCCTCGGTCGAGGTGATAGACCCGACGAATCTCGGTCGTATTGTCGGCCGCCAGTCCTGCCAAGATGAGCGACACGCTCGCGCGGAGATCGGTCGCCATGACCGGAGCGCCCGAGAGCCGCTCGACGCCGCGAACGACGGCGTTGTTTCCCTCGAGCGTGATGTCGGCCCCCAACCGAATGAGCTCGAGAGCGTGCATGAAGCGGTTCTCGAAGATCGTCTCGGTGACGACGGCCGTCCCTTCCGCGATCGTCATCAGCGCCATCATTTGGGCCTGGAGGTCGGTGGCAAAGCCAGGAAACGGAGCCGTCTTCAAGCTGACGCTGCGCGGCCGACCCATCCCGAGCACGCGTACGCCTTCCTGCCTGCGCTCGATCGTCGCTCCGGCCTCCTCGAGCTTCAACAGCAAGGCGTCGAGGTGCTCGGCCCGTGCACCCCGCACGAAGCAATCCCCGCCGGTGATCGCGCCGGCGATCAGGAAGGTCCCCGCCTCGATCCGATCGCCGATCACCTCGTGTTCGATGCCATGAAGCTCGGTGGCGCCCTCGATGCGGACGATCGACGAGCCGGCACCGTCGATTCGAGCGCCCATCTTGCCGAGCGCCACGGCAAGATCCTCGATCTCGGGTTCCCTTGCCGCGTTCGCGATCTCCGTCGTTCCCTCGGCGAGCGCGGCCGCCATCATCAGGTTCTCGGTGGCGCCGACCGAGGCGACCTCGAGCGCGATTTGTGCCCCGTGGAGTCGGCGGCCGCACGGCCCGAGCGGCGCTTCGGCCTCGACGTAGCCGTGGACGATCTCGAGGCGCGCGCCCATCTTCTCGAGTCCCGCGAGATGGAGGTTCACCGGACGCACGCCGATCGCGCAACCGCCCGGCGTGGAGACCCGCGCGTGCCCCTCGCGCGCGAGCAACGGGCCGAGCGCGAGAAACGACGCGCGCATGGTCTTGACCAGCTCGTAGGGGGCTTCGTGGCTCGCGAGCTCACGCGCCCGAAGCGCGAGAGGCGAACCCGCGTCTTCGCCAAGCTCGACGCCGAGATCCTGGAGCAACCGCACCGTCGTGCGGATGTCGGCCAGCGCCGGTACGTTACGGAACCGGCAGGGCTCGCGCGTGAGAAGGGTCGCGAACAAGAGCGGCAGGGCTGCGTTCTTCGAGCCGCTGACCGCGACCTCGCCCCGCAACCGCCTACCCCCGCGCACGAGGATCTTATCCACGCGCGTAACGCTCCCGTTCGATCGTCAGAACCCGCTCGATGCCCGCCAGGTCTCGGTCGGTCCGCGAAACGCGGTAGCCCGCCGCAGCGAACAGCGCCTCGACCCCTTCGCGTTGTCCGAATCCGATCTCCACGACGATCCCGCCGCCTTCCTCGAGCACCTCGCAGACCGAACCGGCGAGCCCGCGGTAGACCTCGAGGCCGTCGGCGCCCCCGTCGAGGGCCACGCGTGGCTCGTGATCGCGCACCTCGGGCGCGAGCGCGGCGATCTCCCCACTCGGCACGTACGGCGGATTCGACACGATCAGGTCGAATCTCTCGCCGGCGAAGGGGGCCACGAGATCGCCGCGGCGAAACTCGACGGCCGCGGCGAGTCGCCGCGCATTGGCGCGGGCGGCGACGATCGCCCCCGGCGACACGTCGGTCGCGGACACGCGCGCCTTCGGGAGCTCGAGTGCGAGCGTGATGGCGATCGCTCCCGATCCAGTGCCGACGTCGAGGATCCTCGGCGCATCGATCCCGCGCACCCGCGCGAGCGCCGCCTCGACCAGCGCCTCGGTTTCCGGCCGTGGAATCAGCACCGACGCGTCGAGCTCGAACTCGCGCGAGAAGAATTCCTGGCTGCCACGAATTCGCTGCAGCGGTTCGCGCCCGCCGCGCCGCCGGATCCGCTCGTCGAAGCCGGCCCGTTCGGCAGCGCCGAGCGCGCGACCGAGCTCCACGTAGAGCCGACTGCGCTCGACGGCGAGCACGTCGGCGAGCAGCAGCTCCGCATCGAGGCGCGGATTGTCGACACCGCGCTCGGCGAGAAAGCGGCTCGCGCGCTCGAGCGCGCTCCCGAGGCTAACTAGGTAGGATGCCGCATCCCCTTTGATCGCGACCGACGGGAGCGATCCGCGACGCACGCTCTTCGTGCTCACGTGGCGGCTCCTTCGGCCTTCAACGCTTCGGCTTGGCTCGTCGTGACGAGCGCATCGATGACGGGATCGAGCTCGCCGTCGAGAAACCGGTCGAGCGTGTAGATCGTCAGGTTGATGCGGTGATCGCTGACGCGGCCCTGCGGGAAGTTGTAGGTACGAATGCGCTCCGAGCGATCGCCGCTGCCGACCATCCCCTTCCGCGCAGCGGCAATCTCCGAGCGCTGCGCTTCTTCGGCGTGCTCGAGCAGGCGCGCGCGCAGGATCTTCAGCGCCTTGGCTTTGTTCTTGTGCTGCGACTTCTCATCGCGGCAATGCACGACGATCCCGGACGGGATGTGCGTGACGCGCACCGCCGAGTCCGTCGTGTTGACGCTCTGTCCGCCGGGACCCGAGGCGCGCATGACGTCGATGCGCAGATCCTTGTCCACGAGATCGACTTCCACCTCCTCGGCCTCGGGGAGCACCGCTACGGTCACCGCGGAGGTGTGAATCCGGCCTGATGCCTCGGTCACCGGCACGCGCTGCACGCGGTGGACGCCGCTTTCGAACTTCAAGCGGCTGAAGGCGCCTCTGCCCTCGATGAGCGCGATGATCTCCTTGAAGCCACCGAGGCCCGTCGCATTCGAGCTCATCGTCTCGACCTTCCAGCCCCGCCGCTCGGCATACCGCGCGTACATCCGGAAGAGATCGGCGGCGAAGAGGCTCGCTTCCTCGCCGCCCGTACCGGCGCGGATCTCGAGGAGAACGTTGCGCTCGTCTCGCGGGTCCCGCGGCAGCATCAACCGCTTGAGCTCCTCCTCGACCGCGTGGGCCCGCTCGCGGAGCAGGTCGAGCTCCGAGCGGCCGAGCTCGCGAAGCTCCGGATCCACGTCCTCGGCGAGCGCCTCGGCCTCCGCGACCTCTCGTTGCAGGCGCTTCCACTCCCGAAACCGTGTGACCATCTCCTCGAGCCCCGAGCGTTCCTTCGCAAGCCGCGCGAACTCGCGAGGGTTCTTGGCGGTCTCTTGTTGGGAGAGCAGGCTCTCGAGGTCGTCGTAGTGCTTGGCGAGGGTTTCCAACCGCTCAAACATCCCAGGCTCCTATGCCTTCACCTTCCCCTTCGCCGCAGAGCAGTCCGCAGGCCTTTTACTCGGAAACCCGAAAGCCGAAAAGCGGGGACCGGGTAACGCCTCAGTTTTCGTAAGATCGCTGCGAATTTCTGGAAGCGCTGGAGGTTCCGGTCGGGACGTACTCGGCCCGACCGGAACCTCCAGCCACCGCGCGGAGCGCGGAAGCAATAGACAAGGCCGCAGGGCTATTGCCTTCCGCGCTCCGCGCGGTTGCGGCTGGCTGCGGTCGACCCGAGTACGGATCGACCGCAGCCAGCCGCGTCTTTCGCGAGACTCGCAGGACTGCTCTTTACTTCGTGGAGGCGAGCCCCGGCGAAGACGGAGGGGATACGGATCGGGAGGGAGAGGACTAGGCCTTGATGCCGTATCGTCGCTTGAAGCGCTCGACACGACCGGCGGTGTCGATGATCTTCTGCTTGCCGGTGTACAGCGGGTGGCAGTTGGAGCAAATCTCGACATGGATTTCGGGGCGCGTGGAGCGGGTCTCGATCCTAAAGCCGCAGGCGCACACGATCGTGCACTTCTGGTACGCGGGATGAATTCCTTCTTTCATGACGCCGTCTCGATAGAATCGCCGTTTATAGCATCGGCCACTCGATGAAGCAATTCACCCGATCGCTGCGACCCGGGCTTCGAGCCAGGAGCGCGGGTCACGGATCGCGCCCGATGGGCGCGATCAAAGGGAATCTGACATCGTACCGAGCCAGCGCTCGAGATCGGCAAAGACGCGGTCCTTCTCAGGCTCGTTGAAGATCTCGTGGAAGAACCCGGCGTACAGCTTGAGCTCCTTCCTCTCGCTGCCGAGCTTCTGCACGAAGGACTCCGTCGCCCGCGCGTCGACAAGCCGATCGTCGCCGGCCTGGAGAACGAGGATCGGCAGGACAAACTCCGCGGCGCGCTCGTCCACGTTGCGGATCGCCCACTTGAATTCCGTGAAGAAGCGAACGCTGGCGCGCCGATGCACGAGCGGATCGTCTGCGTAGGCGCGTCCGACGGCAGGGTCTCGACTGAGAAACTCGGGCTCGACGTTGCTTTGAAACGAGGTCCGCGGAGCGATCCAGGAAAGAATTCGCGCGACCCACCGCAAGGCCCGGGGGGGCTCGTTCAGGATCCTGAGCGCAGGCGAGGAAAGGACGGCTCCGGCCACACCCGAGGCGTGGCTCAGGAGATAGCGGATGGCGATCAAACCACCCATGCTATGGCCGAGCACGACGAGCGGCTTTCCCCGCTGCCCTTCCTCCGCCCGCACGCGGAGTGCGTGGAGATCGGCGATGTATTCCGCAAACCGGCCGACATGACCGCGCGGGCCCTCCGAGCGGCCATGCCCACGGTGGTCGAGCGCGTAGATTGCGAAGCCCCGCGGAACCATCGCCTCCACCAGATTCCCGTAACGGCCGCTGTGTTCCGCATAGCCGTGGGCGACGAGAAGGACCGCGCGCACCTCGCCTTCCGGAAGCCAGGCTTGCCAGTAGAGCCGCAAACCGCCATGGCCAGCGAAGTCGCCGTCTTTGTGGATCATGAACCAGCTTCGGGCTTCGGGGCTTCAGGCTTTCAGCAACAGGGTTCGTCGATTCCTCGCTGAAGCCGGAAGCCTGACGGCTCTGAAGCCTACTGCGTCCGCACCATCGCCACGGCTCGCCTCCATCCCGCATAGCGACGCTCGCGCTCATCGCGCTTCCCGCGCGGGCGGAAGATCCGATCCACCTTGCGCACCCGCTCGAGTTCCGACGTCGATTTCCAGAAGCCGACGCCGAGGCCAGCCAGGAAAGCGGCCCCGGTCGCCGTCGTCTCGACGATCTTCGGTCGATCGACCGCGGCGTCGAGCAGATCCGCCTGGAACTGCATCAGGAAGTCGTTCTGGCTGGCGCCGCCATCGGCGCGGAGGGTCTTCAGCGGCTTCTCCGACTCCGCCACCATCGTGTCGACCACGTCACGGGTCTGGTACGCGATCGACTCCAGGGTGGCGCGGATGATGTGCTCGCGCTTCACGCCGCGCGTGATGCCGACGATCGCGCCCCGAGCGTCGGGATCCCAGTACGGCGCTCCGAGGCCCACGAACGCGGGCACGACGTAGACACCGAGCGTGTCCGGAGTCTTACGTGCGATCGACTCGGTCTCGGCCGGGGTCTTGATCCACCCGAGCCCGTCACGCAGCCATTGCACGGCCGCGCCGGCGATGAAGATCGCGCCCTCGAGCGCATAGACGGGCTGGCCTTCCGCTCCGCAGCCAAGAGTCGTGAGCAGCCCACGTGTAGATGCTACGGCCTTCGAGCCCGTCGGCATCAGCAGGAAGCATCCCGTGCCATACGTGTTCTTCACCATTCCGGGTTGGAAACAGCCCTGACCAAAGAGCGCCGCTTGTTGGTCTCCCGCGATGCCGGCGATCGGCACGGCGTGGCCGCCGAGAAGCTTCGGGTCGGTCTCGCCGAGCACTCCCGAGGAGTAGACCACGCGGGGAAGCATTGCTTGTGGCACGCGGAAGATGCCGAGCAGATCGTCGTCCCAGCGCATCTCGTGGATGTTGAAGAGAAGCGTCCGCGAGGCGTTCGTGTAGTCCGTCGCATGCACCTTTGCGCCCGAGAGCTTCCAGACGAGCCAGGAATCGATCGTCCCGAAGCAGAGCTCCCCCTCTTCCGCTCGGGCTTGCGCTCCCTTCACGTTGTCGAGAAGCCAACGGATCTTGCTCGCGGAAAAATACGGGTCGATCACCAGGCCCGTCTTGTGGCGAAACGTCTCGATCAACCCGCGGCCCTTGAGGTCCGCGCAGAGCGGCGCCGTCCGACGATCTTGCCAGACGATCGCGCGCGCAACTGGCTTGCCGGTCCGGCGACTCCATACGAGAGTCGTCTCGCGCTGGTTGGCGATGCCGATCGACGCGATCTTCCGAGGGGAGATCTGCCCGCTGCGCAGGGCCTTCCTCATGACCGCGAACGTGACCTGCCATATCTCTTCGGGGTCGTGCTCGACCCAACCGGGATTCGGGTAGAATTGGCGAAACTCGGAATACGCGCGGCTGACGATCCGACCACGCCGGTCGTAGACGAGGACCGTGCTGCCGGTGGTCCCCTGGTCGATCGCAAGCACGTAGCTCGGCCTCACACGATCCCCCGCGCGGAATTCAGGCGCGCGCTTATACGCGTCCGCTCGCCGCTTCTGCAAGCGAACTCGGAAGGATGTTGCATCCCCTTTGATCGCACCCAACGGGTGCGATCCGACGGCGGACGCTCCTGGCCGAAGGTCGAAAATCAGCGCACCGTCGACGGTCGCCGACGGATTTGATCCAACGTTTGTAACTGGAGAGGAGACCGTGTATTGGGGTTGCCGAACTGTCTCAACCCTGAGAGGCGACTTTTGACAATCAAGAAAGCGCAGCGAATTCAAGAGCTTCCACCGTATCTGTTCGCTGAGATCGACAAGAAAAAGAATGCCCTGAAGGCCCGCGGCGTCGACATCATCAGCCTCGGCATCGGCGACCCCGACCTGCCTACCCCACCTCACATCGTGGAACGCCTTCGCCAGGCGGCGAGCGATCCCGCCAACCATCGCTATCCCGATTACGAGGGGCTACCCGCGTTTCGTCGAGCGGTCGCCGAGTGGTACCGGGCGCGCTTCGACGTCAGGCTCGATCCCGACCGAGAAGTCGTCTCGCTCATCGGATCGAAGGAAGGCATCGCCCACATGCCGATTGCCTTCGTCGATCCCGGCGACATCGTCCTCTGCCCCGATCCCGGCTACCCGGTCTATGCGGTCGGCACCGGCTTCTGCGGCGGCACCGCCTACCGCATGCCGCTGCGGAAGGAGAACGATTTCTTTCCCGATCTCGGCTCGATCCCGCAGACCGTCGCACGGGCGGCGAAGCTCATGTGGCTTTGCTATCCGAACAACCCGACTTCGGCGACCGCCACGCGAGAGTTCTTTCGCGAGGCGATCGAGTTTGCCGCGCGCCACGACGTGATTCTTTGTCACGACGCCGCCTACTCCGAGATCTACTTCGACGGCGAACGGCCGATCTCCGTGCTCGAGCTCGAAGGCGCACGAGAGGTCGCCATCGAATTCCACTCGTTGTCGAAGACCTACAACATGACCGGCTGGCGAATCGGCTTTGCGGTCGGCAACTCGGAGCTCGTCGATGGTCTCGGCAAGGTCAAGACGAATGTCGACTCGGGGGTCTTCCAGGCCGTGCAGGAAGCGGGCATCGCAGCGCTGGCCGGTGACCAGCGCTGCGTGGCGGAGGCACGACAAATCTACCAAAGCCGTCGCGACCTAGTTGTGAAGGCGCTCGCAAAGGTGGGCCTTTCCGCGCGTACCCCACGAGCGACGTTTTACGTGTGGGTCGAGAGCCCGAAAGGGTACAGCTCGGCGGACTTCGCGACCAAAGTGCTCGAAGAAACGGGAGTCGTGATCACACCAGGTACAGGGTTCGGGCCAAGCGGCGAGGGCTACGTCCGTCTGAGCCTCACCGTGAACGGGGATCGCCTGGCGGAGGCGCTGCAGCGGATCGAAAGGCTCAGCCTCTAGCGGCCATGCCCGCCGGCGTCTTCATCGGACTCGGATCCAACCTCGGGGACCGCCGCGCCAACATCCTCGACGCCCTCGACCGCATCCGCAAGCAGCCCGACACCCGTATTCTGAAAGAGTCGTCGCTCTACGAGAGCGAGCCCCATGGCGATGCCAGGACCTGGTTCGTGAACGGCGCCATCGAGATCGAGACCTCGTTGACGCCGGAAAACTTGCTGAAGAAGCTCAAAGGAATCGAGAGCGCGATGGGCCGCAAGCGGGTCAAGGGGAAGCGCTGGGGAAGTCGGATCATCGATCTCGACATCCTGTTTTACGGTTCACTGGTGTTGCGCAAGCGTACGCTCAAGGTTCCCCATCCCGAGCTGGCCAACCGCCGGTTCGTGCTGCTGCCGCTCTCCGAGCTGGCCCCCCAGTTCATCCATCCCGTTCTGCAGGTGACGGTTTCGGACCTGCTCGCTTCCGTGAAGGACGCGAAGAAGGTCGCGCTCATGCCGCTTCGTGGTTGAGGCGGTTTAGGGGACGTTGCGGCATTGTTGGAATTGTTCCCTTCTCAAAAGGGCGTACATGGGCTCAAAGCGAACAATTCCAACAATGCCGCAACGTCCCCTAAACTGCTGTTGAGTTGTGCCCCGCTGTGGACTAGCGTCACCGTTTGAGCCACAGCACGGATCGTCTCTGTAGCCGATGGCCACGCTTCAGAAAGTCTACCTCGAGCATCTCGCCGAGATCTCAACCGACATAATCATCGCGGTCGACCGCAGCGGCAGCATCGTCTTCTACAACGATGGCGCGCGCCGTACTCTCGGATATTCGTCGGAGGAGGTCCTCGGTAAGCACGTCACGCTCATCTACGGGGACCTGGCCGAAGCGAAGCGCCTGATGAGCGCCATGCGCAGTGCCGACCGCGATAGCGCCGGCAAGACGCACAACTTCGAGACGATCTTGATCGACAAATCCGGCAATCGGATTCCGGCGGCGATCTCTGGGTCCATCATCAAGGACAGCTCGGGCGCGGAGATCGGTTCGATCGGATTCGCCAAGGACTTGCGCGAGATTCGCAAGCGACAGCGACTGGCGACGCTCGGCGAGATCGCCGTATCGATCGCCCACGAGGTCAACAACCCGCTCGAGGCGATCACCAACCAACTGGAGCTAGTCGCCAAGTTCCTCGCGCAGAAATGCAGCGACGAGGAGTTCGTCGTCGAAGGAGAGCGACTCGAGGCCATCCAGCGCGAGCTCGACAAGATCCGCGATACCGTCGGTCGCATTCAGCAGGCTGCCGGCGATCCGGAGTACGGTACGCGCGAGTACCTCCCCGGCCGCCTGATGACCGACCTTGCGGGGCGCCCGAACGGGGCTCAGGAAGCCAGTCATCTCGAAGGAGTGCGGGTACTCGTGGTCGACGACGATGTCGGCGTCTGCAACTCGCTTCGAGACGTGCTGCGCGGGGAGCAGTGCACGGTCTTCACCGCCAACGGCGGCATCGACGCGCTCCGTGTGATGGCCGAGGAGAAAGTCGACGTCGTGCTTTCCGATGTCGTCATGCCAGACATGGACGGCTACGATCTGTTCATGGAGCTGAAGGAGCGACGGCCGGATACACCCGTCGTGTTGATGACCGCGTACTACTACGACAAGGACCACGTGATTAAGCGCTCCCGCCTCGAGGGCCTCCATCAAGTCATCTTCAAGAAGCCTATCGATCCCAAGCGCTTGAAGGCGATCCTCGAGCAGGTTTCCAAGCGGCCGGAGGCACGCACGATGATTCCGCAGGTCTCTCCGGAGCAAGCCGCGGAGATTCTGCGGCGCCGGCCGGAGGCGGTCTATCTGGACGTGCGGACCGAAGCAGAGTTTGCGAGTGGTCATCCGGCGGGTGCGTACAACGTTCCCGTGATGTTCTTCGACGCCGCGCGCCGGCCCGTCGCCAACGCCGATTTCGCGCGCGTCGTTCAGGCGGCGCTGCCACGAGAGGCGAGCGTGCTCGTCGGTTGCCAGTCGGGCGTCCGCTCGCAACATGCGGCAGAGATCCTGAGCTCGCTCGGTTTTCGCGACGTGTCGAACGTGGCCGGGGGCTTCGGCGGCTCGCCGGCGGCGCGTGGATGGCGCGACTCGGGCCTGCCGGTCGAGAGCGGCAATCCAGCCGGGCGAGCATACGAGGACCTCAAGAAGCCGCGCTGATGGCGATCCGCATCACCAAGGTCTACACGCGGACGGGAGACCGGGGCGAGACCGCGCTCGTCGGGGGCAGCCGCGTCGCCAAGGACTCCCAGCGGATCGTCGCCTACGGCGCGATCGACGAGCTCAACTCCGTGCTCGGCATCGTCCGCGCGCTGACGACGAAAGAAGGGACGAAGGGAGCCGAAGCGACTGGTCGAGCTCCTGAAGCGGCTGCAAAACGAGCTCTTCGACCTCGGCAGCGAGCTCGCCACGCCGCCCGAGCGTGGAGTACGAGGGCATGTGGCGCGTCTCGGAAGCCGAAGTCCTCGAGCTCGAGCGCTCAATCGACGAGTGCCAGAAGAGCCTCGAGCCGCTGAAGTCGTTCATTCTTCCCGGCGGTGGCACGGCCGGTGCGTTCCTGCACCAGGCGCGCACGGTCTGCCGCCGCGCGGAGGTCGAGATCCTTCGCCTGTCACGCACCGAGCCCGTCGGCCCGTTCGTTCTGCGCTACTTGAATCGCCTCTCCGATCTGCTGTTCGTCTTGGCGCGTTGGATCGCCAAGGAGAATGGAGAGCCGGAGTATCTGTGGGAACGGGGCTTGCGTCTGCCCACGTAAGCGAGCGAAGGGGAAATGAGCCCGAGGGAGAGGAGATGTCGAAGATCTTCTTCAAGCAGCTCGAGCTCGGTCCGATGCAGAACTTCGTCTACTTGGTCGGGGACCCGGCGACCCGCTCGCTGGCAATCGTCGATCCGGCTTGGGAAATCGAGACGATTCTCGACGAGGCGCGGCGGCGACGACATGGAGATCACGCACCTCTTCGTGACTCATTTCCATCCGGATCATCTCGGCGGCCGGATGATGGGGATGAGCGTCCGCGGCGCCGCGGAGCTTCTCGCCGCGGGGGTCAAGGCGAAGGTCTACATCCACAAACACGAAGCGCCGTACGTGAATCGCGTGACGGACCTGTCGGCTTCCGACCTTCACACGGTCGAGGGCGGCGACGTGGTGAACGTCGGACAGCTCCCCGTGAAGTTCATACACACGCCGGGCCATACGCCCGGCTCGCAATGCTTCCTCGTCGGCGACTCCCTCGTCTCCGGGGACACGCTTTTCATCGGGTCGTGCGGCCGGGTCGACTTGCCGGGAAGCGATCCGAGGAAGCTCTACGAGAGCCTGAACACGCTCGGCGAGCTACCGGACGCGACGCGCCTCTATCCCGGTCACAACTACGCGAGCGCGTCCTCCTCGACGATCGGCGAGCAGAAGCGCCGAAACCCCTTCATGCGCTTCGACAGCGTGCAGGATTTCCTGTCGATGATGGGGTACGGGTGAAGCGACCACCGGTTTGCGGCGACCGGCTTCCGCTAGAGAAGCTCTGCACAAGGTCACGCCCGAGCCGAATGGCTCGCGGGCGCGGAAAGCGGCACAAAGTTTCGAAGCTCGCCTTCGCTCCCGCTCACGGCTCGCAAGACTTCGAAACTTCGCGCCACTTTCCGAAAGATTCGCCCGCTGCGCTTTACTTCGGCTCGGGCGTGACCCTGTGCAGAGCTTCCCTAGAGACTCGGTGTGCCGTTGTCGGCCGCCTGTAGTCGGTAGCCTGCGGCTTCTCGGGGAATCGCCATGGGACCGAACTTCCGACCGGGCGATGCGCTCCTCATCGTAGACGTCCAAAACGACTTCTGCCCCGGGGGTTCCCTGGCAGTCCCCGAGGGGGACCGTGTCGTAGCCGTGCTCAACCGGTGGATCGCTGCGGCGGTCGCGGCGGGCATCCCGGTCTACGCTTCGCGCTGCTGGCATCCCCGCGGCCACGTGAGCTTCCGCGAGCGCGGCGGCCCCTGGCCCCCTCACTGCGTGCAGCATACCCCCGGCGCGGCGTTTCATCCCGCGCTCGAGCTGCCTGCCGATGCACCGGTCATCACCAAGGGCGCCGACCTCGATCGCGACAACTACTCCGACTTCTACGAGACCGACTTGGCCGAGCGATTGCGCCGAGACGACGTGCGACGGCTCTTCGTTGGCGGGCTCGCGCTCGACTACTGCGTGCGCGCCACCGTCCTCGACGGGTTGAGGGAAGGCTTCGACGTGCATCTGATTCGAGCAGGCACGCGCGCGGTCGAGGTCGCCCCGGGAGACGGCGACCGCGCGCTCGCGGAGGTCGTCGCCGCCGGCGCGGTGATCGAATGACCTGGGTGGACGATTCGAATGCGCCTCTGCTCACCGATCTCTACCAGCTCAAGATGCTCCAGGCGTACTTCGAGGAAGGACTGGAGGCGCGCGCGACGTTCGACCTCTTCGTGCGCGAGACGCCTCCGACCCGCAACTTCCTCGTCGCCTGCGGTCTCGACGACGTGCTCGGATTCCTCGAGACTCTTTCGTTCGACGCACAGGCCGTGGCGCATCTCGCCCGCTTCGGTCAGTTCTCCACGCGCTTCCTCGACTGGCTGAGGCACCTCCGGTTCACCGGAGACGTCTTCGCCGTTCCGGAAGGCACGGTCGTATTCGCCGGCGAGCCCATTCTCGAGGTAGTCGGGCCGCTGCCGCAGGCACAGCTCGTCGAGACGTTCGTGACGAACCAGGTTCATCTGCAGACGGTGCTCGCCTCGAAGGCCGCGCGCATCGTGAGGGCGGCCGGCGGCCGGACGATCGTCGATTTCGGCCTGCGTCGGACGCACGGAGCCGACGCTGGCCTGAAGTCGGCTCGGGCGCTCTTCATCGCCGGCGTTTCCGCGACGTCCAACGTACTCGCGGGAGCCCTCTACGGCATCCCCGTCGCGGGCACGATGGCGCATAGCTACGTGCAGGCTCACGAGCGACGAGACGTCCGCATTTCGACGCTTCGTCGAGCTCTACCCGGACACGGTGCTGCTGGTCGACACCTACGACACGCTCCGCGCGGTGCGCAGCGTCGCAGACCTGGCGCGCGAGCTCGGCGAACGCTTCCGCGTGTCGGCGATACGCCTCGACTCGGGCGACCTCGCGTCACTCGCGACCGCGGCGCGAACGGCGCTCGACGAGGCCGGTCTGCGGCGCGTGAAGATTTTCGCGAGCGGCGGTCTCGACGAGCATTCGATCGCTGCGCTCGTCTCCCAAGGGGCGCCGATCGACGGATTCGGAGTCGGCACGCGTATGGGCGTGGCGGAGGACGCCCCGGCGCTCGACATGGTCTACAAGCTCGTCGACTACGCCGGCCGCGGGCGGACCAAGCTGAGCCCTGCCAAGCAGATCCTGCCCGGGCCGAAGCAAGTGTTCCGCACCTTCCGAAATGGCGAGGCGGCGGGCGACCTGATCACCGCGGCGAGTGAGCCGGGCGAGGGCCGTCCCCTTTTGCTACCGGTGATGCGCGGCGGCCGCCGATTGCCGGGCAGTCGTGAGACGCTCGAGAATGCGCGCGAACGCGCACGGACGGAGATCGCCGAGCTTCCTGCGCGATGCCGCGGGCTGGAGCCCGCCGACCCGCCGTATCGGGTCGAGGTCAGCTCAAGCCTGCGCGGCGAGCAAGCGCGCCTCGCGGCTCTTCTGCGGACTCGCTGACAGGGAGTCCCCTGCGGGAGCGAGCTACGCGTGGCGCATGTCGCGAAAGGAATGTCTTTTCGAAGCCAGCAGTCGATCAGCGGAGTCCGAATCCGAAGCCGGACGAGAGCTCACGAGACCTTGTACTCGACCGGCGGACCGTCGGGACGACCGAGTGAGATCTCCCCGCTGCCGTCGAGCATGAGCTCTTCTCGGTGGAGGTGTCGCGCCTTGCCGATTTGCGGCCGCACGTACGTGCCGTTCGTCGAGTGGTCGACGAGGTAGATGGCGCCCTTCTTGCGGACGAACTCGGCGTGCTCCCGCGATACCGCTCCGTCGTCGACGACGAGATCGTTCGACGAAGTCCGCCCCACCGTCAGCCGAGCTTGCGCGGCGCTCATCTCTGCTACCGTGCCCTGGACGAATACCGCCAGTCGCGCTTCTTCACGCAGCACCGACCGCGCGAACAACACGGTGGCGCCTTCGAGCTTCCACATCACCTCGTAGAGATCGACCTCGTCTCCCTTTCCGCGCAGCGGGAAGCGCCCCACGCGACGAGTCTTGGCCTGCGTTGCGGGTGGCAGATCGTCCACGACTTCCTTCGTCGTGTAGATCTGATCCGGGCCCGCGACTTGCTGCACGCGCGCCGCCACGTTGACCGCGTCGCCGAAGACGTCGCCGTCGTCGCGCACGACTACCGGACCGGCGCTTATTCCCGAATGGATGCGCACCCGGGCGGCGTCGGGACGCGTCGTGTTGTCGTCCTCGAGCGCGGTGTGCATCGTCTCCGCCGCTTCGACAGCTTCCGCCGCGCCTTCGAACACGGCGAGAAAGCCGTCGCCCATGTACTTCACGATGCGGCCGCGGAGCTTTTCGATCTCGGGCACGATGAGCTTGAAGCAACGCTCGACCATCGCATGCCCCGCGACTTCGCCGTAACGGTCGAAAAAGGCCGTGCTTCCACAGACATCCACGAACAGTACCGCTAGCTTCTTCGGGTCCATTTCTCAGCGCGTCTTCGCTCAACCGAAACGCGCGATGGCAACGATGTCTGGTATCTCATACGTCCGGCGAAGAACGCGAATTCCAACCCTCGTAGCCCACGCGGAGGTTACCGGCTGAGCAAGCCTCGAGCAATCACTTTGAGCTCGAGGATCGGCTTCACGCCTTCGAAGATCGGTAGCACCAGCGAATCGAGGACGTAGCGGCAGATCGCGAACTCTTCGGCGAAGCCCCAACCTCCGTGCAGGAGTTGTCCTTCCTGAGTCACGCGCTGGGCAACGTCAGACGCGAAGAGCTTCGCCATCGCGGCCTCGAGCGTCGCCGATTCCGATTCGTCCATGATGCGCGCCGCCGCGTAGGTCAGCTGCCGCGCCGCGGCGATGTCGACCGCCATTTGCCCGAGCTTCCACTGCGTGAGTTGGAAGTCACCGATCGCGCGGCCGAATTGCTTTCGCTCGCTCACGTAGGTGGCGGTCTTCTCGAGCGCCGCCTGCGCGACCCCCGTGGCCCGACCGCCGGTCTGCAGCCTCCCGGCCGCAAAACCGGCCATCTGCAGGTAGAAGCCCTTGCCCATCCCCGCCCCGGCGCCGATCAGGTTCTCGGACGGTACGAAATAGTTCTCGAAGCCGAGCGTATACGAATGCATCCCTCGATAGCCGGGCGTGCGGTCGGCCTTGCCGTGGATCGCTCCCCCGCCCGGCTGACGCATCTCGAACTCGTGACCGCTGAAAGAGTCCTTTTCGACGATGAAAAGCGACAGTCCGCGCGCGCCGCTCGCGGTATTCGCATCGGTGCGCGCGAGGAGGGCGATCACGTCGGCGCGACCCGCGAACGTGCACCACGCCTTGGCGCCATTGATGACCCAGCCCGTTCGTCCGCCGACCTCCGCGGGCTCGGCGCGGCATTTCACGGAGGCGACGTCGGAACCGGTGTCTGGCTCGGTGACCGAAATCGCGACCATGAGCTCTCCCGAGGCGATGCGCGGGAGCCACGCCTTCTTTTGCTCCGGGGTTCCGCCTTGCAGCAGCGCTTTGGTGAGGATCTCCGGCCGCGTGATGAGGCTCCCGGCCGCCGCGAGCGAGGCGGCGGACAGCTCCTCGGTGGTGATGATCATCACCACGTTGCCCATGCCGCCGCCGCCGTACTCCTCGGGCACCGACATCCCGAAATAGCCGAGCGAGGCCATCTTTTGGATTAGCCCATCGGGGACGAGCTCATCATGCTGGTGAATCCGCTGCGCGATCGGCTCGACCTCGGTCTTGGCGAAGTTGCGTACCGACTCCCGGGATAGACGCTCCAATTCTCCGGGCAGCCAGCATTGATTGACTCCCCCGGCGGCGATCACGCGACGGCCGAGCGCGCGTACGCGCTCCTCCGACGCAGCGGCGCGAATGATCGCCCGCGCTTCGGCCGAATCGAGCGTATCGTCGAGAAATGCCTCCTTGAACCCGAAGGTTTCGAGGTGCGTCGAGACCTGCGCGCGGCAGCGCGCCGCCGCGTTGGCGGCGAAAATCCCCGCCGCCTCGCGGCCGATCGGGTCGTCGGCGCCGTCTGCCGCTGCCGCCACCGCGTAGTCGGCGAGCGCCTTCGCGGCGCGCAGCTCGGTCGAGAGATAGCTCACGCGCTCGCTGTGCACCTGATGATCGTCGATCGCCTTGCCACGATCGGTCAGCTTGCGGGCGTTCTCGAGGGCGGCGTCGACGACACGCTCGAGGGCCGAGATCACCGTGGCAGCTTCGGAGTGCGATCGGTCCTTCATCGACTTCCTCGGGCGGCAGAAACCTGGAAACGAGAGCTTCTACCAGCAAGGAGGATTCATGAAAAGCGCGCTCCTGTCCCGGCGGTTTTCTGACGTAGCGACCAGACGTGTAGAACCGTTCGCTCGGAGTTCCGATGCTGGCAAATTTCCGGATATGAAGATCGACGGCGCTCGAGTCGAGCTGGCTATGCCTCGTCGAACTCGTAGGCCCGCGCCAACTCCGGATCCTGTTCGGCGAGCCGCCTGGCCAGATCGACCATGACGCGGCACTGCTTGAACGTCGCGTCGTCCTGCATCTTGCCGTCGAGCATCACGGCTCCCGTTCCGTCCCCCATCGCGGCGATGACCTTCTTGGCCCACAGCACTTCCGCGGCTGGCGGGCTGAAGACCCGCTTGGCGATCTCGATCTGTACCGGGTGGAGGCTCCAGGCGCCGACGCAACCCATCAGGAACGCGTTGCGGAACTGGTCCTCGCACGCCACCGTGTCTTTGATGTCACCGAAGGGACCGTAGTACGGCAGGATGCCGTTCGCCGTACACGCATCCACCATACGCGCCATCGTGTAGTGCCAGAGATCTTGCTGGGCGGTCGGCCGGGGCCTACCCGGGTCGTCGGGGTCGGGATCGGCGCGCACGAGGTACCCGGGATGCCCACCGCCCACCCTCGTCGTTTTCATGCGCCTCGATGCGGCGAGGTCCGCGGGCCCGAGCGACAGCCCCTGCATGCGTGGGCTCGCCGCGCAAATTTCTTCCACGTTGGCGACGCCGGTCGGCGTTTCCAGAATCGCGTGCAACAGCAGTGGCTTCTTTAGGCGGGCCTTCGCCTCGAGCTGCGCGAGCAGGCGGTCGACGTAGTGAATGTCCGCGGCGCCCTCGACTTTGGGGATCATCACCACGTCGAGCTTGTCGCCGATCTCCGTGACGAGGCGGAGCGTGTCGTCCAGCATCCAGGGCGAGTCGAGGCTGTTGACGCGCGTCCAGAGTTGGCATTTGCCGAAGCTCACTTCCCGGGCGATGCGCACCAGGCCCTCGCGGGCCGCCACCTTGTTGTCCGCGGCGATCGCGTCCTCCAGGTTGCCGAGCAGGACGTCACACTGCCGAGCGAGCTCCGGCACCTTGGAAGCCATCTTGGGGTTGCTCGGATCGAAGAAGTGAATCATCCGTGACGGCCGGAACGGGATCTCGCGAAGCGGCTCGGGTGCGCCGATGGCCAGGGGCTTGAAGAAATCCTTCGCGCTGCGCATGGATTGACTCCTCGTGGGTCTAGAGAGCGCGAGGACAATACCATGACGAACCAGAACGTCGAGCCGAGGCCCTCGCGTCGCTCGCTGCTTTTCGTTCCCGCCGCCGAGCCCCGCAAGCTCGAGCGCGCGGCCGAAGCGGGCGCGGATGCCCTGGTGCTCGATCTCGAGGACTCGGTCGCGCCCGAGCAAAAGCCCGAGGCTCGCCGGCTCGTCGCCGACGCGCTGCGAACCGGCCGCTTCGCCGATGGAGAGGTCGTCGTCCGCGTCAATGCTCCGGGGACGGCCGAGTTCGAGGCGGACCTCGAAGCGGTCATCGACGCCGGCGGCCGGCGAATCATGCTTCCGAAATGCGAGACGCCCCGAGCCGATCCGCACGCTGCCCGAGGGCGTGACGATTCTTGCGCTCGTGGAGACCCCGGCTGGAATCGCCAACGCCCTCGCGATCGCGGGCGCGACGCCGACACTCGAGGCGCTCTGTTTCGGTCCCGCGGATTTCGCGTTCGAGATGGGCCTGCGCGAAACCGATGCCGCGCGCGGGATCCTCTACCACGCGCGCTGCATGCTCGTGATCGCCGCCAAGGCCTCATCCGTCGCCCCGATCGACAGCGTGCACCTTGCGGTCAGGGACGAGAAGGCCTTTCGTGAGGATGCCGAGCTCGGTCTTCGGCTCGGCTTCGAGGGCAAGCTCTGCATCCACCCACGGCAGGTCGAGATCGTCAACCAGGTCTACACGCCGACCGCCGACGAGATGGATCATGCCGCGCGGATCTTGGAGGCCGCCGAGCGCGCTCGGGCGCAGGGCCGCGGCGTCTTCACGCTCGACGGCAAGATGATCGACGCGCCCGCGATCGCCGCCGCGCGGCGGACCCTCGAACGCGCGCGGCGAAGCGTGTTGTAATTCGTCTCGGATAAACGCTAGAGGAGCGCAAATGCATCTTCTACGAATTCGAGGCGAAACGACTCCTGGCGAAGCACGGCATTCCCGATTCCGCGAGAGCGCGTCGGCGCGAGACGCCCGCGGAAGTCGAGCGCGCAGCCTCCGCGATCGGCTTCCCCGTCGTCCTGAAAGCCCAGGTCTCTCGCGCGCGCCCTCTCCCGGAAGGGCGGCGTGACATCCGCCGCGAGCTCCGCCGAGGCGCGTCGAGCGGCTGAGGCGCTCCTCGAGCTCGACGACGGACGACGCAAGCCGAGAGGGCATTCTCGTCGAGAAGAGAATCGCCGGCTCGAAGGAATACTCGCTGGCAGTCACCTACGACGGCGCCCGCAAGCTGCCGGTGATGGCCGCGGCCGACCTGGCGGCAGCATCGACGAGATCGCGGAGCAAGCATCCGGATCGTGTCGCCAGGCGCCACTTCTCGGCGCTCCTGCCCTTCTCCGACTACCTCGCGAAGGAGCTCGTGCAGGCGCTCGGCCTGAAGGGCGCCGATCTCACGGCGGTGACGGCGATCGTCTCGCGACTCGCGCAGCTCTTTCTCAAGTACGACCTCACCCAGGCCGACATCCCGTCGCTCGTGAAGCTCGACGACGGCAAGTTCGTCGCCGTCGACTGCTACCTCGACATGGAGGTGGAAGGACGCAGACGGCAGAAGGCGATCCTCGACGAGCTCGGCATTCGCGCGGACGACGCGCGCGCGGTACGCGAGCCGACGCCGTTCGAGATCGAGGCGGCGAAGATCGACGCCGAGGATCCGCGCGGCGTCGCGGGCCCGGTGGTCGAGTTCGACGGCAACATCGGCCTGGTGATCGGCGCCGGCGGCGGATCGCTCACGCTCACCGACGCCGTGCGCAAGCACGGCGGCCGGCCGGCGAACTACGCCGCGCTCGGCGGCAACCCGAGCGTGAAGAAGGCCGAGCGCCTGACGCAAGCTCATTCTCTCGAAGCCGGGCGTCGAGAAGATCGCGGTCATGTCGAACGTGGTGTCGAACACGCGCGCGGACCTCGTCGCTCGCGGCGTCATCAAGGGAGTCATCGAGTCGGGTCGCGACCCCGCCACGACGATCGCCATCTTCCGCGTTCCCGGAGCCTGGGAAGCGGACGCGCAGAAGATCCTGAAGAAGTACGGCGTCGAGTACTGCGATCGCACCGTGTCGATCAGCGAGGCGGCCAAACGAGCGGTCGAGAAGATCGGGGCTGAGGGATCCGCATGGGCGTCATCGTTCACAAGGACTTCGAGTTCATCGTGCAGGGCATCACCGGCCGCGAGGCACTCAACTTCACGCGCGAGTGCCTGCAGTACGGCTCGAAGATCGTCGGCGGCGTGACGCCTGGCAGGGGCGGCCGGGAAGTCTACGGCGTCCCCGTCTTCGACACGGTTCGGGAGATCACATCACGGCGGAAGGTAGACGGAGCGGTCATCACCGTGCCGCTCGCGTTCGCCCCGGACGCGGCCTTCGAGGCGATCGACGCGGGTATCAAGGAGATCGTCATCATCACCGAGGGGATTCCTCGTCGAGACGCGTCGCAGATCATCGAGTACGCCGACCTGCATGGTGCCCGCGTCATCGGACCGAACTGCCTCGGCGTCATCACGCCCGACGTTTGCCGGTTCGGCAGCCTCGGCGGTCCCGCGGTCGACTGCCGCAAGGCGTTCAAGCCAGGCATCGTCGGCGTCATGTCGCGCTCGGGAGGAATGACGACGGAGATCTGCAACGCGCTCTCGGCGGCGGGCCTCGGCGAGAGCACCGCGATCTCGATCGGCGGCGACCCGATCATCGGGTCCACCTACGCCGAGCTCATGCCGCTCTTCGAGAAGGACCCGGACACCAAGGCGATCGTGATCTACTCCGAGCCGGGCGGCACGGCGGAAGCGGAGCTCGCGCGCTGGGCGAAGGAGAATCGGAGCCGGCTGCCGATCGTCGCTTTCGTCGCGGGTCGCTTCATGGACGAGATGCCGGGGATGAGCTTCGGCCACGCCGGCACCGTCGTGGAGAAGAAGGTCGACTCGCCGGCGGACAAGATCCGGCGCATGAGGGAAGCCGGAATCTCGGTAGCCGAAGAGATCGGCGATATTCCCCGACTCGTGAAGGAGCGTTTGAACGGGGGCCGCCCGCCAGGAGCCTGACCATGGCGATGTTCATCCGCGTCGATGTCGATCAAAGCCTCGTGAAGAGGACGCCGGGCCTCGCCAAGAAGCTCGTCGAGGTGTGTCCGGTGAAGATCTTCGCGCCCGGCCGCGAGGAGAACACGGTAACGACCGTCGAGGACAATCTCGACGAATGCACCCTGTGCGACCTCTGCATGCAGGCGTCCCCGGACGGTGTGAAGGTCGTCAAGCTCTACGAGTCGTAGCCCGGCGCCGGGTCACAGCTCCGCGTTGCGTGCAGCGCGCCGGCGAGCCAGTATTGGCGCATGACGGAGGGATCCCCGAAGAAGCGCGAGCGTCCTTGGCTCATGCGCACCTATTCGGGCCACACCTCCGCGCGGGCCTCGAACGAGCTCTACCGGAAGAATCTCGCCAAGGGTCAGACCGGCTTGTCGGTCGCCTTCGATCTGCCGACCCAGACCGGTTACGACTCGGATCACCCGCTGGCCCGCGGCGAGGTGGGCAAGGTCGGCGTGCCGATCTCGACGATCGAGGACGTGGAGTCTTTGTTCGAGGGCATCCCGCTCGAGAAGATGAACACCTCGATGACGATCAACGCGACGGCCGCATGGCTGCTGGCGCTCTACGTCGCGCTCGCGAAACGTCGAGGGATCGACGCGAAGCTCCTCGAGGGCACGACCCAAAACGACATCATCAAAGAGTACCTGTCGCGTGGCACGCACATCTTCCCGCCGACGCCCTCGCTCCGCTTGATCGGTGACATGATCAGCTACACCGTCGAGCGCATCCCCAAGTGGAACCCGATCAACATCTGCAGCTATCACCTGCAGGAAGCCGGGGCGACCCCCGTCCAGGAGCTCGCGTTCGCGCTCGCCAACGCGATCTGCGTGCTCGACACCGTGCGCGCCGCCGGGTCTGTGTCGGCCGAGGAGTTTCCGCAGGTCTTCGGCCGCATCAGTTTCTTCGTCAATGCCGGGGTTCGGTTCGTCGAAGAGATGTGCAAGATGCGGGCGTTCACCGAGATCTGGGACGAGATCGGCCGGGAGCGCTACGGCGTCGCCGACCCGAAGCTCCGCCGCTTCCGCTACGGCGTCCAAGTCAACTCGCTCGGGCTCACGGAGGCGCAGCCCGAGAACAACTTGCAGCGGATCGTGCTCGAGATGCTGGCGGTGGTGCTCTCGAAGAAAGCCCGCGCCCGCTCCGTGCAGCTTCCCGCCTGGAACGAAGCGCTTGGTTTGCCGAGGCCCTGGGACCAGCAGTGGTCGCTGCGTATCCAGCAGGTCGTCGCCTACGAAAGCGATCTCCTCGAGCACGAAGACCTCTTCGACGGATCGACGGTCGTGGCCCGCAAGGTCGAGGAACTGAAGCAGGGCGCGCGCGCGGAGCTCGCGAAGATCGAAGCGATGGGGGGTGCGCTCGCTGCCGTCGAGAACGCGTATCTGAAGCAGCAGCTCGTCCTATCGAATGCGCGGCGTCTGCGCCGGATCGAATCCGGCGAGCAGACCGTGGTCGGCGTGAACCAGTTCACGGAAACCGAGCCGAACCCGCTGCTCGCCGAGGGCGTCGAGCAGATCCTCAGGATCGATCCCGCGTCCGAGCGCGAGCAGGTCGAGCGCCTCCGCGCCTGCCGCGCCCGGCGCAGCGACGGGGACGTCAAGTCTCGGCTCCGCCAGCTCCGCGACGCGGCCACGGACGGGCGAAACATCATGCCCCCGTCGATCGCATGCGCCGACGCCGGCGCGACCACCGGCGAATGGGCGGATGCGCTGCGGGCGGTTTTCGGAGAGTTCCGCGCCCCGACGGGCATCGGCGCGGCCGTGACGATCGCCGGTGGGGCCGATCGCACCGTCGCGATTCGCGAGAAGCTCGCGAAGACCGAGCGCGAACTCGGCCGAAAGCTCCGCATGTTGGTCGGCAAGCCCGGCCTCGACGGGCACTCGAACGGCGCCGAGCAGATCGCGCTCATGGCTCGCGACGTCGGCTTCGAGGTCATCTACGAGGGCATCCGCTCCACTCCCGAACAGATCGCCCGGGCTGCGGCCGACGAGGACGTGTCGATCGTCGGGCTGTCGATCCTCTCCGGCTCGCACCTCGACCTCGTCCCGGAAACGATGCGGCTCTTGCGCGAGCGCCGCGGCGGCGAGGTGCCCGTCGTGGTCGGCGGCATCATCCCAGCCGACGATCGCGAGCAACTGCTCGCCTGCGGTGTCAAGCGCGTCTTCACGCCGAAGGACTTCGAGCTCGGCGCGATCCTTTCCGAGATCGTCGACGTCGTGCGAGAGGTCAACGGCCTCGCCTACGTTGAATCCCCGCCGCGCGGACGATAGGTTCTTCGCTGCGTGACGAAGCACCCGAACGCCCGAAGCCTGAGGACGGGTCGGCTCGAGCGTCTGGCGAGCGTCGGCTCGGTCACCGGACGCGTCGGCGCCTCCTATCTCTGGTCTGCGCTCAAGCGCCCCTTTCAGAGCGAGGAGAAGCGCGAGGCCACCCGTCTCGACACGCATCTCAAGAACGCCATGCGCATCGTCGAAAGCTCCAAGCAGCTCCGCGGCGCATTCATGAAGATGACGCAGATCCTCTCGATGCGCGACGACCTCTTCCCGACCGAAGCGGTCGACGTGCTGTCCGTCGTCCAGTCGAGTGTTCCGCCCATGGATTACCGGCTGATCCGAAAGCGGATCGTCGACGAGCTCGGCGCGGAGCCGGAGAAGCTCTTCGCCTCGTTCGAGCCCGAGGCTTTCGCCGCCGCCTCGCTCGGTCAGGTGCATCGCGCGCGCCTCGCTTCCGGCGAGGAGGTCGTCGTGAAGATCCAGTATCCGAGCGTCGAGAAGACGGTGAAGAGCGACCTGCAGAACGCCAAGGCGCTGATCCAGACCCTTAAGCTCGTCGCGCGCGACGTCATGCGCAACCGCGACATGGACTATCGCGGCGTCTACGAGGAGCTGAAGAGCCGCATGGAGGAGGAGCTCGACTACGAGCTCGAGGCCGCGAACATCGAGCTCTTCCGGAAGCTCTACGCCGACGACCCGGACATCGTGATCCCGCGGGTGATTCACGAGCGAACGACCCGGCGGGTCATCACGCTCGGCTACGTCGACGGCTACAAGATCCGTGACATTCTCGCGCCCGGCGTCGACCAGTCGCTGAAAGACTGGGTGATGCTCAAGCTCTACGACATCACCTGGCAGCAGCTTCTCTGCTTCGGGATCTTGCACGTCGATCCACATCCGGGAAACTACCTCGTCACTCATCATCCGAAGCTCGGCATTCTCGACTTCGGCTGCATCCGCATCCTGACGCCCGATCTCCGCGACGCGTACCGCGACCTCAATCGCGCGCTCCTCGAAGACGACGAGACGCTCTTCCGCGATTCGCTCCTGCGGCTCGAGTTCTTGAACCCGGAGGACGATCACCGGCCGATGCGCGGCATTCTCCGCCGACTGTTCGCGCCGCTGCTCGTCGACCGTAAGGTCGATCCACGCGAATACAAGTCGATGGAAGAGCTCTCCGCGGCCGTGCAACGCGGCTTGGCGGCGGGCTACTGGAAGGCGCCGCCGCATCGCGTGTTCCTCGACCGCGTGCTGCTCGGCATCGACGGCTACTTGAAGCTCGCCGGAACCGTTGCCAACTGGCACCGAATCTATAAGAAGTGGGTCTACGCCGAGCCGCGGGACGTCTCGGCGCTCGTCAGGGCGCGGGCCAGGCGCCTGCGGCATTGAGAGGATGCTCAAGAGGATCCACCACGTCGGGATCGTTGTTCGTAGCCTCGAGGAGGCGTACCGGTTCTACCGCGACGATCTCGGGCTTCACGTCCACAAAACCGCGGAGGTACGCGATCAGGGCGTGCGCGCGGCGCTGCTCAGCGTCGGCCACTCGGAGATCGAACTTCTCGAACCCATCGATCGGAGCGGCACGGTCGCACGGTTTCTCGAAAAGCGCGGCGAGGGCATGCACCACGTCTGCTTCGAGACCGACGACGTCGCGCGCGAGCTCGCCGCGGCTAAGCTGGCGGGCATCCCGCTGATCGACGAAGTCCCGCGCTTGGGGCTCGCCGGCAAGATCTGCTTTTTGCACCCGAAGGGCACGGCGGGCGTGCTGATCGAGTACGCCGAGCCGATCGACTGAATCGGCAGCGGCGGAGACGGGTTGATAGATCTTCGACTGAAGCGATGAACCTCCTCTATCGCTTGAGCTGGCGGAAGAAGCTGTTCGGGTAGACGAGGCTTCAAGGCTCCGGCTTCGCGAGGGACTCCTCTGCGTCTTCTGCCGGAGCCCGAAGCCTATTTTGGAAGGGTCACCTCGAGCAGGCGATCGGCGAGGCGCTCGATGTACGAGCGTCCCTTCGGCCCGTCTTCGAGCCCGTCCCGCCAGCGCGACGGAATCCCCGAGAGCCCGTGATGCGCGCCGGCGATCGCGCCGGTCATGGCACCAATCGAGTCGGTTTCGCCGCCGAGTGAGATCGCAAGAACGACCGCCGCCTCGAAGCTCTCGGTCTGCGACAGGAAGCAGTAGAGCGCCGTCGGTACCGAGCCGAGCGCTGTCGCGTTGGCGCCGAGTCGGTCGCGGATTACCCTCGCCGGCGCTCGCCGTTCCAGGCATTCCTCGACCGCACGAAGCTTGTGACGAAATTCGATGGAGTTCGTGGTCGAGCGTAACTCGACCACGAAGGGGAGCGGATCGAGCGGTTCTTCCCGCCGCGAGAGCGCAAGCGCGACTTGTCGCGCCTGCAGGATCGCTCCGGCAATGCCGAGCGGATGACTGTGCGTGACGACCGCGCACGTCTCGACGAGGCGCTCGAGCGCTTCGCGGTCGCGATGGTGGAAGAGCGCGCAGGGAGCAATCCGCGCGGCGGCCCCGTTTCCGAACGAGCCGCGGGCGAACGCGTGCTCGCCGGCAGTCTCCCAGCCCTCGCCGGCGCGCACCCGTCGCAGAAAATCCGTCGTCGTCCGGCCATAGTCCCGGCCGGGGTCGTGCTCTCGCTCGATGCGCTCGGCCAAGCTCCCGCCGTCGAGCGCACCGTCGTCGAGCAGCCACTCCGCGACAACGATCATCATCTGCGTGTCTTCGGTGTAGCGGCCGCGAGGATGACCGAGGAGGTCCCGAACTTCGCCGTGCTCGCGCGCGATACGCGCCGCGCTCAACCCCTTCACCGGCCGCCCGAGCGCATCGCCGACTGCCGTACCGACCAGGGCACCGCGAAAGGCGTCGCGCAAACCTTGCGAGCTCCCGTCGGGCATCCCGCTCCTTTAGCGGGCTAACGAGGTAGGATCTACAGGAAACACAAGCCTCGCGACCAACGGAAGCGCGTACTGTTCAGTGGCGGGAGCGCACGCACCGTTCGGGGACCGCGACAACGGAGCGATCGTACACAAGGCCGAGAGACCTGCATCACAGGCGGCTGCCATTGTTGCGATTCCAACTGTGCGCGCGCTCGCGTTGGTCGCCGTCCCCCAACGGCGCGCGCTCCGCTCGGTCGCGGGGTTTTGTGCATGCAGATCCTACCTTGGTAGCCTCTTCAGGGACTTGCTGCTAAGTTGACAGGCTCCATGCCAGGCACCACAAGGAGCTCCCGATGACGGCGATCGTGAAGACTGCCCCCGCCCCCCGCCATCCGTTGGCGGGCAAAGAGATGACCTGTGCGGAGATGATCATCCAGGTCCTCGCGGACGAGGGTGTAGACACGATCTTCGGCTACAGCGGCGGCGCGATTCTACCGACGTACGACGCCATCTTCCGCTACAACGCGGCTCACGCCAAATCGGAAGAGATCCGCCTCATCGTCCCGGCGAACGAGCAAGGTGCGGGCTTCATGGCCGCGGGCTATGCGCGCTCGACCGGCCGGGTGGGTGTGTTCTTGGTCACCTCGGGGCCGGGAGCGACCAATTCGGTGACGCCGATCCGCGACAGCTTCGCCGATTCCGTTCCCGTGGTACTGATCTGCGGTCAGGTTCCGCGTGCCGCGATCGGCACGGACGCGTTCCAGGAAGCACCCGTCTACAACATCATGAGCGCGTGCGCGAAGCACGTGTTCCTCGTCACCGACGAGACCAAGCTCGAGGCGACGATGCGGAGCGCTTTCGAGATCGCCCGCACAGGCCGTCCCGGCCCCGTCGTCGTCGACGTCCCGAAAGACGTTCAGAACGCCGTCGGTGCGTTCCAGGGCTCCGGCCTCCTGAAGCTGCGCGGCTACGACGAGCGGCTCGAGGTGCTGAAGGAAGCGTCGCTGTCGGAGGGTGAAAGCAAAGCGTTCTTCCGGCTGCTGGCCAAGTCGGAACGACCGCTCATCTATGCGGGCGGCGGGGTCATCAACAGCGACGCAGCCGATGCGCTGCGCGCGTTCGCGGAGCGCTTTCAGATTCCGGTCGTGACCACGGTGATGGGCCTCGGCGCGGTCGACACCACGAACGGTCTCTCGCTCCACATGCTCGGCATGCACGGCCCCGCCTACGCGAACTACGCCGTCGAGGACTGCGACTTCGTTTTCGCCGTCGGTGCGCGCTTCGATGATCGCGTCTGCGCCAAGCCACTCGAATGGGCGCCCCAGGCGAAGGTGGCACACCTCGACATCGACGGCTCCGAGATTCGCAAGGTGAAGAAGGCGGTCGAGTGGTACCACGTCTGCGACGCGCGTCGCTGTCTCGGCGACCTCGCGCGCGCCGGCAAGGACTTCCACCGGGACTTCAGCCCCTGGCTTCGGCACGTACGCGAGCTGAAGACGCGGCACGCCATGGACTACAACCGCACCTCCCCGCTGCTGCAGCCGCAGGAGGTACTGTCTGTCCTGAACGAGATCGTGCGCGGCGAGGCGATCTACACGACCGGCGTCGGTCAGCATCAAATGTGGGCGGCGCAGTACCTCGACGTGAAGCATGCGCGCCACTTCCTCACCTCGGGCAGCATGGGAACGATGGGGTTCGGTCTTCCCGCCGCGATCGGCGCGCAGATCGCCAATCCGGGCAAGCTCGTCATCGACATCGACGGCGACGGCTCGATCCGCATGAACCTCGGCGAGCTCGAGACGCTGACCAACTATGAAATCCCTGTGAAAGTTCTGCTGATCAACAACCTGGGCGACGGCATGGTCCGCCAGTGGCAAGACCTGTTCTTCCAGAACCGCTACTCGGGATCCGACAAGTCGCTGCACAAGAAGGACTTCATCAAGGCCGCTCAAGCGGATGGGTTCGGGTTCGCTCGCCGCATCTGTCGGAAAGAAGACGTCAGGGAGGCTCTGGAGGCGTTCGTCAAGCATCCGGGGCCGGCGTTCGTCGAAGCCATGGTGGACCAGAAAGCCGACGTATTCCCCATGGTCCCCGCCGGAATGGGCTACAAGGACATGATCACCGGACCGTACATCGGGCCGCGCGACGTCGTCCGGCCGGATCCGAAGAAGATCGACCCGAGCAGCATGTTCTAAGGAGGATTCGGGCGTCAGGCTTCACGCTGCGGCGGAGACCCAACACGTCTTTCCCGAAGTCTGAAGCTCGTCGACCGAAGCCGACCCTTCCATGGAGAAACTACTGATCACCGGGATCTCCGGCGGCCAGGGTCGGCTGCTCGCCAGCCGCGTGGCCGACGCCTACGAGGTGGTCGGAACCGACCGTGTGCCGTGGGAGGGGCACCCGAAGAACATCAAGGTCTACGTCGTCGACGTGCTCAAGAAGAAGTTCGAGGACGTCTTCCGCCACGAGCGGCCGCAGGCCGTGGTCCATCTCGGCCAGATTCGCCACTTCCGCTCCGAGCCCGAGCTGCGCCACGAGGTGAACGTGCTCGGTACTCGGCGCCTGCTCGAGTTCTGCGCCAAGTCCGAGGTCAAGCAGTTGGTGGTGGTGTCGAGCTCTTACGTGTACGGCGCTCTTCCGGAGAATCCGTACTTCTTGGACGAGGACGCGCCGCTCAACTCGAGCCGCACCTATCCGGAGATACGCGATCTGGTCGAGATGGACACGCTCACCACGGCGCATCTCTGGAAGTATCCGCACATGGCAACGACGAGTCTCCGGCCCGTGAACACGCTCGGGACGCACGTGCACTCCTCGATCGTCACGTACCTGAAGCTCGGTTACGTACCGACGATCCTCGGCTTCGACCCGATGACGCAGTTCATCCACGAAGAGGACCTGACCGAGGCGATCGCGCTGACGCTCGAGCGAAAGCTGCGCGGCGTGTTCAACATCACCGGGCCCGGCGAAGTGCCGTTGACGGTCGCGATCCACGAGACGGGCGGGACGGCGGTGCCGCTTCCCGAGTTCGTGGCGCGCGCGCTGTTCGGCCGCCTCTTCCAGCTCGGCCTCTTCCACGCCCCCCCCGGCGCCATCGACTACATCAAGTATCCGTGCACGGTCGCGGGAAAGCGCTTCATCGAGGCGACGGGGTTCAAGCCCCTGTTCACGCTCGACGAGACGTTCGCGAGCATCCGCTCGGCTGGATCCGAAAAGTCGTCCGTGATCTGAAACGCGTCGAAATCGCGCTCGGCTTGGCGCGAGCCCGCCGCGTTTCGCCTCTCCGGACAGTTTCGCTTTGAGGCTCGGGAGCCTCTGCACGAGGCGCCGCGGCGGAAGAAGACGAGCCGGGCACCGCAATGGTACCCGGCTCGTCCAGTCACACCGACGGTCCCCTACTTCTCGCAGCCGTTCTTCGCGCCGTTCTTGCAGGTGTCGACACCTGCGCCCCCGTCGACGGTGTTGATTCCGGTTCCACCAGTCAGCGTGTCGTTGCCGTCACCACCCATCACGGCATCCGGACCATCGCCGCCTTGGATGCGATCGTCACCGTCGCCGCCGTCGAGGAAGTCGCTGCCTTTGCCACCGCAGATCGTGTCGTTCCCGCCCCGTCCCTCGATAGTGTCGTTTCCAGGGCCGCCCGCGAGGACGTCGTCGCCGTCGGTGCCGAAGATCTCGTTGTCGCCGGCCGTGCAGAACATGTAGGTGAGGGCCTTCGAGCTACAGGTGAGCGGTGTGCCCCTGACGCACCTGCCGTTGGTCGTGTTGCAGCGTTCGGTGCCGTTGCAGACGTTCTTGTCGATGCACTCGCCATTGGTGTGGCAGCAGTTCCTGATCGCTGTTCCTTGGCAGTTTCCCTTCGTGCAGACGTCATTCGCCGTGCAGCCGACGCCGTCGTCGCAAGAGCTGCCGTCCGCCAGAACCGTATCGCATTTGCCCGATTCGGGGTTGCATGCCGTGCAAGAATTGTCGCAGACGACCGCATCGCCGCCCGTGCAGGTTCCGCCCTGGCAGGTATCGGTCTGCGTGCAGGCGTCGTTGTCGTCACATGACGTGCCGTCAGGCTTCGCCGGCTTCGAGCATTCCCCGGTCGACGGGTTGCAGACTCCGCCGTCGTGGCACTGATCCTTAGCCGTGCAGACGACCGGATTGGAGCCGGTGCAGACGCCGGCCTGGCACGTGTCGGTCTGCGTGCAGGCGTTGCCGTCGTTGCACGCGGCGCCGTCCGTCTTGGCCGGGTTCGAGCACTGGCCCGTTCCCGGATCGCACGTGCCCGCGTCGTGGCACTGATCGCTGGCCGTGCAGACGACGGGATTGGCGCCGGTGCAGGCGCCGCTCTGGCAGGTGTCGGTCTGCGTGCAGGCGTTGCCGTCGTTGCAGGTGGTGCCGTCGGTCTTGGCCGGGTTCGAGCACTGGCCCGTTCCCGGATCGCACGTGCCCGCGTCGTGGCACTGGTCGCTGGCCGCACAGACGACGGGGTTGGCGCCCGTGCAGGCGCCGCTCTGGCAGGTGTCGGTCTGCGTGCAGGCGTTGCCGTCGTTGCACGTGGTGCCGTCGGTCTTGGCGGGGTTCGAGCACGGCCCGGTTCCCGGATCGCACGTGCCCGCGTCGTGGCACTGGTCGCTGGCCGCGCAGACGACGGGGTTGGCGCCCGTGCAGGCGCCGCTCTGGCAGGTGTCGGTCTGCGTGCAGGCGTTGCCGTCGTTGCACGCGGTGCCGTCCGTCTTGGCCGGGTTCGAGCACAGGCCGGTTCCGGATCGCACGTGCCGGCGTCGTGGCACTGGTCGCTGGCGGTGCAGATGACCGGATTGGTGCCGACGCAAGTCCCACCCTGGCAGGTGTCGGTCTGCGTGCAGGCGTCGCCGTCGTTGCAGGCCGTGCCGTCCGCGCTCGCGGGATTCGAGCAGAGGCCGGTTGCCGGATCGCAGGTGCCCGCGTCGTGGCACTGATCGCCGGGCGAGCAGACGACCGGGTTGGCACCGGTGCAGACGCCGCCCTGGCACGTGTCGGTCTGCGTGCAGGCGTCGCCGTCGTTGCAGGCCGTGCCGTCCGCGCTCGCGGGATTCGAGCAGAGGCCGGTTGCCGGGTCACACGTTCCCGCGTCGTGGCACTGATCGCTGGCCGAACAGACGACCGGGTTGGAGCCGGTACACACTCCGCCCTGGCACGTGTCGGTCTGCGTGCAGGCGTCGCCGTCGTTGCAGGCCGCGCCGTCCGCGCTCGCGGGATTCGAGCAGAGGCCGGTTGCCGGGTCGCACGTTCCCGCGTCGTGGCACTGGTCGCTCGCCGTGCAGACCACGGGGTTGGAGCCGGTGCAGGTTCCACTCTGGCAGGTGTCGGTCTGAGTGCAGGCGTTCCCGTCGTCGCAGGCTGTTCCGTCCGCACCGGTAGGGTTCGAGCAGAGCCCGGTCGCAGGATCGCACGTGCCGGGATCGTGGCATGCATCGGCGGCGCCGCAGTTGACGGGGTTCGCTCCCACGCAGACGCCGGTCTGACAGGTGTCGGTCTGGGTGCACGCATCGCCGTCGTCGCACGACGTTCCGTTCGGAGCCGCGTGGTGCTGGCAGTGGTGCGAGTGCACGTTGCACGTATCGGTCGTGCAAGGGTCGCCATCGTCGCAATCCGCGTCGTCGGTACACGACGGCGGGGGTTTCGCATTCGCGTTCGACGCGACTCCAAACACGAGGAACGATGTGAAGAGAACTGCGCCGACGAGCTTTTTCATTTTTTGTGCTAGATCCTCGCGCGACGTCCATGCAAGGCCATGCCAGGTCTTCGGCGCCCAAAATACTCAGGTTTTTCGCGCAGAATCTGGGGACACAGTGGCAATCTTCGGACGGTGACAAGAACCTGCTCTTGCGCCTTGGAATCCGTTTGGTTGACGGGAAAACGGCGGAATCTCCTTGCCAAAAGGTGTCACCTGTATCCCGAGCCCCCACCCAAGCCCGGCTAGTCGAGAGTCCCCTTGCGCCGCCTCGTTTGCCTTCATCGGCGACGCTCGAGCGTGGTAGAAGCGCTCGACAGAAACGTAGGGCTAGAGGACCATAAATGAGGAGCTCGAGATGCTCCTTCTCTAGCCTGAGGCCCGTAACCCGATGCTGAGCCCCGCCGAACGAATCCTCTCCGACGTGCACGACTTCGCGCCGTCGCTCTCTGCGCGCGCGGCAGAGATCGAGGCGGGACGTCGCCTTCCTCCGCATCTGGTCGATGAGCTCAAGGCGCTGGGGCTCTTCCGCATGCTGGTCCCAAAGAGCCACGGCGGGCTCGAGATCGACTTTCCGCAGAGCGTCGACATCCTGGCGGCGCTTGCGGCGGGGGATGGGGCGACGGGGTGGACGGTCATGATTGGCTGCGAGACACCGCAGCTCTTCTCCCTCCTGCCGCGCGCGAGCTTCGATGCAGCATACGCGGGCGGACCTGACACGATCTGTGCGGGTGCCTTCGCGCCGCAAGGCAAGGCGGCGGTCGAGAGCGGCGGCTACCGTGCGAGCGGTCGCTGGGGGTTCGCGAGCGGCTGCCAGCACGCGGACTGGATCTTCGGGCAGTGCGTAGTGCTCGAGAACGGCAAGCCCATGCCAGGACCGATACCTGGCGCGCCGAAGCTCCGTTGCATGGTCCTGCCGGCTTCGGCCTGGGAGATCCATGACACGTGGCACACCGCGGGGATGCGAGGTACGGGGAGCCACGACATCGCAATCGAGGGCCTGCACGTCGATGAGGATTGGACGTTCGACCTCTGGTTCGGCCAGCCTTCGCTCCGCGGTGCGAGCTTCGCAGCGCCGGTGCTCCAATTCTCGATGCACATCGGTGCGGTCGCGCTCGGCATCGCCGAAGGAGCGATCGCCGACCTCCTAGCGCTCGCCGGGACACGCAAAGTGAGGCTCTACGCGAAGGCCGAGCTCGCCGACCAACCGCTCTTCCAGTTTCGGCTCGGGCATGCCGAGGTGGAAGCTCGGGCGGCGCGGGCGTTCCTTCATTCCTGTGCCGAGAGCTATTGGGCGCACGCGAACGCGGGCACGATCGACCCGACGACGCTCTTCACCCGTGTGCTCTCGACGGTGGCCTGGGTCGTCGAGACCTCGACCCGCATCGTCGACGCTTGCTACCAGGCGGGCGGAGGCAGCGCGCTCTATGACAAGTCGCCCCTCCAGCGGCGACTGCGCGACATCCACACGCTGACCCAGCATGCGTCTACCCAAGAAAACGTGTTCGTGAACGCCGGCGCGGAGAAGCTCGGCAAGCCCGGTTCGTTCGGACCCTGATTGCACCGTCCGGCGCCACTTGGTCTTCTCTGGGTCCGAGCCTTGTCACCGCGCGGCCCGAGCCGTAGTAGCTCGTGAATGGCGGTTCGCGTCGTGCGTCTCGGCGCTCCTCGCTCCACCCGCGAAGGTTTGCGCCTCGGAACGGTGCGACGGCCGCCGCGAGGTGTCGCGAAGCGAGACTACGCGAAGCTCGATTACTTCGATCTCTGGCTGCCGGATCTCGCCCCGAGCGCCCCGTTGGTGTCGTACGCCCTCTCCCAGCCGCTGACACCGGAGCGCTGGAAGCGCTACGCGCGGCGCTACTGGCGCGAGATGACGAGTCCGGCGCCGCGCCGCTTGATCGCGCTGCTTGCTGCGCTTTCCTCGCGGACGGACTTCTCGATCGGCTGCTACTGCGCCGACGAATCGCGCTGCCACCGCTCGCTACTGAGAGAACTACTGGTCGAGCAGGGCGCGGTCGTGGTTTAGAGGGCTCTTGGAGGCTGGCCATGGTCGATGCGTTTCGATCGAGAAGACGAAGGCCATGCGCACCGCGGAGGGACGCATGGACGGCACACTGACGATCCGCGAGGCGGCGCGCGAAACGCCGGTTCTCGCAAGAACCCAGGTGCTCGTCGTGGGAGGCGGCTCCGCGGGTGTCTCCGCCGCCGTTGCGGCGGCCCGCGAAGGAGCGGAAGTGATGCTCGTCGAGCGCTACGGACAGCTCGGCGGGCTCGCCACCGGCGGTCTCATCATTCTGCTGCTGACGCTCGATGACGGCCTGGGGCACCAGGTCGTCGGCGGCCTCTGCCAGGAGCTGACCGACCGCTTACAGACTCGCGGCGCCGCGGTGGCGCCGCCGCGGGATCAATGGAACTCGCCCGAACCTGCGCTGGTGAAGCACTACGAGCGCTGGGGGCTCGTCTGGGGAAAAGGCCCCCACCGGGTTCGCTACTCCGTCGCCTATGACGCCGAAGAGGCGAAGTTCGCGCTCGCCCAGATGATCGCCGACGCAAAGGTCCGTTTGCTGTTCCACGCGTGGGCGTGCGACCCGCTGCTCGACGGCACGCGCGTTCGAGGTGTTGCGTTTCAGGGAAAGTCCGGGCGCTTCGCGGTCCTCGCGGACGTCGTCATCGACACGACCGGAGACGGCGACCTCTACGCGCTCGGCGGAGCGCCCTACGAGAGTGAGAAGGTCTTTCCATGGCTATGGTTTCGGATGGGCGGGGTCGACGACGTCGAGGCCGCGATCAGCGCCAAGGGATGGTTCTTCCATACCCCGGGCGATGGCCGCGTTCTTCTGCCGTGGGGTTCGACCGGACGCATCGACCGGCAGATCGACGCAACCAATCCGGAAGATCTCACATACGCCGAGGTCGAGTGCCGAAAGATGGTGATGGCGGAGGTCGATCATCTGCGCCGCGAGCTTCCTGCGTTCGCCCGCGCCCACATCTGCGACATTGCGACACAGCTCGGCGTGACCGAGAGTCGACGGCTCGTCGGCGAATACGTGCTCGCGCGCGACGACGCCGACAAGACGTTTCCCGATACGATCGCCTTGACCGGCAACTGGACGAAGTACGAGACGATCTACTCGATCCCCTATCGATCGCTGCTCCCGCGCGGCCTCGACAACCTGATCGCCGCGGGCCGCTGCATCTCCGTCGACCACCGCGTGCATCATTCGACGAAGGAGATCCCGCCGTGCATGGCGACCGGGGAGGCCGCGGGCATCGCCGCCGCGATGGCGGCGGGCCGTGGGGCGGTGCGGGACATTCCCGTCGACGAGCTACGTGCGAAGCTCCGCGCCCGTGGTGCGATCGTCGATCCACCGTAGACGAGGAGCCCGCGGAATTTCACGGACGGCGGGCGTCACCCGATCGCGCGGTGCCACGCGTACAACGGGCAGAAAGGAGAAACGCCATGATGCTCC
This sequence comes from uncultured delta proteobacterium, assembly GCA_963712515.1. Lineage (GTDB taxonomy): Bacteria > Desulfobacterota > Binatia > JACPRU01 > JACPRU01 > CAVQIG01. The sequence continues at coordinate 178,949 of CAVQIG010000005.1, forward strand.
ACATCGCCCGCGTGACGACCGGATTGCTCGCTGCCCTCGGCCACCTGACGCCGATCGAACTCGTGCTCGCTAGCCTCGGTCTCGCGATCGACCTGACGGCACTTGCGACGCTGCGCATGCTCGCGTCTCGCCGGCCGACGATCGCCGAGCCCCGCACCGAGTACGGCGAGGCGGCGTAGGCCGATGCGCGCGACGAACGAGCACGGAGACGGCGCGGTCTCCGACGCCACGCTCCTCGCGCGCGTCGCCGCCGGAGACCATGACGGCTTCGCCGCCCTCGTCCACCGTTACGAGACGCGCTTCTTCGCGGTCGCGCGCCGCATGCTCGGCGATGACGCCGAGGCGGAAGACGCGGTGCAAACCGCCCTGTTCCGCATCTACCGAAGTGCCGCGGCATATCGCGACGAGTGGCAGGGTTCCACGTGGCTCTATCGCGTGCTCACGAACGTGTGCATCGATCTCTGGCGCAAACGCCGCCGAGGCCGCGAGGCGAGCGGCGACCGCGTCCCATCGGTCGGCGCTCCGCGCGCGGACCGCGTCGACGTCGACCGCGCGCTCGCCCGGCTTCCCGCCGAAGCGCGTGCCATCTTGCTCCTCTGCTACGTCGAGGAGCGCTCTTACCCGGAGATCGCACGAATCCGCGGCATCTCCGTCAACACGGTGAAGACGCAGCTCGCGCGCGCCAAGCGCGGGATGCGACGATACTTGAACGAGGTGAACCCATGACCCCACGAAATCACCAAGACGACCTGCGAGAGCTTCTCGATCCTCCCGCGCCGCCCGTCGGTTTCGCCGAGCGCATCCTGCAGAGCGTCCGCCAGCGGTCCGAGCGCGGCGCCGCCGCGCTCACCTTCGATATCGCGGCCTCCGCGGAGGGGATCGCCAAGCTTCGTCCGGGCGCGGGCCGAACCGAGGCGGATTCACGCCGCGCGCACACGTTGGCCGAACAGGCGCGCGAGGAGCTCGTCGAGTACCTAGAAGGGCTGCGCAGCTTCTTCACCGTGCCGGTCGATCTTTCCGGCGTTGCTCCGTTCCAGCGTGGCGTGCTGACGGTTGCGCGCACGATCCCCTTCGGCGAGGTGCGCCCGTATCGTTGGATCGCCGAACGGATCGGCGCGCCGAAGGCGGTGCGCGCGGTGGGGACCGCGCTCGGACGAAATCCGGTGCCGATCGTCGTTCCCTGCCACCGCGTGCTTCGTTCCGACGGCAGCCTCGGCGGCTATGCGTTCGGCCTCGACCTGAAGACGCGCCTGCTCGACCTCGAACGCGAGACCCCGGCGCTGGTCGGGAGCGACACGACGCGAATCGTTTGCCGGCACGGCTGTGCCGACGAGCAGCGGATCGGCGAGCGTCACCGCGTGACTTTTTCTTCGGTCCGTGAGGCGCGCGCTGCCGGCTACCGTCCCTGCCGGCGCTGCCTGCCGGCCGACCACCGAGTCTGGTAGGGAAGCTCTGGACAAGGTCTCGAGCTTCCCAAAGGCGCCGAGCGCAAAAGCAGCGGGCCGATTTTCGCGCAGGCGAGCCATTTCGCGCCGGCGCGCCCCGGGAAGACCGTGGGACGATCGGATCCGTATCTTTCGGTCGACCGATCGGCGCCGGCTTTCCGGATCCGCCGGAAATTGCTAATCGAACCGCCGCGCCGGCTCGCATGGACCGTATCGAATCCAAGCTTCGCGCCTCTTCGCCCGAGTTCCAGGAGAATCTCGCGCACAACCGCGCGCTCGCCGAAGACTTGCAGAAACGCCTCGACCACGCCCGCCGCGGCGGGCCCGAGGAGCACCGCCGCAGGCACAAGAAGCGGGGAAAGATGCTGGCGCGAGAACGCATCGACGCGCTGCTCGATCCGGAAACTCCGTTCTTCGAGCTATCGCCGCTCGCGGCCAACGACCTATACAAGGGCGAGGCGCCGTGCGCGGGGATGGTCACGGGCATCGGCCGGATTTCCGGGCGCGAGGCGTTGATCATCGCCAACGACGCGACCGTCAAAGGCGGAACGTACTATCCGGTGACCGTCAAGAAGCACCTGCGAGCGCAGGAAATCGCGCTCGAGAATCGCCTTCCCTGCGTCTATCTCGTGGACTCCGGCGGCGCCTTCCTGCCGCTTCAGGCCGACGTGTTCCCCGACCGCGAACATTTCGGACGCATCTTCTACAACCAAGCGCGCATGTCCGCGGCGGGCATCCCGCAGATCGCGGTGGTGATGGGCTCATGCACCGCAGGCGGCGCCTACGTCCCGGCGATGAGCGACGAGGCCGTGATCGTCAAGCAGCAGGGAACGATCTTTCTCGCGGGGCCGCCGCTCGTGAAGGCGGCGACCGGGGAAGAGGTGACCGCCGAGGAGCTCGGCGGCGGAGACGTGCACACGCGGATCTCGGGTGTGGCGGACCATCTCGCCGAGGACGACGCCCACGCGATCGAGATCACCCGCTCGATCTTCGAGAACCTGCCGACGCGAGCGGAACCAGACGTCGAACGGCGCTCTCCGGAGCCGCCGGCATACGATCCCGAGGAGATCTACGGGATCATACCCAAGAATCCGCGCCGACCGCTCGACATCCTCGAAGTCGTGGCTCGTTTGGTCGACGGCAGCCGGCTCCACGAGTTCAAGGCACGTTACGGCCCTACGCTCCTGACAGGCTTCGCACACATCCACGGCTACCCGGTCGGCATTCTCGCCAACAACGGAGTCCTCTTTTCCGAGTCGTCGCTGAAAGCCGCACACTTCGTCGAGCTCTGCTGCCAGCGCGGGGTGCCGATTCTCTACCTCCAAAACATCACGGGCTACATCGTAGGCCGGCAGTACGAGAGTGGCGGCATCGCCAAGGACGGAGCGAAAATGGTGCACGCGACGGCGAACGCCGCGGTCCCTAAGATCACCGTGATCGTCGGCGCCTCGTATGGGGCCGGCAACTACGGCATGTGCGGGCGCGCCTACCAGCCGCGCTTCCTCTTCATGTGGCCGAACGCGCGGATCTCTGTCATGGGAGGAGAGCAGGCGGCGCAGACCCTCGTCACGGTAAAGGTTCAGCAGCTCGCAGAGAAGGGTGAGACCCTCGACGACGCCGGCCAGAAGGAGATCGCCGAGCCGATCCTCTCGAAGTTCGAGCACGAAGGCAGCCCTTACTATTCGACGTCGCGGCTGTGGGACGACGGAGTCCTCGATCCCGTCGAAACGCGTGACGCGCTCGGCCTGGCGATCGCAATCGCGCTCGGCACGGCGATGCCCGCGACACGGTTTGGGGTGTTTCGAATGTGAGCATGTTCAAAAAAATTCTCATCGCCAACCGGGGTGAAATCGCAGTGCGCGTGATCCGCGCCTGCCGCGAGATGGGAATCTCGACCGTCGCGGTATACTCCGAGGCGGACCGCGACGCGCTCCACGTGCAGATGGCGGACGCGAGCGTCCTTCTCGGACCACCTCCGGCCCGCGAGAGCTACCTCGCGATCGACAAGGTCCTCTCGGCGGCGCGCGACACGAAGGCCGATGCGATCCATCCGGGTTACGGCTTCTTGTCGGAGAATCCCGCATTTGCGCGGGCCTGCGCCGACGCGGATGTGACGTTCATCGGCCCGAGCGCGGAGACCCTCGAAGCCTCCGGAGACAAAGTACGCGCGCGAAAGATGGCGGCCAAGGCCGGCGCGCCGGTGCTGCCCGCCCTCGAGTCGGTGTCTTCCGGATCCAAAGAGGCCCGGGAGGCGGCGAAGACGCTCGGCCTGCCGTTACTCGTCAAGGCGGCGGCGGGCGGCGGGGGCAAGGGCATGCGGGTCGTTCGCGAGGCGGGCGAGCTCGCCGCGGCGCTCGCGGCCGCCGAGCGCGAGGCGACGGCCGCGTTCGGCGACGGGCGTGTCTTTCTCGAGCGGCTCGTCGACCGGCCGCGCCACGTCGAGGTGCAGATTCTCGCCGATCGCGATGGGCGGTGCATTCACCTCGGCGAGCGCGAGTGCTCGCTCCAGCGCCGGCACCAGAAGGTCGTCGAGGAAGCGCCGTCTGCGGCCGTGGACGAAGAGCTCCGGCGGCGAATCACCGATGCGGCGCTCGTCGTGGCCCGCGCCGTGGGCTATTCGAACGCCGGAACCGTCGAATTCCTCCTCGCCCCCGACCTCACGTTCTACTTCCTGGAGATCAACCCGCGGCTTCAGGTCGAGCACCCGGTCACCGAGATGGTGACCGGCGTCGACCTCGTCCAGCAGCAGATCGCGATCGCTGCCGGCGAGCGGCTCTCGATTCGCCAAGAGGACGTCGAGCTCCGCGGTCACGCGATCGAGTGCCGGCTCTACGCGGAGGATCCCGCGAATCGATTCCTGCCGCAGGCGGGTGAGATCGTCGCGGTGTCGTTGCCTTCCGGTCCCGGCATCCGGGTGGACTCGGCGCTTTGGGCCGGCTCACGGGTGACGATCGACTACGACCCGATGCTCGCCAAGGTGATCGCCCACGCCAGCGACCGCGAGGGCGCTCGTCGGCGTATGATCGCGGCGCTCGAAGACTTTCTCATCATCGGCCCGCCGAACAACCTGCCCTTCCTGATCGGCCTGATGGAGCTAGCGGAATTTCGCGATGCCGCGATCGACACGCAGCTCATCGACCGGCGGGGAGGAGATCTCGTCGCCGAGCCCAAGCACCGGGCACTCGCTGCTCAGATCGCGGCATACCTGCTCGCGGCGGGTCCGCGCCCCGCCAGCGCAACCGCCGCGACGACGAACGCAATCGCGAGCCCTTGGGAGACGCTGGGAGCCTGGCGGCCTGGCATGAGAGGGCGCTCTTCGTGAAGCTCCACCTCTTCGAGCGCGGCGAAGCGATCGAGGTCGACGTCGACGGCACGGGCGACGTACGCGTCGCGCACTTCGCCGGGACTGAGACGGAGATCGTACCCGTCACTCTCGGCGCCGCGAGCGGAACCGTGCGCGCCGATGGTCGGTCCGTTCGCTTCCTCTACGCGCGCAGCGCCAATCGCGTCCGCGTCGCGGTCGGGGGGGAGTGCTTCACGTTCGACCTCAGCGCGGAGACCAAGTCGAAGCGGGCGACTGGAGCGCACGGCAACCCCGAGACCCGGGCGCCCATGCCGGGCAAAGTGCTTCAAGTCACCGCCGAGGCTGGAAGCGAAGTCAATCCGGGCGATCCGTTGCTGATCCTCGAAGCCATGAAGATGGAGAACGTTCTCGCGGCCGAGATCGCGGGAACCGTCAAGGAGGTTCACGTCACCCCGGGCGACATGGTTGAGCCCGGCAAGCTCCTCGTCCTCATCGTTCCGAAGCAGTAGTCGCTCGTTCGAGCAAACATCGTTCTTGGCCTTCCCGAATGATTCCGTCGGCATGACCAGTCAGCGACCTCCCGGATTTTCTTCTAATAAACCATTGAATTGCTGAGAAAATCCCGTATTTGACAGATCTGGGATAAGGCTCTAGCATTGAGCGGTTTTTCGATGTTGTCTCCGGGGGTGAAGCGTGCAGCGAGAGAAAACAAACTATGTCATCCAGTCCGTCGCACACGCTCTCGACGTTCTCGAACAATTTTACGGCGAGCTCGACGAGCTCGGCGTGACTGAGCTCAGCAAGCGTCTCAAGCTTCACAAGAACAACGTCTTTCGGTTGCTCGCGACCCTCGAGTCGCGCGGCTACATCGAGCAGAACAAGGCGACCGAAAACTATCGCCTGGGTATCCGCTGCCTGCAGCTCGGTCAGACGTACGTGAACCAGATGGGTCTGCTCCGCCAGGCTAGGCCCATCCTCGAGGAGGTGTCGCGCCAGAGCCACGAAAACACGTACGTCGCGGTGGCTCGCCGACAGGCGGTAGTCCCGCTGGCCGTCGTCGAATCGAAGCTCCCGGTCCGGATCATGTCCAACGTCGGCGAGGCCCTGCCGCTCCACTCGACCGCCGTCGGAAAGGTGTTCCTCGCCTACGAGTCCGAGGAGGGACTGCGCCACGTCCTCGGGACCAACCTCGAGAAGTTCACCGACAAGACCTTTCACGAGTTCCCGGCGCTCAGCGAACACCTGAAGGGCGTCGCAGAGCGTGGCGTCGCGGTGGACAACGGTGAGTACCTCGTCGACGTGCGCGCCGTGGCTGCGCCGGTGCGGGATTACACCCGCAATGTCGTCGGCGCGCTCGCGGTTGCCGGCCCGGCCTATCGGCTGAGCGCCGATCGGATCGAGAAGGAGATCGTGCCGCTCGTCCAGAAGGCCGGCAAGGATCTGTCGAGCCGCCTCGGCTTCCACGAATGACGTGAGTGGGGACGTTGCGGCATAAACGGCATTGTTGGCAACCGAGCGTCTGAAACCGCAAACAATTCCGTTTATGCCGCAACGTCCCCACTCTTGCAATTTGATTCGACCCTCGAAACGCGCTAACCACGACTGGTTCTGCCCCGTAGGCGCGCCGTCAGCGCCAATTCGCCGACAGGAGGTAATGACGAGGTGAAGATCCTTGTCGCCGCAAAACGGGTTCCTGATCCGAACTCGAGCATCAAGGTGAAGCCGGACGGCTCGGGGATCGTGACCGACGGGCTCAAGTGGGTGATCAACCCCTTCGACGAGATCGCGATCGAGGAGGCGCTGCGCGTCAAGGAGAAGCTCTCGGGCAGCGAGGTCGTGCTCGTGGGGATCGGCGCCAAGGCGTCTTCCGAGCAGCTGCGTACCGGGCTCGCCATGGGCGCGGACCGCGCGATCCTGGTCCTCAGCGAGGAAGCGCTCGATTCGCTCGCCGTCGCCCGGATCCTGCAGAAGCTCGTCACCGACGAAAAGGCCGACATCGTTCTGATGGGGAAACAGGCGATCGACGCCGACTCGAATCAGGCCGGCCAGATGCTCGCCGAGATGCTCGGCTGGCCGCAGGCGACTTTCGCGTCGAAGGTCGAGATCGCGGGCGACCAGAAGAGCGTGCAGGTGACGCGCGAGGTCGATGGCGGCCTCGAGGTGTTGTCGATGCCCCTTCCCGCGGTAGTGACCGCAGACCTTCGATTGAACGAGCCTCGGTATGCTTCGCTGCCCGGCATCATGAAGGCCCGAAAGAAGGAGCTGAAGGAGATCCCGCTCGGCGATCTCGGAGTCGATACCGCGCCGCGGCTCAAGGTGCTGAAGATGGAGGCACCACCGAAGCGGCAAGGCGGCCGCAAGGTCGAAACCGTCGAGGCGCTCGTGCGGGCGCTCCACTCCGAAGCCAAGGTGATTTGAGCACCTGAGGCCTTCCGACAGGAGGGAATCGCGATGGGCGACGTTCTAGTATTCGCTGAGCACGTCAAAGGAAAGCTCCCGAAGACGACGCTCGCCGCGATCGAGGCCGGCAAGCAGGCCGCCAGCCGCATCGCCGGAGCGTGTCACGCGGTCGTTCTCGGCAAGGGCGTAGACGCGGTCGGCGCCGACGTCGCCGGCTACGGTGTGAAGAAGGTGTTCGTCGTCGAGAACGACGCTCTCGAGCACTACGTCGCCGATGCCTATACCGAGGCGCTCGCGCAGGTAGTCAAGGAGAAGGCAATCGAAGTGCTCGTCGCGACGTCGACGGCGGTCGGCAAGGATCTGCTACCTCGCGTCGCGGCGCGGCTCGGGGCCGGGATGGCGTCCGACGTCGTCCACTTCAACGAGGACGGCACGCTCACGCGTCCGATGTACGCCGGCAACGTGATCGCCACGGTAAAGCTCGAGGGCTCGCCGCGGGTGGTATCGGTGCGCGCCACGGCTTTTGACGCCGCCAAGAAAGATGGCGCCGGCGAGGTCGAGAAGCTCGCGGTCGGTCTCGATGGCGCCAAGATCAAGACCAAGTTCGTGGCCTTCAACGAAACGAAGTCCGATCGCCCGGTACTGACCGAGGCGTCGATCGTGGTCTCGGGCGGTCGCGGCCTGAAGAACGGCGAGAACTTCACCACCTATCTCGAGCCGCTCTGTGAAGCGCTCGGCGCCGCGATGGGAGCGAGCCGCGCGGCGGTCGACGCCGGGTTCGTGCCGAACGATCTCCAGGTCGGTCAAACCGGCAAGGTGGTCGCGCCGACGCTCTACATCGCCGTCGGCATCTCTGGAGCGATTCAGCACCTTGCGGGCATGAAGGACTCCAAGACGATCGTCGCGATCAACAAGGACGCGGAGGCACCCATCTTCCAGGTCGCCGACTTCGGCCTCGTAGCCGATCTCTTCAAGGCGGTTCCAGAGCTGACCGAGGAGATCAAGAAGCTGAAGCACTAGCAGAGCACCACGGGAAACGCGCAACGCAGGCTCTCCCCCAAGTCTGAGGCTCGTAGCCTCTCGCGACTTCAGGAGCGTGCCGATGTCCGAGGTCGTACTCGTCGACAAGAGCGAATCGATCGCCACGATCACGTTGAATCGACCGCAGGCGATGAACGCGCTCTCCCGGCAGTTGCGCCACGCGTTCGTCGACGCCTTCGCGGCGGTCGCGCGGGACGACCAGGTCGAGGCGGTGATCCTCACCGGAGCGGGCCGAGCTTTCTCTGCCGGGCTCGACCTCAAGGAGCTCGGCGGCGAGACTAGCCGGGGTTCGCGCCCTGGCGGAGCGATCGGGAGCGGAGGTGACTTGATCGGCGCGATGGAAGCGTGCGCGAAGCCGATCATCGGCGCGATCAACGGCGTGGCGATCACCGGCGGCTTCGAGATCGCGCTCGCCTGCGATGTGCTGGTCGCATCGCGGGAGGCGCGCTTCGCCGATACCCACGCGCGCGTCGGCATCCTCCCCGGCTGGGGGCTCAGCCAGAAGCTGCCACGCTTGATCGGCATCGTTCGCGCCAAGGAGGTCTCGCTCACCGGAAACTTCTTGAGCGCCGAGCTCGCGGCGCAGTGGGGCCTCGTCAACCGAGTGGTCGAGCCGGCGGAGCTGCTTCCGACGTGTCGCGCACTGGCACACGACATGATGTCTTGTCATCCCCAGACGATGCGCGCCTACAAGGCGCTGATCGACCGGGGCTTCGGGATGCCGTTCGCGGATGCGATCCGGCTCGAGCGCGAGACGAGCCTCGAGCACGCCAAGCACGTCCGTCCCGAGGAGATTGCAGCCCGCCGCAGCGCCATCCAGGAACGCGGTCGCCGGCAGCGATGAGAGGAAAGAGCGATCTTCAACCGCTTCCGGACGTCGCGGCCGGCTTCGGCCACCGCAAGCGTGCGTCACGGATCGCGCCCGTTGGGCGCGATCAAAGGGCATGCACATCCTACCGAGCTAGCGTTCGAATCACGTCGGCTTCGCCGCCGTCACCCGATCGACGATCTCCATGACGTCGAGCGTCTGGACCTTCTCGTCGAGGTCCTTCGCCTTGATGCCGTCGGACAGCATCGTCATACAAAAAGGACAGGAGACCGCGATGGCCTCGGGGTCGGTCTTCAGTGCCTGATCCGTGCGCAGGAGGTTCACGCGCTTGTCGGGATCCTCCTCGATCCACATGCGGCCGCCGCCCGCGCCACAGCACATGCCGAACTGCCTGTGGCGCTCCATCTCCACCACACCGGCGCCCGACTTTGCGAGCACGTCACGCGGCTCGTCGTACACGTCGTTGAAACGCCCGTAGTAGCAAGAGTCGTGATACGCGGTCCTTTTCCCGAACCGCCCCTCGACGGCGAGCTTGCCGGAGTCGATCAGCTGCTTCACGAATTCTGCCGCGTGAACGACCTCGTACTTCCCCCCGAACTGCGGGAACTCGTTCTTGATCGTGTTGAAGCAGTGCGGACAGTTGACGATGATCTTCCGGGTCGCCATGGCATTGATCGTCTCGACGCACATCTGTGCCATCGTCTGATAGAGGTATTCGTTGCCGAGGCGCCGAGCCGTTTCCCCGTTGCAGAGCTCCTGCTTGGCGAGGCAAGCGAAGTTCACTCCGGCCCTCTGCAGAACTCGCGCAAACGCCTGGGTGGTCTTCTTGTTTCGGTCGTCGAAGGCGCCTGCGCACCCGACGTAGTAGAGATATTCGGCGCCGGGATTCGTCTCGAGCGTCGGCACGCCCAGGCCCTCCGCCCAATCGAAGCGCTTCTCGGCGTCGATGCCCCAGGGATTGGACTGCGTCTCCATGTTCTTGAAGACGCGGTTGAGCTCGCTCGGGAATCTCGACGCTTCCTGCACGAGATGGCGGCGCATGTCGACGATCTTGTCGACGTACTCGATCAGCACCGGGCACGATTCCTCGCAGGCCCGACAGACGTTGCAGGCCCAGAGCGTCTCGTCCTTGACGACCGGCCCGACCACGTTCTCTCCCACCTCGGGTGGCTCCGTGCCGTCGCCGTTGCCCTTCGCGGCGAGGCGCTTCTGGATGATCTCGTCCTGATGCTCGTAGAGATAGTCGCGCAAATCGAGGAGCAGCTGCCGGGGGGCGAGCGGTTTGCCGGTCGCAGTCGCCGGGCACTGAGACGAGCAGCGGCCGCACTCGGTGCAGCTGTACATGTCGAGCACCTGCTTCCAGTCGAACTGATCGATGTGCGAGGTGCCGTAACGCGTGGCATTCTCGAGATCCTGTTTCGACAACGCGCCGGTCGGCTCGAGCTTCTTGAAATAGACGTTCGGAAGAGAAGTGACGATGTGGAAGTGCTTCGAGCGCGGTAGCAGGTTCAGGAACACCAAGACCACGAGGTTGTGCAGCCACCACGCGAGGTTGCCGAGCGCAACGACCGCCGAAGCGCCGAGCAGCGACGCGAGAGTCGAACCGACGAGGCGGGACACCGGCTCCCATGCCGCTTCCGCGACGACGCGTGGGTCCTGTCCGTGGGCAACGATACGTCCGCCGTCGTAGACGAGGCCGCCGAGCATGATCGCGGCGATGAAGCAGAGGATCAGATACGCTTCCCAGTGGGACTGTCCTCGCAGCCGGTGCTCGGGCGGCTCGTAGCCATAGAGACGCGCCGGGTGGGTGATTCCCCAGCGCACGAGCGCGACGGAGATCGACACCAGCACCAGCGCCTCCATGACGTCGCGAAGCCACATGTACGGGCCGCCGAGGAGCTCTGGAGAAAACAGCGGCACGTAGAAGTGGTCGCCGTATGCGCGCCCGAACATGGTGACGATCTGAAGCCCGAGAACCGTGAAACCCCAGAAGATGAAGAAGTGCATCCATCCCGCGGCCTGCTCGTGGACGATCGCCGCCTCGGGCCGTACGAACTTCTTCTGTCCGAATGCGTAGACGAGCGTGGCGCGGATGCGTTCCCCGACGCGGTCGAAGTGGTCCGCCGGCGCCACGGATCGAAGGACGTTGAAACGACCCCAGAGCTGATAGACAAAGACCCCGAGCGCGATGACGATGCACGAGCTGAACACGATCGCAGTGAGCATGGGTCCTCCGCAATGAGGCCTGAGAAGCTAGGAGCCGGTCCGAGCAATCGCTCCCGGTCTCGCCGGAGAAGACCACAAGAGCATTCGTCGAAATTCTGCGGGCGCGATGCTGGGCGCTCGACTCATCGGCTCGGTCCGAATTATTCGGACGGGCTTCTACGTAAACTACGCCGTCGGTGCTTGCAACCGACGGGCGGGACGGCGCTCGTCACTCTGCTCGTTCTCTTCACCGCCTGCCGCGACAGTCGGCCGGCGGTCGTGCTCAGCCCAAAGGACGGCGCCTCGACCGTCGTGCTCGTCGAAGTGGCCGACACCCCGGACACGCAGTCGCGCGGCCTCATGTTCCGCAATCATATCGACCCAGATCACGGGATGGTGTTCCTCTTCGATACCGAGAAGGATCATTCCTTCTGGATGAAGAATACGCCGATCCGCCTCGACATGATCTTCATCTCGCGCGACGGTCGGATCGTCGGCATCCATCCCGATGCCGAGCCCTTCTCGCTCCGGCCGATCGCCGTCGGCGCCCAGTCGAGGGTGGTGCTCGAGGTGAACGGAGGGTTCGCCGCGGCGCACGGTCTTGCGGTCGGTGACCACGTGACCTACCGCAACATCACGTCGACCAAGCTGCCTTGAAAAGGCGCCTAGCGTAGCATAATCACGAAACTTCGCGTTGGGGTATCGAAAACCCGATGGGTGTCAAGGAGAACCTCGAGGAGCTCGCCCGCCGCAGCGCCGAGGCCGAGCTCGGCGGCGGTGAGGAGAGGATCCGCAAGCAGCACGAGGCGGGCAAGCTCACCGCGCGCGAGCGCGTCGACGTCTTGCTCGATCCCGACACGTTCGTCGAGGTCGACAAGTTCAAGACCCATCGCTGCACCGACTTCGGCATGCAGGAGCGGAAGATCCTCGGTGACGGCGTGATCACCGGGTATGGCAAGATCGACGGCCGGCTCGTCTACCTCTTCTCGCAGGACTTCACGGTCTTCGGCGGCAGCCTTTCGGGGGCCTTCGCCGAGAAGGTCGTGAAGATCATGGATCTGGCGATGAAGACCGGCGCGCCGGTCATCGGACTCAACGATTCGGGCGGCGCGCGAATCCAGGAAGGTGTCGTCAGCCTCGCCGGTTACGCGGACATCTTTCTGCGCAACGTCCTCGCGAGCGGCGTCATCCCGCAGATCTCCTCGATCATGGGGCCCTGTGCCGGCGGCGCCGTCTATTCCCCGGCGATGACCGACTTCATCTTCATGGTCGAGCAGACGAGCTACATGTTCATCACTGGGCCGGAGGTGATCAAGAGCGTCACCCACGAGGAGGTCACCAAGGAGGAGCTCGGTGGCGCCCACGCGCACAACACGAAGAGCGGGGTGGCGCACTTCGCCGCGCCCGACGAGAAACAGTGCCTGACGATGATCCGCGAGCTCTTGAGCTTCGTGCCGAGCAACAACCTCGAGGAGCCGCCGTTCCAGCCGAACGACGACGATCCCGACCGCCGCGACGAGGCGCTCGACCTACTGATTCCTCCCAACCCGAACAAGCCCTACGACATGAAGGAGCTCATCACCGCGGTAGTCGATGAGAATTACTTCTTCGAGGTGCAGCGGGAATACGCGGAGAACATCGTCGTCGGCTTCGCGCGGCTCGCCGGCCGCCCGGTCGGCATCGTCGCCAACCAGCCGGCGCACCTCGCCGGCTGTCTCGACATCAGCGCTTCGATCAAGGCCGCCCGCTTCGTCCGCTTCTGTGATTGTTTCAACATCCCTCTGGTCACGTTCGTCGACGTGCCGGGCTTCTTGCCGGGGACTGCACAGGAGTACGGCGGCATCATCACCCACGGGGCGAAGCTTCTCTACGCGTTCTGCGAGGCCACGGTGCCGAAGGTCACCGTGATCACGCGCAAGGCCTATGGCGGGGCGTACGACGTCATGTCGTCCAAGCACATCCGCGGCGACATCAACTACGCCTATCCGGGTGCGGAGATCGCCGTCATGGGGCCGGATCCCGCCGTCAACATCCTTTTCAGCGACCAGATTCGCAAAGCGAGAAACACCGAGGAGGAGCGCACGCGCCTGGTCGACGAGTACCGGCACGCCTTCGCCAACCCATGGAAGGTCGCGGAGCTCGGTTACATCGACGACATCATCATGCCCGAGGACACGCGCCCCCGGCTGATCCGGGCGCTGGACATGTTGCAGAACAAACGGGACAAGAACCCTGCGAAGAAGCATGGGAACATTCCGCTGTGAGGAAAACGGCTACCGCTTTCCGGCTACCGGCTCCCGCCAAGACTCCACCGGGTCTTTTCCGGTACTCGGTAGCCCGTAGCCGGTAGCCCGATGTTCAAGAAGGTCCTCATCGCCAACCGCGGCGAGATCGCCGTACGCGTAATCCGCGCGTGCCGCGAGCTCGGTGTCGCGGCCGTCGCGGTGTATTCCGAGGCCGACCGAGAAGCACTGCACGTGCGGATGGCCGACGAGGCCTTTTGCGTCGGCCCGCCGCCGTCGCGCGAAAGCTACCTCGTCGCCGAGAAGTTGATCGAGGTCGCCAAGAAGAGCCGCGCCGAGGCGATTCACCCCGGATACGGCTTCCTCTCCGAGCGCGCGCACTTCGCCAAGGCCTGCGCCGACGCCGGCTTGGTGTTCATCGGACCCTCGCCGCAGGCAATCGACGCGATGGGAGACAAGGTCGAGGCGCGCAAGCGGATGATCGCGGCCAAGGTCCCCGTCGTGCCCGGCTCGGAGAGCACGATCGAGAGCGAAGAGGAGATCATTTCGACCGCGGTGAAGATCGGCTTTCCCGTGATGCTGAAGGCGGCCGCCGGCGGAGGCGGCAAAGGAATGCGACTCGTCGAGTCGGAGCGCGAGATCCGCGCCGGGGCGCGGGCGGCCCGCAGCGAAGCCAAAAGCGCGTTCGGCGACGACCGCATCTACGTGGAGCGCTTCGTCGACTCGCCGCGCCACGTCGAAGTGCAGGTGCTCGGCGACACGCACGGCAACGTCGTTCACGTCTACGAACGCGAGTGCTCGATCCAGCGCCGCCACCAAAAGGTGATCGAGGAGTCGCCCTCGCCCGCGCTCGATGCGAAGACGCGAGAAGCCATGGGCAAGGTCGCCGTGCAGGCCGCCAAGGCCGTCGACTACGTGGGCGCCGGCACGATCGAATTTCTCGTCGATTCCAAGCGCAACTTCTACTTCCTCGAGATGAACACCCGCATCCAGGTCGAGCACCCGATCACCGAGATGGTGACCGGCGTCGACCTGGTGCGAACGCAGATCGAGGTTGCCGCGGGGGCGCCGCTGCCGTTCCGGCAAGGAGACATTCGCCAGCGCGGCTCGGCGGTCGAGTGTCGCGTGTACGCCGAGGATCCCGACAATGGTTTCCTTCCTGCGCCCGGTAGAATCACGCACCTGCGCGAGCCCGGCGGCCTCGGCGTCCGGAACGACACAGGCGTCTACGAGGGCTTCGCGGTCAGCGTCCACTACGACCCGATGATCTCGAAGCTCATCACGTGGGGAGCGACGCGCGCGGAGGCGATCGCCCGCATGGAGCGCGCGCTTTCCGAATACGTGATTCACGGCCCGACGACCAACATCGAATTCCATCGCTGGATCCTGCGCCACCCACGCTTCCGAGCGGGTGACTTCGACACCCGCTTCATCCAGCAAGAGTTCCGCGGGCTGCCGCCGCAAGGCGAAGGCCTCGAGTGGGTCGCGCTCGCCGCCGCCGCGATCGCGGCGCTGAATGGAGACACGTCCCGGCCGAACGGCGCAGCGACGCCAGCGGCGGCCGCGTCGCCGTGGCGTGCCGCCGCCCGCCGCGAGGGCTTGCGGAGCTAGCGTCGATGCCGCGCGTGTTCATCGCCAAGCTCGACGATCGAGACGTCGGCGTCGAGGTCGAGCCCCTCGGACCGTCGCTCTATCGGGTCCGCGTGGATGGCGCGGAGCAGGTCGTCGACGCCCGCTCGGTCACGGGCGGGTTGTCGCTCTTGATCGATGGCAAGAATCACGAAGTCAGCCTGATCCGATCCGCCGACGATTTCGACCTCCTGCTCGCGAACCGGCGCTTCCGCTTCCGCTTGCTCACCGAGGAACGCGCGCGGCGAGCCGCCGCACGCGGCAGCCCAGAGGCAAGCGGCCGGCGTGAGGTCAAGGCGTCGATGCCGGGGAAGGTGATCGACGTGCTCGTGAACGTCGGCGACCGCGTCGAGTCGAAGCAGGGCCTGCTCGTGATCGAAGCCATGAAGATGGAGAACGAGATCAAGAGCGCGGGCGCGGGTGAGGTGAAGGAGATCCACGTCGCGCGCGGCCAGGCCGTCGAGTCCGGAGAAGTGCTGGTGGTGTTGGAGTAGAGACGAGTCGGATGACGACCGAGCTGGAAGTCGGCCTCTACATCTTCATCCTCGCGGGATTTCTCGGCTACCACGTGATCACCCGCGTCCCGCCCCTGCTGCACACGCCGCTCATGTCGGCGACCAACGCGATCTCGGGGATCTCGCTGATCGGCTCGCTCGTCGTCGCCGGCGCCGGCTACAACCCGCTTAGCACGATTCTCGGCACGATCGCCGTCGCGTGCTCCTCGACAAACGTGGTCGGCGGTTTCCTGATCACCGACCGCATGCTCAAGATGTTCAAGAAAGGCGGCGAAGAGGGAGCGGCGGAGCGGCGGCGGGAGCGCGCGATGCTCACCGTGTTCGCGGTCCTGGTCACCCTGGTCATCCTCTCCCTCTACGCGTTCAGCGTCTCGAGCGGCGAGGCCGAGGCGCGGAGCGCGCTCGCCGCGCACGCGCTCCGCTACTTCTACATTCTCTCCGCGTTCCTCTTCATCCTCGGCCTGAAGGGTCTCTCCTCGCCCCGTTACGCGCGCCGCGGCATGTTCCTCGCCGAGTTCGGTATGGTGCTGGCGATCGCCGGCACGATGTTTCATCCCGAGATCAAGAGCTACGGTTGGATCATCGTGGGCTTGGTGGTGGGGACAGTCGTCGGTGGGTCCATGGGACTGCAGATTCCGATGACCGCGGTGCCTCAGCGGACGGCCCTGTCGCACTCGCTCGGCGCGCTCGCCGCCACGTTGATCGGCGTTTCCGAGTACATGCGCCACGGCGGCGGCGACATCGATACCGTCAAGATGACCACCATCGGTCTCGAGGTGATGATCGGTGGGCTGACCTTCACGGGGAGCCTGATGGCCGCCGCGAAGCTCCAGGAGCTGCTCCCCGGGGCGCCGATCACCTACCGCGGCCAGAACGTCTCCAACATCTCGCTGCTAGGGATCATGCTCGCGAGCTGGATCACCCTGATCTTCGTCCCCTCGGTAACACCGCTCTTCTTCGTGATGGTGGGTCTTGCGCTGCTTTTCGGCTTCCTGCTCGTCGTGCCGATCGGCGCCGCCGACATGCCGGTGGTGATCGCTCTGCTCAACTCCTACGCCGGGCTCGCGGACGCTTCGATGGGCTTCGTGCTGATGAACAAGATCCAGATCATCACCGGCTCGCTCGACGGCACCTCGGGATTCTTGCTGTCGCTCCTCATGTGCCGGGCGATGAATCGCTCGGCGACGAACGTGTTGTTCGGAGCGTTCGGCAAGATCGAAGCCGAAGCGGAGGGACCCGCGGCGGAGGCCAAGGGGACCGTGCGCTCGATCGTACCGGACGAGGTGCCCGGCCTTCTCGACGGCGCTCGTTCGGTGGTGATCGTGCCGGGCTACGGCATGGCCGTGGCGCAAGCCCAACACGGCGTCGCCGAGTTCGCGCGGCTCCTCGGCAAGCGCGGCATCGACGTGAAGTACGCGATCCACCCCGTCGCCGGGCGCATGCCGGGGCACATGAACGTGCTGCTCGCCGAGGCGGACGTGCCTTACGATCAGCTCTGGGAGATGGAGCAGATCAACCCTTATTTCGCGGAGGCCGATCTCGCGCTGGTGGTCGGCGCCAACGACGTCACCAATCCCGCGGCGCACAGCAACAAGTCGAGCCCTCTGTACGGCATGCCGATCCTCGAGGTCGAGCGCGCCAAATCGATCATCGTGCTGAAGCGAAGCATGCGACCTGGATTCGCGGGTGTCGACAACGAGCTCTACTACAACGAGAAGTGCATGATGTTGTTCGGCGACGCGAAGGAGAGTCTCACCAAGCTCTTCCTCGCGTTCAAATGAGGTGGCGTGCGGACCGGGCGGACGCGCTGCCTCGACCACATTGAAGGGCGCGTGATGGCTCGCCGAAACAAGGACACTCGTTCGCTGACGCTCGGTCTCGTGCAGATGCGCTGCGGCGACGAGCCGGCGAACAACCTCGACAAGGCGATCGACCGCATTCGCAGCGCCGCGCGCGACGGTGCAGACGTCGTCTGCCTGCAAGAGCTCTTCCGCTCGCGCTACTTCTGTCAGAAGGAAGACGTCGCGTGCTTCCGGCTCGCCGAGCCGATTCCCGGGCCGACGACGCGCGCGCTCGGCAAGCTCGCGCGCGACAAGCGGATCGTGATCGTGGCGTCGATTTTCGAGAAGCGCGCCGACGGGGTCTACCACAACACCGCCGTAGTGCTCGACGCCGACGGCACGATCGTCGGCAAGTACCGCAAGATGCACATCCCGGACGACCCGCTCTACTACGAGAAGTTCTACTTCACGCCGGGCGATCTCGGGTTCCGAAGCTTCCCGACCCGGCGAGCAAAGATCGGCACGCTCGTCTGCTGGGACCAGTGGTTCCCGGAGGGCGCGCGGCTCACCGCTCTCGCCGGCGCCGAGATCCTCGTCTATCCGACGGCGATCGGCTGGCTCGACGGAGAGAAGGCCGAGGTGAACGAATCACAGCGCGACGCCTGGGAAACCGCGCAGCGGGCGCACGCGATCGCCAACGGCGTGTTCGTCGCGGCGGTGAATCGCGTCGGCACGGAAGGGAATCTCACCTTCTGGGGAAATTCCTTCGTCGCCGACCCCTTCGGCCGCGTGTTAGCCCGCGCTTCGACGCGAGCGCGAAGAGACGCTGATCGTCCCGTGCGACCTCGGGCGGATCGAGGAGGTGAGAACCAACTGGCCGTTCCTGCGCGACCGACGTATCGATGCGTACGGCCAGATCACCCGGCGGTTACTCGATGAGACATCGGACTAGCGCAACCGTCAGTCGGTCGCTCCGGATCTTCTCGTCAATCCCATACGGCCGGCGCTCCGCGCCGACCTTTGGCGACCCACGCATCGATGCGTACGGCCACATCACCCGGCGGTTACTCGATGAAACATCGGACTAGCGCAACCGTCAGTCGGTCGCTCCGGATCTTCTCGTCAATCCCATACGGCCGGCGCTCCGCGCCGACCTTTGGCGACCCACGCATCGATGCATACGGCCAGATCACCCGGCGGTTACTCCACGAATGACCCCGGCCACGCCGCGCGCCGTCGGCTATCGCATGCCCGCCGAATGGGAGCCGCACGCAGCGACGTGGCTCTCCTGGCCCCACAACGTCGAAACCTGGCCAGGGAAGTTCGAGCCCGTGCCGCAAGTCTTTGCGCAGATCGTCGCCGCGCTCCACGAGCACGAAGCGGTTCACATCCTCGCCGGCAGCGCTGAGATCGAGGAGTCGGCGCGAAGAGCGCTGCGCGCGCGCGGCTGCGAGGGGCCGAATGTCCGCTTCTTCCGGATCCCCACGAACGACGCCTGGATGCGCGATCACGGGCCGATCTTCCTCGTCCATCCCGAGCGGGGGCTCGCGCTCACCAAGTGGAGATACAACGCATGGGGAGGCAAATATCCGCCCTACGACCTCGACGACCAGGTGCCGGCGCGGATCAACGCGGCTCTTCGCTTGCCGATCTTCGAGCCTGGCATCGTCCTCGAAGGGGGATCGATCGATGTCAACGGTCGCGGCACGCTGCTCACGACCGAATCATGCCTCTTGAACCCGAATCGTAACCCCGGGCTCACCCGCCAGGAGATCGAAGAGTACCTGCGCGCCTACCTCGGCGTGGAGAAGGTCCTCTGGCTCGGCGACGGAATTCTCGGCGACGACACCGACGGACACATCGACGACCTCAGCCGATTCGTCGATCCGACGACCGTCGTCACCGCGGTCGAGGACGATCCCGCGGACGCGAACTACCCCGCGCTGCGGACGAACCTCGAACGCCTGCGAGGGATGACGGATCAGAGCGGCCGAAGGCTGGACGTCGTCACGCTACCAATGCCGCCCGCGATCCACTACGACGGTCGCCGCCTTCCGGCGAGCTATGCGAACTTCTACATCGGCAACGGCGCCGTGCTGGTGCCGGTATTCGGCCACCCCCGCGACGACGTCGCCTGCGACACGATCGCGGGGCTCCTACCGGGGCGTCGGATCGCACGGATCCCATCGACCGATCTCGTCTGGGGCCTCGGTGCGGTTCACTGCGTGACCCAGCAGCAGCCGCGGGGCTGACCGATCCCCTGGACCGGCTGCGGCCCTCCGTGGAACACGCAAACCTCGAAGGGTGCGCCGGGCGTCCCCGGGCCGCGGATCACCGGCACGTCGCAATCTATCCGGGCTCGGCCACGCGTGATGGGGGCAGCGCAAACCGCTGGCAACGTTACCGATGGACGCGGAGCGATCGGTTCGGTCGAGGAGCCGATCGGGCGAGCGCAACGGAATCGATCGTCGGATTGACTGACCGGCTTCGGAATCCTACCTTCGGCCGACCATGGCCGATGCGAAAGAGATCGAGGAGGCGCGGCGCCTCTGGGAAGAGCAGACGGTCGCCAAGACGCTCAAGAAGTCTACCGAGCGTCGGGAGAAATTCGAGACCAGCTCCGCGATCGACGTGAAAAGGCTCTACACGCCGTGCGACACCGCCGGGCACGACTACCTCCGCGACGCGGGTTTTCCCGGCGAGTATCCCTTCACGCGCGGCGTTCAACCGACGATGTACCGCGGCCGCCTCTGGACGATGCGGCAATATGCCGGCTTCGGCACCGCGGAGGAATCGAACCACCGCTATCGCTACCTTCTTTCGCATGGAACGACCGGCCTCTCGGTCGCGTTCGACCTGCCGACGCAGATGGGTCTCGACTCCGACCACCCGCGCGCCGCCGGCGAAGTCGGCCGCGTCGGCGTCGCCATCGATTCGCTCGACGACATGGAGACGCTGCTTCGCGGCATCCCCCTCGACGAGGTCTCCACCTCGATGACGATCAACGCGACGGCGTCGATCCTGCTCGCGCTCTATCTGGCGGTCGCGGAGAAGCAGGGCGTGCCTTGGGAGAAGGTCAACGGCACGATCCAGAACGACGTGCTCAAGGAATACATCGCCCGCGGCACCTACATCTATCCGCCGGCTCCGTCGATGCGCATCATCACCGACATCTTCCGCTTTTGCACCGAGCGCGTGCCCAACTGGAACACGATCTCGATCTCGGGCTATCACATCCGCGAGGCAGGCTCGACCGCGGTCCAGGAGGTCGCGTTCACGCTCGCCAACGGCGTCGCCTACGTCGAGGCCGCGCTCGATGCCGGCCAGACGATCGATGAATTCGCGCCACGTCTCGCCTTCTTCTTCAACGTCCACAACAATTTCTTCGAGGAGATCGCCAAGTTCCGTGCGGCGCGCCGGCTCTGGGCGAAGGTCATGCGCGAGCGCTTCGGCGCCAAGGACCCGAAGAGCTGGATGCTGCGCTTCCACTCGCAGACCGCGGGCTCGACCTTGACCGCGCAGCAACCGGACAACAACGTGGTTCGCGTGACCGTGCAGGCCCTCGCCGCGGTGCTCGGCGGCACGCAGAGCCTGCACACGAATTCCCGCGACGAGGCGCTCGCTCTGCCGAGCGAGGTCGCGGCGAAGCTCGCGCTTCGAACCCAGCAGATCGTGGCCTACGAGTCCGGCGTGGCGGACACCATCGATCCCATGGCCGGCAGCTACTTCGTCGAGTCGCTGACCGACGAAATCCAGGCTCGCGCCGAGGAATACCTCGCGCGCATCGACAAGATGGGTGGTGCGGTGCGGGCGATCGAGGCGGGCTTCCAGGCGCGGGAAATCCAGAACGCTGCCTACCGCTTCCAACAGGACGTCGAGAGGAAGCGGGAGATCGTCGTCGGCGTCAACGACTTCGTCGAAGACAAGGAGCTGCCGACGGAGATCTTGCGCATCGATCCGAAGCTCGAAGAGGAGCAGAAGGCACGAGTCCGAGCCGTGCGGGCCCATCGCGACGCCGGGCGCGTCGCGACCGCGATCGAGGCCCTCGACCGCGCGGCATCCGGGCGGGACAATTTGATGCCCGCGATCGTCGAGGCGGTACGTTGCTACGTCACACTCGGTGAGATCTCCGACGTGCTGCGGCGGCGCTTCGACGAATACCGTCCGCAGATCGCGGTCTGAAGCGGCTATCGGCAACGGGCTGATGGGTCGGGTGACGTTCGCCGCGGGAGACATCTTCGGCGGAGGCGGCGAGGGCGAGGTCACGAGCGTCGAGTACGATCCCAGCGAGACCGGCGTGGCTCGCCGAGCGCGATCGGAAGACGCTTGCGCCCTCCCGCAAGCGAGGCGAGCATGAAGTGTCCCTGAAAATTTGCGCTTCTGGTTTACAGCCGCCCCACGACGCGCTATCGAGTCCAGGTTGATGTCGCCGTCGGAGACTCCGTGGGGGAAGCGTGACTCGCTGAAGACGTACAGCGTTCGACGCTGGGGCATCAAGTACTTCGACGTCAACAACCAGGGCAACGTGACGGTCGCGCCGCTGAAGGACAAGGGCGGCGCGGTGGAGATCGTCCACGTCGTAAAGGAGGCGGAGCGGCGGGGACTACGCCTGCCGCTGGTGATCCGCTTCCAAGACCTGCTCCGCAATCGCGTGGAGGAGATCAACGAGGCGTTCCGGCGCTCGATCGCCGAGCTCGGCTACCAGGGGAGATATCAGGGAGTCTTCCCGATCAAGGTGAATCAGCTCCGCGAGGTCGTCGAAGAGATTCTGGACGCGGGGGCCCCGTACAACTTCGGCATCGAGGCCGGCAGCAAAGCCGAGCTCTTCGCCGCGCTGGCGATGGTGAGCGGCCCGGAGCGCCTGATCATCTGCAACGGCTACAAGGACGCGCTGTTCATCCGCATGGCGCTCAGCGGCAAGCGCCTCGGCAAACGCGTGATCCTCGTCGTCGAGAAGCTTTCGGAGCTCCGCCAGATCCTCGCCGTGGCACGCGAGCTCGGCGTGGAGCCCGATCTCGGCATCCGCGTTCGCCTGCACGCAAAAGGGCGGGGTAAGTGGGAGGCCTCGAGCGGCGACCACGCGAAGTTCGGCCTGCCGACGGCGGACCTGCTCGCCGCCGTGGAGCTACTTCGCGCGGAGGGCTGGCTCCACTGCTTCCAGCTCCTTCATTTTCACATCGGCTCGCAGATCTCCGACATTCGGGCGATTCGTCAAGCCGTCACGGAAGCGGCGCGGATCTATGCCAAGCTTCAGAAGAGCGGTCTTGCGCTCAAGTACATCGACGCGGGCGGCGGTCTCGGCGTCGACTACGACGGCAGCCGCGCGGTCTTCGACAGCTCGACCAACTACAGCCTCAAGGAATACACCGACGACGTCGTTCTGGCGATCCAGAAGGTCTGCGACAACGAGCAGGTCCCTCACCCCGACATCGTCACCGAGAGCGGCCGCGCGCTGGTCGCCCATCACTCGGTTCTCGTCGTCCAAGTCTTCGGCTCGATCGAGAAGGGCAGCGAGGTTCCGGCCGAACCTCCGCCTTCGGAGCGCAAGGAGCACGAAGTCGTTGCAGGTCTGCGTGAGATCCACCGCAATTTGACGACGATGTACCCGCTCGAGGCCTACCATGACGCGCTCGAGCACAAGGACCAGGCCCAGTCGCTGTTCGGGCACGGTTACCTCTCGCTCGACGACAAGGCGACGGTCGAGACGCTCTTCTGGGAGATCTGCCGGGGTATCGTGGCTCTCCGCAAGGTCGATGATGAGTGGCCCGAAGAGCTCGAGGCGCTCGAGACCCAGCTCGCCGACCAGTATCTCTGCAACTTCTCTGTCTTCCAGTCGCTGCTCGACCACTGGGCGATCGGCCACCTCTTTCCGATCATGCCGATCCACCGGCTGAACGAGCTTCCGTCACGCCCGTCCACGCTCGTCGACATCACCTGCGACTCGGACGGCAAGATCTCGAAGTTCATCGACATCAAGGACGTGCGCGAGACCCTACCACTGCACCCGTTACGCCCCGGGGAACCCTACTACATCGGGATATTCCTGGTCGGGGCCTATCAGGACATCATGGGGGACCTCCACAACCTCTTCGGGCGGTCGACGGAGATCCACTGTTTCCTCGATCCGACCGAGCCCGGCGGTTACTACATCGAGGAGGTCATCTCCGGGAGCACGGTCACGCAGGTGCTCGCCGACGTGCAATACCACGAGAGCGAGCTCATCAAGTCGATGAAGGAGCAGGTGGAGCGCGCCGTCAAGGAAGCCCGCCTGAAGCCCGCCGAAGGCGTCCGGTTGCTCGACGATTACGAAGCCGGAATGAGGGAATACACCTATCTCGACTGCAACGGTCAGCCGGCCGTCGTCTCCGTGGCCGAATCCACGCCGCCCGCCGCCGGGTTCACCAAGCCCGCTCGGAAGGAGCGCGAGAGAAGCGGCGCCGACGAACGGCGACGAGCGAAATCGTCCCGACACCGATCGCTCGCCGAGCACCGCCCAAGTATCGGGGGCGCCCGTGAACGGACGATCGGGCTAGGAGGCGTGCGCCAGAAAATTTGTCCTTGACTCCTCCGGAGAGGAGTCCTAGGGTCGCTGGCGGTGCTCGATCGGTAGTGAGCACCGAAATCGGCGACTCTCTGGGGTCGCCACGGGGCCGCTGAAAGAAGAAAAGGATCCGTTCTTCTCTCAGCGGCCTTCGTTTTTCCGGCGTGTCGCGGCTTGCTATAGCGTTGTCCCGCCATGCCGCGCGGTTCGAAAAGCGTCGCCGATGAGGTCGCGAGACTTCGCGACGAGCTCGAGCGCCACAACTACCTCTACTACGTCCTCGACCAGCCCGAGATCAGCGACAGCGAGTACGATGCGAAGATGCGACGCCTCGTGGAGCTCGAGGCCGCGCATCCCGACCTCGCCGACCGGAGCTCACCGACGCAGCGGGTGGGCGCCACGCCGAGCGAGCGCTTCGGAAAGGTGCGCCACACCGTGCCGATGCTGTCTCTCGACAACGCCATGAGTCGTGAGGAGGTCGAGCAGTTCGAGGCGCGCATTCGCCGCTTTCTCAACCACGAGGGCCCGATCGAGTACGTCGCGGAGCACAAGCTCGACGGCGTCGCCGTCGAGCTCGTCTACGAGCGCGGAGTCTTTACGCAGGGCTCGACTCGCGGTGATGGCACGACCGGCGAGGACATCAGCGCGAACCTGAAGACGGTGCGCAGCGTCCCCTTGCGGCTGCGCGCCCCCGCCAAGGGCCGGCCGCTGCCCGCGCGGCTCGAGATCCGCGGCGAAGTCATCCTCTCGAAGAAGGGCTTCGCGCAGGTCAACGCCCAGCAGGTCGAGCGTGGCGAGCCGGAGTTCATGAATCCGCGCAACGCCACCGGTGGAAGCCTCCGCCAGCTCGACCCGCGCATCACCGCCTCGCGGCCGCTGGATCTGTTCTGTCACTCGAGCGCGTCGCTCGAAGGGCTCGACGTCGCCACGCACTGGGAGTTCCTCGAGCGCAGCCCGCGCGTTCGGCCTGAGGACGAATCCCGCCAACCGGCTCTGCCGTTCGCTCGAAGAGGTGTTTCGCTTCTACGACGAAGCCGAATCGCAGCGCGAGGCGCTGACGCACGAGATCGACGGAGTGGTGCTGAAGGTCAACTCGCTCCTACTGCAACGCCGGCTCGGGACGCGAGACCGCTCGCCGCGGTGGGCGATCGCCTACAAGTTCAAGCCGCGGCAGGCGACCACGCGGGTGCTCGACATCTGGCCGAGCGTCGGCCGCACCGGGGTGATCACCCCGATCGCCTCGCTCGAGCCGGTCAACATCGGCGGCGTGACGGTCTCGAACGCTTCGCTCCACAACATGGACGAGGTCGAGCGCAAGGACATCCGTATCGGCGACGAGGTACTCGTCGAGCGGGCGGGCGACGTCATCCCGTACGTGCTTCAGGCGTTCCCGGAACGGCGCACCGGCGAGGAGCGCGGCTTCCGCATGCCGAGCGCCTGTCCGCGCTGCGGCGGGCGCGTTCAGCGCGAGGAAGGCGGCGTCTACTACCGCTGCATCAACGTCGCATGTCCGACCAAGCTCGAAGGGGGGATCCGCCACTTCGCCGGCAAGCACGCCATGAACATCGACGGGCTCGGCGACAAGCTCGTGCATCAACTCGTCGAGACCGAGCTCGTCAAAGACCTCGCGGATCTCTATCACTTGAAGCTCGACTCGCTCGTCGAGCTCGAGCGCATGGGCGAGAAGTCGGCCGAGAACCTACTCGGCGAGATCGAGAGGAGCAAGGAGACGACGCTCGATCGCCTTCTGAACGGGCTGTCGATTCGGCACGTGGGCGAGGCGACGGCCAAAGCGCTCGCCGACCACTTCGGCGACGTCGAGAAGGTCTTGTCGGCCAGCGAAGAGGATCTTCGCGAGGTGCGCGACGTCGGACCGGAAGTCGCGCGCGCGATCGTCGAGTTCTTCGCCGAGCCGCGCAACCGCGGTCAGGTGCGCCGCTTGCTGGACGCGGGCGTCCGGCCGGTCTGGCAGAGACGTCGGGGCGGAAAGCTTTCCGGCAAGCGCTTCGTGTTCACGGGCGGGCTCGAGGCCATGAGCAGAAGCGAAGCACAGGCTCGCGTCGAGCGCTTAGGAGGCGCGGTGGCCTCGAGCATCGCCAAAAACGTCGACTACGTGGTGGTCGGCGAGGAGGCGGGCTCAAAGCTGAAGAAGGCACAGCAGCTCGGCGTGGCGATCCTCAACGAACGCGAGTTTCTCGATCTCGTCGGCGAGGACTGAGCAAAGGAGGTTCCGAGGTGGCATCAGGCTCTGAGACCCGCATCTTCTCCGGAATCCTCGTCCTGGATTTCACCCAGTACCTCGCCGGGCCGACGGTCACGCGCTTCATGGCAGAGCTCGGCGCCACGGTCATCAAGGTCGAGCTCGCCCCAGGAGGCGACCCGTCGCGCATGCTGCCGTTCGTGAAGGAGGGCCGCAGCGCCTACTTCGTCCAGCAGAACCGCGGCAAGAAGAGCCTCTGCCTCGACCTCGCGAAGCCCGAGGCACTCGAGCTCTTGCGCGCGCTCGCTGCCAAAGTCGACGTGGTGGTCGAGAACTTCGGCCCCGGCGTGCTCGACAAGCGCGGACTCGGCTACGCGGAGCTCCGTAGCCTCAACCCCGGCCTCGTCATGGCCTCCGTCTCGGCGTTCGGCCGCACCGGCCCGCTCGCCGGCAAGGTCGGCTTCGACCTCATGGCGCAGGCGTTCTCCGGAATCTGCCATATGACGGGCGATCCGGCGGGACCGCCGCAGTTCGTTCACGCAGGCATCGCCGACGTCGTGACCGGCGTGCACGCGTTCGGCGCGATCGCGGCGGCGCTCTTCCATCGCAGCCGTACCGGCCGCGGCCAGGCAATCGACGTTGCGCTCGTCGACTCGCTGTATCACGCGCACGAGGCGAACGTTCAGGTGTTCGTCCAGCAGCGGCGGCGCGTACGTTCCGATTCGCGGCGGCTCGCAGCATCCGCTCGTGGGGCCCTACGGCATCTATCGCGGACCCGAAGGCTGGATCGCGCTGCTGGTGCTCGAGCGGCAGTGGCCGGCGATGGTGGCGGCGCTCGACCGCCCGGATCTTCTCGCCGACCCTCGCTTCGCGACGAGCGCGCTGCGCGGACAGAATCGCGCCGAGCTCGCGCGGATCATCGAGGATTGGATGGGCACGTTCGCGAGCGACGCCTCCGTGCTCGAGAAGCTCGAGCGGCACCGCGTGCCGGCGGCTCCCGTGCTTTCGGTCGCCGACACCGTGAGCCACCCCTATTTTCGAGCGCGCGAAATGGTCCGCCGCGTTCCGGATCCGATCCTCGGCGAGGTGACGATTCCGGGCTTTCCGCTCAAGTTCTCCGAGTTCCCCGAGCTGCCCGCCCTCCAGGCGCCGTTCCTCGGCGAGCACAACGCCGAGGTGCTGCGCGAGCATCTCGGCTACGACGACGCACGCCTGCGCGATCTCATCGAACGCGGAGTATTGCACTCGGGTCGAGAGGTGACCGCGTGGCGGCGGTACGCGTCGAGCTGCGAATTCATGGACGCGTGCAAGGAGTGTTCTATCGAGCCTCCGCCCATCGGCAGGCACGGATGCTCCGGCTGCGGGGCTACGTCGAGAACCTCGACGACGGGTCGGTCGGTGTCGTCGCCGAGGGAGAGGAATCGGCGATCGAGGAACTGATCGCGTGGTGCCGGGTCGGGCCGCCGTCGGCGCGGGTGACCCGCATCGACGTCACGCGCAGGCCGGCGAGCGGCGAGTTCACCGACTTCGAGGTGCGTTAGAGGTCTCCCCACCCCAGGTGTTTCGGGCCACACTCTCTCCCCACGGGGAGAGGCGCTCTGCTCTCCCTTAGGGGCCCTTCGGGCGCTGCGGCGGGGCATCGATGTCGGTGTCCGCTACGAAGGGATTGAGGCCACCGCCGAGACGTCCTCCGGGCGGCAAGGTGGGTCCGGGGTTAGCCGACTCCCACTTGACGGTGCCCCCGCCACCACCGCGATAGTCGCGCTGGTAGATCCAGTAGATGCACCCGAGCAACGCCAGCAGAAGGACCCATCGAAGCATCGCTCATCCCCTCTTCTTCCTCGGCCTTCGCGACGGCGGGGCCTGACTGTAGTCGGCGAACGGCGCGTCGCGCCCCTCGACGGCCGCGCCGACGCCCCGCGTCTTCGCCGTCTCGACGAAGGCCCGCCCTTCCGGCGTGTTGCGCATGTAGCCGTCGAGGATCGGACCCAGGAGCTGGGTCGAGGCGAGGCCCATGTTCTCGTAGGCTTGATTGACGACGAGCTTCATCGCGTGAAGCTGCGAGAGCGGGATCTCGGCCAACCGCTTCGCGAACGCCCGCACTTCGTCTTCGAGCCGCTCGGCGGGGTATGCGAAGTTGATGAGTCCGAGGTCCGCGGCTTGTCTCCCCGAAAGCGGCTCGCCCGTCAACGCGTGGAGCTTGGCTCGCGTGAGACCGAGCCGATAGATCCACATGCCGGTGAGATAGCATCCCCAGACGCGCGAATACGGCGTGCCGATCTCGGCATCGTCGGCGGCGATCACGACGTCGGCGCAGAGCGCCATGTCCGAAGCGCCGCCGACACACCAGCCGTGGATCTGCGCGATCACCGGCTTCGGGCTCCGCCACAAGCTCATGAACTTCGGCACCGGCGCGACGAACGGGCTCGTCGAGAGCCGCAGGTCTCGCCCCGGATCCCAGGCCTCGTCCGCCGCCTGTCCGCCCCAAGCAGCGAAGTGCTCCAGTCCTTCCGAGAAATCGAAGCCCGCGCAGAATGCCTCGCCGGCTCCACGCAGCACGATCACGCGCACGTCGCGATCGGCGTTGGCCTTCCCGACCGCCTGCTCGATCTCCTCGGGCATCGGCGCGCGGATGGCGTTGAACTTCTCCGGCCGGTTCAGCGTGATCGTCGCGATCCGGCCATCCACCGCGTAGAGAATCGTCTCGTACGCCATGAAGTCCCCCCGTCGACCGAAAGATAGTGCGAGCCTGCGTTGAAAGCGAGCGGGAGCCTGGGTTAGGAGCAGGAGATCACCCGCGGGGGAGGCTCGCATGAAGGACACCGTTCAAACCGTCACCGGCGCCAAGAATGTCTCCGAGCTCGGCACGCACCCTCGTCCACGAGCACCTGCTCATCGGCTGGCCGGGATGGCAGGGCGACTCCGCTTTCCCGTTCAATCGCAAGGAGGCGATCAAGCATTGCTGCGGCGTGCTCGAGAAGCTCCAGGGTCTCGGCGTCAAGACCTTCGTGGACCCCTGCCCGAGCGATCTCGGGCGCGACCCGGAATTCATGGCGGAATGCGCGCAGAAGACCGGCATGAACGTCGTCTGCG
This sequence comes from uncultured delta proteobacterium, assembly GCA_963712515.1. Classification (GTDB taxonomy): domain Bacteria; phylum Desulfobacterota; class Binatia; order JACPRU01; family JACPRU01; genus CAVQIG01. The sequence continues at coordinate 208,175 of CAVQIG010000005.1, forward strand.
CAACGGGCTACTACAAGGAGGACCTCGGCGGCTCGCACTTCCGCTTCCGCGCCGCCTTCGGAACCGACGTCGCGGCGGAGGTCGCCGAGCTCTATCAGAAGGAGATCGAGGACGGCATCGGCTCGACGGGAATCAAGGCCGGGCTCATCAAGTGCGCGACCGGCGAGGGCGCGATCAAGCCGTACGAGGAATCCCTGCTGCGCGCGGCGTCACGGGCGCAGAAGGCGACCGGCGTGCCGATCATCACCCACACCGATCACGGCTCGCTCGGCGACAAGCAGCTCGAGATCTTCCTCTCCGAAGGCGTGAAGCCCGACCGTGTGGCCATCGGCCACTCCGACGATCGCGCCGATCTCGCCTACCACGCCGGTATTCTCGACAAGGGCGCTTTTCTGTCCTTCGATCGCTTCGGTCTCGAGATCTTGTTCCCGAACAAGCTCCGCATCGCCTCGCTGATCGCGCTGCTCGGCATCGGCTACGAGAAACAGATGCTCGTCTCGCACGACACCGTGAATTGCTGGCTCGGCCGCCCGTTGCCCTCGCAGATGCTACCGGTCATCACCGACTGGGAGCCGACCTACATCTTTCGGGTCGTGCTGCCGAAGCTCCGTGCGGCCGGCGTCAGCGAAGAGACGATCGCGACGCTGCTCGTCGACAACCCGCGGCGCTTCTTCGCGGGATCGTAGTCAGTCCGCTTCCCCGGCTCCGCCGACCACGAGCGTGTACTCGCCGCGCGGCGGTCGGGAGGCGAGAGCCTCCCGGACCGAGGAAATCGTTCCCCGCACGATCTCCTCGAAGAGCTTGGTGAGCTCGCGCCCGACGACGATCGGCCGATCACCGAGGACCGACTCCATTTCGGCGAGCGTCCGCTCGACGTGATGCGGGGACTCGTAGAGAACGATCGTCCTCGGCTCGGCGCGCAGGGCTTCGAGCCGGCGGCGGCGCCGTCCCTCGCGCTGCGGCAAGAAGCCTTCGAACACGAACCGATCGGTTGCAAGGCCGCAAACCGAGAGCAGCGCCGTCGCGGCGGTCGCTCCCGGGATCGGTATTACCTCGATCCCGGCGTCGAGCGCGCCGCGGACGAGCCGATAGCCGGGATCGGAGATGAGCGGCGTCCCTGCATCGGAGACCAGCGCGAGGGTGCTTCCCGAGCGCAACGCTTCGACGAGCTCGGGAGCTCTGCGGCGCTCGGCGGCGTCGTGATAGCTGGTGAGCGGCTTCTCGATCCCGTAGTGGGCGAGCAGCTTGGCCGTGCGGCGAGTGTCTTCTGCCGCGATCCGATCGACCTCGCGCAGCACCCGCAGCGCCCGCGCGCTCACGTCCTCGAGGTTCCCGATCGGCGTCGCAACGACGTAGAGGATCCCCGCCACTCGTCTCTCACCCTCTGGCTACGGGCCACAGGCTACGGGTAAAGACCCGGCGAATTGCTGTTGCGCAAGCCCGGAGTCTGAACCCATTCTTTTCCATGGTTCCCGAAAACACAACGTCGCTCGTATCGAGCCAGCGAATGCTGGTGCGCGCGGAGGAGGCCGGCAAGCGCCTCGACCTACTTCTCGCGGAGCGAGTACCCGAGCTTTCGCGGCGACGCGCCCGTCTGCTGATCGCCGCCGGCGCGGTGTGGGTCGACGGCCGACGGGTGCTCGTCCAGTCGCGGCCGGTGGCCGCCGGACAAGAGATCGTTTGCCATCTCCAGTCCTTCGCCATTTCCGAGGGGGAGAGGAGTCAGCCGCTCGCGATCCTCCACGAAGACGGCTCGCTTCTCGCCGTCGACAAGCCGGCCGGAATGCCGTCGCATCCGACCTACGCGCGAAACCGCGGCACGGCGCTCCAGTCGGCCGAGGCAGAGCTCCGCCGCCGAGAAGGGAGAAAGGTCCCGCTTTGGCCCCTCCATCGACTCGACACGCGCGACTTCCGGAGTCTTGCTCTTCGCGAAGACGCAGGCCGCAGCGCGCGCGGTCAATCAGAGTTTCGCGCGCCGGCGCGTCACCAAGCGCTATCACGGGCTGGTTCGCGGCGTGCCCGCGGCGGCGAGAGGCGAGATCCGCCTCGCCCTGGCCGAAGGCCACCTGCGGAGCGAAGTGTCGACGAGCGGCAAGGAAGCCGTCACGCGCTACGAAGTCCTCGAAGCGTTCGCGGACGCCGCGCTCATCGGGATCGAGCCGCAGACCGGCCGCATGCACCAGATCCGAGTGCATCTGGCCGCGATCGGCCACCCGGTCCTCGGCGATCCGAAATACGGTCGCGAGGCGGCGGGCTGGACCGCCCCGCGTCTCATGCTGCATGCATCATCGCTCGCGTTGCCGCACCCGGTCGGCGGCCGGCCGTTCGTCGTCGAGAGCCCGCTAGCGGAAGACTTCCGCTCGTTCCTCGCCGGCCTGCGGGCACGCTGAGCCGAGCGCAGCGGTCGCCGCTCTGAGCGCGGACCCACCGTTGGCGAGCGGCGCGCCGCTCCTGCGGCGTCATGCTCCGCAAGCGCTCGCGGAGCTCGTGCCGGTCCGCGCTCAGGTTGCGTCGATCGCCGCGGATGTCGCGAAGGTCGCGTAGCGCCTCGGGTGGGAGACCGTGCAAGTCGCAGCGTCAATAACGGCGATCGACGCGGAGCTCGCGGCGGTCGTAGCCCAGATCCCCGCGATCGCGGCGGACGTCGCGAAAATCGTCGCGTATCTGGCGTCGATCCGCCTCTCTGTCACATCCGACGGAGGCCGCGGGTCGGCCGTTTACACACGCCCGAGATCGGCGCTAACCTCGATCCGAAATTCGCGTGGGTGGCGTCGGCGCTGGGTGCCCGCGCCGCGCGCAGCGAATGCGGGGCGAAGGCCCGGGGTGGCGGAGCGGCTGGGAGGGGCGCCCAGCGAGCACGGGCGCGGGCTGCGCCGACGACAGGACCCGCGCGAATTTCGGATCGACAGCGGGCACCACGGGAACTTCGCTTCGGCGCCAACTCTTCGCAGGCCGGTCACTTCCGGGATCATGGGCGATCGAACGGCGCACACCATCGACGCGATGAACCGCGCCCGGAGCGTCGACGGCTGCGGGCTCGCTTGGATCGAGGCCGGCAAGGGCCGGCCGATTCTTCTCGTCCATGGCTTCGCCTCGACCCTGCGCCGGAATTGGCAAGAGACCGGGTGGTTCGACGCGCTCGTCGGCGCCGGATATCGGGTGATCGCCTACGATCAGCGGGGCCATGGCGCGAGCGACAAGCGCTACGATCCGCAAGACTACGCTCCGGATCGGCTGGTGGGCGATGCGATCGGGGTCCTCGATGCCGCCGGTGTCAATCGCGCGGCGTTGATGGGCTACTCGATGGGGGCGCGCATCGCGCTGGAGGTTGCGATCAACGCGCCTGCGCGTGTGTACGGGCTCGTGCTGTCGGGCATGGGCACGAGCTTTCGCGACTTCGGCGGCCCCGAGCACGATCGCGAGACGATCGCCCGGGCGCTCGAGGCCGACGATCCGAGCGCATTCCCGCCGTCGGCGCGCTTCTACCGAATGTTCGCCGAGCAGAGCCATGCCGACCGCCGCGCGCTCGCGGCTTGCTGGCGGCGGCCAATCCGCGTGCTCGATCCGCCGGCGCTCCGCGCCGTGGCCACCCCGACGCTGCTCGTCGTCGGCGATCGGGACGCGGTCGCCGGCGACCCCGAGCCGCTGGCGCTTGCGATGGCGCACGCGAGGGTCGTTCGCCTCGCGGGCAAGGATCACATGAACGCCGTCGGCGCCAAGGCGCACCGCATGGCGGTGCTCGCGTTTCTCGAGCAGCTAGCTTGCTAGGATGCCCGAGCGAAGACGGGATCGCGACCAACGGGAGCGATCCGTCGCGCAGCCTCCTAGGGAGTCCAACGGATTGACAGCGACCCGACCGCGTTCGACAACCGCGCGTATGACAAACGAACGCGCCACCACGCTGGTCACGGGCGGGCTCGGCGGCCTCGGCACGGCGATCGTCACTCGCCTCCTCGATGAAGGTCGAAGCATCGTCGTGTGCGACCGCCGTGCCGACGACTTGCCGGCTTGGCTCGAGACGTTCGCGCCGCAGAAGCGACCGCGAATCGAATTCCATCCGGTCGACGTCACGCGTGAGGAGCAGGTCGAGGAGCTCTCGCGGGTGCTCCGCGAGGAGGGCTTGCACGTCGATTGCCTCGTCAACAATGCCGGCGTGCAGGGCGCCGCCCCGGTCTGGGAGGTCGAGTCGCGCATCTGGGAGCGGGTTCTGCGCGTCAACCTATACGGCACCTTCTACATGACGCGGGCCTTCAGCCGCCCGATGGTCGAGCGTGGCTTCGGACGGATCGTCAATTTCGCCTCCGTCTATGCTTATCATCCCGGCGTCGGACAATCGCCCTACGCCGCCGCCAAGGCCGGAATCATCGGCTACACGCACTCGACCGCTCTCGACCTCGCCCGCCACGGTGTGACCGTCAACGTGATCGCACCCGGACTGATCTGGCACGACCGCCTTCGTGGCATACTCCCCGACGAGGTCTTCGAACACATGAAGGCGCAGATTCCCGCCGGACGTGCGGGAAGGCCGGCGGAGATCGCCCACGCGGTTTCGTTCCTGCTCTCTGCGGAAGCGTCGTACATCACGGGCCAGACGATCCACGTGAACGGCGGTCTCTATCTGTCGGGGTGAGGGACGCGCCGATCCGCCTCGCGGAGCTCAGCGCGGCAGCAGATGGATCGAGCGCCCCGCGAGGTCGAGGAGCGGCGCCTCGTAGAGCCCGAAGACGATCACGACGGCTGCCAGGGAGACCGTCAGGCACGCGTCGTAGGAGCTCATCCGCAGCCTCGGCACCACCGCCGCCCCCACCCTCATCACGAAGAAGATCCGCGTGTATGCCATCAGCGAAAGCGCGCAGTTCGCGACCGCCAAGAACATGACTCCTCCCAGGCCTATCGGAGTGGCGGCGGCGAAGAGGTGCAGTTTGGCGAAGAACCCGACGAGGAGCGGCATACCCGCGAGCGAGAGAAGGAACACCGTCAACGAGACCCCGGCCAGTGTGCCCCGTCCACGCAGCAGCCCACGGCATGCCTCGAGATCGTCGGTGCCGCGCGCGCGCGCGATCAACGCCGCGAGGTGAAACGCGCCGAGCGATGCGACCGAAAACGCAGCCACGTAAAAGAGCGTCGCTTCGAGACCTCGATCGCTCGAAGGCGCGAGGCCAAGCACGGCATAGCCGACGTGCGCCATCGACGTTGCGACCAGCAACCGCTGAAGCGATCGTTCGCGGAGCGCACCGAGGTTGCCGATCGTCATCGCCGCGACCGCCGACGCCGCCAGTGTCCGGCTCCAATCGAGACCCGCCGCATGCGCCCACCGTCCTGCAGCGCCCGGCTCCGAGAGCACGCCGAAGAGCAGACGCACCGAGAGCGCAACTGCCGCCGCCGTGAAACCGACGGCGACGAAGGCGTCGAGCGCTGGCTCGTCGTCCGCCGCGCTCGACGCGCTCGCGAGCAAGACCCGACACGGAAAAGCGACGAGGATCGCGGTGGCGGCAAGGACGAGGAAGATTCCTTCGCGCGGCGGCACCTCGAACACCGCGCGGTGGACGTCTTCGTAGTCACCCGAGCCGCAAAATCCGGCGATCCATGCGACGGCGCCGAGCATCGACATCGACACGACGATTCCGGCGAGCTTCCCCGGGAAGCTCGCCGCCGCGGAGCCCGACCCGTGAACCAACTTCCAGAGCGCCAAGCTCGCGATCTCGACCGCGGCGTAGCCGGTCCAGAGGTTCGCAGCCGAGGTCATCAAATCGAGGGCGAGTGCGGCGACGAGCGCGAGCGCGCACGCGTCGCCCTCCCCCTCTCCTGCGACCCGCGTCGATTCGAGCGAGATCCACAAGACCGCGACCGTGGCCAGGCCGACGACGATCTTGAAGAAGACGGCAAAGCCGTCGACCACGAGCGTGCGTTCGAAGATCCACACCTCGCCCCAGCCCGCGAGGCGAGCGGCTAGAAACACCGAGAGCGCCGTACCCAGGATCGCGAGCTCTCCGAGTCCGCTCCGATCGAGGCGGTGAAGCCGGCCGACCACCCAGACGCTCAGCGCCGTCGCGGCGAGTGCGACCTCAGGCCAGAAGTACTGCCAGCTCTCGACGACACCGAGCTCCATGGCGGCGGAATGATATCCGGTGTCCCGCGATTAGAGGAGGCGCGGCGGCCGCTCGACGAACACGGGGAAACAGGGAGAGAAATCCTCGCGGGCCGCCGCGCAGAGAGCGATGCCAAGGCAGCAGTTTTCGTGCCGTGAAAAAAACGCTGAATTCGGACGCGAGCCATTTCCGGCGCACATTCTTGTCGTGCACGCTATGCAACGATTGTGACGACGGCCGATGCGGATGACAGCGAAACTAAGCGGAGGGGCGAAACGCGGCGGGCTCGCGCCCGGCGCGGCCCGCGTCGCGACCGCCAGGTCAATCACGCCGCCGTCTTCTGAGGCATGGTAGTCCCCGAGCAGGAAGCTCTTGGGGGACAAGCCGATGCGAGCCCTCACTTGGACAATGCGACATCAACGCGGCCCCGCCGTTGGTCCGCTGACGCCAGCGGATTCGAAGGATGCCATCTCGTCGAGCAGACGCCCCGCGGCGTCGAGGATCGGTAGCGCGAGCACGGCGCCGGTCCCTTCTCCGAGACGAAGCCCGAGGTCGAGGATCGGATCGAGCTCGAGAGTTGCGAGCGCAGCGCGGTGTCCCGCCTCGGCCGAGCGATGGCCGGCAAAGAGGTATGCTCGCGCCGCGGGGGCGAGCGCGACGGCAACGAGCGCGGCCGCCCCCGCGATGAATCCGTCGAGCACGACCGGCAGCCGAGCGGCGGCGCCCCCGAGGATGACGCCGACGAGGCCCGCGATCTCGAAACCGCCGACGCGCGCGAGCGCCGCGAGTGGCCGGCTCGGCTGCGGTTGGTGGAGCTCTAGGGCCCGCTCGACGACGGCGACCTTCCGTGAAAGCGCGTCGTCGTCGATTCCCGTGCCGCGGCCGGTCACTTCCACGGGCAAACGCTTGGTGAAGACCGCGGTCAAAGCCGCGGCCGCCGTCGTGTTGCCAATCCCCATGTCGCCGGTGGCAACGAGCCGGCATCCGCCGGCCGCGAGCTCGGCCACGATCACGGCGCCGGCGTCGATCGCCTGCTCGGCTTGAGCTTCGCTCATCGCAGGCTCGACGGTCATGTCCGCGGTACCCGGCCCGATCGAGCAGCGTCGCACGCCCGCGGGCCATTCTCGAGCACCCGCGACGCCCATGTCGACGACCACGGTACGCACCGCGAACTGTCGCGCGAGCACGCTGATCGCGGCGCCTCCGGCGGAGAAGTTGTTCACCATCTGAGCGGTCACCGCCGCCGGATAGGCACTCACACCTTGCCGGGCGACACCATGGTCGGCCGCCATGATGACGACGGCGCGGGGCGAAGTAGAAAAGGTAGTCGAGCGGTTGATCGCCGCCATCCGCGCCGCGATCTCCTCGAGGCGTCCGAGGCTTCCGCGCGGCTTCGTCTTCTGGTCGAGGAGCCGCGCGACCGAAACCGCGGCTTGCGAATCCGGCGCCGCGATCCGCGCGGCCAGAGCGTTCCAGTCCATCCTCACCTCACTTGATGCGCAGCGGTTGGCCGGCCACCAGCAAGAACACCTCGTCGGCGATTGCCGCAACGCGCTGATTCAGGAAACCGGTCGCATCGCGAAACGCCCGCGCGAGCGCGCTCTCGGGGACGATGCCGAGGCCTACCTCGTTGGTGACCGCGACGATCGCCGAGCGGCGCGATCGCAACGTCTCGATGAGCTCCTCGACGGCGGGGGCCACGTTCGTCGTCGGGCACTCGCCCATCTGGTTGGCGAGCCAGAGGGTCAGACAATCGATCAGTACGACGCCCCGCTGCCGGCGCTGGAGAACGGCGGCGATAGCCAGCGGCTCTTCGACGGTCCGCCATCGGCGTCCGCGCTCGGCACGATGACTCGCGATTCGAGCGGTCATCTCGTCGTCCCGGGCCTCGGCCGTCGCCAGGAACACGCGCGGCGATCCGAGCGATTCCGCCCGTGTGAGCGCGAAGCGGCTCTTCCCGGAGCGCGCCCCGCCCGTCACCAGAACCATGGGCGGACCATCCTTCACGCGGCAGCCCAAAACACGAGCGCGGCGGCTTCGGCAATCGCGCCCGAAGCGCCGAGGACGTCGCCGCTGACGCCGCCGAAGACCGACAGCGCGAGGCGGCGAATGCCTACCGCCGTCGCCGCGACGAGGAGCACGGCCAGCCATCCGCGCACACCCGCAAAGACGGTCACGAGCGCGATCGTGATCAGCGACGCGACGGCGAAGTCTTCGCCCCCGAGCTCATGGACGAATCGCGCGCCGAGCCCCTCGTCTCGGCAGCTCGGGGCGCGAAAGGCGCTGAGCAGCATGGCCCAACGGCCGAGGACGGGCGACGCGACGAGCGCGGTCGAGCGCGCGTGTCCGGTCAGTTCGGCGAGCGCGGCGAGCTCCGCCGCGACGAGCAACACGAGGCCGAGCGCCGCGAACACGCCGATTGCGGAATCGCGCATGATTCGCAGCCGCTCCTGGCGAGTCGAGCCGCCGAGCGCATCGAGGACGTCGGCGAGGCCGTCGTAGTGGATCGCACCCGTCGCCAGCGTCCACAAAGCGAGGATCTCCACGTCGCGAAGACCTGATGGTAGCGCGGCCGTCGCGGCGTCCGTGGCGAGGCCTGCGAGCCCGAGCGCCAGCCCGACTAGCGGAAACGCGCTCGCTCCGAACGCCGGCGCGGCATCCGTTCGCGGGAGTGGCACGCACGTCAGAAAGCGCAGCGCGGCGGTGAAGTCGGCGACGATCTTCAAGAGTCCGGCTCTCCCGCCCTTGTCGTGCTCACCCGACGGAGCGGCAGGACGTTGAGCTTCCCGGTGAGGTCGTTGCGGTGCACGTAGACGTCGGTGTCGTACACCTCTCGGATCGTCTTGTAGTTGAGCACATCATCGGGATTGCCGCAGGCGACCACGCGGCCCGCCTTCAGAAACGCGAGGCGGTCGAGGTAGAGGGCCGCCAGGTTCAGGTCGTGAAGAACGACGATGAGGGTGATCCTCCGCTCCACGGAGAGCGAGCAGAGAAGCTCGAAGATCTCCACCACGTGGCGGATGTCGAGGAACGTCGTCGGCTCGTCGAGCAGCAGGACCTCGGGCTCCTGCGCAAGCGCGCGAGCGATGACCACCCGTTGCTTCTCTCCGCCGGAAAGCTCGTGAAAGAACCGATCGGCGAGCTCGGTTACGCCGGTGCGCTCCATCGCACGCTCGGCCGCAGCGACATCGTGGTCGCCCTCGAAGCCGAACCCGCCGAGGTGCGGCGCACGACCCATGAGCACGACTTCCAGCACCGAGAACGGAAAATCGAGCGCGGTCTCCTGGGGAACCACCGCGATCGAACGGGCGAGCTCGCGCGGCGAGTAACTGTCGAGCTCGCGCGCCGCGAGGGTGATCCGACCCGTCGAGGGGCGGAGCACGCGGGAGAGCAAGCGAACGAGCGTCGACTTCCCGGACCCGGTCGGTCCGAGAAGACCGAGGCGCTCGCCGCGCGGGACCTCGAGCGCGACGTCGCGCAGCACCTCGCGATCGCGGTAAGCGAAGCTCACGCGCTCGATCCGCAGGAAGGGCTCGGGCGTCACCTCAGATCTCACGGCCTTCCTCCTGCCGCCGAAGCAGAAAGACGAAGAAGGGGCCGCCGCAGAGAGCCGTCAGCACGCCGACGGGAATCTCGGTCGGCGCGGCGAGCGTGCGCGCGGCCGCATCGGCCCACACCAAAAAGACGGCCCCGCCAAGGAACGCCGCCGGGATCAACAAGCGTTGGTCGGAGCCGAATGCCAGGCGGAGACAGTGGGGAACGATGAGGCCGACGAAGCCGATCACGCCGCTCACCGACACCGCCGCGCCGACGAGGAGAGCCGACGAGAGAAAGCTGACCGTGCGGACGCGGTCGACGTCGGCTCCGAGCTGGGTCGCCGCTTCCTCGCCGAGCGCGAGGAGGTTCAGGCTTCGCCCCTGCGTCCAGAGCAAGAAAGCCGGGGCCACGGTGAGCACGACGACGAGCGCGACGAGCGAATACGGCCGTTGTGACAGGCTGCCGCTCAGCCAGACGAGCACGCCCTGGGCGCGGAGCGAGTCCACCAGCGCCGTCACCAGCATGATCACAGCCGCGGCGATGGTGTTGGCGATCACGCCGACGAGGAGGAGCGAGTACGGATTGAGTCGTCCGTGCACGGTCGAAAGCCGGACGATCGCTGCAAGGGTAGCGAGCGACGCCGCGAACGCGGCGCCCGGCACGAGGATCCACGCCGGGCCGCCGACTCCGAGGGCGAGCACGCCGATCGCGCCGATCGAGGCGCCGCCGGAGATGCCGATCACGTCGGGACTGGCGAGCGGGTTGCGGAGCAACGCCTGAAGCGCGGCGCCTGCGGCGGCGAGGCCTCCGCCGACCGCGGCGCCGAGCAGCACTCGCGGCAAACGGCTGCGGAAGAAGATTATGAAATCGGTGTTCTCGGGATGCGCGAAATCGAACGCGCGCGTGAAGTCGATTCGCACGCTGCCGACCATCGCCGCGCCGACGACGCTGAGCACGAACAAGGCGCCGAGCCCGCCGAGCACCGCGTAGGCATGCTCGCGGGTGAGTCGCGCCCGCCGCGTGCCAATTCGGGGTCGATCGCGAATCACGGAACAGGGCCCTCCGCGTCGAACGCCTCGGGATGAATCAGGCGCGCGAGCCGCTCCAAGCCCTCCCCCACGCGCGGCCCCGGGCGAAGTACCTCATCGATGCGGATCGTGTACACGCGCCCGTTGCCGGCGGCCGCCAGGCCGAGATCGTCGTAAAACGAGCCTGCGCCACCCGCCTCGTCGCCCATACTCGAGTCGACGATGACCTCAGGCGAGCTTTTGACGAGGAGCTCGACCGACAGCCGCGGCCAACGGCCGAGCCCGGCCGCGACATTCTGCGCTCCGGCGAAGCGAAGCAACTCGTCGAGCAGGTTCTGGTCGCCGACCGCGATCAGCGGGTTCTCGCCGACGATCATCAGGACGCGGACGCGACGGAGCGGCGCGACGCGACGGCGAACGGCCTCGACCTGGTTGCGAAGCCGGACGATCAGCTCTCGACCCATGGCGGGCCGGCCGGCCTCGTTGGCGATCCTCTCGATCGACGCGAAGATGTCGTCGAGGGTCGGGCCTTCTTCCACGACCACGACCTGAAGACCGAGCTCGGCGAGCGACTCGACCGCCTCGCGGTTACCCGGGCTCGGCACGGCGATGACCACGTCGGGGCGGTGGGCGACGACCGCCTCGACATTCGGCTTCAGATAGGAGCCCACGCGGTCGACGCGGCGCGCTTCCGGCGGAAAATCGGAGAGCTCGGAGACTCCGACGACCTCTTCCCCCGCCCCCACTGCGAAGAGGGTCTCGGTGACCGACGGCGCGAGGGAGACGATGCGCTTCGCCGCCGGCGTTCGCAGCTCCTGCGGGCTACCGGCTACGGGCTTCAAACCACCGGCGGCGAGAATGGCGCACGTGAGTCCTACGGGCAGCCGGATCCCGGCGGGCAGTAGCCTCTCCTTCTTCAAAATTCCCCCCCGACGCCCGCGAGGAAGGCGAGCGGGCGCGAGCCGAATCCCAGCACCTCCTGGTAGTGCTCGTCGAAGAGGTTTTCGATCCGCGCGAAGATCTTGAAGCGTTTGACGAGCTGGGTTGGGAGCGGAAACGAATACGTCGACGTCAGGTCGACGCGCTGGTAGGCGGGGTTTTCGCGAGCCGCGAATCCTTCGCTGGGGTCGAAGTCGAGCCGATTGCCCACCAGCAACAGTCGCGCGTCGACCGATAGCCGATCGCCGCCCTGCAAGAGGCCGTTCTGATAGACGGTCGTGTATACCGCTCCGCTCTGGCGCGGTTTCCGCACGCGCCCGTCCACGCTGGCATCGATGTTCAGATACGTGTACTGGCCGCCCGCCTGGAGGTTCCGCAGAAGCTCCACCTGGAGAATCGCCTCCGCCCCATCGACAGTCGACGCGCCCACGTTCTCCGCCAGGAAAAGGCCGTCAGGCTGCGGCACCCCGACGATCAGGTCCGTCACCCGGCGATGGAAGTAGTTGGCCGATACCAGTACGCGTTCGGCGACGAGCGGTTGGTCGAATCCGACGTTCACCTCCCAACTGTGTTCGGCATCGAGGTTCGGGTTGCCGAAGCCGGGGAAGAACAGCTGATTCAGCGAAGGTGCCTTGAACCCTTGCGAGTAGGTGGCGCGGAGCCGCGTCCTGGTGGCGGCGATGTCATAGCTCACTCCACCCGAAGGGCTCACCGCTTCCCCGAATCGCTGGTTGCCGTCCACGCGAACGCCCCCGGTCAGCACGATACTGCGGTCGCAGAAGAACAGCTGGTGCAGGGTATAACCCGCCCAGTTACCGACGCTCTTGTCGAACGCCGTGCGCGAGGTGCCGAACGTCGGATCCTCGGTCGTGGAATTGGCGTCCCCGGCCTGATTTTCGTACTCGACGCCGACCGTGCTCTGGAGCGTGCCCCCGAACGAGGAAAGTGTCGCGTTGGCATCGCCGGTATAGGTCTGCGAGAGGAAGTCCGAAGTGAGGCTGGTGGTCTCCGCCGCATCGGCCGGATCGTTGAACTGCTCGTCTTGGCGGGCGTAGGCGAAGCCGATCCGATACCGGAGCTCCGGGGTGAGCGCGTGGCTCCACTCGGCCCGCGTGTAGTCGACCTGATCCTTCTGCCGTGCGTTGGGATCCGGGGCGGCGAGGAAGTTGTTGCTCGCGAAGTTGCCGAACTCGGAGTTGCCGACACGGAAGATCACGCTCGCCGTGCCATCCGGGATCACGTCCGCGTCGATCCGCCCCGATCCCACGGTGTTCTCGTAGTCGTCGTTCTCGGGCTTGAAGCCATCGGTATGGTAGTGTGAGGCGCTGCCGGAGTACGAGAAGATGCCGCTCTGGCCGGAGAACTCGCCGACCTCACGGTCGGTCGCAGCGTTGCCCCCGGAAGCCTCGGTCGAGCCGCGCAGCGGGCCGGCTCCCTTGCGGGTGAAGATCTGGATCACGCCGCCGACCGCCTCGGAGCCATACAGGGTACCGCCCCAGCCGCGCAGGACCTCGACCCGGTCGATGTTTTCGGGGGTGAGACCGGCGAAGTCGAAGGCCCCGGTCGTCGTGCTGTTCACGCGGATCCCGTCGATCAGCACGAGGACCTGATCGGCGTCGGCTCCCCGCATGAGCACCGAGACCACCGAGCCCTGCGAGCCGCTCTGGTTGACGGTGAGTCCGGGCACCTGGCGAAGCGCGTCGGCGACGGTCGGGACTTGTGTGCGCTGGAGCTCCTCGCCCGTGACGACGGTGATAGCCGGCGCCGTCTCCGAGACGCGCTCCGGCGATCGAGTGGCCGAGACGACGAGCGTGTCCATCTCGATCTCGGCGGGCGGCTTCGGTTCTTCATCTGCTTTCGCGGAGACGAGCCAACCTCCCGCGACCAGCATTCCCCACACGATGACCTGCTCTCGCTTCATGCTTCCCCCTCGGGATCGAGGAACCGGTCGGGCGACCCGTTCCTCGCCGCAGCGCGCGGCGGGGCAACCGGGAGGGGAAGATCTGCGGGAGGCGACTCCTGCCCGTGAGAGAAGCGGGCGCTGATTTTTCGCGGGCGTCACTCCTGCCACCTTCCCCTTTCGGAAGGCTCGCCGCCCCGGAAGCGAAGAGCTTCGCCGCCGGGCTACTGGCAGCGCCGATCAGGCAGGTCTCCTGGCTCGGGCATCATCCGAAACGAGCGGCCTTCCCATCCTCGGCGCGAGGACAGTGACCTTCTCTGCTCGCTTCGTCCGCCCTTACAGTTGCGGGGCAGCGCCGGACTCACACCGGCTTCCCTCTTTCCGTTCAGGGCCCCAACGGCCCGTCGCGGCAACCTGATGGCTATGTCGGGAGCTTGTTTAGGTTCTGGCGTAGCGCGCTGTCAAGCTCGGGATGGTGCATCAGTCTCGGCCAGCGCTTCGCGCAGCTTGAAGCAATCGTGCGAGGATTCCCTGCAGCCCGCCGTTACCGCTTTCCGCCTAGAATCGAGCCGAGCACCCCCCGCAGGATCTGGCGGCCGAGCTGGCTCCCGACCGAGCGCGCCGCGCTCTTGGCTGCCGCCTGCACGAGACCGTCGCGGTGCCCGCCGCGCGGGCCCGTGGAACCGAAGAGGACGTCCTGGAGAACGCTGGATTCGCCCGACATCGGCGGCCGTTCGCCCGTCTCGGGCGGCGCAGGCCCCAGCGCGGCCTTGGTTTCCGCACGGCCGCGGAGCTTCTCGTACGCCGATTCGCGATCCACGGCCTGTTCGTAGTGACCGTACAGCACCGACCGTTTGACGATCTCCCGACGTTCGTCCGCCGAGATCGGCCCGATCTTGCTGCGCGGCGGGATGATCTTCGCGCGCTCGACCACGCCGGGTCGCCCGCGCTCGTCGAGCAACGAGACGAGCGCCTCGCCGACGGCGAGCGCGCCGATCGCCTTCTCCGCGTCGATCTTCGGATTCTGGCGCAGGGTCTCAGCGGCGGCCTTGACCGCTTTCTGGTCGCGCGGCGTGAACGCGCGCAACGCGTGCTGGATGCGATTGCCGAGCTGGCCGAGCACGAGATCGGGAACGTCGAGAGGATTCTGCGTCACGAAGTAGACGCCGACGCCCTTGGAGCGAACGAGCCGGACGACCTGCTCGATCTTCTCCTGAAGCGCCTGCGGCGCATCGCCGAAGAGCAGGTGCGCTTCGTCGAAGAAGAGCACGAGCTTCGGCTTCTCCGGATCGCCGACCTCCGGCAAATGCTCGAAGAGCTCGGCGAGCAGCCACATGAGAAACGTCGCGTAGAGTTTGGGCCGCTGGTAGAGCGCTTCGGCGGCGAGAACGTTGACGACACCGCGACCCGAGGCGTCGGTCTGTATGAGGTCCTCGATGTCGAGCGCCGGCTCCCCGAATACCTTCTCCCCGCCTTCCTGTTCGAGCGTGAGGATCCCGCGCTGGATCGCGCCGATCGACGCGGCGGAGACGTTGCCGTACTGGGTGGTGAACGTCTTCGCATTCTCGCCCACGTACTGGACGAGCGCGCGCAGGTCCTTGAGGTCGAGAAGCAACAGGCCGCGATCGTCCGCGACCTTGAACGCGAGCGTCAGAACCGCGGCCTGCGTGTCGTTCAGGTTGAGCAAGCGAGCCAGAAAGAGCGGCCCCATCTCCGAGATGGTCGCGCGCGCCGGGTGACCGGCTTCACCGAAGACGTCCCAGAACACGACCGGAGACCCGGCGAATTCGAAATTCTCGATACCGAGCTGCTTGGCGCGTTCGACAACCTTCGGCAGGTTGCCCCCGGGCATGGCGATTCCCGAAAGATCGCCTTTCACGTCGGCGAGAAAAACCGGGACGCCCGTCCGCGACAGGCCCTCTGCCAAGACTTGCAGCGATACGGTCTTACCCGTGCCGGTCGCGCCGGCGATCAAGCCGTGGCGGTTGGCCATCTGCGGCAGCAGGAAGATCTCGTGCTCGCCCTTGGCGACGAGAATCGGTTCGGTCATGAACTGTGTCCTCTCAGTGCGACGTCGGCGTCACCAAAACGTCGTCGGCCTACTGATGCATCGCATCTCATATCTTCGTGTGGAAGCGAAAAGCCTGCCCTAATCGATACGTGCGACGTCGGCGTCACCAAAACGTCGTCGGCCTACTGATGCATCGCATCTCACATCTTCGTGTGGAAGCGAAAGGTCCCTAGAACTCCGCGTACCCCGGCACGCGTGGAAACGGTATCACGTCGCGGATGTTCTGCATCCCGGTGATGAACTGCACCGCGCGCTCGAAGCCGAGGCCGAAGCCCGCGTGCGGCACCGAGCCGTGGCGGCGGAGATCCAGGTACCACCAGTAGTCCGCCGCCCGCAGTCCGCACTCGCGCGAGCCGGCGCTCGAGCACGTCCGAGCCGGTCCTCGCGCTGCGAGCCGCCGATGATCTCGCCGATCCGCGGCACGAGCACGTCCATCGCGCGCACGGTGCTGCTCGTCGTCGTTGACGTACATGTAGAAGGCCTTGATCGCCTTCGGGTAGTCCGTGACGACGATCGGCCGCTTGACGTGCTCCTCGGTGAGGAAACGCTCGTGCTCGCTCTGCAGGTCCTTGCCCCATTCCACCGGGAACTCGAAGGCCTTGCCGCTCTTGGCGAGGATCTCGATGGCCTCGGTGTACGTGAGGTGCTCGAACGGCGAGGCGATGATGTGCTCGAGGGTCGCGATCGCCGACGAGTCGATCCGCTCGTTGAAGAACTTCATGTCGTCCGGGCAGTCGCTCGAGCACCGTGCGGAAGAGGTGCTTCAGGAACGCCTCGGCGAGCTCCGTGTCGCCTGCGAGGTCGCAGAACGCCATCTCCGGCTCGACCATCCAGAACTCGGCGAGGTGGCGGCTGGTGTTCGAGTTCTCGGCGCGGAACGTCGGCCCGAACGTGTAGACGTTGCCGAGCGCGAGCGCGGCGATCTCAGCCTCGAGCTGGCCCGACACGGTGAGGTGCGCCTCGCGGCCGAAGAAGTCGCGCGTGAAATCCACGGCCCCCGCCGCGTCGCGCGGCGGCGCCGCGGCGTCGAGCGTCGAGACCCGGAACATCTCGCCCGCCCCCTCGCAGTCCGAGGCGGTGATGATCGGCGAGTGGAGCTAGACGAAGCCACGGCTCCTGGAAGAAGCTCGTGGATCGCGCGCGCCGCCGCGTTGCGCACGCGCATCACCGCGCCGAACGTGTTGGTGCGCGGTGCGCAGGTGGGCGATCGTTCGCAGGAACTCGAAGGAGTGCCGCTTCTTCTGCAGCGGATAATCCGCGCCGACGCCCCCCACCACCACCAAACGACGCGCGCGTATCTCGAAGCGCTGCTCCTTCCCGGGCGACTCGATGAGCTCGCCCTGCACCTCTACGGCGTATCCGGCCTGGAGGTGCTTCACCTCGCTCTCGTAGTTTGAGAGCGACGGCTCCGCGATCGCCTGGATGCCCGAGAACGACGATCCGTCCGAGACCTCCAGGAACGAGATGCCCTTGGCATGCCGCGCGGTCTTCAGCCAGCCGCGCACGGTGACGCTGCCGCCCGCCTCCGGCCGGGCGAGCACGGCCTTGACGCGTTCTTCGGGTGTCAGCGGGAGCATGTCGCGCCTCCATGAATGCCGAAGGACGGCGATTTTTCAACATCGCCTCTAAGGCCAACGCTCCGGTCAGCGGCGGCGCAGAAGCGCCGTCCGCTGCAACCGGTTGCTAGCTTGTCTTGCTCATGGAACTTGTTCGATCTCGCTCGGCCGACCGACAAGCTAGAGCTTTCCCTGGGCAATTAGATCGATGGGGTCGAGCAGGTCGACTGTGCCGAGGTAGCCGCCGCCGGCTGCGATCGCGTCGTGCGCAGCGTAGCCGAGCAGCTCCTGCGACCGCCGCGGCAAGGTGCGAGCGACCGTTCGGCGGCGTGCTCAGATAGTTGTTGTCCTCGGTACGCAGCCAGCCGACCACGAAGCTCATGTGCATGCCGCGACGCCAACGGTCTGCCGTCGTGTTCCGTCCGCCGGCGTGGATCGTCGAACCCAGGTAGACGACGGCTGAGCCCGCCGGCATCTCGGCGGAGGCAAGCTCTTCGGGCTTCGGCTTTCGCCCGCGCTCCCAGCGGTGGCTCCCCGGAGCTACCACCGTCGCACCGAGCTCGGCGCTGAAGTCGACCAGCGCGATCACCGAGGCGAGCTCCACCTCGGCGTGCGGCCGCGGCAGATGTACCCAGACGTCCTCGTCGCGGTGCAAGAGCTGCTGCTCGGCCCCGGGCCCTCGGTCCATCACCTGGGCCACGTTCAGCTGATAGCGCGAGCAGTTCGGCCCCAGGATCGCATCGCAGATGTCGGCGTAGAAGGGATGACAGAGGATCTCCTCGCCAAAGATGCGCGACTGTGCCGCCATGCCTGTGATCTGCCGAACGCGATCTCCGTAGAAGCGATCGATCGCCGGGTTCAAATAGGAGCGGTCGGGACTCACCTGCTCGAGGATCGGATCGAGTTCCGCGTTGAAGCGAGTGAGCAAGTCGGGGGACAATACTCCCTCGACGATCACGGCGCCGTGCTCGCGGAGACCGGCCACGACGTGCTCGGTAGGTGCGCTCGCAACAAACCGAGGGATGCTGGCGCTCATGTCGTTTCCTCCCCTAGGCTCGACGAATCTACGCTTCGGATGAGGCGAATCCACGGCAGGCGCGGTTAGCTTCAGCGCGACGGCTCCCGGGGGGGCCGGGTCAGCCGTAGCACCTCGGTTAGACTCGCCCAGACGTCTGACTCCGGTTTACCCCAGCACCCAAGCTCGCGCCCCATGCGCATGGCCGACTCGCGGCCTTGATAGTAGTGAGGGATATGCGCGAGCTTACGGTACCCGAGCCGTTCGTAGAATGCCTGCGCACCGTGGTTCGACCCACGCACCTCCAAGAACACTGCAGATATGCCAGCAACAAGAGCGGGTTTCTCGAGCCACTCGACAAGCCGGCGCCCAAGACCCTCTCTTCGATAGTCATGGCCCACACCGAGGAGATCGAGATGGGCTTCGTCGTCGCCGTAGCGCATGATTCCGAACCCCGCGATTCGATCCGCGGACCGAGCCACGACAACGATCGTATTCGAACTTCGGACGCTGGCAGCGACCCTGCTGGGCGTCCACGACCATCGCAACCCTTTCTCGATCAAATCTCGCGACATGCGTGCGATCTCAACAACGTCAGACCGGCGCGCGAGGCCTACGGAGATCTCAGGGCGTATCATCTTCGATCCGTCTATTGATCTGCCCATCAGCGGCCCGGGTGCCGATGGGACCGTGCGCCGGAGACGAAGCGGGGACCCGAAGAGCGACTAGAGGTCGGTGAAGCCAGCGCACGCGGATCCGTTGCATGGTTAGGCCGCCGCACCATAACGCGCCCGCGCCCCATCGCAGCATCGCGACCTATCGAGGAGGCCGATTCTTGGCGAGAAACTCACGCCCAAGGGCGGTCACGGAGATGATTTCATGGCCGTCTTCAAGATGACGCCCTATGAAGCCACGCTCATTGGCATCTTCCCAAACCGGAAGACGGGGGCAGGACGTGCGCCACGCATCCATTACCTCTGAATACGCCCTAGATTTAGGACCGATCCATTCGAGTAGATCGAGTATCAATGCCTCTACGGGATCCGCCAACGTCACCTCTCTCACGGCGACTCGTGCGCTCTGGTTCTGGCCCTTGGTATCGGAGGTGGGAACTAGACTCAAGCCGCTGGCGGTCTAACGATCGACGTTTGGGTGGGCCGCCTTTGCCAACGACTCGATACGGTCGCGAGTCCCTTCCGTGAAACGTGCGAGTTCGTCTGCCGAAAGGAGACCCAGAGCGCGGATGCTCGCGAGCTGCACGATCATGCGAGAGCGCGCCGGCTGATCGAAAGCGTGCGCGAGCTGTTTATCTCGGTCTTGGAGAAGGCGGAACACGGCCAAGTAGCGCTCATGATGACTGCGCGAACCATCCTGAGAAACGGATCGGAGTTCTTCCAGAACACCCCCGCAGAATCGCTGGAGCGCGACTTCGCGCAGCTCGCGAAACGTCTTCCAATCCGATTCCGGGAGGGGATGCGGCACCAGAGCTCCTCGCGGGCTAACGTCCTGCGGTTGAGCGGCCGGCGCCCAGAGCCGCGCGACCATGACGAGCTGGTTGCGCGCCGGTCTGCTCCAACCGCGGGTTGAACAGGGCTCTACTCGGCACCGACGTCCGGGACCGATAATCCACGGCAGATTTTCTGCGCGAGGCGATTCGGTATCTCTGTGTGGCGAGGGACCGCTTCCACGGAGCCCGTTCGAGGGTTCGCTCAGAGGGAGTGCGCTGACCCCTCTCGCTTGAGATAGCATCCATGCTGCCGAAGATGCCGCAGAAGGGTGCTCCGCTTCACTTTACTACGACGGTCTCGCGCTCAGCTTCAGCGGGAACGCCCCGCAGGCCGTCGGCACGCCGATCCTCCAGGATCAGCGCGATGGCCTCGGCCAAGCTCTGCTTCGCTTCCTCCTTCGTGCGACCCTGGCCGTTCGCCCCGGGAACCTCGGGCGAATACGCGACGTACCATTCTCCTTCGCGCTCGATGACCGCCGTGAATTCGTTGTGCATCCTTCTTCCTTCTCGGTCTTGATCGGATCGACGATACTCCCGGGTCTTTGCGCTGTCTAACGCTCAGGCTGAATGGCCGGCGTAGCTGGTCCGCTCCAGCCTGCTGTTTGGCGATTTAAGGGCGTCGCGCAAGGCCCGCGCGAGGGCTAGCCAATGCCGTGAAGTCCACTACTGCGGCATTCCTTCGAGCACGCTCATCGGCGACGTCGTCGGCACAATCTTGTTCAGGCGAAAGCCCGCCTCTTCCAATAGCTGCGTGTATTCCTCTGCAGTACGCTCTTGACCGCCCAACGCCGTGAGCATGACAAAGTCGACCAGCTTGCCGGGGTGCGGCTGGTCCCCAGGAGGAATGACAGTCTCGACAAGAAGCACGCGAGCTGTCCCCTTCATCGCCGCGCGGCAGTTCCGGAGGATTGTGAGCGCTCTGTCGTTGTCCCAATCATGGATGATCCACCGCAGAATGTACGCCTGGCCTCCCGCAGGGACGGAGCTGAAGAAGTCGCCAGTTACGATGTCGCAGCGCTTTCCCAGTCCGGCGTCTGTGATTGACTTGCGTGCGCTCTCGACAACATGGGCCTGGTCGAAGAGAACGCCGGTCATCCCGGGATTCGCCTGCAGGATGGCACTCAGAAGCGATCCATTTCCGCCACCCACATCAACGACCTTAGCGACACCGGAAAAGTCGTACTCTTGCACGATCGCCGCGGCGACAGCGCGCCCGAAGTCGCTCATCGCTGCGTTGAAGATCTCCCCTTCTTGGGGATGAGTTGCAAGGTAGTCGAAGAATTCCGTCCCCACGCTTCGCACGAAGGCCGGCTCGCCCGTTCGAAGGCTGTGGAGCGCCTCGGCGTACGTGTGAAACCAGACCTTCAGACCTACCATCCTGAGCCACGACCGCATCGAGTTGGGCACGCCGCTGCGGAGACATTCGCCGAGCGGCGTCAGAGCAAAGCGGCCGGGCCGAGCCTCTGTGAAGACGCCCACGCTGCTCAAGAGTCGAAGTGTCCGATGAAGGGAGCGGGCGTGCAGTGGACGTCGCCCGCGCAAGCTGTTCGGTGCTTTGCGGACCACTCGCAAGGAGATCGGCGATGCCCAGCTCGGCGGTCAGCGAGAGCGCCGTCGAGATCACAACCCCTTCACTCATGAGGAAGATTTGCACCGGAGGGGGCAGCGCAGGTGCGATTCCTCCTTGAGCCTTCTGGTCGCCTGTAGACATCTCGCACCCTCCTCGAGGGTTGCCGAACTATTTATCCGAAAAGCCTACCAACTCTGATAGAGATGCCACCACCCCCCATACAAATGCTCGAATGAATCCTCCCCGCGATGCACGGGCGCACCCGCGGGCGAATAGACGATCCCGCAAGTATCCACCAACCCGCACTCGGTGGTGATGAACCGGAGCTCCGAATCAACGCCCTGAAACTCCCGCACCCAAAACAACCCAACGCGTTGCCCGCGGGCCCGCAAATCGCTAGCCGGAATCCCCGCAAGATCCGCCGCCGCTCTCACCAAGGCGCGCTCGCTCAACCAAACCCGCGCCCGCAGGAAAACGAACGTATTCCCCACCACGACCGCCGCCACCACCGCGCCCGGAATCACAGCCCAAGAGACCGCGTGAGCGAACAGGATCCCGGGATTCCTCCTCCCCACCACCGCCGCCACGACGAACCGCAGCAGCCACCACCCGAGCAGCACGATCCCCGTCCCCGCGAGCACCATCCACCGCGCGAACGGCACCCCTGCATCACTCTCCGAACCAGCCACGACGACGAGCCAGGCGACCGCCAGGACGGCCGCGATGCGCGGCGGCCCGTCGAGGCGCCCACGCGCAGTACGCCTAGCGTCCACGTTCCGCCGCCGGCTTACGCGGCAAGTGATAGCACCGGCTCGCGCAGCTCGGCCCCACCTCCGCCGTCGCGCACGAAGCCTTCGCCTGCTGGAAGACGAGATCCCCGAAATCCCCCGCCTCGCGGTAGACGATCCGTTCCCGCTCGACGTCGAAGATGATGTCGAGAAATTGCACGCGACCGAGTGCCAGCCGGAAGTAGAGGAGCTTGCCGCTCACCCAGTGATCGTCGAGCACGTTGAACACGTCGCCCGCGACGAGCCGCACGAGATACGGCCGCTCGCTGAACACCAGCAGCTCGACCCGCGTCGCCCCGCTCGCCGGACCGCTCGGCGCAACGTCGAGATGGTACGCGTAAGCCCCGTTCGGCGAGACCACCATCGGCTCCGGCAGCGCCTGCGACACATGGTCGATCTGCAGCCGCTCCTCCGCGTGCTTCACGCCACCGGTCGCGCTCTCGCCCTCGGGATAGTAGTCGCGCGGACCGTCCCAGCACTCGGGCGGCGCCGGTCCACTCTCGGCGAGCACGATCCTCGGCAGCAGCGACAGCAGGAACACGGCCAGCGTTCGGCTGAGCTCCGCCCACCCTCCCCGGCTCCATCCCATGCCACGAGTCTAATCGATTAGACTCTGTCGGCCGAACCCCTCGCTAGGGCCTTCGCGAAGCGCGGCATCCCCCCAAGCACGGCGACCCGCTTGGCGGTCCCGAGCATGCCCTGGACGCGGGCCACGAGCGCGTCGAGACCGGCCGAGACGTCGGCCGGCAGCCCCGACACGGTCGCCGCTCTCTTCTGCGCCGCCAGTCCTCTCACCGCTTCGAGAGCGGCGCGAAGAACTCGAGCGCCTTCTCGATCACGAACTCCGGCTTCTCCTCCGGAATGAAATGGCCGCATTCCGGAACGGCGCCGCCCGTGACGTTTTCCGCCACCGTCTTCCAGGCCGGCACGATGTCGCGGAGGAGAGCTGCGCCGCCCCAGGCGAGCACCGGGATCGCGAGCTTCTGCGTCGCGTTCTTGAGGTTCACCGTGTCTTCGCGCAGCCCTGTCGCGTAATACTGGAATCCAGCGCGGATCGACCCGGGATTCGAATTGACCCGCACGTATTCGGCGAGGTCCTCCGGCGAGAAGACCGCCGGGCTGTAGTTGTAGTCCGTAGTGGTCAGAAAGTGCGTGATGTAGCCGGCGACGTCTCGGCTCACCATCTTCTGGGCGAAGTCGGAATTCCCGCCGTGCCAGAAGACGTGCCAGAGGCGCACCGCAACAGCGAGGTCGAGGGGCTCGCCCGCGCGCGCGAGGCCGGGAATCATGTCGAGTATGAACAGCCGCTCGACGAGCTCGCGGTTGTCGTAACAGAGGTAGAACGCGACCGCTCCACCCCAGTCGTGCGCCATCACTCCGATCCGCTCGAAGCCGAGCTGGCGGACGAGCTCGCGGACGTCGGTCGCGAGCGTGCGCTTGTCATAGCCGCCGATCGGCTTGCCCGAATCGCCGAGGCCGCGCAGATCGGGCGCCACGATCGTGAATCGCTCGGCGAGCGCGGGAATGACCTTCCGCCATTCGTACCAGCTCTGCGGCCAGCCATGGAGCAGCACGAGAGGAGCGCCCGAACCGGCGACGACGTAGTGCATACGGAAGTCGTTTACGAGGCGAACGTGGTGGGTCCAGGGATCCTTCAAAGGTCACCTCCCGCTTCTGCGGCGTCATTAGGCTCACTTTCGGAAAGGCGACGTATTCCTCGGTCCTCGTTGCCGCCTGCTGCGTTGCTCCTCCTCGCGATACCGCAAGAGTATCGCTCGTCGTCGCGCCTTGCAGGCGACCACGATGACCTTCGGCCTACGCCACCGTATTTCCGAAAGGGAGCACTTAGCGAATGGTCTCGCGCAGCGGCAAGACGAAACCGCCATTTCCCGCTCTTCGACGCGAAAAGATTCCGCCTTTCCCCCTTTCGAGGGGTTGAGGCGGCGAGGGGTCGGAACTAAGCCTGCCGCATGGCACTCGACAACGAGCAAATCGTACTGGACTTTCTCGCGGCATGGCCGCGCGCGGACGTCGACGAGCTGATGAGCTACTTCGCTCCCGATGCCGTCTACCACAACGTGCCGGTCGCGCCGATCCAGGGCGCCGACCGCATTCGCGCGATCTTCGAGGGGTTCCTCGGGTTGATGAGTCGCATCGACCTCGACGTCGTGAACAGCGCCGCCAAGGGCAACGTCGTGTTCGCGGAGCGGATCGACCGCTTTCACATGAAGAACGGCAAGAAGTTCGATCTACCGGTCAACGGCGTCTTCGAACTGCGCGACGGCAAGATCGTCCGCTTCAGCGACTACTTCAATCTCGCCGACTGGGAAAAGCAGAGCGGCATGCCGCTCGGCTGATGCCTGCGGCATCGTTCCGGCGAGCCGTGAGAAACCATCCGCTGGCGCATGCGGGGGGGAGGTGATCGGCGGCCCAGGAATCGAGCCGCTCCACGACGCTCGCGCCAGAGCGGCTGTAGAAGACGCTCAAGATCACGAAGCTGTTGCGCCAATCGGAGACTTCGAGCCCCTCGGCCTCGAGCAAGCCGACGATCTCCCGGCGCGTGAACTTTTGCACGTGCCCCTGGTCGGGATTCGAGGTGTGCATGTCGTACTTCTCTTCGGCGGATGGCATCCCCACCCGCCCCAATACACGCCGCAGGCCGCCCAACGCCCGATCGAGCCCGCATCGCCGCCGCAGGAACTGCTCGCTTCGCCCGCCGATTTCTCGCAGGCCATAACCGTTCGGGATGGTGATGAAAATCAGGCCGGCGGGTGCGAGCTTGCTGCGCATGGCCGCGACCAGCGGCTTGGGTTCGACGAGGTGCTCGAGCACCTCCGAGCAGACGATCAGATCGAAGACTCCGTCGACCGTCGCCAGGCTACCGTCGGTGTGAACGAATCGCGCGTTCGGAAACCGATTCCGCTGCGTGCAGCGCTCGATGGAATCGCCGTCGACGTCTACGCCGACGACCTCGCAGCCGAGCGCCGCGATCGGAAACGTGAGCGCGCCGTTGCCGCAGCCGACGTCGAGGACGCGTGGGCGCCTGTCGAACCGTCGCAGAACGATCTCCGCCAGCACGGCCAGCTTCTTCTGGCCGCCCGGAAATCTCTGGTAGCTCGTCTCACGCCAAAACTCACTCGGCGGCTCGCTGAGCCGAACATGCGCCCCGATCGCTTCCGCCGGCGTCATCACGCTCCCATAGCGCTCCGTCCGTTCGCTCGACCGGAGATTGCGACGAATCTTCCCGCATCGCAAGCGGGTCCATCGGAAGGGATTCGATGCGGACACCCGGATCGATCGCCTTCGCGACTCGGCACGAGACGACGTTGATTTCCACCACGGGATCTGAGAAACCGCGGGGCATGAGGCGATCACATCTCCCCCTCGTGGCGTCGCTCGCGTTCGCCATCGGGGCCGTGACAGCGGGGTGCACCATGGCCGACGATGGCAAACCACAGAACCCGAACGACCCGATCGTGTTGATGTCCACGTCGCTCGGCGACGTGAAGATCGAGCTCTACAAGGACAAGGCGCCGGCGACGGTCGACAACTTCCTCTCCTACGTGAACGACAAGGCCTACGACGGCACGGTTTTCCACCGCGTGATCCCGCACTTCATGATCCAGGGCGGCGGCTTCACCCCCGACATGAAGCAGAAGCCGACCAAGGCGGCGATCAAGAACGAGGCCGGAAACGGGCTGAAGAACGACTTCGGCACGGTCGCGATGGCGCGGACGAGCGACGTCAACAGCGCGACCGCCCAGTTCTTCATCAACACCAAGGACAACGACTTCCTGAATCACAAGGACGACACGATCCAGGGTTACGGCTATTGTGTCTTCGGCAAAGTGATCGAGGGCTCCAAGGTGCTGCAGAAGATCGAAGCCGTCGAGACCAATACCAAGGGGATGTATGAAGACGTCCCCGTCGACCCGGTCGTGATCAAGTCCATCAAGGTGGTGAGCGCGGGGAAGTGAAGGAACCGGAGGCGGCTGCCGAGCGCGTCGTCGGGAGTCTTTACCCTAGCGGTTGCCGTTCATGAACTTCGCCCTGACCGCTTCCCAATCTGCGCTGCGCGAGGAGGTTCGCGCCTTCCTGCGCGAGACGCTGCCACCCGACGCGGCGCGCGACGACGGCTGGATCGTCGGCTTCTCGCGCGAATTCTCGCGGGCGCTCGGCGCGCGCGGTTGGATCGGCTACACGTGGCCGAAGCGCTACGGCGGGCAAGAGGGGTCGTACCTCGAGCGGCTGATCCTCAGCGAGGAGCTTCTCCGCGCGGGCGCGCCGGTCGGAGCGCACTGGCTCGCCGATCGGCAGATCGGCCCGGCGCTCCTCGCCTATGGAAGCGAGGCGCCAGCGCGAGGAGCTGTTGCCTCGCATCGCGCGCGGAGAGCTCTTTTTCTCGATCGGCATGAGCGAGCCGAACGCGGGAAGCGACCTCGCATCGCTGCGCACGCGGGCCGTGGAAGACGGTGACTTCTTCGTCCTCGACGGTCACAAGATCTGGACCACCAACGCGCACGAAGCGGAGTACTGCTATCTGGTCGCGCGCACCGACCCGCAGGCGCCGAAGCACAAAGGAATCAGCGAGCTCCTCGTCGACATGCGCTCGCCCGGAATCACGGTGCGTCCGATCATCGACATGGTCGGGGAGCACCACTTCAACGAGATCTTCTTCGAGGGCGTGCGGATTCACCGCCGTTGGCTCGTCGGCGAGAAGAATCGCGGCTGGTACCAGATCGCCTCGCAGCTCGACTACGAGCGAAGCGGCATCGAGCGGCTGCTCAGCAACTGGAGGATCTTCAAGGACGTTCGTCAATACGCGGGGGAGAGCGGAGCCGCCGCCGATCCGCTGTGGCGCGACCGCCTGGCTTCGATCGAGACGCGACTGGCGATCGGGCGGTGGTTGATCTACCGCGTGGCGTGGCTGCTCGACCGTCGGATCGTGCCGAACAAGGAATCCGCGCTCACCAAGGCCTACGCGACCGAGCTCGAGCAGGAGATCGCCGAGGTCGCCGGGCAGCTGCTCGGCCCACATGCCGCCCTGCTGCCCGGATCGCCCGCCGCTCGCCTCGGCGGTCGTGTCGCCCGCGCGCTCGCGTTCGCCCCCTCCTATACGATCATGGGCGGGACCTCGATGATCCTTCGCAACATCATCGCTCTGCGCGGCCTCGGGCTCCCCTCGAGCTGACCCGATGGCGGGGGACGTCTCGGCCGATCTCGCGAAGACCAATCGCCGATTCTACGACGATCTTTGGAGCGCCACGCGCCTGACGTCGCCGGAGCGCTTCAACACCTGGCCGCTACTGAACCGCCTCGGCGAGTCGGCGGGGCACGTCCTCGAGGCCGGACCCGGGCTTCGGCCACGACTACCGCTCGACGCGACGGTCTTCCTCGAGTCGAGCCGTCCCGCCGTAGCGAGGCTTCGGCGCGTGGGAGCTCGAGCGCTCGTCGGGGACATTCAGCACCTGCCCTTTCCGGACGGGAGCTTCGCGACCGTCGGGGCGTTCGACATCATCGAGCACGTGTTCGACGACGAGTCCGCATTCGGCGAGCTCGCGCGCGTGCTCGCGCCGCAGGGATCGCTGGTTTTCTCCGTCCCGCTCCATTCCCACGCATGGACCGGCTTCGATGAAATGGTCGGCCATTGCCGGCGATACGATCCCCCCTCGCTCGTGCGAGCGCTCGCGAGGCACGGGTTGACGATCGTCGAGAGCGCCGTTTACGGGATGCAGCCGAAAAGCCGCTGGCTGCTCGACCTCGGCGTCTGGATGATGCGGACGAACCACGCACGCGCCATGCTCTGGTACAACCGGGTCTTCATGCCGGTCTCGATCTGGCTGCAGAAGCCTCTGCGGTTCGTCCGCGGGCTCGTGGATGCACCCGAAGTCGACGAGGTCATCGCCGTGTGCCGGCGGGAGGACTGAAGACTACCCGTCGACTTCCGTCGCGCCACCGCGCGAACCGAAGCAAACTCCTCGCTTCGACGCGCGAATGAATTCCACGAGCTCGGCCACTTCCACCGTGAGCGGCTCGCGCTCGAGCTCGGCGATGGCGAGCGTCAAGTTTCGCGGTCGCAGGAAGAGGGTCTTGAAGGCGTCGCGGATCGCTCGGATCGCCGGCGGCGGGAAACCGGCGCGACGAAGGCCGACGAGGTTCACGGCGCGCACCGTATGCGTGCCGTCCATGATGCAGAAGGGCGGGACGTCGCGGCTGGTGCGGGAAAGGCCGCGCAGCAGCGCGAGCCGGCCGATGCGTACGAATTGATGGACCACGCAGTTTCCGGAGACGAAGCCGCGGTCGCCGAGCTCGACGTAGCCCGACAGCATCGCGCCGCCTGCCACGACGGTGTCGTTGCCGATACGACAGTTGTGCGCGACGTGGCTGTTCTGCATGAAATAGTTGCGGTCGCCGATGCGCGTCTCGCTTCCCGACTTCGTGCCGCGATGGATCGTCGAGTTCTCGCGGAAGACGTTGCCGTCGCCGATGCGAAGGAAGGATTCGGATCCGCTGAATGCGACGTCCTGAGGGACGTCCCCGAGCACGGCTCCCGAATGGACGTGGTTGTCCGCCCCGATCTCGGCCCCTCCGGTGATCACGGCGTGCGCGTGGATGCGCGTTCGCGCACCGACCGAGACCCGACCTTCGATCACCGCGAAAGGGCCGACGTCGGCGCTCGCATCGATCTCGGCGCGCGAATCGACGATCGCCGTCCGATGGATCACTCCTCACCCTCTCGGTCGTCCTGCTTCGCGTCTTCTTTCGATGGCAGCTTCTCCCCGGCGATCCGATAGCGCTCGGCCACCCAGTCGCCGAGGTCCCGGAGCTTGCACCGCTCCGAACAGAAGGGGCGCCAGGGGTTTCCTCGCCAAGGCGTCGGCTGGCGGCACACTGGACAGCGGACGGATTCTGGGACCGGCACCACGGCGCACCAAATTACAGGCTTCGGGCATTTCCCAAAAGAGTCCGGGCGCCTGCCGAAGCTCGAAGCCCGAAAACGCTCTTTTGACTGCGGAAAGCGGCGGCGAACGCCGCCCGATTCACCGCTCCATGAAACGTAGACCGACGAGCGCGAGGGGAAACACCCAGAGCCCGATCGCCATCCACCAGACGAACCAGTGAAGCTCGCCGATCAGGCCGAGAAAGAAGAACAGATACGCGAACTCGCGGTTCCCGAAGAGCTCGAAGAGCGACTGGACGCGCGCCGACGGGTTGCCGCGCACGATCACCCGATAGACGGCGATCCAGGTGACGATCATCCCGCAGAGCGCGATCGCGCCGAGGCGCAGATAGGGACCGCTCGGGTCCGCGAAGTAGGCGCGCAGTGCCACGCACGGGAAGAGCACGGCATGCACGAGGTTGTCGCCGACGAGGTCCAGCTTCGCTCCTTTGGCCGACTCCTGGAACTTGAGGCGCGCGATCTCGCCGTCACAACCGTCGACGATCGTCGAGGCGAGGAACAAGAGCGAGCCGGCGAGTCCGAATCCGTAGGTCGGCCGCAGGAGAAGCAACGCGCCGACGATGCCGAGACCGATCGAGAAGAGCGTGATCTGGTTGGGCGTCACCGGATACGGCGCGAGCCAGCGCGAGATCGACCGCGACATCGCGCGATCGACGTAGCGGGCGAACGGATTCGTCACGTTGCGCGCCACGCTCTCGAAGAGCGCGTCCTCGGCCGCGTGCACGCCGTGGTCGAACGTCACGCGCGCGTAGAGAGGCGGGGCCGCGGTGCGGCGAAAGGCTCGCGTGCGGCTTCGAAGCGGGCTCCAACCCGTCGCAACGAGAGCGGAGAGGTCTTCGCCGTCGGCGGAGAATGGTCCCTCCGCCGAAGCCGCCATCGGCTCGCCGCGCGCGGCCGCCAGCTCGGCG
Source organism: uncultured delta proteobacterium (assembly GCA_963712515.1). GTDB lineage: Bacteria > Desulfobacterota > Binatia > JACPRU01 > JACPRU01 > CAVQIG01. The sequence continues at coordinate 238,044 of CAVQIG010000005.1, forward strand.
AGGTGAGCGGCATCGACGATCCAGCGGTCGGGGAGCACGACCCAGCGCCCGCCCGCCCCGCGGATGCTCTCGAGCCATCCGTCGGCGGGCCGGAGCACTTCCCATCGCCTCCCCGCCACATGGCGGTCTTCCGAGAGGTCGCGGCGAATCTGCTCCTCGAGGCCCTCCGCGACGATGAGGATGCGCTCGAAGCCCGCGCGACAGGCCGTGTAGACGGCCCGCCGCCAGAGCTCGAGCCCCGCGACGCGCTCCGAAGATTCGCCGCACCAAACCAGGATCTGGCTACCGGCGACGCGCTCGTCGAGGCCGCCGCCCAAATCGGCCGTCATCAGCCCTCTTCCCGGCCCGGTTCTGCCTGCTCGACGAGCGAGACGGCCCGCCCCGCGGAGCGGTAGGCGGCCGCAACCAGCTCGGCCACCCGCACCGCTTCGGCGAGATTGCGCCCGCGCCGGTCCGGATGCTGGATCTCGGCGCGAAAATCTTCGAGCAGTGCCGGAAACCACTCGGGATGGTAGGAGCTCGCCGACAGCGGCGGCGAGAAGCGCGTCTCCTCGCGGGGTCTGTTGGTCGCGGCGACCACGAGGCGGTCGTCTTCGATCGTGATGTCACCGAGCGAGCCATGAACGACGCCGGAGGTTCGGCGCTCGGCCGCTCCCCAACGAAGCTCGATCTGCGCTCGCGGCCCGCCGAAATCGATCTCGCATTCGGCACGATCCTCGACGCCGAAACCGAGCTCGGAGCCGATCCGCGCAACGATCGTTTGCGGCGCCCGCCCGGTGAGAAATTGCATGAGGTAGAAGGCATGCCAGCCGTGGTCCACGAGGATGCCACCGCCGGCTTGCTCGCGATCGAGACGCCAGCCCGCCTCGCTGGCCCCTTGCGGCGGGTTCGGCCTCAGCACCCGCCAATCGATGGCGACGAGTTCGCCGACCGCGCCGGCGCGCAGCAAGCCGTGGAGGCGGCGGAAGAGCGGGGCGTACTTCCAGTTGTGAACGGTGAAGATCGTGTGCCCGCTTCGCCGGGCCATCCGGCGGATCTCGCCGACCTCTTCGAGATCGAGGGCGAGGGGCTTTTCGCAGAGGACGTGGAGGCCGCGGTCGAGCGCTTCGATCACGATCGGCGCGTGGGCGCTCGGCGGCGTGCCGACGTCGACGAAGTCGAGCTTGGTCTCCGCCGCGAGGGCGGAAGCCAGATCGCCGTACGCCCGCGCGCCGGGAAGCGCGCCGAGCGCCCGACCCCGCTCCGCTTCGGAAGGCTCGACGACGGCGGCGATCTCGAAGCCCGGCGTCGCCGCGAAGCCGGGCAGGTGCGCTTCGGCGACAACCCGGCCGAAGCCGACGATCGCACCCCGGAGCTTCTTCACCGGTAGCTGCGATCGCGAGCGACCTCGGCGAACACCTCGTCGAGGACGCCGAGGCCGGCGTCCATCTCCTCACGGGTGATCGTCAAGGGTGGGTTGATGCGCACGCGCGGCATGTAACCCATGATCAGCAGCCCGCGCCGCAGGCATTCGAGGAAGATCCGCTCGGTGACTTTCTTGGAAAGCGGCTCCTTCGTCTTGCGATCCTTCACCAGATCGAGCCCGATGAGCAGCCCGACGCCGCGGACGTCCCCGAGGAACTCGTACTTGTCCTGCATGGCGCGAAGACGCGCCTTCATCTCCGCGCCGACCTCGGCGGAGCGCTCCACGAGCTTCTCGTCGAGGATCGTCTCGAGCGTGGCGAGCGCGGCGGTGGCGGCGAGCGGGTTCCCGCCGTAGCTCGAGGACGCGCCGGAGGGCTTCGCCCAGGGCTCGGCGCGCGAGATCTCGTCGGTCGAGATCACCGCGGTTACCGGGTAGCCGCAGGCCATGCCTTTTCCGGTGGTCATGATGTCGGGAACGACACCGCTGTGCTCCACGCCGAACATCTTGCCGGTGCGGGCGAAGCCGGTGATCATCTCGTCGGCGATCAACAAGGCACCCGCCTCGTGGGCGATCTCGCGGATCGCGGGCAAGAACTCCGGCGGTGGCACGACGTTGCCCGCCGTTCCTTGCATCGGCTCGATGAGCAGCGCGGCGACGGCTCCGGAGGTCGCGTTCTTGATCGTCTTGCGCGCGAACTCGGCGCAGGCGACGCCACAGCTCGGGTAGTCGAGGCCGATCGGGCAGCGGTAGCAATCGGCGTAGGGCGTGAGGAACCGACCGCCCGGAAGCGGCCCCCAGCCGTGCTTGCCCTCGTCGCCCATGAGCCCCATCACGCCAGTCGTCTTCCCGTGGAAGCCCCCCCAAAAGCCGACGACCTCGTACGACTTGGTGTAGGACTTGGCGAGCCGGATCGCTGCCTCCACGGCTTCGGCTCCGCTCGAATAGAGCTGCGCGCGAGAGAGCCGACCGGGCATCACGGCGGCGAGCTTCTCGAGGAATGCGAGACGGTTCGGAGTGGTGAAGCTGCCGACCGAGATCCTTCGGATCTGCGCTTCCATCCGCTCGACCCAGTGGGGATGCGAGTGACCCAGGCTCGCCACCGCTACGCCCGCAAAAAAATCGACGTAACGGTTGCCGTCCGCATCCTCGATGGTCGCGCCCTTCCCGGACGTGAGCGTGAGCTCGGACATCAGCGCGATCCGCTGCAGGCCGGGAGCGATCATGCGCTGCTCCTCGGCGAAGATCCGCCTTGATTCGGGACCAGGGATGGCGAGCGCGGCTCGCGGTTTATCCTTCACTTCCGTTCGCTCGTCCTCGGTTTCGGCTCTCGGGCTTCGGCGAGAGTCTTCACGGAGCCTTCCCGAAGCCCGAAGCCATTATTTCCCTGAGCCGCCGGCCGATCGCTCGCGAAGCGTCCGTCGGGCAGCGCGAGAAGCTCGGCCAATCGTTGAAGTCGATCAGCGTGAGCGAGCCGTCGGCGCAGCATACGCCGTCACCGCCGTAGACCTCGAGCCCGAGCGCCGACGCTCCGCGCTCGGCGAGCAGCGCGGCGGGCTCCTCTTGATCGGCGGGCAACCCGTACGCTCGGAAGAATCCGCCTTTGACCCCGTAGAACTTGTACACGGCTCCCTCGACGTGCTCTTGCACGATGGCCCGGCCGATCCCCCGACGCTCGAACTCTGCGGTCATCCGCGCCCAGTCGTCTTCCGTGAAAACTCGACGTACGTCGGCCGCCTCCATCGCATGCACGTCCCCGCGTTTCAACCACGGGCCTCGGCCGAGAACACTCGGCAACCGCTCCGCGGCCAACGCCCAGCGGGGCTGCGGCACGCCAGCTCGCCCGAGCCGTTCGAGGAGGTTCGTGCGATAGCAGCAGCGGATGGCATCGGGATGGTTGACGACTTTGGTTCGAGTCGCGACTTCGTCGAGCCATCGGAGCGCGGCAGCGCTCTGACACATCGCGAAGATCAGCTCGGGGCGAGTCTCCAACCGCGGTAGTCGATCGCCGTCGAGCATGCGCACCGCCAGACCCCCTCTGCGGAGCTCGGAGGCCACGAGATCGAGGATCGCGCGGTCGTCTTCCACCTTGCCGGGCGAAAAGCGCTCTTCCCGGTATATGCCGATGACGCCGGCTTCAGTCATCGACCTTCAGGAATCGCTCGGCGACCGCGACGTCTTCGGGGCGATCGACGTCCACCGAGTCGCCGACCCTGAACCCGTAGAGAAGCGAGCCTCGCTCGACGATCAGACCGAGAAATTCTCGAAGCGCGGTCAGCTTTCGCCTGCGCGCCTCGCCGACGTGGTCGTAGACGGCTGGGAAGAAAAAGTACGCCCCACTCGTCACCCAGCCGCTGCCGGCCGCGGCCGTGCCGAGCGCGACGATCTGCCGATCGGCGCCGAGCCGGACCCAGAGCGGCTTCTCGTCGTCGACGAAGCTCGTGACCGCCAGCGTTCCCGTCGGTCCAGCGGCGAGGCCGGCGTGCGCGAGCGCAGCGAGCGTGCCCTCGGCGCTGACCGCGTCCACGGTGGTGAGAAGGAACGGGGAATCGCGCAGGCTAGGCGCCAGGGCGAAGAAGCTCTCCATCGAGCTCGGTGTCGTCTTCACCGTGAGCTCGACCGGCACCGGCCAGCGCTCCGCGCGGACATAGCGCGCAACCTCGGGGAACTCGGCGTTGACGATCAGCGCCACCGCCTCCGCTCCGGCGCAGGACGCCGATTCGATCGCGCGCGCGAGCAGGGTCTTCCCTCCCACCCTGACGAGCGGCTTCGGCGTGACGATGCCGGCGCTGCGAAAGCGCTCGCCGAGACCCGCGGCGATGATGCCGGCCTTCACGAGCGCGCTCCGACCTCGGGCGGCTCGATCTCGTCGAGCCGAGAGATCACGCGCTCGGCAAGGCCGGCCTCCGGCGGCGGCGCGCTTCCGCGGCGGAGCCAGATCGCACGCATACCGACGCGGCGTGCCGCGCGGACGTCGCGATCGAAACTGTCCCCGACCATGACGACGTCCTCGGGCACGAGCGTCAAGCGCTCTGCGGCCAGGCGATAGATCGCCGGATCCGGTTTCTCGATTCCGACCTGCGCAGACTCGACGACCGCGTCGAGAAGCGGCGCGAGCCCGCCCTCCTCGAGCAGGACGTCGAGATTGCCGTAGAAGTTGGAGACCACCCCGAGCCGTGCTCGGCCGCGCAGACGCGAAAGCATGGAGCGGGCGTGTTGCCAGCCCTCCTCGGTCATTTCGCAGAATCCTCGTACGAGCGCCGCCGCGAAGCGCCGTGCATCGTCGCCGAGCACCTCCATCTGCAGCTCGATGTGACGCTCGAGGAGGGGACGGAGTCGCAACCTCTCCCGGCGTGCTTCTTCCGCGATCTCCCCCTCTGCGACGTAAAACGCGTGCTTGATCTGCGGTTCGGGTATTTCGCAGCCGGAGCGTCGGTACAGGTGCAGCGTACGATCGAACCAGTGCCAGCCCTCGCCGTCGAGAGTACCGCCGTAGTCGAAGAGATAGCCGCGAGGCAGCTCGCTACTCCTCCCCGCTCGGCCCGTCCGGCGCGCCGCTCATGCCCGAGAACATCACCTCGCGCAGCGGTCCCTTGTGATAGCCGGCGGGCGGCTTGAACTCGGTCTCGGGAATTTCGCCTTTCTCGATCGTCTCGATCTCGGTCCTGACCCGCGCTTGGCCTCCTTCATGAGAAACCGTCTTCAGTGGCCAGCCCTGCGGATAGAGCTTCTGATAGATCTTACCCTCGTCGACACCCGTGGCGCGCGTGTTTGGATCGCTTACCTGGGCACACGTCGAGACCTGGCTCATCAGCGCGGAGGCTTTGTCGAGCGCAAACTCTCGAGCGAACGTGGAATCGGTGGTCAGCCAGTCCTCTTCGTAGAGATTGCCGTCGACGAGAACGCGAAACTTGCGCGTCGGCTGGCCGGCGATGGTAGCGGTGTCGTCGGTCCGCTCGATCTTGATCACGCCAGGCCCGCGGGGTTCCTTCTTCGCCTCCGCCTCACGCTTCTCCGCCAGCATCTTGCGCAGCTGCTCCACCTTGGCGCGCTCGTCGGGCGGAAGCTTGGAAAGCTGAGCTTCCATGCGCTCTTCCATGGACTTGGCGATCGATTTCGCAGTTTCTCGGAACGTCGTGCAGAGTTCCTCGATAGTTCCCTCCCAGTAGACCTTGTGGTTCGGATTGGACATCCACGCCCGCGCAGTCCCGAGATCGAAGACCGACTGCGGCCCCTCGCCGGCGAGCTCCTTTACCCTGCCCTTCGATACCAGAGTACGATCGCCCTCCTTGTCGGTGAGCACGAATCCCGCCTCGACCGAAGAGCCGGCAAGCGCCATGCAGAGCGCTACGAGGCCCCAAATGCCACCGATCGGAGGCTTCATCGTCGTCTCCTTACTGCGATTCCCTACATGCCCTACCGCTGCTCGTCCGCCGCCCGCTCTTAGCATGCCTGCGCCGCGCGCGAATTGCAGCTGGAGCTCCGCTGGCGACGCGGCCGCGGGGCTCACGAGCGCATCGGCGGACCGCCGGGACTACCGTGGGCCAGCACGGCTTCGATCTTCTTGCGCAGACGGCGCAAGGTGCGCTCGAGCCGCGCACGCGGCGCATCGCCCACCCGTTCGGGGAGCGCCGCGAGCTTTCGGCCGAGCCGTCGGGCGGCATTGATCGCCTGGCGGACCTCCGGCTCGACCGCCGTCCTAGGGGTCAGTTCCTCGCGGAAGCTCTTCACCGACAACCTCTCGAGCTTCGCCCGCCGCCACAGCTCGAGCATCGATTGCTCGTCCTTCTGCCGGGCCACGCTGATGAGGATGTCGCGCGAGACGGTGGGGTCCGCGCTGTACTCGTCTTGGATCGCCTGCGGCAGGCGCGTGAGCGCCAGCGTATTGCTCACATGCGGCCTGCTCTTGTGAATGAGATCGGCCACCTCGGCATGCGTGTAGCCCTGCGCGCCGATCAGAGCGGCAATGCCGAGCGCTTCTTCGAGGGGCGTCAAGTCTTCCCGCTGCAAATTCTCGATCATCGCGATCTCGAGCGGATGGTCGTCGCGGACGAGCGCCGGAATCGCCATGAGACCCGCCATCTTCGACGCACGATATCGCCGCTCTCCGGCGAGCAACAGATAACGTCCGTCACTCTCGCGCTTGACGATTACGGGTTGCAGCAGCCCGCGCACGCGTATCGACTCCGCGAGCTCCGCCAGGCTCTGCTCGTCGAAATACCGTCGCGGTTGCTCGGGATTGGGACGGATCTGGTCCAGAGGAAGCGCCGTGATGATGGTTCGGCGGCCCTTGGAGACCACGCCGGCTGCCATCAGCCGAACACGAGCCTCGTCGTTCGCGGTCGGGATCGGTGCTCGGGTCTCCATCGTGGACGCGAGCATCTTAAAACGCGCTGTGTCTCAATCACAAACGAATTATCGGGCTTCGGTGAATCCCTGCGTCTGCGGCGAGAATCGGGTCAACATCGCGCAGACTCCGCCAATCCTTCTCTCCTGAAGCGCGATGCCCATAGCTTGTTTTCACGACCCACGACCGCTAGCACAGAACTACGAGGACGAGAGAGATGCGGGGAAGAGTGGGAATCATCGTGGCGGTCGCCATGGTCATGGCGATCGGCAATGCGGGAGGCTGGGACGAGGGTGATTTTCCTCCCCGGCCGGTAGTGGCTTACGTGTTCGCGCTCACCGGGCGCGATACCAGCACCGTGATCGGCGACCCCCGATCCTATACCTTCGCGAAGGGAGACACGCTCTACGATGTCGCACGGCATCTCGGACTCGGAATCAACGAGGTCACCGATGCGCATCCCTACCTCGACGTCTGGCTACCGCCGGAGGGGGAGCGCGTGCAATTCCCGACCTCGTGGGTGTTGCCGGAAAGCGACTACCAAGGGGTCGTCGTCAACATTCCCGAGATGCGCCTCTACTACTTCCCGCCGAGCGCAGGGAGCAGCGTCCGCACGGTCGTCACCTACCCGGTGGGCCTCGGCCGCGACGAGTGGCGCACGCCGACCGGCCGGTTCAAAGTGACCGAGAAGACCGTCGACCCCAAATGGGTGATCCCCTCGAGCATCCGTGAGGAGCACATGCGAGAGCGCGGCGATCCCCGGCATTTCATCGCCGGGGGCGATCCCGACAACCCGCTCGGCCACTATCGAATCCGTATGTCGCTTCCGCTGTACGGCATCCATGGAACCAACATCCCGTGGGGAGTGGGAATGGAAGTGAGCCACGGCTGCATCCGCCTCTACCCGGAAGACATCAAGCGATTGTTCGTGATCATCCCGATCGGCGCTCCCGGTGAAATCGTCTACCAGCCGGTCAAGATCGGCTCGCGCGACGGCCAGGTGTACGTCGAAGCGCACCGCGACATCTATGAAACTGGCTTCGACTACGACGCGGCGGCCAAGTCGCTCCTGCGCTCCAAGGGCTGGGAGAATTTCGTCGACGCGGAAAAGCTCGTCAACGCTTTGCAGCAGAAGAGCGGCATGCCGACGCGCATCTCCAACGGTCGACCTCTGCTGCGCCGCGGCCCCGAAGAAGCGCGGCGGCGGGGCGGGCTCGCGGCTCCCCGCTCTTGAGTCGGCGGTGCGAGCGCCTTAAAGTCAAACGATTCATGGCCGCCAAGAAGAAAATCGCTCTGGTCGGTGCGACCGGCATCGCCGGCCAGCAGTTCGTCGCCGCGCTGGCCGACCATCCCTGGTTCGAGGTCGCGCGGATGGTCGGCTCGCAGCGCTCCGCCAGGAAGCGGTACGGCGACGCTCTGCGCGACGAGAAGACCGGCGCGCGGCGATGGTGGTGCGATGTCGAGCCTCCGGCCGCGGTTCTCGACATCGAGGTCGAGGACAGCGCAACGTTCCGTCCCGATGGCATCGATCTCGTCTTCTCGGCCGTCGAAGCGGATGTCGCGCGGCACCTCGAGCCGCGCTACGCGCGGACCACGCCCGTCGTCAGCACCGCTTCCGCCTTTCGCTACGAGGACGATGTGCCGATCATCGTACCCGGCGTGAACTGGGATCATGCGCGGCTGCTGCCGCTGCAGCGCGAGCGCCGTGGCTGGCAGGGCTACATCACGCCGATCCCGAATTGCACGACGATCGGCCTGGTGCTCGCGCTGAAGCCGATTCGCGACGCGTTCGGCGTCTCCAAGGTGTTGCTCACGTCGATGCAGGGAATTTCGGGCGCAGGACGTTCACCGGGGGTCGTCGCGCTCGACATCGTCGACAACGTGGTGCCCTTCATTCCGAAAGAAGAGGAAAAGGTGGCCCGCGAGACTCGCAAGATCTTCGCCACGCTCGGCGAGGGCGGGTTGCGAGAGGCCGATCTCGTGGTGAGCGCGACGTGCACGCGGGCATCCGTCATCGAGGGGCACACCGAATCCGTCTCGGTCTCGACCGAGAGGCCGGCCACACCGGAAGCGATCGCCGCGGTCATGCGCGCCTTCGACGGCGGCAGCGACTTCCCCTCGGCCCCGAAACGTTGGATCGTGGTGCACGACGATCCGTTCCGGCCCCAGCCCCGACTCGATCGTGACGCCGAAGGGGGGATGGCCACGTCGGTAGGCCGGATTCGCCCCGAGCCGGTGCTCGAGAACGGCGTCAAGTTCGTGCTCGTCTCCCACAACACCAAGATGGGAGCCGCGAAGGGTGCCGTGCTCGTCGCCGAGCACCTTCATCGGCAGGGGCTCGTCTAACTTCGAATTCGTAGGAAGCTAGCCCCGAAGCGAAATTCCCGCGCTGCCCCTTCGATCCGAAATTCGCGCGGGTCCTGTCGTCGGCGCAGCCCGCGCCGTGCTCGCTGGGCGCCCCTCCCAGCCGCTCCGCCACCCCGGGCCTTCGCCCCGCATTCGCTGCGCGCGGCGCGGGCGCCGAGCGCCGACGCCACCCACGCGAATTTCGGATCGAAGCTAAGTACCCGCGGACAGAAATACGGCAACGTATTCCTCGGTCCTCGCGGCCGCCCGCTGCGTTGCTCCTCCTCAGAATAGCGCAAGACTATTCTTCGTCGTCGCGCCTTGCGGACGACCACGATGACCTTCGGCCTACGCCGCCGTATTTCTGTCCGAGGGTACTAAGGGCGGGCGTCGCGCACGACGATCGGCACGCCATAGGCTCGCTCGAGCGTATTGTCCGCGAGGTCGAGGCGGGCGATCATCGGCCTGCGCCGTGCCGCCCGGGCTTCACCGTTGCGGTAGACCGCGTGGAAGAGCCGCACCCGCCGTACGTACTCCTGGGTCTCGGGTATGCGCGGGATGGCGCGCGCCTCATCGACGGGCTTGGTACCTGCGTTGTAGGCCGACAGCACGAGATCGAGGTTCCCGTCGTAGCGATCCATCAGGTAGCGAAGGTGCCGGACCCCGCCATGGATGTTCTCGGTCGGATCGAAGGCGTTGTGGACTTCGTGCATGCGAGCGGTGTCGGGCATGAGCTGCATGAGACCCATCGCCCCCTTCGACGAGATCGCCATCGGGTCGAAGTTGGACTCGGCGCGGATCACCGCTTTCACAAGCGACGGCTCGAGGGAAAATTCCTTCGCGGTCAGACGCACGGTCTCTTCGTATTTCGACGGGTCGCCGCCGACCGACGCGCGAAGGCCCATTCCGGAGCTGCCGTAGAACTCGCGGTGGCGCGAGATGACCTTGTAGCCACTGCGCTCCCCGCGGTTCGTGAGGAGCAACCGGCCATTGGGTCCCTGCATGACGAGAATTTCCGCGCGAGCAATACCGCCGACGAACAGGGCCGCCACCCCCAGCGCCACCACGCGCGCCCCTCGAACAGAGGCCATGGGAGGTCTATCTAGCAATTCCCGGGCCTACACGGTGATGCGAAATAGTCCGCGAAACTGGTGGATTCCACCCCCACCCCCCACTACCGTTCTGCGGAAAATTGCACGCTTCCGTTCAATACCGACGCTTTCCACGTCGGCCGTCGAAACGAAGGTAAGGTCCCCCTAGCCCATTTGTGGGTTGCGACGCAAGCATTAGTTTCGTACACGAGCGGAAGAATGCCGACCGCGGAAGAGCTCTACGATCATGGCGTGGATCTGTTCGCCGAGGGCAAGTATGACGAGGCAATCGCCGCCTACGGCGAGGCTCTCGGCCTGGACCCGGGATTCGTCGACGCGCTCCACGGTCTCGCCATGGCGCACGCCGAGAAGGGCGAGCTCGACGCAGCGATCGCCGCGGCCAAGCGGATCACCGAGGCTTCGCTAGACGATCCTCTCGGTTACACGAGTCTGTCGATGCTCTACCAGCGGGCGGGCCGCATCGCGGAAGCGGAAGCGGCAGCCAACCAAGCGCGCGTCCTCGAGTGGAAGCAGCAGCTCAAGCGGAATTGACCCTGCCCCGGAAGCCCCGCGCGATCACGTAAAGCTCGGCCGATCCCTTGCGCGTCGCCTGCGAGCGCGTCGCGGAGACGTCGTTGAAGCGGCGAGCGATTGCCGCCCGCACTTCGCCGTACTGCGAGTTCATGAAGACCTTGCAGACGAAACTACCGCCGGTGCGCAGCACCCGATCGGCGACGCGAAGCGCTAAGTGGACCAGCTCGCCGGCGCGAGCCGCATCGCGGTCGCGTATCCCGGAGAGCGCCGGCGACAGATCCGAAAGCACCACGTCGGCGGGGCCCTCGAGGGCGCGCGCGATGACCTCGACCGTTGCTTCATCGGCGACGTCTCCTTGAATCACTCGCACGTTCGCGGCAAGGGCCGGGGCGAGCTTGCGAAGATCGACGCCAACGACCCTTCCCCCGTCCCCGACTCGTCGAGCCGCGACCTGCAGCCAGCCCCCCGGCCAACAGCCGAGGTCGAGAACGCGGTCCCCTGCCCGCAGAAGCCCACGATCGAGGTCCTCGAGCTTGAAAGCCGCACGGGAGCGCAATCCCTCGGCCTTGGCCTTGCGGTAGAGGCGATCCTTGCGCTCGTACATCAACGGCGAATCTTACTGGGACAGCGGCCGTCTCACCTCGCTCCCGTTGGTCGCGAGGCCGGCTCCGAACACACATCCTACCGGAAATGTCTCTCCTTGTCTTTTGCGACGGCCCCCGTACGATGGTCTCATGAGCCGCGACGGCGACGAGAGAAGCGGAGATTCGCGGCCTTTCAACGCTCCGTTCCGTGACCTGGGGAAGCTCGTTGGACCGCTGCCGAGCCCCGCGCGGCAAGTCGCGCCGAAGCCTCGGTCGGCGCCGAAGCCGGCAGCGCCCCGATCTTCGCCTTCCGCAGGCGATGATCTGGATCTCTTCGAGGCGGCCGTCCGCGGCGTCGTTCCGATCCCCGCAAACGAGCGCCGACGAATCGCTCCGGCCCGGCCCCCGGCGTCACCGAGCGCGGTGCGGCGTGAGGATGACGCGGCGCTCGCGGAGCTCGCCGATCTCGTCGCCGGCGTCGCCGCTTTCGACATCAGCGATACCGAAGAGCATGTCGAGGGGACCGTCGTCGGCCTCGATCCGAGAATCCTACGCCGGCTGCGTGCGGGTGAGCTCGCTTACCAGGGACATTTGGACCTCCACGGCATGACCGCGGACGAGGCCAAACGGGCGGTGCAGGAGTTCATCTTCCGTTCCATGGTCGCCGGCCATCGCTGCGTGCTACTCGTCCACGGGCGCGGTCGAAACTCCCCCGATCAGCGCCCCGTCCTCAAGGATCGTCTGAAGGATTGGCTCACCCACGGGGAGCTCGGCCGTAGGGTTCTCGCGTTCTCGACGGCCCGGCCCTATGACGGGGGCAGCGGCGCGATGTACGTCCTCCTTCGCCGCGAGCGGCGCGCCAAGCGGCCCTTCCGCACGCTGGTCGGCGCGAAGTCGTAGCGATAGCTCAGCCGTAACGCCGTCTAGAGCGTCACCCCCTACACCGCCCCCCGGGCTCACACAACCGGCTCAAGCAGCGCTTGACAGGCCCTCCGCCCGGGGCAGATTGGAGCCGTGGACCGCCGCAAGTTCCGACGGTTGATCGAAGAGGCGTTGGACACGCTACCGGGCGAGATCCGATTGCGCATGGAAAACGTCACGGTGCTCGTCGAAGAGGAGCCGACCGCGGAGCAGATGCAGTGTGCCGGGCTCGATCCACGGCAGGGCACGCTTTTCGGCTTCTACGAAGGCTCGCCGCTCTCGGAGCGCGGCTACGATTTCGGCATGGCTCTTCCCGACCGGATCATCCTCTTCTACCGGCCGCTGGTCGAAAGCTTCCGCAGTCCTGCTGCGATCCGCGAGGAGATTCGCCGTACGGTCGTCCACGAAGTCGCGCACTTTCTCGGGCTCGACGACGACGAGATCGAAGATCTCGGGTACTGACGACGCCTACGGCGTTTTCCCCGTAGACGAACGGCCGTTCTTTAGCTACGGCTTCGGTAGCGCGATCCCGAACTGCCGAGAGAGACAGAAGCAATGGCTTCGCGGAGACGAGGACAGAGTGCACGCGGCGCCCGAACCAGCCGACCGCTCGCCTCCGTGCTCGAGCTTCTGGGCCGACGCTGGATGCTTCGGGTGCTGTGGGAGCTCGGCGTGCATCGCTTGACTTTCCGAGCCCTTCGCGCGCGGTGCGGCGGCATGTCGCCGAGCGTGCTGAATCGCCGCATCAGCGAGCTTCGCAAGGCAGGGGTCGTCGAGCCCAGGCCCACGGACGGATACCATCTCACCGAAGACGGCCGCTCTCTGTTGCGCGCCCTGCGATCGATCGGTCACTGGGCTGAGAGCCGCGCGGCTGCCTCTCGGCGGCCTGCCCGGGCGCGTCCGCACCCTCGCGTGCGATGAGCGGCGTCTCCCCTTCGCCCCTCCGCCAGCGGGCTCTCCTCGTCGCCCTCGGGCTCTTCGTCGGACTCGCCGCCGGCGAGATTCTCTTCCGGGTCGTCCCGTTCGAGCGAGTCAAATACGAGATTCGTTACGGCCACTTCAGCGGAAACCAGGTCAGTCGCTTCCTCGAGTACGACCCGGTGCTCACGTTCCACAACCGCCGTTCTGCGTCGTTTCCGGACATCGGGGTAGAGATCAATTCGCTCGGCATTCGCGGCCCCGAGATTCGCGATCCCAAGCCGCCCGGCATCTGGCGTGTAATCTGCCTCGGTGATTCCTGCACCTTCGGCGCGGCACGATCCTATCCGCAGATCCTGCAATCGATGCTGGACGAGCGAGCGCCCGGAGCGTTCGAAATCGTAAACGCCGGGGTGATCGGCTATACCTCGCTCCACGGCCTGGAATGGTTCGAGCGCGACCTGGCCCGGCTCCGTCCCGACGTCGTGACCCTCTACTTCGGATGGAACGACATGTGGCGGGAGAAGGATTCCGCGGTGCGCGAGTGGTTTCGGAGTCGAATTGCCGGCGAGCCTAGGGCCTGGTTTCACAGCTATCTGTGGGAGGCCACATCGCGCAGCGTCGTGTTTCTCGCCAGTGCTCTCGGCAGGTCGGCGCTTCAGGTGCCTCCCGAGCAGTACCGGGCCGTGCTCGAGCACTTCGCGACGCTCGGGCGCGAGCGGGGGTTCACCGTGCTCTACCTGACGGCACCCGCTGGATTCGATGACGACGACACGCCTCAGTGGCTGATCGACCACGGCTTCGTCGCCCGCGGCGACAGCGCTGCGGCGCTTCGCCGCACCTACAACCGGATCGTCGCGGAGGTCGCGGAGCGCGAGAAGCGGCCGCTCGTCGATTGCGCCGCCGATTTCGAGCGCTCCGGCGGCCGCGCGCTCTTCGCGGACCCGGCTCACGATCCGATCCACCCGAACGATGACCGGCTATCGGCGCATTGCCGCGGCGCTCGCCGAGGAGCTGCTACGCCTCAGGGTCTCCAGTGCGGCGTCCGCTTCTCGATGAATGCGGCGAAACCCTCCGCGACCTCGGCCGAAGCGAGCGAATCCGTGAAAATCCCGAGGTCGATCGGCGGTAGATTGCGGTTGATGTCTCGCTTCACGCTCGTCCGGGCGCGTGGAGCTGTTCGGCGGATTTGCTCGATGGTTTCGGCGACCCCGCGTTCGAGCTCTGCGTGCGGCACCACGCGCGCGACGAGGCCCATCGCCGACGCCTCGGCGGCGGAGATGGTCGGCGCGGCGAAAAGAAGATACTTGGCTCGGGCGACACCGACGTGAGCCGCTAGACGCGCGGAAAGCCAGCAATCGGCGATGCCGCGCAAGAGCTCCGGCGCGCGGAACGCCGCCCGATCGCTCGCGACCGCGACGTCGCTCGTCAGAACCAGGTCGAGACCGCCAGCTTGGCAGAGGCCGTTCACCGCACAGACCACGGTCTTGGGGCAGCGCTCGAGCTGGACGAAGGGCACGAGATCCCAACGGTCCGCTTCGCTGTCGCCGTCCGCACCCTCCATGGGTTTCCCCGCCATGTCGCCCCCCGGGCAAAAGACGTCACCGGTGCCGGTGATCACCAACACATCGATGGCGGGGTCTTTCTCCGCCAGCACTGCCGCCCGTTTGATCCCGTGATACATCTCGATCGTACAGGCATTGCGCCGCTCGGGTCGATCCAAGGTGACGGTCAGGACCCCGCGTTCCAGGTTGCCATGGAGGTGCTTCGAACCTAGATTCACCTCTGCCATGCTCTGCCTCCAGGAGGACCCATGACAGGAAGGGAAGCGATGCTGCAAGCCTTCGATCGCCTGTTCGAGCGCGCCGCAAAGAAGCTGCACGTCGAGTGCTCCCCCGACGAGAAGGACACGGCCAAGAAGCAATTCGAGGACCGCTTCGCGGCGTTACTCGAGGGCCTCGAGCAGGTGACGATCAACGAGGTTCCCGATGAGGTCATCGCCGGCATGGAGAGCGCAATCGACCGCATCACCCCGACCGAGGTCGTCGGCCTTCTCGCCTCGATTCCGATCGCCCACCAGGGGCATGAGATGATGAGGCAGGTCGCCTACAGAGCGGCCGAGCAGCGGCTGCTCGATCACCTCATCCGCCAAGCAGACGAGCGCTACGGCGGAAACTGACCGGTTAGCCTCGGAATCCCCTCAGTGTTCACCTCCGGCGCTCGAGATCCGGAAGCGCTGGATTTTCCGGTCGGCCCGTACTCGGGTCGTCCGGAAAATCCAGCCACCGCGCACAAGCGCGGACGACAATAGACCAAGTGCGACGGCTATTTCCTTCCGCGCTGCGCGCGCGGTTGCGGTCGGTTGTGATCGACCCGAGTACGGGTCGATCACAACCGACCGCGCACTCCGTCCTGTCGAGGCATTCGAGACGAAAACTGTGGCGCGGCACCGTTCGATTTGCAAGGCCGAAGAGCCCCGCGGCATCATGCAGTGAGGACCACGAAGGATGACGCGTCGATCGGCAAGCGCCCCGGCGCACGTTCCGAGGCCGCGCTCGAGCCGCTTCACACTGCCGTTCCATTCGTTCTCCGAGGCTGCGAGCGCGATCGTGATGTCGATCGGAGCCGCCGTGCTCGTCGGATGGTTTTTCGACATCACGATGTTGAAGAGCCTTCACCCGGGTCTCGCCTCGATGAAGCCGAACGATGCCGTCGCCTTCATCCTCGCCGGCGGCTCGCTCTGGATGCTGCGCAGCGAAACCGTCGGCGCGCGCAAGCGCATGATGGCGCGGGGCTTCGCCCTGACAGTCTCCCTCATGGGACTCGCGACGCTCGCCGAGTATCTGGGTGCCGGAATCCGCGGAATCGACCAGATCCTCTTCCAGGAGTCGAAGGGAATGATCTGGACCTCACACCCGGGCCGAATGGCGCCGAGTGCGGCGCTCAACTTCGTTCTGATCGGGATCGCGCTGTTCAATTTGGACCCGCGCCGCCGCTACTGGGTCGTGGAGACACTGGCGGTCGTGACGATCTTCATCTCTCTGGTCGGTCTTCTCGCGCACCTCTATGCGCTCGAGCTGCTTCACGGCACCGGCTACTACACGCACATGGCGCTCCACTCGACGTCGGCGTTCTGCCTCCTTGCCGCCGGCATCCTCTTCGCACGACCGGACCGTGGGCTCGTTGCGGTCATTGCCAGCGAGACGGCTGGCGGGGTCATGGCAAGACGCGTGTTTCCCGTCGTGCTGGTGGTCCCCGGTTTGCTCGCCTGGTCGAGCTTCGCGGGTCTGCGCGCCGGATATTATCAGACCGTCTTCGGGTTGGCGGTGCTGACGCTCGGCAACGTCATCGCGTTCAGCATCGTCGTGTTGTCGAGCGCGCGCTCCCTCTACCGTCTCGACGCCGAGCGCGAGCGGGCCGACGCGGCGCTGTGGCAAAACCGGGAGCGGTTTCGCCTCGTCGTGGACGGCGCACGGGACTACGCGATCTTCCTGCTCGACGCCGACGGGTACGTGCGTAGCTGGAATCCCGGTGCCGAGCGGATCATCGGCTATGGCGAAGACGAGGTCCTCGGGCGACACCTCTCGACCTTCTACCCGCTGGAGGATGTCGCGAAGGGGAAGCCCGAGAGTCATCTCGACATCGCCGTCTCCGAGGGGCGAGCGGAGGACGAGGGCTGGAGGGTCCGCAAGGACGGCTCGCGATTCTGGGCCAACGTCATCATCGCGCCGCTCGTCGGCGAAGACGGGAGGCTGTCCGGTTTTTCGAAGATCACCCGCGACATGACCGAGCGCAGAAGGATCGAGGAGCAACTGAAGGAGGCGAATACGGAGCTGCGTAAGCGAGAACATGTGCTAAAGGAGACGCTCGTCAGCTTGACGCGCACGCACGACGCCCTGAAGAACGCGCAGCTGCAGGTAGTCCAGGCCGAGAAGATGGAATCGGTTGGCCGTCTCGCAGCCGGGGTCGCCCACGAGGTCAAGAATCCGCTCGCCGTGATCCTGAGCGGGATCAACTACCTCAGTGGACGCTCGGCCGGCGACGAGACCGCCGCCGGGGTCGTCGCGGAAATGCAAAAGGCCGTCGAACGGGCCGATCAGATCATCGGCGGTCTTCTCGATTTCTCCGCGCCGCGCAACCTGGAGCTCGCCTTCGAAGACCTCAACGCGGTCGTCGGGCAGGCGCTCCTGCTCGTGAATCACGAGGTCGAGAAGAATCGCGTGAAGGTCGTGAGGGCGCTCGGCGACGATCTTCCCCGCGTCCGGCTCGACAAGCGAAAGATCGAGCAAGTGCTCATCAACGTCTTCCTGAACGCGATCCAGGCAATGCCGGAGGGCGGCACCTTGACGGTAAAGACCTCTCTCCGCACGCCGACGCTGGGCGGCCCGCCGGCTGGATCACGGGGCGCGCACCTGCTGAAGAGCTTTGGACGGGCCGTCGTCGTCGAAGTCGACGATACCGGCACGGGTGTCCCCGAAGGTCAGTTGCGCAAGGTGTTCGAACCCTTCTTCACGACCAAGCCGACGCGCAAGGGAACTGGCCTCGGTTTGACGGTCACCAAGGCAATCGTCGACATGCACGGCGGAAAAGTGGACATTCGCAACCGCCCCGGGGGCGGTTTTCGGGTGTCGATCCTCTTGGATCCGAAGGGAGGTCGGGAAGATGCCCAAGAAGCGGCTGTTGCTGGTCGATGACGAGGAAGCGTTCGGGCGACTCCTCAAGCTGAATCTCGAAGAAACGGGTAGCTACGAAGTCAACGTCGAAACCGACGGCACCAAGGCGGTCGCGACGGCGCGTTCCTTTCAGCCGGACTTGATCCTGCTCGACGTCGTGATGCCCGACACAGACGGGGGAACGATCGGTGGAGCGATCCTGGCGGACAAGCAACTTCGCAGTGTTCCGATCGTCTATCTGACGGCGGCGATCTCTCGAAAGGAGCTCGGGGGCCCTTCCGGCATCGTCGGCGGCCGGCTTTTCATCGCCAAGCCGGTCGAGAAGCACGCACTGATTCAGCTGATCGAAGAACAGCTCGCGAAGCGACGGCAGCACTGAGTCGCCGCGGTGACGGGTTTCAGGAGGCGAGATATTGGGCTTCGTCGCCAGCGGTACCGAGGGTTCGTTCGTCGAACTGCGGTCGGCGGGCCGCGGCCTCGGCAGCGCTCGGCATCGCAGAGCTGCCGTCGAAGATCGCGCCCTCGTGGACCACCAGCCGGGGCGTAGCGACGGTGCCGCAAAGCCTTCCGGTCGCGCCGATCTCTATCCGCGCTGTCCCTCGGATGTCGCCCTTCACGTCTCCCTCGATGACGACCTCGTTGGCGCGAATCTTGGCGTTGACCCGGGCTCCCCGCCGGATGATCACGGCTTCGCCTGCTGTAATCTCCCCCTCCACTTCGCCGTAGATCCGGATGCTCCCGTCGAAGCCGAGCTTCCCCGAGACCCGGCTTCCCTTGCCGATCCGGCCGTTTGTCTCGTCGTCTTCCGGTTCGATGGCAATCTCTATCGCGGCGGTCGACTCCGCCACGGAAGGGAGCGTCATGTCTTCGCCGGCTGTATGACGAATCGTCGACTCTCGGCTCTTCGTTTCTACGCCCGAAAAGGCTCATTTGTCCTCCCTCGTGGCGATTGCGCCGCTCCCAACCCTGTTCTGTAGCAAGGCTGATGCCGTTCCTTCAGCTGCGGCCCTACGCAAATTTGCAAATTCGGGAGAGGATCTGACCGAGCTTTGTCCATTCGCGGGCTCAGAAAGTTCCGTGCCGCGCTACTGGCGGCATCGTTGGTCGGCGTATCCTGCAGCGGAACCTTTCGTTCACCGCCCGCGGCGCCGCACGAGCCGAAGCCGTCGACGTGGTCCAAGGCGGACCTGACGATCGCTTACCTGGGGCACGCTTCGGTGCTGATCGACTTCGGCGGCACCCTCCTCCTGACCGACCCCACCCTCTACGACCGCATCGGCATCGCGCTCGGTCCGGTCACGATCGGCCCGAAGCGCCTCGTCGCCCCGGCCCTCCCTTTACCCGACATGCCGAAGCTCGACGCCGTGCTGGTCACCCACGCCCACATGGATAGCCTCGACCGGCGCTCGCTCCGCTCCCTCTCGGCCACGCCGCTGCTGGTCGTCCCCAAACGCAACAGCGATCTCGTCGACGACCTCGGTTATTCGCGGGTCGTCGAGCTCGACTGGGGGGAGGAGGTCGCTGCGCCCGACGTCGCGATCGAGGCGGTCCCCGTGAGCCATTGGGGCCGCCGATGGCCCTGGGAGAGCTGGCGCGGCTACGAGGGCTACCTGCTCTCGCGGGGCGACATGCGGGTCTTGTTCGCGAGCGACACGGCCTACAGCCCGGAGCTTGCCGCCTACGCGAAGCGGCGCCAGGTGACGGTGGCGATCCTCGGCATCGGCGCGTACGACCCGTGGGTTTGGAACCACGAGACCCCCGAGCAGGCGTGGCGAACGTTCGTCGAAAGCGGCGCACGCTACCTAGTCCCCGTGCATTGGGACACGTTCCGCCTCGGCAAGGAGCCGATCGGCGAAGCCATGCGTCGGCTCCTCGCGGCCGCCGGAGCGGAGGCGAGCCGCGTGGTGATTCGCGAGACCGGCGAGACGTGGACGATCAGGCTTGGCGGGAGCTGACAACCGGCGTTAGCGCGTCGATCGCTTCTCGGCAGTCTCCGCACGATCGCCGCGAATTCCGAGAAGCGCCGGCGTCTTGGGTCGAGACGTACTCGGCCCGACCCGAGACGCCGGCCACCGCGCGGAAGCGCGGAAAGCAATAGACGAACCCCGACAGTATTGCTTCCGCGCTTCGCGCGGTTGCGGTGGTCTACGGTCGACCCGTACCGGCTCGACCGCAAACCGCCGCGCGACTCCTATCGGACAGTCCAATGAGACTTCGGCGGTCCTACGAGGCACTCCTTCTCCTCCCCCGCAGGCGCTTCCAAAGCGCGTCGATCTCGCTGCGGCGAAAGATCGCCGAGGTGCGCGCCGCCCCGACTTCGGCGCCGATGCGCTCCATGCCGCCTTCCTCTCGATCGACGAGCGTGACGACGCGCTCGACGCGCAAGCCCTCCTCGCGACAGCGAGCGATCGCGCGCAGCGTCGAGTCGCCGGTCGTGACGACGTCTTCGACCACGGCAACCCGCGACTTGGCGGCGACGGCGCCCTCCACCCAACGCTGCATACCGTGCGACTTGGCTTCCTTACGCACCGAGAACGCGGCGAGCGGGTGACCGCGGCCCTGGCTGTAATAGGCGACGGCACAGGCGATCGGGTCGGCGCCCATCGTCAGGCCGCCGACGCCGTCGACGGCGCCACGAATGCGCTCGAAGATCAGCCGTCCGATCAGCGGCATGGCGGCGGGAAGCATCGTCGTGCGCCGGCAATCGAAGTAAAAGGGGCTCGTCCTCCCGGACGACAGCACGAAGGGCTTGCGCGGTCGGTAGAAAACGGAGTGCGTCGCGAGGAGCTCGGCTAGTGACTCTTCCCTCGAAGTCATCCGCCGAGTATAAAAAGAATCAGTCGTTCCTTCCATGAGTTCGAACCTCAAGGGAAGATACGCGATCGTCGGGCTTGGCCTCACACGCATGGGGAGGGTCTACGATTCGCCCATGGGCTTCGCGGTCGAAGCGGTGCGCCTCGCTCTCGAGGACGCGGGCCTCGATCGCCACGATCTCGACGGCCTTCTTCTCAATCCGGGCATCGCTTGGGCCGACGCCGCCATGGGCTCGTTCGCACTCCAGCAAGCGCTCGGGCTTCGCGACCTCCGTTACTCGGTCGCGATGAATCTCGGCGGTGCGACCGCAGCAGCGATGGTGCAGCAAGCGGTGATGGCGATCGAGGCCGGGCTCGCCTCGACGGTCGCCTGCGTCTTCTCGGACGCCCCGCTGAAGCCTCCGAAGACGGCGCAAGGGGGAAAGAGGCAGCCGACGGCACCCGGTGGATCGGCCTCGGCCTACGCGTTCGCGCGCGGGCTCAACGCCTCGTACGGACTGTTCGGAGTGAACGCGCTCTACGCTCTGGTCGCGCAACGCCACATGCATCGCTACGGCACCACGAACGATCACCTCGGGGCCGTGGCCGTCGCCGAACGGGCCTGGGCGAACCGCAACCCGGCGGCACAGTTCTACGAGGCGCCGCTCACGCTCGAAGAGTATCATCGCTCGCGCTGGATCGTAGAGCCCTTCCACTTGCTCGACTGTTGCTTGGTCTCGAACGGCGGCGCGGCTGTGATCGTCACCAGCGCCGAGCGCGCGCGAAATCTCCGCCAGCCACCCGTTTACGTCTGGGGCTTCGGCCAGGGCCATCCCGGAGGTGATCCCGTCGATACGCTCACGTCTGGCGCGCCGCTCTCGAAGAAGGCTGCATTTCGGATGGCCGGGATCGACACGACCGACGTCGACGTCGCCGAATTCTACGATTGCTACACCTTCACGGTGCTCGTCACACTCGAGGACTATGGGTTCTGCGCGAAGGGTGAGTCGGGACCGTTCGCTGCGGACGGATCGATCGGCCCGGGAGGCCGCTTGCCGGTGAACACTGGGGGCGGCCAGCTTTCGAGCTTCTACATGTGGGGCATGACACCCGTTTCGGAAGGTGTGATCCAGGCGCGCGGCCAAGGTGGAGCGCGCCAGGTCGAGCGGCGGAACGTCGTACTGGTGTCCGGCAACGGCGGGATCCTATCCACGCACTCGACGCTCGTTCTCAGCCCGCTTCCCTCGTGACCACCGACCCGCAGAAGCCGATCCCCGAGATCACCGAGGCGCTTCGTCCGTTCTTGGCCGCCGCTCGCGAGGGGCGGCTCGTCGTGCAGCGGTGCAGGGGCTGCGGTCGGCGCCGATTCCCGCCGCGCGAGATTTGCAGCGATTGCCTCTGCCGCGACGCTGATTGGGTGGCCTCCTCGGGCCGCGGCACGATCGTCAGCTTCAACGTCATGCACCAGGTCTACCATCCCGGGTTCGCCTCCGAGGTCCCGTACGCCGTCGTGCTCGTCGAGCTCGAGGAAGGCGGCAGGCTGCTCACCAACCTGATCGGCTGTTCTCCCGACCGGGTGCGTATCGGTCTACCGGTCGAGGTGCAGTTCGAGAAGCGCTCCGAAGAGATCTCGTTGCCACAGTTCAGACCTCGACCCTGACGCGATGAAGATCGCGATCGATCTCGGCACGACGTACTCGGTCGTCTACGTGGTCGGTCGCGGCGTGGTGCTACGGGAGCCTTCGGCAGTTGCCGTCCACAGGGAGAGCGGTGAGGTCATCGCGTACGGCGACAGGGCGCGCGGCATGCTCGGGCGCGTTCCGGGGTCGATCGACGTGATTCGCCCGTTGCGCGACGGCGTCGTCGCTCATTTCGCGGCGGCGCGGGAGATCCTCCGTCATTTCATCGAGGTGGCCACCGAACGGCGCTGGGTCAAACGCTCGCAGATCGTCATCTGCGTTCCCCATGGGGCCACGCCGGTGGAGATGGACAGCTTGAAGCGCGAGTCGCTGGCAGCGGGCGCACATCGCGTCGACCTCGTGAAGGAGCCCTTCGCCGCCGCGCTCGGGGCCGGCTTGGCGATCGGCGAGCCGCGCGGAAATCTGATCGTCGACATCGGCGGCGGGACGACCGAGGCTACGGCCATCTCGCTGAACAGCATCGTGCATTGCGAGTCGCTGCGCATGGCGGGGAACGCCATGGACCAGGCGATCGAGGAGCATTTCCGCTCTCGACACGACTTCGCGATCGGCGAGACGACGGCGGAACGGATCAAGATTCAGCACGGCTCGGTCACCCCCCGCGACCTCGATTTGCCCGTGGAGGTGAAGGGATTGAACGTCCGCAATGGATGCCCGGGCGTGCTGCGCGTACCGTCGCGTGAGATCGTCGAGGCGCTCGAGCCGATCTTCCGGCAGATCGTCGAGGCGATTCGCCGGACGATCGAGCACCTCCCTCCCGAGCTCGCCGGCGACATTCTCACCGAAGGGGGCGCGATGGTGGGCGGCGGGGCGCTGCTGCGAGGCTGGGCGGGTAGGCTACAAGATACGCTCGGCCTGCCAATCCGCATCGACGAAGACCCGCTGATGGCCGTGACCCGCGGATTGATCCGCATCCTGGAGGATCGCGGTCGCTTCTCGGACCTGATCCTCAACTCGGAATACCAGCCGGCGTTGGCGGTATGAGGACCGGGCTCTAGTCGCGGAGCACGTGCTCGAACAAGAGCCACCCTGCGACCACGAACACAACGTCGAACGCCACCAACACCCGTACCCAGACCGCCGCATCGCCGGGAGCGCCGCTGCCGAGGAACACCGCTGACGCCTTCACGGCTGCGATGACGAGCGGTACGAGCACGGGAAAGATGAGGAGCGGGAGGAGGACTTCACGAGCCCGAGACGCGACCGAGATCGAGGCAAAGAGCGTAGCCAGGGCCGAGAAACCGAGGTTCCCGAGAGCGCACAAACCGACGAGCGCCACGGGTGCGCGCGGTACGATGCCGAACAAGATCGTCGTGAGCGGCAACACCACCGCCTGCAGGATGGCGAGGCTCGCGGCGGTGCCGAGCATCTTGGCGATGAAGATCGACGAGGGATCGAGCGGAGCGGTCTTCAGGCCCTCGATGCAGAGATTTTCGCGCTCGAGAAGGAAGGTGCGCTGCGCGCCGAGCGTTCCCGCGAACACGAACGAGATCCACAGCCCCGCGGCGGCGGACTCCGGCGTCGGCTTCTCGGGCATGGCGAATTGCAGGATCAAGAGCACGAGCAGACCGAGCACGAACAGGGAGACGAGACCGGTCTTCGATCGGAACTCGATCCGCAGGTCTTTGCAGAGGATCAGCCACACGCTCCGCGTCCCGGTTTCCTACGCTCCGCAAGAGTGGTGCTCATAGATGCGCACCATCTCTTGAGGGCCGGGCACGAAGCGCCCCGATTGCCATGCGAGGCGTCCCCCGCGGAGAATGACCGCGCGATCGCAGACCTCGAGGCCGCGGCCGATGTCGTGGGTGGTGAGCACCATCGCCTTCCCGC
The DNA here is from genome assembly GCA_963712515.1 of uncultured delta proteobacterium. Lineage (GTDB taxonomy): Bacteria > Desulfobacterota > Binatia > JACPRU01 > JACPRU01 > CAVQIG01. The sequence continues at coordinate 262,182 of CAVQIG010000005.1, forward strand.
GGCGGTGGAAGCGCGCGAGGATCTCCTGCAAGTGCGCGGCGGCGTCCGGGTCGAGCCCCGAATACGGCTCGTCGAGCAGCAACAGGTCCGGGTCGTGCAGGAATGCCCGCGCGAGCGCCAACCGTTGCTCCATCCCCCGCGAGAAGCTCTTGAGCGGCCGCTCCCTCCAGGCTTCGAGACCGACTTCCGCGAGCATCTCGTCGATTCGCGCCGCCGGGCGCGCGACGCCGTACAAACCGGCGTAGAAGCCTAGGTTCTCGGCGGCCGTGAGCTCGCCGTAGAGAAAGCTCCCATGGCTGAGCAGCCCGATTCGCCGCCGCACCGCCGGGCGTGGCCACTCCTCGCCGAACAGGCGGAGCCGCCCCGCGCTCGGTCGGAGCACGGTCGCCAACAGCTTCACCAGCGTCGTCTTGCCAGCGCCGTTCGGGCCGAAGACGGTGAGGCTCTCGCCAGCGTGGATCTCGAGATCGAGATCGGCGAGCGCCCGGATGGACGCGTACCTCCTTCCGAGCCCCACGGCCTCCACGACCAGCGCCGCCATGAACGAGGGGATACAAAAAACGGCCCTGCGACTCCAGGGGTCGGGCTTCGGGTCTCGGGCTTCCAGGAAGGCTCAGGGTCGGCTTAGCCTCGATCCGAAATTCGCGTGGGTGGCGTCGGCGCTGGGCGCCCGCGCCGCGCGCAGCGAATGCGGGGCGAAGGCCCGGGGTGGCGCAGCGGCTGGGAGGGGCGCCCAGCGAGCACGGCGCGGGCTGCGCCGACGACAGGGCCCGCGCGAATTTCGGATCGAAAGGGCACCACGGGAATTACGCTTCGGGGTTAGGGTGACCTAGCCGAAGCCCGCTGCTGGAGCCTGAAACTGGATTCTATGTTACAAATCGGGCGTGTTCACGATCCGCGGCAAGCTCTTGATCTGCGCGCTGGAGATCGTCGCAGCTGCCATCCTGCTTCTCTCGATGCCGCCGTGGGAATGGTGGGCGCAGGCGGGGCTCGCTTCCCTGGCGATTCTGGCCGTCGCGCTTGCGGCGATGCTCGGGCGATCGATCGCGCTCGGGATCGAGCGGTTGGTGGCGGCCACACGCCGGATCGGCGATGGTGACTACGATCATCCGGTGCATGTGAATACCTCGGACGAGCTTGGCACGCTCGGGCGCGAGATCAATCACATGCGCGTGCTGTTGGCGGACAAGGTTCGCCAGCTCGAGGAGCTGGCCCGCGAGCTCGAGCGCAAGGTGATCCAACGCACCGAGGCGCTGCGTACGGCGAATGATCGGCTCTCGCTCGTGCACCAGGTCGCGAACGCGGTGAATTCCAGCCTCGATTTCCAACGCATCTTCGAAGCGGTCGTCGAGGGGACACGGCGGCTCGTTGATTTCGAGCAGGCCTCGATCGCACGCATCACCGATCCGCAGACGGCGACGGTTTTCGCCATCTCAGGGAGCCTAGGCACGCTGCAGGGAGGCAAGAAGATCACGCTGCCTGCCTCGCGGTTCTCCGACGTCTTGGAGCGGCGCAAGCCTGCCGTATTCGACGTACCGGTCGACCGCGTCACCACGGACACGCTCAGCATGTCGGCGATCCGGCGCGAGATCGTGCTGCCGCTCGTCGTCGGCGATCAGGTGATGGGCACGTTCAATTTGGGAAGTCGCCGGCCAGACGCCTTCTCCGCAGCCGAGATCGAGGTGCTCTCGCAGATTGCCGCAGAGCTCAGCGTCGCGCTGGCGCAGGCCGAGGCCTACGACCGGGAACATGAGGCCGCGCGAAAGCTGAAGGAGCTCTCCGACCTGAAGTCCGACTTCATCTCGAGGGTGTCCCACGAGCTTCGGACGCCGCTCACGTCGATCATGGGAGCAGCCGACAACGTCCTCGACGGCATCACCGGCCCGCTCGGCGAGCAGTCCCGCTCCTATCTGATGCGCATCAAGGAGAATAGCGACCGGCTACTTCGTCTCATCAACGAGCTCCTCGATCTGGCTCGCATCGAAGCGGGCAAGGAAGAGATCCACGCGTCCCGGTTCCGCCTCGATGCTTTGATCGAAGAGACACTCGACACGCTGAAGCCGCTCGCCGCCGAGCGCGGCGTGGTGCTCGCCGCACCGGCCCTTTCCCCGCTGGTGATCTGCGCCGATCGCGACAAGATCTCGCGCGTCTTGGTCAACCTAGTGCAGAACGGCATCAAGTTCACGCCTTCGGGCGGGCGGGTCGAGATTGCGGCAAGCAACGACGGCGCGTGGGCCAAGCTCGCGGTGAGCGATAGCGGCGCCGGCATCCCGCAGAACGAGCTCGAACGGATCTTCGACAAGTTCCATCAGGTGAAGCGACCACGGAGTCCCGCAGGCCCGGGTACTGGGCTCGGCTTGCCGATCAGCCGACAGCTCGTCGAGATGCATGGCGGGCGGCTCACCGTCGAGAGTACCCACGGGAAGGGCAGCACGTTCACCGTCGTTTTGCCGATGTCGGCCGAACGCGATCGCCAAGCTGAAGCGGGCCCCGACACATGGCACGCATTCTAGTCGTCGACGACGACGCTGACATCCGCACGATTCTCACCGACCGCCTCGCGGCCCGCGGCCACGAGGTGCTGCAATCGACGGATGGGCTGAAAGCTCTCGAGATGTGCGCGCGCGAGCTTCCCGATTTGATGTTGCTCGATCTCGATCTGCCCGGCGCCGACGGTTTGACGGTGCTCGAGCGTTTGCGTCAGGAGAGCGTGCCGCCGACGGTCGTCGTGATCACCGCGTTCGCGACGGTGGAGAAGGCGGTCGAGGCGATGCGAAGAGGCGCGTTCGATTTTCTGCCGAAGCCGTTCCAACCGGGTCTCGTCGAGCTGACCGTTCAAAAGGCGCTCGAGCGCAACGAGCTCCGCGAGGAAAACCGGGCGCTGCGCGCCGCGCTGCCGGGCGGAAAGCCGCTCGTCGGTATCAGTGGAGCGCTCCGAGAGCTCGTCGAGCAGGCCCGCAAGGCCGCCGAGAGCAAGAGCACCGTGCTGCTGGTCGGCGAGAGCGGCACCGGCAAGGAGGTACTGGCGCGATCGATCCACGCCTGGAGCCCACGCGCGTCTCGGCCATTCATCGCCGTGAACTGCGTGGCGCTCTCCGAGGAGCTTCTCGAGAGTGAGCTCTTCGGCCACGAGAAGGGCGCCTTCACCGGAGCTCACCAGCAGAAGCCGGGCAAGTTCGAGCTCGCCAACCACGGCACGATCTTCCTCGACGAGGTAGGCGACATCCGCGAGTCGCTGCAGGCGAAGCTTTTGCGCGTCCTCCAAGAGCACGAGTTCGAGCGCGTCGGCGGCACCAAGCCCATCCGGGTCGACATCCGGGTCATCGCGGCGACCAATCGCAACCTCGAAGAAGCCGTAAAGGGCGGACGCTTCCGGGAGGATCTCTACTACCGATTGAACGTCGTGCGCCTTCGGCTGCCGCCGCTTCGCGAGCGTCGGGAGGACATTCCAGGTTTGGCCGAGCATTTCCTGCGCAAGTACTGCGCGGAGACCGGAAAGACGATCCCCGGCATTTCTGCCGAGGCCGTCGATCTGCTCAAAGCGCATCCCTGGCCCGGCAACGTTCGCGAACTCGAGAACGCAGTCGAACGCGCCGTCGTGCTCGGCGCCGGCGCGGAGATTTCCCCCCTCGATCTCGGGCTGCGCACGATCGACAGAACGGTTCCGTCTCTTCCCGGTGCCGAGCCGAGCATCGGCCCGTTCCACGAGGGTGTGGAAGAGTTCAAGCGTGAGCTCATCCGTCGCGCGCTCGAACAGGCCAAGGGAAATCAGACCCGCGCCGCGGAGATCCTGGGTCTTCAGCGCACCTACCTTTCCCGCCTAGTCAAGAACTTGGGGCTGCGCACCGACTCGGGCTAGGAGTGTGCGCCGCGGATCACTCCGTCGGTCGCGATACAAACTGTGTGCGCGCTCCCGTCGGTCGCGTGGCGTGTGTTTCCCGTAGATCCTACCACGCTAGCCTCATTCGAGGAACGCAACCGCCGGCTCTGCGGCCGCGCGCAGTCGACCCTGCTGAGCGCGATCGACGAGATCGCGATGCACCTCGTCATTACGGACGAACAGCGTCGATACCGAGTCCTCGTGGACGATCACCCAGCGAGAATCGCCGCGGATGCGTGAAGAGACGAAGGCTCCAGCCGGAACGAGAAGAAAGTCGGCCCCGTCGCGCCAGGGAGCTCCGAGGTCAGGGTCGCGCGTGGCGTAGAAGAGGAGGTTTTCGCCGATTCGCGCGATGGGATAGACGGTGTCGTTCCGTCCGTCCGAAGAGACCAACACGCGAGGATAAAGCGCCCAGGATAGATACGAACCCCACCAGAGCGGGTTGTAGAGGCGGCCGCGGAGGTCGTTCGTCCGCACGAACGACGCGGCGGCGAGCGGCTGCGCGGCTGGCCCGCGGGTCTCCACGTGGATCCTCGGCCACGGGTCGTGGAGCGTAGCAGCGACCTCGAATGCGCCCGCCATCCCGATGACGAAGGTGATCACGAGCAGCGGCAGCGCGTGACGGCGACCGTCCGAAGAGGCGAGGGCTGCAGGCGCCAACAGCGCGAGCACAGGTGTGGCCCACAAGGTGAATAGCGGCACATGGCGATGAGAGCGGATCGCCAAAACGGCGAGCGGGAGTACGCTCGCTGACCACGCCCAGGACGGCAGTCGGCCCGGAGTTTTGCTACTTCCTGCCGCCAAAGCGGCGATACCTATGAGAGCGAGCAAGAAGATCACGAGGCCGCCGACCCAGTCGGGTGGGATCAAACGGACCGGCTGCCACTCGGCGATGAAGCGATGGTTGTAGGAATTGCCGAGCTCCAAACGCAGAAAGGCCCAAATCCTCCAGCCCAGGGGAGTGACGAAGCTCGCCGCCAGGCAGAGCGCCAGCACCAAGGCCAGCTCGCGAGTCTCGAGGGAGACGGATCGTGACTTCCACCCGCTCTCTTGGACGTCGCGCAGGCAAGAGAGACCGAGCGACAACAATACGACGGCGATGCCGGCGAGAAAGCCGCCGTGCAAGTTCGCCCAACAAATCAGTAGAAGGGGCAACAGCCGAAGCGGTGCGTCGTATCCGAGCAAGTGACGCAGTAGAATGAGTACGAAGCCGGCAAAAAACGCGTACGTGAAGAGCTGAGGCCGGAAGAAGAGATAGCCGCTGAGCACACAGGCCGCGAGCATCAGAAGAGGCGCCCAGATCCGTGCGTCCGACGTCGACAAGCGGAGGCTGCAATATAGCAGGTAGAATGCCACACCGCCGACGGCGCATTTGAGCATGATCAGTCCCGACGCTCCGGCCCCCGCGTAACTCCACCACAGGATCACTTGCGCCAAGTATTCGTGGCAGTACCAGGTCTGGGCACTCGTCGCGTAGGAGAAGGGGTCTTCGCCGGGCAGACCGTGTTCCACGAACCAGCGCCCGTAAGTAAGGTGCCCCCACAAATCGGCGTCGGCAACTCGCAGTGCGTAGAGCGATGAGAGCGTGACGATTACACTCGCAACCGAGAGCAACCGATCGGCGGCGCCAGTGCTCGGCGATCTTGCTTGACCTGTTTCGTGCCACTCGCGATAGTCCCCGCCCGATGCAGGATGAGCGTCCTCGCGAGCATCGACTAGCGGTTGCAATCCTTCTTCTTGCCGCGATGACTCCATCAGGACTTCTGGCGTGGCGGTTCCGCGATCTCGCTCATCTCGGCACGTTCCACGACGACGGCATCTACCTCGTCTCGGCCCAGTCGCTGGCACGAAACGGCGAGTATCGCATCGCGAGCCTTCCCGGCGAGCCCTACCAGACGAAGTACCCTCCGCTATACCCTCTTTTGCTGTCCCTCTCGTGGAGATTGGCGCCTTCCTTCCCGGCCAACCTCCCTTGGGCAATGCTGATCAATTGGCTCACCCTACCGGCCTATCTAGTCCTCGCCTTCCTTCTCTTCCAGGACTTGGGCTTCGACCAGCTGCGTTGTTCCGTTCTCTGTGTCGTCCTCGGATGGAATCTTTACGTGGTGATGGCGGGCATAAGCCTGCTCTCCGATCTGTTGTTTTGTTGCTTCCTTCTGTCGTCGTTGATCATCGCCGAACGAGCTGGCAGGCGGCCGTCGGCAAGCTCGCTGTGCGTGTTTTCCGGCCTCTTCGGCGGCGCGGCCTATCTGACGAGAGCCTCGGCGTTACCCTTGCTGATTTCGTCGCCCCTGTGCTTCGTGTTGCGAAAGCAGCCCCTTCGTGCCGCTCTCTTCTTGGCTACGATGCTGCCGTTCGTTCTCGGCTGGCAGTTATGGGTGGGCCGGCATCTGACGACGCAAACGGACCCTCTCATGCTTTTCTACACGGACTACTTCGGGTACTACCGCTACAACGTCGGTTGGCACGAGCTGTCGCCGATGTTGTGGAGAAACCTTACGGCTCTCGGCCCCATTCTCGAGGGCCTGTTGACCTCCGCACTGACACTGGCGAATCCCAGCGTTGATCCCTTGCTTCTCCTCCTCGTTCTCTCGCTTACGGGCGTGGTGCTGTGGGTCGTGCGTGGCCGGACGTGGCACTACGCGCTGTTCGGCGCCGGATCCCTCGTGTTCGTGCTGCTCTGGCACTATCCCCCGACTCAGCGTTTCGTACTGCCATTGCATGCGCTGCTCCTCGCCGGCCTTTCGACCGTGCTCGCGAGATTCGTTCACGGTGCCCGGTCCTTGCTTCAGAGACAAGTTCCTCGCAACTGCGTCGGCGGCATATTTGCGCTTTCCGTGTTCGGGGCCGGTTTATGCCTACTGCTCCTATGGCATGCGAAGATGTTCGAAACGATCGCGTCGACCCTCGAAGACAGAAGAGCTCACTATCACTCTCATGAATCCACGTTCGAATGGATCGCACGTTCGGTGCCCGCGAACGCCACGTTCTTGGCGTACCACGACCCGGAGTTCTACCTCCGCACCGGACGCCATGCCGCCGCGATCCACGTGCCGCCCAGAATCTTCGAAGATCCTTCCGCCATCGAAGCCCTCTATGCGTCGCTGCCCGACTTCGCTGCCCGCCACCGGCTTCATTACCTGCTGGTAACCTCCACGGACTTCGACCGGGAATCGATCGCCCCTCGACTCCGGCCGGTGCTCGATCGCCTGGTTGGCGACCCCTCGATCGTCCGGGCATTGCACCAGTCACCGGAGGCCTCGGTCTACGAGTTCCAGGTCGAGCGACGGGCAATGCCGTGATGGCCTACGTCCTCGTTTCGCTCCTGCTCATCGCCCCCTGCTATTGGCAGCGAAGAATCCAAGCTGGCGATCTCTCCAGCCACATCTACAATGCGTGGCTCGCTCAGTTGATCGACAGCGGCCAGACGCAGGGACTGATCGTCGTTCGCCAGACGACCAATGTCCTCTTCGACCTCCTTCTCGGTGGCCTGTTTGACGTCTTCGGTGCAGCCGCTGCCCAGCGCCTCGCGGTCTCGCTCGCCGTCCTGATCTTTCTCTGGGGAGCATTCGCGCTCGTGTCGGTAATGTCCAAACGATGCTCGTGGCACCACCTCCCACCGCTTGCCATGCTGGCCTACGGCTGGGTCTTTCACATCGGCTTCTTCAATTTCTATCTGAGCCTCGGGCTGTGCTTCTGCGCTCTCGCCATCGGCTGGGAGCTCGAATTTTCTCGCCTCGTCGGTGCGCTGCCGATCTTCGCGCTCGCCTGGCTCGGTCACGCTCTTCCGGTGGTTTGGGCGCTCTGCATTCTCGCCTACCTCGGGCTCGCTCGGCGGGCGGCGTGGATCGGTCGTCTCGTGATCGTGCTGTCTCCGCTGTTGCTGGTGGCTCTGCGTCTGGGGATTGCCGCCACCTGGCCCGCGGCTTGGTCTGCGGGGCAGATCACATTGGCTACCGGGTTGGATCAGATCCTCGTTTACGACCGCAAGTATCTGGTGCCTTTCGTCGCGCTGCTGGCGGTTTGGGTGCTGCGGCTCTACCACTCGGTCCGCACGTTCGGCGTTGCCTCCGTGACGTCGAGCGTCAGCTTTCAAGTCGTCCTGATGACCGCGGCCGGGATCACCCTGCTCCCCACCGCCGTTCGCATTCCGGGCTTCCATCCTGGACTCGTCTTCATCGCCGAGCGCATGTCCCTGGCGTCTGGAGTTGTCGCCTGCGGCCTCTTGGCAGCCGCCCCGCATCGACCGCTGGAACGCGCCGCCACGATCGCCGTCATGCTTCTGTTCTTTACCCTTCTTTACCGGGACGGGCGGGCCTTGAATGCGCTCGAGGATCGGTTGGACGATGCCGTGGCGCAGTTGCCGCCGCGGCAACGGGTCGTGAGTGCGCTCGAGGACCCCGGCCTGCGCATCAACGCGCTCACCCACATGATCGACCGCGCCTGCATCGAGCGCTGCTACAGTTACGCAAACTACGAGCCATCCTCGGCCGCTTTCCGCGTCCGGGCGATCGCCGAGAATCGGATCGTGGCCTTTCGCTATGCCGACTCCTGGGCCTTGCAGACTGGAACCTACGTCGTTCGAGCGGAAGATCTGCCGATGTATGCCGTCGATTTGAACGCGGCGGGACAAGCCTTCGTTCGCAGCCTGGAGGCGGGGGTCCTATCCGGTGCCACGCAATGGGAGTCGCTGCCCAGTCTGTTGCCGGCGCCCCTCAGCGGCAGATGAGGTTGCCGATCATCGGCGATTCGGAGCCCGAGGTTCGCGTCGGCGGCGCCGTCCGCTGGTTACTTCCTTCGGTGCACAGTTGGTGCGTTTTCGCCGTGCTGTCGCTGCTCATCGGCGGCTCCTGGCGGTTCTTGGTCGACAGTGACACGGGCTGGCACATCCGCACCGGTGAGTGGATTTTGCAGAGAGGGGCCGTGCCCAGAGAAGATCTTTTCTCGTACACGATGCAAGGACGCCGCTGGTTCGCGTGGGAATGGCTCTCGGACGTGCTGATCGCCGGGGCGCATCACGCCGCCGGTTTGGCTGGCGTGGTTGCGGCGGCGATTCTGGTACTGCTGGTGACGTTCGCGGCGCTCGACCACCTGCTGGTGCGGCGCGGAGCCGACCCGCTTCTAGCCTTTGTGCTGACGTCGTTCGGGGCGAGCGTTACCTTGATTCACTGGCTGGCTCGTCCGCACTTGCTTTCGATGCTGCTGATGCTCGTCTGGGTCGCGGTGGTCGAAGACTTTCGCCGCCGGCGCGGCCGGTGGATCTTCCTGTTGCCTCTCTTGATGGCCATCTGGGCGAACCTGCACGGGGCGTTCGTCGCCACCTTCTCGATGCTGGTCGTCTATGCGCTCGGCGAGACCGTGGAAATCGCGGTGCGCGGCCGAGCGCGCGGCGGCGAGCTTCGTCGCGTACTCGGAACCTATGTGCTCGTCGGGTCTCTGTCCGGCTTGGCCACGCTCGCAAACCCTTATGGAACCGACCTCCATCGACACGTTTGGGCATACCTCGGCGATCAACAGCTGCTCGATTCGATCCTCGAATTCCAGTCGCCCAATTTTCACGATCTCGAAGGGAAGGCGATCGAGGTTTTGTTCCTGCTCGCCGCCGTGGCAGCCGTGCGGGCGCTTCGCGAACGACGCTGGGTGGAGCTCGGGCTCGTGTTGCTGTGGGGTCACATGACGCTGCAGTCGAAGCGCCACGTCACATTGGCGGTGATCGTCTTGGTGCCGATCATCGCCGAGTATTGGACCAAGATCCTGCGCGATACGAGCGACAGCCTGTCGGGGGCCGCGGAGCCCTTCGGCGGCCGATGGCGCAGGCTTCGCGATCGCTACGGCAGGATTCGAGCGATCGATCGGCAACTACCGGGGGTGATCGCCTATCCCTTGGCTCTGGCGCTGATCCTCGTCGCCGCGAACGAGCGGTTCGCCGACCGATTGCTGAGCGCTCACTTCGACCCGAAGCGTTACCCCGTCGCCGCGGCCGATTTCATTGCCGGGCGGATGCCGAAGGGGCACGTCTACGCATACGATCAGTACGGGAGCTACCTGATCTATCGCTTCTATCCGCGGGTCAAGGTCTTTGCCGATGGACGGAGCGACTTCTACCGCCAGGGCTCGGTTCTCCAGGACATGATCGATCTCGCCCTGGTCAAGCCGGCCTGGCAGGAGATTCTCGACCGATACGACGTCCAGTGGTTGGTGCTGCGGCGCGACGAGCCGCTGGCGTTGATCGCGGAGATGAGTGGTCGCTGGACGAGCTTCTACCGCGACGAGACCGCCCAGGTCATGGTTCGGAGGGACGGGCTGAATGCAGGAACACCGGCATACCCATCAGCGCTCGGCGCGCCATCCGCGCCAACGACGCGAGGAGCACCGCCTTGACGAGCCACAAGAGCTCAGGGCTCAAGGTGTCCCGCAGGGGAACGAAGTTCAACACGAGGAACAGCGCAACACCTGCGGCGGCGAAGTGTACCCGGGGGATCGGGTGGGGGACAGGAACGAGCACGAGGATCGCGACGATCAGAAGGTCCTCGTAGATTCCGCTGTAGGGCGCAAGCAAAAGAAAAAGCGCGATCGACCAGCAAACCGAGGAAAGCGCCACGCCTTCGTCCGGCCCTTCGGCGAGGAACGCCTTCGAGAGCCAACCTCCGAGCACGAGCCACCCCCCCACGAAGAGCACGAGCGAGATTCGATGGGCCGCCGCTTCGCCGAGCGCGCCCGCAAACGCATAACGAAATACGTTCATCGTCGATCCGGCGATGGAGCTGCGATACTCCTCGGCGGCAGCCAGACTCACGTGATTAGCCGCGGAGGCGGCGTATTCGACCGGCCATTGGGCTCCGAGCTTCACCGTCAGCAACAGGAGCGTGACGAGTACCAATAGAATAGCGCCTCCGAGGGCATTCCAACGGCGGTGCGTGAGCAGTACGGTCAACGCCACGATGAGGTAGGGGATCTTCATCGACAAGACGAGCACGAGAACGCACGCGAGGACCGCCATCCATCCGTCGGCACCGTCTCGGGGGCGCGCCACCGTGCGGTAGATCACCACCAGCAGCGATACCGCACATAGAGAGGTCTGTCCGAGAAGGACCGTCCGATAGAATACGTCCGAGCCGAGGACGATCGCCGCGAGCAGGAGCAGAAGCGGGCTTTCGGATCGCCCTATCCCCGACGGGCGGAATGTCCAGAGCACCGCCCCTGTCAGAAAAAGCCAGGTCGACGTCCACCACGAGTACGCGAGGGAAACGGACCGGAGCGCGACGGCGGCAAACGGAAAGTAGACGATCAGAAAGGTCGGCAGCACCGCGGGAGGCATCGCGTGATCGATGTTCGCGACGAAGAGCTCGTTCAGCATCTGCTGCTGGACGCGGAAGCGATAGATGCCGACGTGGTCCTGGAACCAGAACCCGCGCGCGAGGAGCACGTGGTAGGCGAAGTCTCCGATGTGATGCGCCCCGCGCAGCGTGAAGAACTGGAGGACACGCGAGCCGACGAGCCAATGGAAGACCGCGACGAACGCCCCGTAGGCAAGCGCCGCGAGGAGCCACTTCCGGACGCCGGGGCCTACGAGCGGAACCAGGCGTTGTCGATCTTTTGCCCGCGCTCGACGAGCATGTCGCGGCAGCGTGGCACGTAGCCGGTCGCATGAAAGGAGGGTTCCTGTCCGGGCGTGGCGTCGAACTGGAAGATCTCCCCTGTGGTGAACTGCTCCCCCTCCATTCCTGAAAGCTCCGAGATCGAGGTCACGCGCCGGTGGCCACCTCCGGTCCGACTGACTTGGATGACGAGGCGAATCGCCTGCACGATCTGCTCGCGGATCGCCCGTGGGGGAAGGTCGGTGCCGGCGAACAATACCAGCGTCTCGAGCCGCGACAGCGCCTCGCGCGGCGAATTGGCGTGGATCGTTCCGAGGCTCCCCTCGTGGCCCGTATTCATCGCCTGCAGCATGTCGAGCGCCTCGCCGCCGCGCACCTCGCCAACCACGATTCGGTCGGGGCGCATGCGCAGTGCGTTCTTCAGGAGGTCGCGGATCGAGACCTCACCTTGCCCGTCGATGTCCGGCGGGCGCGCTTCGAGAGGAAGCACGTGGACCTGCGGCAGCTTCAGCTCGGCCGCGTCCTCGATCGTGACGATGCGCTCGTGCGACCCCATGTAGCCGCAGAGCGTGTTCAGCATCGTCGTCTTGCCGGCGCCCGTACCGCCGGCGATGAGAATGTTCAGCTTGCCCGCCACGGCCGCTTGCAAGAAGTCGAGCATGGCCTGGCTGAGCGAGCCGCGCGCCACCAGGTCCGCGGCCTTCGGGCGGCTGCGCGGAAAGCGGCGGATCGTCAGGTAAGGTCCACGCAGCGCCAGCGGGCGCATTACCGCGTTGACCCGCGAGCCGTCGGGGAGCCGGCAATCGAGGAGCGGCCTGCGCGGGTCGATCGTCCGCCCGACATCGGTGCCGATCTTCGTGATCAGCTGATCGAGCGCCTCCGCAGACGCGAAACGGGCCGGGGCCTGGAGCCACGTTCCCGGCGCGCTCGACGAAGATCTCGTAGGGCCCGTTCACCATGATCTCGCTTACACGGTCGTCCGCCATCAGCGGGCCGAGCAGCCCGTACCGTTCCAGCGCCGCATCCAGTGGAGCGGCGGGTCGCTTCCGGCACTTCGACCTGGATGCTGAACGGACCGATCTCGATCTCGTCCTGTGGCTCGACGATGACGCTCCCGTCGACCGCCCTTCCGCCGACGCGGGTGCCGTTCGTGCTGCCGAGATCCCGCAGTCGGATCTGGCCCTCGGCGATCTCGAGAAGCGCGTGGCGACGCGAAACCTTGGCGTCCTCGAGCACGACGTCACCTTGCTTGCCGAGGACGACCTCCGGCCCCGCGAAGGACATCGTGCGGGGCGCCTCGCCCGCGCGGCGCACGGTGACGATCATTTTTTCGCTTCCACCGGGCGGATCTCGACGGCGCGATCGCGATAGCGGGCGGGTACTTTGTCCATCTCGTCGAGCACGACGACTTGCCCGCGATCGTCCTTGTACATGACGAGATAGGTCCCGGTCGCGCCCATGCCACTCTTCAGCACCGTCTCGGTCTCGCGGACGCGCGCCTCGATCTCCGGGTCCGCGCCCTCGCTCGCGCGCGACGCCTTCCGATATTGCTCGAGCGCCTTCCAGGCGTCTCCCGACTCGCGCAGCTTGTCGCCGTTGTCAACGTAGTAACCGATCCCCTTTGCGACAGCGGCGCGTGCCAGAGGGCTCTGGTCGTCGACCTTCAGCGCCTCGCGATAGAAGACCAGGGCGTTTCGCCCCGCCGGCTCCGCGACCTGTCCGGCCTTGTAGAGCTCATCACCCTGATCGATCAGCGCCTTCACGCGGTCCTCGACGGCCTTGCGTTGCCGTTCCCGCTGATCTTGCGCGAGTTGGGCCTGGCGCTTTTCTTCGGCGTCGCGGTTGGCTCTGTCCTCGTCGAGCTTCTTGTCGATCCGAGTCAGCCAGAGGCGTGCCTTCTCGTTGCCCGGATCGAGGGAGAGGATCTCGTTGAACTTCGCGTAAGCGTTCTCCGCTTCGGGCTGGTCCGACGGCGCGATGTACTTCCCGGCATTGAACAAGGTTTCACCCACCGTAAACAGTGCGACCACCTGCTTCTGCCTGGCGACGTCGGATTGCGACGGCGCGGCCGGCCCTGCGGGGCCGGATCCCGGGCGAACGGGGGACCAGAGGAACACACCGACGACGACGATCACCAGCGCGCCGATTGCAAGACGTCGCCAGTTCCCCTTGAGCACTTCGGGATCGACGAGGCGGCCGACGAAACTCGGCGTCAGCTCGGCTTCCGAATAGTCCGCCGAGAAGACGTCTCCGGCTCTCACCAGACGGAGCACGGCCTCACCGACTTTGAGGAGATCGCCGCTCTTCAGCCTGGTGCGCTCCGGAGCGCGTCCCCCCCTGACGACCACTGAGCCGGCCGTCCCGAGGTTCTGCAGCTCGACGCCGTCGGCCGTTTCGTGCAGGCGGGCATGCACGTTCTCGATGCCGGAGAGCACGACTTGGCAGCTCGAGCTCGACCCGATGAGCGTTTGCTCGCCACGAAGCGGAAACCTCCGGCCGCGTGCCGAGCCGGCGAGACAGACGAGCTCGAAATTGACGGCACCGCCGGCCGTCACCGGCGCAACTCCTGCGACCATCGTCTTCTCGACGTCACGCGCTTCGCGCCCCGCGGGCGCCAGGGGAGCACCGCTGACCATCGTCTTGTCGGCATCACCCGGGGCGGCGGTCGAAGGCGAAGCCGCCGGCCGCTGCATCAACACGGTCTTGTCGCCCACGTCCGCGGCGGGGGTCGGTGCCGATCGCGTTGGCGGGATGTCGACCGCCGTCTTGTCGGGATCGAACTTCTTCTCGTCTGTCACGAAAACCTCCCGCAGGCGCTCTGAGAGAGAGTCAGTGCTCCGTCGCTTTGTGCTCGATCGCTTCGCGGGCGCCCGGCCGGTTGGCGAGCTCGGCGAGCGACGCTGGCATGGCGAAGCCGGCGAGCTCGATCTCTTCGAAGAACGTGGGCAGGTTCCCCGCCGCACGGTGCTCGCCGACGATCCGCTCCTTCTCCATCCCGGTGCGCACGAAGCGGTAAATGTCTTGTACGCGGTAGCGGCCTTCGACTGACAAGGGTAGCACCTGCGAGATGTGGGTGACCTTCCGCGAGCCGTCCTGGAGGCGAGCGGCTTGGATGATCATGTCAATCGCCGTCGAGACCTGCTCGCGGATGGCGACGACCGGCAGATCGAGACCCGAGAACAGAGTGAGGGTCTCGAGGCGCGACAGCGTCTGTAGCGGCGAGGACGCGTGAATCGTGGCGAGGGAGCCCGAGTGCCCGGTGTTCATCGCCTGCAAGAGGTCGAGCGCTTCGCCGCCTCGGACTTCGCCGACGACGACGCGGTCGGGCCGCAGGCGCAGCGAAGCGCGCACCAGCTCACGCAGCGTCACCTCGCCCTTGCCGTGCTTGTCGGGCGGCTTCGATTCGAGCGGCAGCACGTGCTCCTGCTGGAGCTGGAGCTCGGCGGAATCCTCGATGACGATGATCCGCTGGTCGTCCGGGATCAGCGCGGAGACGACGTTCAACAGGCTCGTCTTCCCCGAGCTCGTTCCTCCAGAGACGATGATGTTCTTACGGAGCTTCACGGCGATGTCGAGGAACGCGACCATCTCCTCGCCGAGCGAGCCGAAGCGGATCAGGTCCTTCAGCGTGAGCTTTTCCTTGGAGAATTTCCTGATCGCGATGCAGGCACCCTTCCGCGAGCAGGGCGGAAGCACGATCGCGACGCGCGAGCCGTCGGGCAGCCGCGCGTCCATGTACGGGGTCTCCTCGTTGATCCTCTTGCCGACGTACTGCGCGACGTTCATCACCGCCGCCCGCAGTCCCTCCTCGTTGAACGTAACGGGCGCGCGCTCGAGCTTGCCCTTCCTCTCGAAGAAGATCTCGCGTGGGCCGTTCACCATGATCTCGGATACGGACGGGTCGTCGATGTACTGCCAGACGGGTCCGAAGAAGCTCTGCATCGAGGCCCAGAACATCTTGGCCTTCTTGGCTTCGTCGCTCTCCTCTGCGGCCGGCGGCGCCTTCGGCTGAGGCTTGGCGGCGGCGGGCGGCTCGATCCGAACGGTGACGTCGCCGATTTCGATCACGTCTCCGGCCGCAACCTTGCGCTCGCCGGTCACCGGCTCGCCGTTGACCGAGGTTCCGTTGGTGCTCTTCAGGTCCTCGATCAAGAGCTCGCCGTTTCGCTGAACGAGCCGGGCGTGTCGGCGCGATACCTTGGCGCTGGTGAGCACCACGTCGCACTCGGTGTGCTTGCCGAAGACTACCTCAGGCTTGTCGACCTCGAGTCGTCTCGGCTCGGTCGAAGCGGGTTCGGAGACGAGAAGGATCATCGGACTACACGCTAGCCGCCACCCCCGAGCTTACGCAACTCCGCCGTCGCCCAGCGGTGCCGGGGGTCTACGGGTTCCGGAACCATCGCGAGGAGGGCTTGCAACGCCTCTTGCTGTTCGGCAATCGCCTGCCGGTTCCTGGCCATCAAGACGACGTTGTAAAGGCGACGGTAGTCGCGCTCGAATTGCCCTTCGGCCTGCGAGACCGCCCCCAAGAGCTGCTCGAGGCTCTTGTCGAGATGCTGCTTCTCCAGCTCCTCTCGCGCCCGTCCGATGATCTCGCCCACGTTCGCTTCCTTGAAATCGCCGCCGATCGGAATCTGTGCGACCTGCGCTTGCTTCCCGGCGATCTTCATCAAACCGAGGGTCGAGGCGCGCAGCCCCTTGAGCAGGCTGTACGGGTTCTTCGGATCGTCGGCGCGGCGACCGGCGAGCTCGCGCAGCGCGCCCAGTTCGTTCGCCAACACTCCCGGAGAAGCCGCGGTCGACGCCACCCGCGAGGGCCACATCTTCGTGATCGCCCACTGCGGGAGCTTGGCCGGGTCGACGTTTCGGTCCGCCGGCGAATACGCGAGATTGTCGAAGATCACTTGCGGGGGCCCACCGGCCCCCAGCGCGCGGGGGATCACGAACAGCTCATAGTGATGCCAATCACTGGTCGGCGCCAGCTTCGCGACCTCCTGCGTCCGAGTCCGTATGTCGAGCTCGGAGCCGCCGATGAAGTCGAAGTAGATGCCCAGGCCCTCGGAGTCGGTCGGGATCGAGAACACCGCGGCGTCGAGATGGCTCTGGTCGGAGGAATTGAAGCCGATCGCGGCGTCGTAGTTGAGCGGCAACGGATCGCTCGATTGCGGAGGCAGTGCGGGGCCGCTCGGCCAGAGGGCGAGGCCCGCGACCACGCCGATGGCGACGACCGCGGCGACCTGCATGATCGGGTTCTGGAGACCGATGCGAGCGAAGAGCCGCTGGATCGGCGAGGCGGACGCCGCCGCGCCCGATCCCGCGCGGGCCACCCGCTTCATCGCGCCTCGCTTGGCGACGACGTCGAACCGCAGGACCGTATCCCCGATCTTGAACTCGTCCCCGCTCTCGAGCGGCTCGGGCGTCGTGCCGACGCGGAAGCCCATCTTCTCCACGCCGGTGCTGCTGCCGAGGTCGCAGATGAAGGTGCCTTCTTGGCGGATGTCGATCCGGACGTGAGCGCGAGAGACCCTCGGGTCGTTGATGACGATCTCGTTGTCGACCGCTCGTCCGATTCGTATCGAGCGCACCCCCGGCTCGAAAGGGACCTTCGAGCCGGGACTCGCGCCCGTCACCACGACGAAGCGGATCTCCTCGACCTCATCTAGCGGCAGCTTCATCGGACGATCGAATGCGACAGTCGGCGGCGACGGCTGGCAGCCGTTACAGTCCGCTACATGCCCTCGCCCATCATGGCGCGGAGGTAGAGCGGCACGAAGAGCACGATGAACGACGCCGGAAAGATGCACATCAAGAGCGGTGCCATGAGCTTCACCGGCACCTTGCCGGCCGTCTCCTCGGCCATGTTCCAGCGCTTGACCCGCATCTGCTCGCCCATCACGCGCAGAACCTTGCCGATGCCGGCGCCGAGCTGCTCCGCCTGGAGGAGGGCCAGCACGAAGCTCGTGAGCTCGGTCAAGTCGATGCGTTCGGCCATCTCGCGCAGCGCGTCGGCGCGGGTCTTGCCGAGCGTGACCGCTTGCTGCGCGATGCGAAACTCCTCGAGGAGTGGACCCGGGGGGCCTTTGTCGACGACGAGCGCCATCGCCGAGGAGAAATCCTGCCCCGCTTCGGTGGACAGCGTGAGCAGATCGATGACGTACGGCATGTCGCGGAAGATCCGCACCGAACGCCGCGCGGCGACCGCCTTGAGCCGCATCTTGGGATAGAAGAAGCCGAACGCAGCGAGCGCGGCGACGATAATCAGGTTCGGCTCGTCGGAGAGCTGCGTGGCGAGCATGTAGCCGAGCACGAGCCCGACCAGGGCACCGACGTAACGCAGGCAGAGGAACTCCGGCACGGTCATGCCATACGGGCGCCCGGCCTGCTTGAGCTTCCTCTCGAGCTCTCGCCCCGAGGCCGTCTCCTCCGCACCCCGGTGAATCGGTGCCAGGGCGCGGGCAATCGGAAGAGCGAACCGCATGACCGGATTGTCGATTTGGAAGTGGCGTCCGGCTCCAGCCATTAGCAGCCCCCCGGTCGTGCTCGCGCTCATGACCAGGTACGTGAACATGGCGGCCGACGTACCAACCGCCGCGAGGGCCGCGTAAAGAACGAGATCGTTGCCCATTTTCCGAGACCTCTTCGTCCGTCCCGTCAGACGTCGACGTCCATGATCTTGCGGATCCAGATGAAGGCGACCACCACGAGGAAGACCACCACGCCGAGCGCCACCAGGCCGATCGTCGTCGAGAACAACAGCTGCACGTTGATCGGGTCGATGAAGTAGAGCGCGATCATCATGCCGAAGGGCAGCGCCGACATGACCAGCGCCTGCAGGTTGCCCGTGGAGGAGAGTGCCCGCACCTTGCCTTCGATGCGTGCCCGCTCGCGGATGATGTCGGCGATCTTCTGAAAGATCTCCCCCATGTTGCCGCCGCTGCGGCGCGTGATGGCGATGGCGTTCACGAGCATGTCCAAGTCGCGGCTCGTGAGACGGCGGGCCATGTTCGCCATCGCCTGATCGAAGTCCGTGCCGAGCCGCGTCTCCTGCAGCACCCGGCCGAACTCCTGCGTGATCGGCGGCTTCATCTCCCGCACCAGGAGCTCCATCGATTGCGGCAGCGTCATGCCGGCGCGCAGCGAGTTGGCGAGCAGCGCGAGCCCGTCGATGAGCTGCATCTCGAAGGCGGCGCGTCGCCGGTCGCGGGCGATCGTGAACATCATGCGCGGCGCGAAGAAGGCCGCGACGCCGAACAGCGCCCCGGCGATCACGTTGATCGCCAGCAAGCCTATCAGGAACGCCGAGCCCGCGGCGAGCAGGCTCATCTGGAAGACGCGCTCGGGAGAGAAGCTGGAGAATACGTCTCCGAGCGTGGTCTCGGCCTGTTCGATGTAGGAGCGCTGGAAGTCGACGAACGCCGCGTGGCCGACGAACCAGGCGCTCCAGGTGATGCCCGCGGCAGACGCCCCCACGAGGAGATAGAGGACCGGCTCGATCATCGGCAGGTTCAGCATCACGTCTCCTCGCCGCGGAAGATCGACAGGTCGGGCTCCATCCCGCGCTGGCGAAGCTGCTCGTAGAAGCGCGGAATGAATCCGGTCGGCACGTGGCGGCCCGCCACTTTTCCTTCCCGCG
Source organism: uncultured delta proteobacterium (assembly GCA_963712515.1). Taxonomy (GTDB): domain Bacteria; phylum Desulfobacterota; class Binatia; order JACPRU01; family JACPRU01; genus CAVQIG01. Next base: position 281,293 of record CAVQIG010000005.1, read on the forward strand.
TGAAGCCCTCTTGCTTGAAATAAAAGATGTCTTGGAGCTGGAGCTGATCGCCGTCGAGGCCGGTGACCTCCGAGATGCAGGTGACCTTGCGGCTGCCGTCGCTGAAACGGGTCTGCTGCACGACCATGTTGACGGCCGAGCCGATCTGCTCGCGGATCGCGCGCACGGGGAGATCCATTCCGGCCATCAAGACGAGCACCTCGAGACGAGCCAGCGCATCGCGCGGAGAATTGGCGTGCAGCGTCGTCATCGAGCCGTCGTGGCCGGTGTTCATGGCCTGGAGCATGTCGAGAGCCTCGCCGCTGCGGCACTCGCCGACCACGATCCGGTCGGGACGCATGCGGAGAGAATTGCGCACCAGATCGCGGATCGTGACCGCGCCGGCGCCTTCGAGATTCGGCGGCCGGGTCTCGAGCGAGACGACGTGGTCCTGGACGAGCTTCAGCTCGGCGGAGTCTTCCGCGGTCACGATCCGCTCGTCCGCGGGGATGAACGCCGAGAGCATGTTGAGAAGCGTCGTTTTTCCCGATCCGGTGCCTCCGGAGACGATGACGTTCTGCCGAAGCTCGACGCAGAGCTTCAAGAAGTTCGCCATGCCGCGCGTCATCGCCCCGAAGCGGACCAGATCGTCCGCCGTCAGTGGGGTCTTGTTGAACTTGCGGATGGTGATCGCCGGCCCCTTGAGGGCGAGCGGCGGAATGATCGCGTTCACTCGCGAGCCGTCTTTGAGCCGCGCATCCACCATCGGCGAGCTCTCGTCGATGCGCCGGCCGATCGGGGCGACGATGCGCTCGATCGCCGCCAGCACCGCCTGGTTGCTGGTGAAGCGCCGGTCGGAGAGCACGAGCTTGCCTTTGCGCTCGACGTAGATCTGGTCGTAGCGGTTGACCATGATCTCGCTCACCTCCGGATCCTCCAGCAGGTCTTCCAGCGAGCCGAGGCCGAGCGCCTCGTTCATGATCTGCTTGATCAGCTCTTCGCGGTTGAGGCCGGCGGGGACCTGCCAGGCCATCTCGCGCAGGATGTTCTCGATCGCGTTGCGCGTCTGCGAACGAAGATCGGCTTCGGGGAGCTTGCTCAGGTCGACCCAGCGGAGGTCGAGGAACTCGATCAGCTTCTTGTGGACGTTCTGCTTGAACTCGCGAACCGGATCGGCGCCGGCGGCCTGCGCCGGGGCGGGCTTAGCCGCGGCTTCCGGCTTGGCGCCGATTCGCGTGATCCCCGTGACGTCTTCTTCCGCGAAGAAGCGGAGGCGAAAGTCGCCGAGCCGCAGCTCGTCGCCGTCGTTGAGACGCACCGGCGCCTCGATCCGAACCCCGTTCACGATGGTGCCGTTGGTGCTCTTCTGATCGGCGACCGTCCACGCGCCGTTCTCGCTCCACAAGCGCGCATGCTTCGAGGAGACCGTGGGGCTCGCCAGCACCATGTCGTTGTCGGCCGCGCGGCCGATCGAGATCTCGCTCGAGGCGAGTTGCTGGCGCCGGAGCTCGTTGCCCGCCGCGTCGTGAATCCGGAGCTCGCTCATCGCCGGTCGCTCGACTGATCAACCTTCATTTCGCTTGTCGGCCCGCGATCACATCCTCGATGCGCAGCTGCTGACGGGCCAAGCCGGCCAGCGTGCTGTCGTCGCCGGCGATGAAGGTCCGGTCGGGCATCTGCAGATCCTTCGGGTTGCGCAGCAAGATGGTGAGCTTGCCGAGGTTCATCGCCCACGTGAGGAGCTTCGCGTCGTCGACCGACAAGACTAGCGTGATGGTGGCATAACTCGTGCCCGGGGGCGAACCGAATTTGCCGGTGAACAGCACGTAGGCGTTCTCGAGAAGCGGTGCCGTCACCACCTGAGTCGTAGTCGTCGGCGCGGCACCTCCGCGCAACGGCAAGGCGCCGGCCGTGCGCTGCGTGTACGTGAGGAGAAGGTCGATCCGGTCACCCGGCCGAATCGATTCCTGCAACGACGATTCGACCGTGACGGGAATCGTGAGCGCTCGCTGGTTCTGCTTCGCGTCGACGCGCTCCGACGGCCGCTGCACGCCCGCCGCCTGGCTGCCGAAGTACGGCTGAAGGATGTAGTCTTCCTCCTTCACGTCGAAAGCCAGCTGCTGGCCGAGATAGAGATTGCGCTCGTCCCAGCCAATCGACAGCTTCGGAAGCGAACGAAGGTCGCGCGCCGCCGCGGTCACGTCGCGTGCCTCGAGCGTCGTCCCCGCCGTGAGATCGCGTACCGCCACCATCACCATCTTCGTCGCGGGCTGGGAGCTCCGGCGAATGTCGCTGACGTAGAGATTCGTGAGCAACGCTGCGACCAGACCGACGACCAACGCCGCCAGGATCGGCATTCGGCTCTGCATGTTCCTCCCCTCGATCCGCTTGCCCGCGCTTCAGAAGAGCGACAGACTGACCATGAAGTAGATGACCTTGAGGTAGCTCTGCACCGCGATCCTCAAGGGTGTTATGAAGACGACCATCGGGATCAGGAACACGGTGACGATCAGATACTCGGTCGCCGCCTGGCCGCGCTGATCGGTCAAAACTTCGTGCGCCTTCACCTTCCTCCTCGCGCCCCGCAGCGCACCATAGAACAAGCTCGTGACGTTTGCCAAACGAATATCCTGCAGCCGTCGTGGCTTCATGGGATCCTCCTCCCGCGATCGGTCGTTCATCCGCTCACCGAGACCATGGCGATCGTGCTGCCCTGGGCGTCCGTCGGAATGAGCATCAGTGAGCACTCGCGGCCCTCCTTGGCGAAGAACAGGACCTTGAGTGGCGACCAAGCGGGCACCAGGCTCGGCCTGCGCGTCCAGCCGCGACTGACCATCTCACGGTCGTAGTAATGCGCGACGAAGTCGCCGTCGTTTCGCGCGATGAAGGTGAGACTCCGTGACGGCGCGCCGTCGACCGACTCGACGAGCGTGTTGCCTTCGCCGCCCGGGAAGAGCGGGATCTCGGGAATCTGAGCGTTGAAGTCCGAACGCAGTTCGGAGAGGTTCTGCTGCGCCAGACGCACGGTCGTCCCGCGCGCGTCGCGAGCCGGACGAACCGTCAGCATCACCTTGGTCTTCGGATGCAGAGCGACGAGCGTCGGCTGGCCTTGGACGAGAATCCGCTTCGTCGCGTAGCCGGTTTTCCGGAACTCGTTCTCGAAGCGCTCGACGACCTCGACGGCGCTCACCGGCACGCGGTACGTCCGGTACTCTACCCGCATGCCGTTCACGATGTACGCGCCGGCGAGCGACTGGGCGCGCGGCTGGCGGGCGAGCGCCGCGTCGGTGTCGAGCACGGGCTGGATTCGCGGCGCCGCGCGCTCGACGAGCGAGCGGGCGAACGCCGCCGGCGCCCCGCCGCCGCGCACGAGAAGATAGCCCACGAAGAGTACCGTGAAGAGCGCGGCGAACGCGGCTCGGAACCAGATCGGCAAACTGTAGCGGCGCATGATGTCTCGTCCTCCACTCAGCAGAGCCTCGCGTCCGCAACAGAACGGCACGCGGGGGATGCAACCTCGTATCTCGAGTCCCTACCCAAAAGTGTGATCTTCTCCCCTAGTCGTTCAGTTTGTCATGTTGAGCTCGGGGTACTCCTTGAGCGTACCCTCGGGCATCTTCGGCCACGCGAAGATGTCGAACGGCGGCGGAATGCTGCTCAGCAGGTTGACGGGCGGGAAATTCCCCGAGGCGATGTCCTTGATGACGCTCGAGACCGGCCCGGTGAAGGTCGTGCCCGGGACCGGGTTCGAAGGGAAGAGCCAGAGATCGAACACGTGACTCTCGTCGGGCTTCGTTCTGCCGCTGCAGTTCTCGCTCGGGGGACAACCGAACATCTCGTCATACTCCCCTTTGTTGTCGGTCCGCTCGACGTTGTACGGATGGCTCAAGAGGTTCGAGCGCTCGACGATCGTGATCTGCGGAATGGCGCCGAAGAGGCCGGCGCCGCCGAAGCGGTAGGCGACGCGCGCCGCGTAAATCGTCTTTCTCGATTCGTCGGTCCACTTGGTGTTCTGGGCGAAGTAGTCCTGAGCGACGAAGGCGACGTTGCCGGCGAGGGACAGCAGGCTTCCGATGGCGCTGGTCCCGGCGGCCGGTGTCAGCGCTCCTGCGAGCGCGCCATTGAGGGAGAACGGCCCCAATGGCGCCGGCAGTGGAAACAGCCGGGGGGTCGCGAAGGAGCCGAGCGGATCGCCGGCCGGCGGGCTCGTGGTCGTGAACGTATCGACGTAGTCGCCGAGAGTCATATCGGAGGACGGCCTCGCCATGTCGGCTCGCGCTTCTACGAGATAGCGACCGAGGCCGACCTGGCGGAGCTCGTTGGCGAGCTGCGTGGGCGTCTTGACGGTACCGCCGCTGCCCCCCTTGTAGGCGCCGCGTACGTACCACACGCCCTGCCAGGTCACGTAGCGCGCCGCCTCGATCGCACGGATCTTGGTGTCGCTCATCTCCCTCAGGTAGATGCCGCCGAGAAAGAGGAGCAAAAGCGTCGGCAGGAAGATCAGCATTTCGGTGATCGCTTGTCCCTTGGCGTCACGGAGCGAGGCTGAGGCGCAGAGTCGTTTCATCGTTCGGCTCCTCTTCACGGCAGCTTCTCGAGCCTACCGGCCCAGAACGGGTTGAAGAGCGTTTCCTTGGTCTTGTTGTCCGGCGTTCCACCCGGCGGGCGCTGCGTATAGTAGGCCTGGCCGAACGAACGGGCCTCCATGTCGAAGATGGATCCCGGCAAGATCCCCATGTCGCCGCCCATCAGCAGCGGCAGGAACCGGAACTGCTTGCGCAGGTGGACGTACACCTTCGGGCCCACGGTCCGGGTGCCCGCGGGATCCGTCTCCTTCTTCCGGTTGTAGGTGGTCACTTCCACCGCGTCGAGCGGCGTATCGAAGACGTATTTGACCGCGCAGGGATTGGTCGCCGCCGTGAAGTTGTTGGTGACCGACTTCGACTTCGCCTTGATGGCGTCGGCAATGACCTGGCAATTCCTGAAGTCGCACGGCTGATTCCCGCCCGCTCCGCAGCTGTTCGAGTCCGCGGGATCGGCCTGTGGGGGATTGGCGAGCACCTCCTTGCAGTTCAACGGTTGGCCGACGCAGAGGAACGGATTCCCAGCGGGTGGCAGCACAGACCTCGTGTTGACGTTGTTCTGACACTCCTGCGACAGCTGAATCTCTTCCGCCGTCGGCGGCGATCCTCCTCCCCCGCCGACGCCGCCCGAGCCGCTGTCGCAGCTGCCGCCGCTCGGCATGGCCGGCTCGATGTTGTTGTCCGAATGGCCTTGATCCGCGCCGTCGTTGGTATCGAAGAAGTGCGGCACCGATTCGTTGACGGCGTTCGGCAGATTGAACTTGTCGTCGCTCTTGTGGCCCAAGTCGATGATGTCGAACGAGATGAGGCAGTCCCAGCTGACTTTGATGCCGCCCTCGTCGAGCTGGTAGATCTCGGTGTTCTTCACGATCTGCACGGGATTGCCGCCGGGATCGTTCTCCTGAGAGCTGCCCGTCCCGTTCTCGTGATCGGTGAAGCCGCCGCCGTTGAAGCCGTGCTCGCCGATCCGGATCTCGAGGCAGGGGAGCGGGCTCGGCGTTCTCAGGTCGCGAAAGCCGTCGCCGTTCGAAAATTTGTTGAGCGAGCGCTCGAACGTGAGCCGGATCCCTTTGTCCTTGTCCGCCATGTCGCCGCTGTTCTGGGTGTCCTTGGATCCCTCGTAGCGCCGTCGATCATCGAGGCTCTGGAGGTTCATGCCGACCTCGGCGGTGACCCAGGAATCGATCCTCGGATCGACGCCGCGGGCGATCGCTTGAACGAGCGTGCCCCGGCCGCTCTGCGTCAGGATGTAAAGGCCCTTTTGGCCGGCGCTGAGGGCTTGATTGTACTTCTCGATGAGCTCGAGGAGCCGCAGCGATCGGCTGCTGTCCTTGTTGCCGCCGAAGCCCTGAGCGATGGCGGTGTCGGCCACGTGGACCGCCGCGTGGACAGGGGCGAAGATCGCGTCGAGCGCGTTGATCAGCGGGATCAGGCGAATGATGAAGTGCGCGAGATACGCGAAGCCGTCGAGCGCGTCGATGAACGACCAGACGCCGACGAGCGTCGCCATCGTGTCGTAGTTCGAGATCATCGTGCGGTTGATGTACGCGTTCAGGTTCATGTAGCGGGCATCGAACGTCGCCGCCGAATACGCCACGTTGTCGGCGGCGTTCTGGAGCTTCATCTTCTCCGCGACCACGACGCCGACGTTGTAGATGGAGAACGTGATGACGGTCACCGGCAGCAGGAAGGTCAGAAACATGATGAGCACCTGACCGCCCTGTCCGAAGCGGGAACGGAGATGCGACCTCTCGGATCGACGTCGTCTGTTCATCGTTGTCACCTAGGGGTCGTTGCGGTCCCACTGCGTGCGCATGACGTACGTCGCATAGAGCGGGATCCGGAACGGGTTGCCGGGCCCGAGGTTGATCAGCGGCGCAAGCCCGTAGAGCGAGGTCCCGGCCGCCCACGCCGGGACGTTGGTCTGGATGTAGAGTCCCCGGTTGCATCCCCTGACGGCGGCGCAGATGATGCGGTCGGCGAACGGGATGATCAGGGGATACTGCCACTTGACGACGACTCGCACGAGGCCGTCGTCGGCTCGCGAGCGATCGTCGAAGGCGTAGTTGGTGATGTCGCTCTCTGCCACGCTGTCGACGTCAGTGCCGGGTGGGAAGAGCGTCGCGGAGTCCTTCGCTTTGTAGAATTTGACGTTGATCCGCGCGAATTCCTCGGCGATGCGTATCGACCGCTGGCTCATCACCGGCGGCAGAAACGGTGTCGTGGTCAAGAGCAGCCCCAGTTTGAGCGCGTTGGGTGGGCCCCCTGCCCTGGCACCGGCCATCAGCAGTCGAAAGCCGTTTGCCGTGACAGTGGGATTGGTGGTGAAGATCTGATTGAGTGAGCGCCCCACGACCCATGGCATGACCGGGATCACCGTGAGCCACGCGGCAAGCTCGGCCTCGGGCCGCATTTGGTCCCGCGTCACCGGGTCCTCTGGCTTGTCGGCGCGGGTCGTGATCGCCGCCCGCGCCGCGTTGAAGGCGGCGAGCTTCAGCATGGTGTGCGCGTTTGTGATGAGCGCGAGCTGAATGGTGCCGAGGATCATGAACCAGGCCATGCCGGAGACGATCAGAAATTCCGTCATCGCTTGGCCGGCCCACAGGCTCGATGCTCTTGGTTCCTGGTTCACTGCGTCACCTCCAAGGTGGATACACGAGAGGGGACCCGCCCCGGTCGGGGCGGCGTACGCGGGCGGCGCCATGTCGCCGCCCGCCGGTCGAGCTTGTCGAGGAGCCGAGCCTGCTAGTTCGCGAGGTCGGTGATGACCAGTTGCTGGCCCATCGTGCTGGTCGAGTTCTGGGTGATGTTGTATGCCATCTTGCCGTAGCGATTGATGGCGAAGATCACGATCAGGGCGATCAAAACTATGATGATGAGATACTCGGTGAAGCCCTGTCCCTTCTCACCACGAAGCGCACTCTTGATGTAGTTCATCGTTCTATTTCCTCTTCTCCGGGGCATCGAGCCCCTTGCTCGAAGTTTCACGGTCGACCTTGATAGAGCAGGCACCGTGCCACCAAAAAATCAGTGGATTTCCAGGAAGTGTAGTGGTCAAGGCTCTGTTCCCTGTATCTAATGAAATACAGTGCGTATCCGACCGGTCCGGTGTCGAGATGACCGAGTCTCGAGCATTTCACGTCACGAACCGACGAACCGGGAAGCCCCTCGGCCAAAACGTCCACCGGGCGGTCTCCTTCGGGGCTCGGGTCGTGGGTCTCCTTGGCCGCTCCCCGCTCGCGCCAGGCGAGGGCTTGTGGATCGAACCATGCTCGAGCATCCACATGTTCTTCATGCGGTTCGCGATCGACGCGGTGTTCGTCGACCGCGGCGGCACCGTGACGCGAGCCGTCACCGGCCTTCGGCCGTGGAGGATCGCCTCCGGCGGGCCGGGAGCGCATGCCGTTCTCGAGCTCCCCGTCGGTACGATCTTCAGCTCCGGAACGCGTGAAGGCGACGTCCTCGAGATGGCGCGCGCGTGAGCCACCTCGTGGCCGGATAGACCAAGAGGAGGGTCGCGACCGACAACGCGAGCCCGATCAAGAGCGACCCCGGCGCATAGCGCATGACGATTCGGTGCTTTCCCGCCGTCAGCGGCACGCCGCGCACGAGGCCGTTCACCCGCGTGATGTCCGTCGACACTCCGTCGACGTCGGCCAGCCAACCAGGGAAGAAGCTGTCGTTCACGACGAGAAGCGCTTCGCCGGCGGTGTCGGCTTCGAGGACGAGTCTCTCTGGCTCTTCTTCGACGATGCGGACGGAACCTCCGGCGGGCGTCGTCGACGCGATTCCCTCGGCCGCGGCGTCGACTCCTGGAACGAAGGCCGGCGCGGCGATCCATCGGAGCGCTTCGCCAACGCCGCCCACAGCTTGCACGGAGGTCGCAAGGTAGGCGCGCGGCGCCGGAGCCGCGAGACGGTAGATCCACGTCCGCCCTGCCCCGCCGCCGCGCAAGAGCTCGAGGCCCGGATCGTCGAGCGGAACGTCGCCCATGAGAAAACGAACGCCGAAAGTCCTCAAGATGCGCAGGCACTCCGGGAGGGAGCTCGCCGCCAGCCGCCCGTAGAACGCCTGGTCGGCGCGCCGCCGGAAGCTGTCGAGGCCGTTGACGAAGCCGACGCCGTAGACGAGACCGACGTTCGCGGCCACCTCGGCCCACGTGTAGCGCTCGATCGCCGCGAGGTCGCTGCCGACCGTGAACTTCGGCGCCCAGATCCCGAGGCCCGGATTGCCGGGCTCGTAGCCGAAGATCCGGTCGGCCGGTCCGACCGTGCCGAGCTCTTTCGGAGGCGCAGAGGCGAGCAGCGAATCCCAATCGCTGAAGAGGAGAGACGGCCAGTGCACGTCCCAGAGGTCGGCGACTGTGATCAGGCAGAGTCCCGCCGCGAGCAGGCGGACGGCATGGCCCCGGCCGCGCGCGGCCCACCGCTCGATCCGCGAAAAGCCCATGGCTGAAAGGACTGCGAGGGAGAAGTGCGCGGTGAGCAAGAACTTCTCGGGATAGCGAAAGCTCGCGAAGAGCCCCGGGATGGCGCGATGGAGGAATGGCAAGACGGGCGTCTGGTCGCCCATCGCCAATACGAGCGCGCCCGCGAGCGCCACGAGCCAAAGCCATGCTTCCCGGGCGGGCACGGCGACGACGACCAGCAGCAGCGGAGCGAAACCGATGTACATGCTCCACCAAAGCGAGAGCGTGCCGTCGACGGCCGGCTGGACGATTCCGCCGTCGAGCCGATGCGGGAAGATGAGCGTCCAGAGCGTCTCGGGTCGAAGCGGCTTCATCATCGCTTCTTCGGGCTTCAAGCCCGCGGCTCGCGTCGTCTCGAGAAAGTATTCGAGTGTCGGGCAGAGCTGCACGCCCGATATGCCGAGAGCGAGCACTGCCGCGGAGACGGCGAGCGCGGCTCGACGCCAGATCGGAGTCGCTCCTCCCGATACCATGGCGGCTCCCGCCGCGAGAGCCACCGATTGTGCGAACGATTCCGGCGCGCCGCCGAGCGCTTGCAAAGTGAGAAGCGTCAGGAGCCACAGGAAGCGCTTCGGCGCAGCCTCGGTCCCGAGCCGCATGGCAGCGACGACGGTCAGCGGTAGCCAAGACGCCACGGTCAAATGGTTCCACGGCGCAGCTGAGATGAAGTAGCCGCCGAAGACGTACACGATTCCGGCGAAGGTTCCGGCGGCGCGGGAGAGACCGAGATGGCGGGCGAGCGCGCTCATACCGATCGCCGCCACACAGAAATGGAGCCAGAGATAGATGCCGACGCCGAGCGGGTTCGGCATCAGATAGACGATCGCCGAGAGCGGGTAGAGAACCCCGCTCTGATAGTTGGCGAGGAAGGGGACGCCGAGCGACGGCTCGGGCGCCCAGAGCGGGACCCTGCCGGAAGCGAAGGCCCGGGCCGCATAAAGCTTGTAGGGGATGAAGGTATTGACGAAGTCGCGGAAGATGGGCACGCGCCCGAAGAACAGTGCCGGAGCCCAGAACACCATTGCGAGCAGCGCCGCAATCACCGAGACGCTCGCGGGGCCGCCGCTTCCCGGACGAAGACTACAGCCACCGAGTCCTCGAATGCCACTCGCCATTCGGGGAGGCGGCGCAGAACGACCGACAACGGGTGATCGGCCGGCCAAAGCACCACATCGGGACGCGGGTCTTCGAGGAAGCGCTCCCAGCCTGCAGCGAGAGACTGCGTTCTCATGTAGGCGTCGAGCGTTTGCGGTTCGTATGCCGCGGTACGGCCGTCGATCGAAACCCGCGCACGCGGGTAGAGACGATAGATCAGAAATCCGCCCCAATTGAAGTGGTTGAAGACTCGGGCACTCGGATATTGGGCCGCTACGAAATCGGCGGCGGCGACGGGGAACGTTCCGGGCTCGATCTTGTCCTGCCAAGCCCTGCCGCGTGGCAGCAAGGGCGCGAGGAGCGCGACGCCGGCGAGCAAGAGGAGCCAGTGCCAAGCGAAACTCGGCGGCGGCTGCGCCGTGTCGGCCTGGCGAGGCAGCGCGGCTTCCAAATGACGGGCGACGGTCGGCGCGGCGAGGATCGCGAACAGCGCCATGTTGCGAATCATGAAGAGGCCCATCGCCAGCGATCCGAGAAAGGTGACGAGCTCGAAGGCACTCAGCCGCTCGCGGCTTCGCCCAATCACCGCGATTGCGAACAACAGGAAGGCGCCGACCAAGGTGCCGAGCTCGGATCCGAAGTCGGGCGACTGAAACTCGGCAATTGCGCGAATGATACGAGGCTGGGAAGCGATCGTCGGTACGTGGGCGAGGAGCTGCCAGCCATAAGGATTGGCCAGGCTCGCGAGCGCCGAGAAGAAGGTAGCGAGAAGGAGCCGCCGGCTCGGCCGGCCCGCGATTGCATCGCAAGCGCCAGCCACCGCCAGCAGCGCGACCCCGCCGGCAAAGACGATGTGGAGGTTCGCCCAGAGCGCAACCACGAGCGGCGCGATCCAGACGAGGTTCGATCGCAGGCGCGGAGAGTGAAGCCCCCACACCAAGAAGGCAAGCAGCACGAGAGTGAAGAGCTGCGGCCGTTCGGCCCAGCCGCCGAAGGTGGCCATCGCGGCTAGCGCGCTCGTGATAGTCGCCGCCTGCCAGCGAGCGCCTGCGGCGCGGCAGGAGAGATAGATGAACCCGGCGGTGGCGACCACCAGAGCGCTCCTGAGCTCGAGGATCGCCGCGAAGCCCAACCGTTCGGCGATCTCGTAGAAGAGGACCTCCGCCAGCCAGCTGTAAGCGATCCACGGGTGACTCGGCGCCGTATACGAGAAGAGGTTCTCGCGCGGAACGGCGCGATGCGCGGCGATCCACTCGCCACCCTTCAGGTGCCACCAGAGGTCGGGGTCGGCGAGGGGTTGGCGAAGACTCGCGACGGCAGGTAGCAGCAGGAGGAGGAAGACCGCGAGTCGCTCGGTGTCGAGCCGCGGCAGCGCGGCGGCGAGCGCTGCACGCGGCCGCTCACGCTCGATGGAACCGCTCAGCGGGGCTCTGCCTCCCGATCCGCCGCGGGTGCGTTGCCGAGCTCCTCGATGAAACGCGTGTGCGTGTTCCCGGCGCGAAAGTCGGGATGCTCGAGAATCCGCAGGTGGAGCGGAATATTGGTCTTGATCCCCTCGATCACACACTCGCCGAGCGCGGTTCGCATGCGCGCCTCGGCATCCTCTCGGTCGCGGCCGTGAGCGATCACCTTCGCGACCAGCGAGTCGTAGTAGATGGGGATCTTGCAGCCGCTCACCAGGTACGTATCGACGCGGATGCCGAAGCCTCCCGGCGGCACGAACGTGCTCACCGTACCGGGGCTCGGCAGCTGCGTCTCGGGATCCTCGGCGTTGATCCGGCACTCGATCGCGTGGCCGCGCAGGCGCACGTCCTCTTGCGCGACGTCGAGTGGCGCGCCGGCGGCGAGGCGCAAGCTCTCCTGCGCGATGTCGATGCCGGTCGCCATCTCGGTGACGGGATGCTCCACCTGGATCCGCGTGTTCATCTCGATGAAGTAGAAGCGGCGCTCCGACCCGAGCAGGAACTCGATCGTGCCGACATTGTTGTAACCGACCACCTGTGCCGCACGCACCGCGATCCGCCCCATTTGCGCCCGCAGCTCGTCGTCGAGCGCCGGCGAGGGCGCCTCTTCGATCACCTTCTGGTAGCGCCGCTGGATCGAACAGTCGCGCTCGCCGAGGTGGATGACGTGCTTGTGTTGGTCGGCGACGATCTGAAACTCGATGTGGCGCGCGCGGTCGAGGTACTTTTCGACGTAGACCTCACCGCTGCCGAACGAGGCCTCCCCCTCGGCTTGCGCCACCTGGAAAACGCGCAGGAGGTCGGCGTCGCTGCGGGCGATGCGGAGCCCCCGCCCCCCTCCGCCGGCAGCCGCCTTGACGAGCACGGGGTAGCCGACGTCCCGCGCAACCCCTTTCGCTTCATCGACGCCGCTTACCACACCGATCGAACCGGGGAGCACCGGGATCTCGGCCTTCGCCATGATCTTGCGCGCGCGCGGCTTGTCACCCATCAAACGGATGACGCGCACGCGCGGACCGATGAACGTGATTCCCGAGCTTTGGCACGCCTCGGCGAAATCGCCGTTCTCGGAGAGAAAGCCGTAGCCCGGATGGATCGCATCGACCTTGAGCGTCATCGCGGCGCCGATGATCGACGGGATGTTGAGGTAGCTCTCTTCGGCGCTCGGCGGCCCGATGCACACGCGCTCATCGGCCATCCGCACGTGCAGCGCCTCGCGGTCCGCGGTCGAAAACACCGCTACGGTGGGCACACCGAGCTGGCGTGCCGCGCGAATGATCCGGACGGCGATCTCCCCGCGATTGGCGACCAGGATCTTCTTGAACACGAGACGCCTCGCGCCGGTAAACTACCCACACCGACCCCCGATCACAAGCGGTCGGTGGCTCGACGATATCCTCTTCGGCGTCCGCGCATTCGTGTGTTCGCCTGAGCCGACGTTCGATGATAGTTTGCCAGACCGTCCTAGCTCTGGGCGGGGGCGCTCTTCAACGTTTCACTGCAATCGTTCCGTTCGGCCAGATGAAGCGGTTTTCTCATTGCGAGCAATGACGCCAGGGGAACCGCATCGCAAGCCTCTCTCGTCGGCGGCAGAAACTCCGCCTATTCCTTGCCCTCCTGGCGGTTGCAGTCCTCGCATCTCTGCCTGCAGCGATGGGGTTCCTCTTGGCGCCGAGCGGTGCTTCCTGGACCGGGATCCTAGCGAGAAACACTGCCGATACGAACGTGTACCTTTCACTGATCGAGGAGATCCGCCGCGATGGCTTTCTTGCCCACGATCTCTACACGGCCGAGGCACATCCGGCGTTCCAGTGTCGCCCTTGTTACATCCTCATTGGACTGGCAGGGCGGCTGTTTCCGGCCGTATCGACACTCGTGCTCTTCGAAGCCGGGAGACTCCTGGCTTCCGTCCTTGTGCTTTCGATCGTATTGGTGATCGTCACCCGTCTATTTCGTGAACCAGGGGAACGCCTGGTCGCCTTTCTCGTGGTGAGTCTTGGAACGGGGCTCGGTTGGACCTCGATCGTTCCAGATTCGCCGGACCTGCTCGCTCCGGAGAGTTCCACGTTCCTGACTCTCGTGGCGCCTCCGCATTTCCCGCTCTCGCTCGCCCTGTTTCTCATGATCGTCTGGACGCTGCACGCGGCTTGGACCGCGGCAGACGCGACCTCGGCACGCATCGCGGCACTCATCGCTGGAATCCTCGCTCTTTGGCTCGGCCTGGAGCATCCCTTTGATCTGCTGCCACTGACGATTGCTGTGACGGGAGTCCTGCTGATCCATGGAATCCGACAGCAATCGCCCTCCTTCACTCTATCGCTACGGGCCATTCCGCTAGCGGCTGGCGCGGGGATTGCGATTGCGGTACAGGCGATACTTGTCCATGTCATTCCCGTCTACACCGCGTGGAACCGTCAGAACGTCACGCCATCGCCGCCGCTGCTTACCTATCTGTGGTCGCTGGGGTTGTTGATCCCGCTTGCCGCATACGGCGTGAAGCGAGCGCTTGCGCGGGCACCGCTCCTGTCGGGGATGCTGCTGATGTTCGTGGGAGCTTCGTTCCTTTGCTCGCGGCTTCCAATCCGCGATCAGTGGCGCTTCCTGGAAGGGCTGCCCGCCGCGCTGGCAATGGTTTCCGCCTTCGGTCTCATCCGCTGTATCAGTGCAATCTCGAACGGGACGAGGCGCGCCTTCATTGCCATTCTCGCCCTCACCCTCCTAGTTCCCTCCAGCATCGTTTCGATCGCGCGAGATGTTCACACCCTCGCCCGGCAGTCGCCCCCCCAATACCTTCCCGATTCGCTCATCGAGGGGATGCGTACCATTGGAACCCTGGCAGTTCCCGGCGAAGCCGTTCTCAGCTCCGAATTGGCTGGCAATTTCGTGCCTGCCTATTCGGCGAAACCCGTCGTTCTCGGGCACGCGATCCAGACGATGAACGCGAACGAGAAGCGCTCGCTTGTCGCAAGCATCTTTGCGATGTACGCCGGGGACCGCCAGACGCAATCGTTGATCCAACGGACCGGTGCAAAGTGGCTTTTCTGGAGTTCCCTCGAGGCATCGCTCGCCAACGACCGCTTTGATCCCGAAATGGCGCCCTATCTCGAGCGGGAATTCCGCAACAAAGCCGTTGCGATCTATCGCGTGAGATGAGCAGTCTCAGGCGCCGCCTCACCCACGGCCCTCACCAGACGCACTGCGCCCGGCTGGCCTCACCGAGTGGACGGAACAGAAGGAATTTCCGGAGCCAGAAGGATGGGGCCTCGAGCGAATCGCCGCGCTTGGAGTCGTATTCGCGCTCGAGGCCTTTGCGGATGTAACGGATTCGCGCGTCGTCTGACTCGCTCACGCGCGAGGCAAGCTCGAAATACGTGATCTCGTATCCCGGTTCGGCATACTGCCGCCGCAGCGTCGGATCGCTCGTTTCGAGAATCGTGACGCGGTCGCGCAAGATGCCAAGCGCGTCGAGGCTTCGCGGTACGATGAGATGGTTCGATCGGTCGGCCTCTACGCGAAGATTGCTGTACATGTCGAACGCCGCCCTCGTCTTCAGTCCAAGGTAGGGTCCCAAGCCGTTAAGAATCGTCAAGCCGAGTATTGCGGCGCCCGCCAGCGATGGCCTCGGGCGGCGCCACGGTGCCCTTCGCTGTCCTCGCCATAGAATCGCCGCGCCGGTTAGCATGATCGCGTAGGTCGACCATACGAGTTGCCTCGTCCAAAGATACACGACGGCGTAGGCGCTCCAATTCGTCGCCGCGAGCAGGCCACTGAGCAAGACTGCGAGGAGGCCGGCGGCCAGCATGGTGCGAACGGACCTTGACGGGTCGAACGCCTGACCGAGCGAGTCGAGGAACCCGCGGGGCAGAAAGAGCACGAGTAACGCCGACATGACGGCCGAGAAGTTGACGAAGTTGTGGGCGACGTCGAGCGCTAGCATGAAGTGGAACACGAGGCCGACGGCGACCGCGGCTCGGCGCGAGGGCTTCCAGCAAAGCCCGAGCGGCAGAGCCGCCTCGACCGCGAGCGTTCCGAACAGCGCGGCTTGCCGAGCGAGCGCGACATCGGGCAGGAGCAGCCACCAGTGGGTGGCGCTGTCGTAGAATTGCGCGGCACAACTCGAAGCGGGATCGAGAAAGTCGCGGTTCAGTTTCGCGAAGAAAGCGAACGAATAGACGATGACGACGATCGCTCGCGCCACGGGCACGTACTCGTCGAGGACGCCGCCGTGCCTGTGACGGAGGGCCGCGACGAGAAATGCAATGCTGACGAGCGCGAGAATCATCCGGTGGTTGGGAACCTCGGGGAGGAGCAATGCCACCTGCACGACTTGAATGGCACAGAGAAGAGCGAGCGCGGGCAATCCCGCGCGCCGCAGAATCACCAGAAAAGCTAGCACCCCGAGAAGAACGTCGACCCAGATCACGGCCAGGTTCGGTTGCAGAAGTAGCGCCTGAAACCAGCCCGGCACCGAGGTCAGTGAGAACAGTATCGCCGATGCCCAGCACACTCCCCATCCGCCGAGCGCTGCTTCCTCCGCTGCCGGCGCCGCCATGGCGCCGGAATACAAGCTGCCCGGCAGCGAGTCCAGAAACGACTCTCGATCCGGCGGTGAGGCCGATCACACGGCCTCGTCGGGAGCGAACAGCACGACGATCTCGAAGTCTTCTGCGCGTTCATGCTGAGCCACACGTTCGCGGAGCGCCGCTAGCAGCCGGACGGCGTGACCGGCCGGGACGACCAGATAGCGGATGTTTTCCGCGCGGAGAAGCGCGGCAAGCTCGCTCTCGTGGGCCGGGTCCCCGAACAGCGTCTCGCATCGCCGAGCTCTCTCATCGAAGTCGGGCGTCAGGTACCAGTGCCCACACCAGACCCGGTGCGCGCGGTATGCAGGGATCACGTTGCCGAGGGAGCACGGCGCTAGGACATTCGCGGGCGGGCGTCGCGCCAATGCCCGTGCCACCGCGACCCACGAGAGAGGCACGGCACTGACCCGAAGCACGCCGCACACTGCCTCGATCGTCACCGCGAGGCTCGACAAGAAAAGCGCGGCGAGCAAAACGCCTCTTCCGGCCAGCGACCGGACGCTACGGAAGATGTCCTGCGCCACCGGCGCGGCGAGGAGCGCGAGCGGCAGATGCAGGTGAAACAGGAAATGATAGC
The DNA here is from genome assembly GCA_963712515.1 of uncultured delta proteobacterium. Lineage (GTDB taxonomy): Bacteria > Desulfobacterota > Binatia > JACPRU01 > JACPRU01 > CAVQIG01. The sequence goes on from CAVQIG010000005.1 coordinate 298,041, forward strand.
CGTTGAGACCCGGAGTAGCGTGCAGAATGGCGACCGCGAGGACCCAACCGCCGATCTGGAGCGCCCAGGGGTCGCCTGCCGCCCGCCCCCGCCGGAAGCCGAGAACGGCGAGAATGCCAATCAAGCCGAGGCCGAGCGGATACCAAAGCGGAGTCACGACTTGTGCTCCGAACATGCCCCCCGAGGTCTCGCGAAATACCGGATCGCGCAGTTGCCAGAATGCGAGGCAGGTAACGGCCGCGAGCGCAGGGCCCAATCCCGCGAGCGTCCGCACGGCACGCAGTGACGCACCGCCTTCGCGATAGGTGATCCGCAATGCGACCGAGAGCAAAGTGACCGCGAGAACGACGATCGCAGAGTACGCATGCAAGACGTACAGAACGAAGAAACCGATTCCCACCTGGAGCAAGTCCGCGGCAGCTGGCTGCTGCGGACGCAGGACGGGCTCGAGCACGAGGAGGGTGAGGCCGAGTCCCGCCGCCCAAAGCGGGTTGTAGAGGGCCTCGAACGTGCTCCAGCCGTAGAGCGTCCATAGGTCCTGCGCGGCGACGAACCCGAGCCGTTCGGGCAGGAGCGGAACCGCGAGCCGCCCGATGTAGCCGAGCCCCCCTGACAGAGCAACGAGCCAGTAGGCCCAAAGCCGTGTGTGGCGGTTCGTCCAGACGAGGCCGGTCCATCTCCACACGACGGCGAAGAACAGGGCGTAAGCGGGGAGCCGGGACAGCTCCAGCGCCACGAAGGGATCAAGACCGGTCCATGCGCAAAAATGGCCGACGGTGGTGTGAAAGAGAAGCAAGAAGCGCCCGGATTGCGGGTCGGTCGTGAATGGGTCGGAGAGCAGCCACCCCGCTCCGTCAGAGCTCTCTCGGATGAACGCGACGTACGCGAGAAAATCCTTGGGAATGTAGCCGACCGGCAGACGCGCCTCGCCCGGGGGCGCGGGCGCAAATGCGGCGAAAAGAGCCGGAGCCACGCGGAGTGCGAATACCAAGAGCGGGGCGACGCAGAGCGAAACGTCGGGCACCACGGCGAACCGATCGTGTGAGGGAGGTATTCGTTCACGCAAGCTCGCCATCGGGTGCGGAACGATGCCCCCCGTCGTTTTCACCGGTCAAGTCGGAGAGACTGGACTGTTGCGGTGATCCGCGCCGCCGCTGCCCGCTTCGAATCCGCCACGGCTTGGAACTCGGTTCGAGCGCCGACAGAAGGCTTCGAGCGGCACTGGCGTCGGGGCGCTTGCGAAGCCGGTCGGGGGGCGGCATAGCACCTCAATGTCCGCACGATCCGATGCTCGCGGCGCGCGCGTCGAACCGAGGAACGGAGAAGTGCTCTTCGTCCTGTGCTTCGCGGTTCTCAACCTCGTCGTGCCCCTTACGTTCAAAGACCTCTTTCCGTTCACGGTCATGCCGATGTTCTCCGACGCTCCTCGGGAGCTCTGGCGACTCGAAGTGTTCGATCCTGAAGGCAATCGACTCCCGCCGCTCGCTTTCTCCTGTCACGATCTTTATGTCGCGAACCCTCATCCTCGCATCGGCGTCCGCTTTCCGCCGACGCTGAACCGCGCGGAGGGTGGCGTATCAGAACAAGAGATCACCGAAACTCTGAGAAAACGCCTCCTGGAGCATCCCGAAGTGCCCTATGTCGACGTCGTGCAACGGAAGTTCGGCCCAATCGCGAAAGATGGACGCGAAACAGTCGATTCCCAGGAGGCAAGGCGCTGGAGGATCACGAATGAGGCGCATGAAACAAGCCGTGCATTGCCTCACTGACCTCACCGTCTTTCTCCTTGGCCGCGAGAATGCCCGCTGGGGGCACAATACGCTTCGAGGGCTCTTGCTGCTCGCTGTTGCGTATGTCTGGCCGCTACAGAGAACTGACCTAGGGCCTAGAGATCATGCGCTGAGCATCATCGGGTTCTTGCCGGACTCAGTTCTCTTCGACGACCGTCTCTTCGTACTTTGCAAGATGCTCTTTGTCGTGTTCGCGGCACTTTGGTTCTTGGACCTTCTCGTTCCTCGATCCGCGTGGATCGCCACAGTCTCTTTGACCCTCGTCCTGAGCTTGTTCATGGAGAGCCGACGTTACACGCTCCATCAGTATCACGTACTGGCGATGCTCCTTTGGGTGTTTTGCCTTTGGTATCAGGTTTGCGCGCCCCGCGCCTCGGCAAACAGCGTCGTCATCTTACCGTTCTCTCCACCGCGTATGCCGCGGTGGGTTTACGCTCTCAGCCTCTACTACCTGTGTTTGACGTACTCGTTCTCGGGCATGACCAAATTGCTTTCAAACGGACTCGCATGGGCCAACGGCACTTCCTTGCAACTGTGGACACTGCTGTGGGGAGATGTTTCTGCATATCCTGCGCAAGTCTTGCTCAGAGACCGTCGATTCGCAGAGGCCGCTCAGGCGGCGACTTTGTTCTTCGAGTCCGCCGCCGTAGTCGTTCTTTTCTTTCCACGGTGGCGCCGGGTCATCGGCGCGGGCCTTCTCGGATTTCACCTCCTCGGCGAAACTGTCTTCCACTATCGCTTCTATCCGAACATCTTTGCGGTTGCCGCGATTCTGCTCTTCTATCCCGGGTGGTCGGCTCGAGGACTTCGCCGCGCGCGAGATACGGCGCACGACTCGACGATTGGCCGGTCTTCGCTCGCTGACGAATCGGACACGCCCCCGACGTGTTCCTTCGCGGGTCTCACGCGTCGCGACTTCGAGCGGCCGATTCTCGCGGTCGTGCGCTCGATCCGATGAGAGAGCGCGCGACCTCTACGCCGGCGGCAGGTTTCAGGCTACTTCGAGATACGCGGCGGCAGCCGCCGCTGCTCGCTCCCCGCTCACCACGGCGCTCTCGAGCGTTGCAGGGAGGCCGGTTGCGGTCCAATCGCCGGCGAGAAAGAGGTTCGGAATCGCGGTGCGAGTACCGGGTCTGTGCGGCTGCTCTTCGGGCGTGGCGGCGAAGGTCGCGTTCGGCTCTTTGACCACGAGACGATCGCTCACGGCGAGGCCCCGGGTCTGCGGCAGGTAGCGGTCGAGCTCGCGCCGCGCGATGCGGATGATCTCGTCGGCTGGCATTGCGACGAGCTCATGCGCTCCGCTCACCACTAGCGTCACGTAGCGGCCGCGCTCGGGCTGCATCGGCGGCGTGAAGAGCCAGTGAATCGGGCCGTCCAAAAAACCGGCCATGCGCGGCGCTTCGAAGGGGGCGTCGAACCAGAAGTGCGCGGACACGATCGGCGCTCCGCGAAGCCGCTCGACCCGCAAAAGACCGGCGGCCCCGCGCAGCGGCGCCGGCAGAAGCGGAGGCAACGCGGGCGGCGGCACCGCGAGGATCACGGCGTCGGCGCGGACCTCGGGGCGGCCTTGGATCGAAATGCCGGCGGCACGATCGCCGCAAATCGCGACCTCTTGCACGGCGGGACCGGTCTCGATCGCTCCGCCGAGCCGTTCGATCGCCTGCGAGGCCGGCTCGGCGCAGAGATCCGAAAGGCCGACGCGAGGAAACACGATGCGCGAAGCCGACGCCGGCGCGAAGAACACGCGCCGCAGCACCTCGGCGAACAGGTCCGCCGAGGCGCGTTCGGGGAGCTCGTTCAAGACGGCGATCGCCAGCGGATTCCAAAAGCAGACGCGAAGGTTCTCGTTCTGCCCGGCCGACGCCAGCGCTTGCGAGACGGTGGCGGTCGAGCCGCCGCGGTGGCGCAGCGTGATCCACAGGCCGCCGAGTACGAGCTTCAGGCGCTCGGGCCGAGAGAGATGACGGTATCGCATCGCGCCGAGCGTCAGATGGAGCGGGCTCGGCGCCGCGGCGCAGCGAAACGTCGCCGCGCCGCGCTCGGGGTGAAGGAACGGCACCCGGAGCTCGGGCTGGATTTCGACACGATCGGCGGCGCCGATGCGGGCGAGGAAGCGAAGCGTGGAGCGATAACAACCCATCAGCAGATGCTGCCCGTTGTCGACGGCATGTCCGGCTTCGCGCGCTCGATACGAGTACGCCCGGCCGCCGAGGATCGCGCGCCTCTCGAACAGTCGCACCTCGACCCCGCGCTCGGCCAGGTCGAGCGCGGCGGCAAGGCCTGCCCAACCCCCACCCACCACCACGACGCGTTTCTTCACGGAAAGAGCGCCCCGATCCACATCGACGCCGCCAGCGCTGCCTTGCGGCTTCGCGACAGGCCGAGTCGGCGGCCGAACACGAAGTAGCGCTCCTCGACGATGCGATCGAGTACTTGCTCGTAGGTGCGGCGCATGATTTCCGCCGGTCGAAGGCTTGCCGCGTCTTCGGGCGGAAGCAGCCGCTCGGCCGAGCGGTAGTAGCGCCGCACCCGACCGCTCTCGAACTCCATGAGCGCGACGAACCGCCGATTGTAGACGCCACGCAGGACGTCCTCGGCGGGTACGCCGAAGCGCGCGAGGTCCTCCTCGGGCAAATAAACACGGTCGCGCTCGGCGTCTTCCGAGAGGTCCCGCAAAATGTTCGTCAACTGGAGCGCGAGGCCGACGTCGACGGCGTATTCCCGGGTGCGTGGGTTCGTGTAGCCGAAGATCTCGATTGCGGCGAGGCCGACCGCAGAGGCGACTCTCCGGCAATAGAGCTCGAGCTCGTCGAAGGTCGCGTAGCGGCGCTTGACGAGGTCCATCTCGACGCCGTCGATCACCGCCACGAGCGCGGAACGTGGCACCGGGAACCGCTCGAGCGAGGCCGCCAGGGCCACCGTGATCGGATGGAGGGGAGCGCCGCGATAGCAGCGCTCGAGCTCGGCACGCCATTCCGCGATCAGGTGAGGCGCGTCGGCGGCATCCGTCTCGTCGGCGGCGTCGTCCACGGCTCGGCAGAACGCGTACACGGCGTAGAGCGCCTTGCGCCGGGCACGCGGCAGCAGGCGCAGCGCGTAGTAGAAGCTCGAAGCGCTTCCCCGCGTGACGTCGCGGCAGAAACGAAAATCGTTCGCGAGGTCGGTGGGGACGTTCCTCGCGTCGATCATCGCAGTTCCGTTTGATCAATCGTCAACATATCGACACGAGGAGCGTCCCCCATCCCTACGCGACCAGCCCGAGCCTCAACAGGCGGAGCTTGTCCCGCGCGGTGAGCCGCGGCCGGCGCTCGACCGGCGAGTAGCCGCCTTGCTCGAGGCGTTCGAGGATCGTCAGCCCGCCGCTCGCGAACATGCGGACTTCGCGCGCGACACGCCGGTTCACGCGATCGGCGAGCGGCAAGCCGCGGGCAAAGAGCCCGCGCGTACGGTCGACCTCGAAGCGCACGAGCTCGCTGCAGGCCCTCCGGACTCCCGCCCGCTTCGAGAGCGCGCCGGTTGACGCCGAAGCGGTCGAGGTCCTCGAGCGGCACGTAGAGCCGCCCGCGTGCGAGATCGACACCGAGGTCCTGCCAGAAGTTCGTGAGCTGAAGCGCCGTGCAGATGTCGTCCGAGAGCCGCCACAGCTCCTCGTCGCGATAACCGAAGAGCGAGAGCACGAGCCGACCGACGGGATTGGCGGAGTTCCGACAATAGGCGAGCAGATCCGTGAACGTCGCGAACGGGCGAAAGACCGCGTCGTAACGAAACGCCTGCAACAGGTCGCGAAGCGGCTCGACGGGCAACTCGCACTCGCGGATCGTCGCGCCGAGCGCGACGAACACCGGGTGGGTCGAAGCCCCGCGCAGACATCCGTCCAATCGCTTTTCCCAGCAATCGAGCCCGGCGAGCTTCTCGCCGCTTGGCAGATCGCCGTCCGCGATGTCGTCGGCGAGCCGCGCATAGGCGTAAACCGCGGCGAGATGTCGCCGCTTTGCGCGCGGCAGGAAGAGCGATCCGATGAAGAAGTTTTCGGGATGCGAGCGTGCCAAGCGCACGCAGTAGCGGAACGACAGCTCGCGATCGATCGACGTAGCCAAGGAACTACCCCGACGCCGGCAAGTGGCGACCGCGCTCGGCCTTCGCATGGCAGAAGGGCGCGGCGTTGACGGCGAGCGTCACGGCGTCTTCGCCCCTACCCCACAGTCCGCGCCAGCTTTTCCCGAAGGGGAGACGCACCCCCGAGGCGCGAGGCGAACTGACCGAGCGCCATCAGCGGGAAGTACGCGCGATACATCCAATAGCGAAGGTAGAAGTGCCCGGGGAATCCGGTGCCCGTGAACTCGTCCTCGGTCCAGAAACCATCTTCGCCTTGGGTGCGGAGGAGGTAGTCGACGGCGCGGACGAGCTCCGGGCTGGTGCCCTCCTCCCCGGCCAGCAAGCCGAGAACCGCCCAGGCCGTCTGTGACGCCGTGCTCCGGCCCCGGCCCGCGAGGGACGGATCGTCGTACGAGCGGCAGTCCTCGCCGTAACCCCCGTCGTCGTTCTGTACCGACTTGAGCCAACGAACGGCGCGCCGCACGGGTTCTCCGCCGAGGTCTTCGCCGAGCGCTCGCAGGCCGGCGAGCACGGACCACGTGCCGTAGACGTAGTTCACCCCCCAGCGCCCCCACCATGCTCCGGACGGCTCTTGCTCGCGGCGCAAGAACTCGACGGCACGCGCGGCACGGGGATCGTTCGCGTCGAAATGATACGCCCCCATGACCTCGAGCATGCGGCCCGTGACGTCGGCGGTCGGCGGATCGATCATCGCCTTCATGTCCGCGAACGGGATGCGGTTCAGGAGATCGAGCGTGTTGTCGGTGTCGAACGCTCCCCAACCGCCGTTCGCGCTCTGCATCCCGATGGTCCAGTCGAGGCCGCGCTTGATCGCATTCTCCTTCCGGCGAGCGTCCGGGTGGCGGACGCGCCGAAGCACCATCAGGATCACCGCCGAGTCGTCGACGTCGGGGTACCAGTCGTTGGCGAACTCGAACGCCCATCCGCCCGGCTGGAGCGTCGGGTTCTTGATCGACCAGTCACCCGGCTTGCGGATTTGCTGCTCGACGAGCCACCCCGCCGCCTTGACCAGCGCCGGATGATCCTCGTCGATTCCCGAGTCGAGAAGCGCCTTGGCGGCAAGCGCGGTATCCCAGACCGGGGACACACAAGGCTGCGCGATCAGGTGGCCGGTCGGGATCTCCATGAGGAAATCGTCGACCGCCTCGATGCCCTTGGCGATGCCCGGGTGGTCGACGGGGTAACCAGCGGCCTTGAGCGCCATCGGACCGTTCACCATCGGTGGCTGTATGCCACCCGAGCCGCCGTTGCGGTCCTGGTGAAGGATCGTCCACTCACAAGCGGCTTCGATCGCCCGGCGGCGAAGCGGATGAAACGGAACGCGGTTCCAAAGCTTGAGCACGCGATCGGCGATCAGAAAGAACTGGTCGAGTGAAAAGGTCGTGCTCGCCTTGCTGACGTAGAGCTCGCCGGCGCGCCCACGATCACGGTACAGCTCGCCGACCGTGAAGCCCGCCGGGGTCTTGGCGCGGGGCCGACGCTCCATCAGCACGAGCAGCGGCACCACCGTGCCACGCGCCCAGCTGGACATCTCGTAGATGCTGAACCCACTGCGCGGGGGTACGAACATCAGCTCGGGCGGCAACGTTGGTATCGCGGTCCATGGCACTTGGCCAAAGTAGGCGAGGAAGATCTTGCTGAACACGCCGGCGCGCTCGAGGCCGCCGCGCTCGAGGATGAATTCGCGCGCTCGCGCGAGCGCGGAATCGTCTTCCGCCACTCCCATCAGGCGCAGCGCCGTGTACGCTTCGACGGTGACACTCAGATGCCCGGGGCCGTTCTCGAAGAGCGGCCAGCAGCCGTCGGGTTGCTGCGTCGAGCGGATGTGAGCAACGAGACGCTTCTCGACTTCCGGCCGCTCCCGCTCGAGGAAGCGATTGAAGAAGATGTATTCTGCGTCCATCGTGACGTTCGCCTCAAGGGGCGCGTGCCAATACCCCTCGGAGGTTTGCAGCGAGAAAAACCGGCGCTGCGCTCGATCGATCGCACGCCGCACCCCGGCCGCGAGATCGGAGCCTCCGCGCGCGTCGTCCGCCGCGAGCTCACGCGCTTCTGCGATTCGACTCTGCATCCTGGACCTCCCGCGGCGGCGCCGATCCGATCCGGGTGTGAAACGCCTCGAAGCCCGCGGCACGAAGCGCTTCGGCGACGCGCTCGGCAGAAGCAGGAGCGAGCGCGATGATCACGCCGCCGCCTCCCGCGCCGGAGAGCTTGGCTCCGAGCGCACCCGCGCCGCGCGCGATCGCCAGCATGCGTTCGAGCGCAGGGGTCGATACGCCGAACGCGTTGAGAAGCCCCTGCGCCGTGTCCATCAGGGTGCCGAGGCTCTCCCAGTCACCCGCTTCGAGCGCCTCCCGGCCCGCGCGCACCACGTGGCCCGCGAGATCGAACAGGCGCCCGTAGAGCTCCGGTCTCTTCGCGTGGCGCTCGCGCAGGCGACCGACCGGCCCCGCGGTGCTGCGCGGATCTCCGCTCAGGCCGACCACGAGATCGATCGGCCGAGCAGGGCGCAGAGGCTCGATCACAGGGGGATTCGAGCGCTCGAACCAAACGACTCCCCCCGAGGCCGACGCTGCGACGTCGACTCCGGATGCCGTCCCATGAAACACGTCTTCCACGCGGCTCGCTCGGACGCGAATCTCCTCGTCGGACAGGGCGCGTCCGCCGAGCGGCCCGACGGCTCGAACCAGCGCGAGGCTGAGCGCGGCCGAGCTGCCGAGGCCGCATGCAGGCGGGATGTCGGATGCCACTTCGACGCGCAGCCGTGCCGGGTCCACGTCGAGATCTCGCGCCGCCACCTCGACGGCGCGCTGAAGCTTGGGGTCGGAGGAGGAGGGGCCGGAAGCAGCAACGTCGAGCTGCACGCGTACCTGGAGGCGGCGATCGATGGCGCCGGCGATCGCCGGCACGCCGAACACGACGCTGTGCTCGCCGAGGAGGATCACCTTCCCGGGAGCCGATGCGGATGAGCTCGTGCTCATGCGCTCAGTCGCGAGCCGTCCGACTGCCCGGCGCCGTTGGCGGCGCTACGGCCATGGAGCTCCATGTGGCCGCGCTGTATGCCTTCGGTGGCGAGCGCCCGCAGCGCCGCGAAGTTTTGCCCGAGGCCGACCGCCGCCATGACCGCCGCGAGCTCGCGTGCGCTCGCCACGGCGAGCACGCGCAGCGCGAGCTGCACCCGCGGATTGATGCGGATCCGGTCGCCGACGGTACCGACGGCGAGCGGTAACTCGAGCGCGCCGTGAAGCGCGCCCGCCTCGACCCTCCACACCGCAAGCGGTCCGTAGCGCCCGTCGCGCACGGCATGCGCGTGTGCCCCGGCCTCGATCGCCCGCCAGTCATTGCCGGTGGCGATCGCCACGGCGTCGATGCCGTTCATCACCCCCTTGTTGTGGGTCGCGGCGCGATGCGGGCTCGCACCGGCGAAGTTGGACGCGCTCTCGATGCGGCGCGCGACGGTCTCACCCGACATACCCTCGACCGCGAGGATATCGAACGGGATCACCGCCTGCGCGCGCGCCAACCGACGGTCCGAGAGATTCGAGAGAATCCGCAGGTTGACGCTGCCGCCCGTGATCGCCGCCACCTCCGGTGCCAGACCCTCCATCAGGGTGTTGATCGCGTTGGCGCCCATCGCGTCTCCGACGTCGGCGATGACGTGCACGGCGACGGAACCGTCGGCGGCGATCTCGACCTCGATCTCGCGTGCCCCGCCGCCCCTCGCAACCATCCGCGGCTGCAGCCGTCGCGCAACCTCCAAGAGCCGCGGGGTCTCGGCAGACAGTCGCGCCACGGCCGCTTCCGGATTCAGCACGTCGATCAGCTGAATCTGGCCGATCATCAGCGGCTCGTCCGCCTCTGCCGTGAAGCCGCCACCGGCGCGGACGAGGCGCGCGGCGTTTGAAGCCGCCGCCACGACCGACGGCTCTTCGGTCACCATCGGCACCAGGTAATCGTGGCGATTGACGAGGAAGTTCGCTGCGATGCCGAGCGGCAAACCGAAGACGCCGATCGCGTTCTCGATCATGCTGTCTGCCGTGTCGAGCGCCAGCGGTTCGGTGTCGGCGAGCAGTCGGTGCTCGCTTTCGGACAGACCGATCGTCTCGGCGAGTAGCGCGAGGCGTGCCTCCCGCGGCAGGCGGTGAAATCCGGGAAGTCGCGAGGTCATCGTGGCTCCTCCTTCTGCTCCCAACGCTCGAGGCGCGGCCCGAGCACGGCCTGCGTCTGGCGGAGCTCCCGCAACGTACGCGAGCCCGTGAGCACCATCGCCACGCGCAGGCCCTCGATCGTCTGTTCCAGGAACGCGTTCGCCGCTTCCAGGCCGCCGGAGCGATAGGAGCGGAAGACCGGCAATGCGAAGCCGCAGATCTCGGCTCCGAGTGCCAGCGCCTTGGCTGCATCGAGAGCGTTGCGGATGCCGCCGCTGGCGATGCACACGAGCTCTGTCGCGCGCAGTTGCACCAGCGACGCGGCGGTCGGGATGCCCCAGTCGCGGAAGAGCTCGCCGAGCGCGTGACTGCGCGCGTCGCCGCGCAGATCCTCGACACGGACCCACGAGGTTCCCCCGGCTCCGGACACGTCGACGTAACGCACGCCCGCCTGCTCGAGCTGGTGACCGACCTTGGCCGAGATGCCGCATCCGGTCTCTTTGACGATCACCGGGACGTCGAGCTCCGCGACGATTCGCTGGAGCGCGCCGAGTCCGCCGGAGAATTTGCGATCGCCCTCTTTCTGCACGAGCTCCTGCGCCGGATTGAGGTGCAAGCAGAGCGCGTCGGCGCCGACGATCTCGACGAGGCGGGCGATCTCCGCGCTCGCCGTCTCCGCCGCCTGGGTGAGGCCGAGGTTGGCCAGGACCAAGGTCGTCGGCGCTTCACGCCGGACGGAGTACGTCGCGGCGAGCTCGGGCCGACGCAGCATCGCCCGCTGGCTTCCCAGCCCGAAGCCGATGCCGAATTTCTCCGCGAGGCGGGCGAGATCGCGGTTCACCGCCGCCGCATCGGCCGTGCCCCCGGTCATGCCGGTGATCAGGAACGGCGCGCGGAGGCGCCGTCCGAGAAATTCGACCGACAGGTCCACTTCGGCGAGGTCCACGCCCGACAGCGAATCGTGGACGAGCTCGACCTCTTCGAGGAGGGTCGTCTTCTCGCGATGCTCGACGTCCGCGCTCGCGCAGAGGTCGAGGTGCGAGCGCTTTCGGCGCTCGATCGACGCGTCACGCATGACTATCCTCACGGCGAACCCCGCGGCTGTCGATCGACACCGCGAGCGGCTCGGCCTCCAGTGTGCGCCATTGCTCCTCTGCGGCAGGCAGGCGCCCGGGATCGAACGTGATCGCGATCGCACAATCCCCGCCGACCGCACCCGAGCCCTTGGCCGCGAGCCCGCACGCGCGGGCTGCCCCCACCAGCTGGCTGATGCGCTGCGCGCCCGGCGATCCTCCCGCGAGCTCCTCGAGCGCGGCACCGTAGGCGTCGATCTCGGAAAGAAACCTGACCCGGTCCTGCGCGGCGACCGCCACCCAGAAGCGCTCGAGGATCGCACGCAGACGGGACAGCGCACGCCCCCCGTCGGACACCTCGATCGCGCGCGCCGTATCGCGCGCCACCCCGCTCCACACTGCCGCGAGACGGATGCCCGGCGGCGGCACCGCGGCCGAGATGCGGGGGCCACCCTCCGCGGCCGCGTAGTCGACCCATCCGCCGAAGACGCTCGCCGCGACGTCGGCGCCGCTGCCGCGTCCGCGCTGATGCTCGCGATGAACGGCGAACGCTCGGCGGAACAATCGATCGCGTATCCGTTTCGCCTCCAGATCCTCTCCCACGGTTGCCGCTGCCGCGGCCAGGATCGCGACGACGCTCGCCGAGCTCCCCCCGAGCCCGTACTTTCGTCGCGAGGCCGGGCACGTCCCGAGCACGGTGAACCGGAGCGGGATCGCGAGATGGAATTCGTCGCGGGCGGCCGCCACCGCCGCGCTGACCAGGGTCGACCGCGAATCTCCGGACAGCTCGGCGAGCGTTCCATCGACGCCGAGATCGGGAGCGGAAAGACGCCAGGTCGAGGCCGACTCGGTGCGGCAGGAGATGCCCGCGTCGATCGCCGCAACCAGAGCGCGGCCGCCGTGCAGCACTGCGTACTCGCCCATCACGAAGAGCTTCCCCGGCGCCCGGACCTCGAGCTCGGTCATGACGCCGCCCGTCGCGGCGGCGAGCCCGCTCCCCGAACCGCCCAGGGCGGCGGACGATCCACGATGCGCGCTCCGTCGCCCGGCTGCGACGATAGCAAGCGGACCACGCCGGGCACGGCGACCAGGGCCGCCTTCACCGCCTCGGCGTCGTCGGTCCCGCAGAGGACCTTCACCTGCGGTCCAGCATCAATCGAGAAGTAAGCCTCGATGCCGCGGCTGCGAAGCTCCCAGACGCGACGCATCGCGGCAAGCGTCGCCGGCTCCCAGTAGACGAGCGGCGGCGTAGCCGCCATCGCCGCCGCGTGCATGCGCATGCAATTCCGCTCCGCGGCTCGTCCGAGACGGGAGAGGTCGCGCGCTTGGATCGCCGCGCGCACCTCGGCGAGATCGTCCACGCCGGAGCGGAGCCAGGCGGCATAGTACGGTGACGTAGCCGCCGTACGGCGCATGCCCTCGCTCGACCCGACGGCCTTCGGCTTTTCCGACGTCACGGCGACGAGAATGCGAAGCGGCCAGTGCTCTCTCACGGCGATCGGCTCGACGACGCTGCCTCCGCCCTGCGGGCGCCACTCGACGAACCCCCCGTAGATCGATCGGCACGCAGACCCCGATCCCGTGCGCGCGATCTCCGCCAGCTCGGCATCCCCCAACGTGAGCCCGGCGGCGGTCGCCGCAGCCTTCGACAGAGCGGCAAACGTAGATGCTGAAGACGCCAAGCCGGCCGCGACGGGGAAGTTGGAGGCGAGGAAGACCGCAGCGTGGCCGGGAACACCGAAGGTGGTGCGAAAGCGCTCGAGGAAGCGCAGGACCTTCATCTCCGCGGAACGTGGAAGACCCTCGACATGATCGTCGGCGAGCTCCTGAGAGAAGTGCACCTCGGCCGCAGTGGTGAGTGCGTCTAGGGTTACCGACAGGCTCGCGCTGGCGGGGTGGTTGGCGCCCTCGTCCCCCTTCCCCCAGTACTTCACCAGCGCCAGATTCGAGTTAGCTACTGCCCAGGCCATCTAGCGAACCGCTCGGTTAGTGGCCGGACCCAGATACTAACCTATCGGACAGCTGTCAATACACCTGCGGGCTTTTCACAGCGGCTCGATCATGAACAGAGATTCACCGTACTCGACGGTTTGGCCATTCTCCGCAACGACCCGGGCGACCTTGCCGCGGAATTCGGCCTCGATCTCGTTCATCATCTTCATCGCCTCGATGATGCACAACGTGTCGCCCTTTTCGACGACCGATCCGACCTCGACGAAAGGCGGCGCGTCGGGGCTCGGCGCGCGGTAAAACGTACCCACCATCGGCGATATGATCGCTTTGCAGTGGTCGAGCGCGCGGTCCTGCGCCGGTACGTGATGCTCGGCGGCCGCTCCGGGCGGGGATAGTGGCTCCGCGGCCCCGGAATTCACGCCGCCCTGCGCGTGGGGTCGATTCTTCACCAGCCGAATCTTCGACCCGTGACTTTCGATCTCGATCTCCGCGAGGTGGTTCTCGTCCATCAATCGGATGAGGGCGCTCACATCGTGAACGCTGATGCCGTGCTCCCCTACCGCCGGCGCGGTCTTCTGCGCATCGCGTTTAGCGGCCCGCCCCATGGACCGCGGGAGTCTATCCAGTTTGGTTGTGGGCCTCAACCTGAGGGCGCAAGGGCTACGAGCTACTTCAAGCGCCAAAACGTCGTCGACAGAGATCTCTGACCCGAGTACCGGCCAGCATGGACGCCGAGTGAGCGTGGGGCGGTCATCCGGGTGGACGCAGAAAGTGGGCATCCGCCAGCGCGCTGCTGAACATACCTACCGCGTCGAGCGCTTGCGCGCCGGCCGCGCCCGCGGCGGCAGGGGCTGTCGGCTGCGCAGAACCGACACCGCGGCGCGGAGGCCGAGGAGGTAGCTCTCGGCGCCGAAGCCGATCACCTGCCCCTCGACGACGTCGGCGAGGAGCGAGCGGTGGCGAAATTCCTCCCGCTTGTAGACGTTCGAGATGTGCACCTCGACGACCGGCAGGCCCGCGGCGAGCACGGCGTCGCGGAGCGCGATCGAGGTGTGCGTGTACGCGCCCGCATTGAGCACGATGGCATCGAAGTGAGCCGGCGCTTGCTGGATGCGGGTCACGAGCTCGCCTTCGGCGTTCGACTGGTGACTCTCGACCCCGACGCCCAGCTCCGCGGCGAGCGCGCGCGCTAAGCCGACGATGTCGTCTAGCGTCTGGCGGCCATAGATGCCCGGCTCCCGCCTCCCGAGCATGTTCAGGTTCGGGCCGTGGAGCAGGAGGATTCGTTCCATCGCATTCTACAGAAGCGAAGGGCCGGACGAGCCGGCCCTTCGCTTCTGTCGCATCTATTTGACGCAGGTCGTTCTTATCAAATGCAGCTTCCCGACAGCCCCTGACACGTCGTGCTCGGCTGACATAGATTACCGGCCGCGTCGCAGCAACAAGCGCTCTGGCAGATAGAGCTCGTGCTGCAGCTTGCACCGTTGTTGAGCGGCACGGGCGTCGGCGGGACCGCGCAACTGCCGTTCAGGCAGATGAGGCCCGAAGCGCAATTGGCCGTTCCACTGGAGTTGCAGGGATCCCCTGCGGCGGCCAGGCAACACGGACCGCTCGGGCATATGCTCGTCACGCTGCTGCACTCACCGCTGGCGCACTGGCCACCAGTGGAGCAGGCCAGACCCGGAGGAACCCCGCGTGTCGTCGGGAAGAAGCCGATCGTCTTCCGCGCTTGGAGGTTGAATCCCGGCGGTGCCTCGGCGATCAGAACGAAGCTTCCGTCTTGGGCACCGTCCTGGAATTGTCCCGAGACGTTGCCGTTCGCGTCCGTCAAGCCGCAACCGTCCGTCGGCTCGGTGATATTGGCGACGCCGGCGTCCTCGAACCGGAAGCAGATCTGGACGCCTGATATCGGTCCGCCGCTGCCGTTAACTAAGGACGCTCGAAATCCCGAGATCGTCGCCCCGTCGGCGGGCACGGGGTTGTTGGCGGTCAAGGTCAGACAATTTCCGCCACTCTGGTTCGGCCCTGCTTGTTGACAACTCGGGTTCACGACTTGGGCCGCCGCCTCCGAGGCGCTCGTACCACCATCCGTACCCCCGCACGACGAGTAGATCGCGATCATCGCCAACCCGAGCCCAGTCGTCGCGCAGAACAGACCAACGCCGAGCGTGTGTTTCATGGTTCTCCTCATACAACCCCCTACCCCGTCGTCGTTCCGCCTCCGGTTTCGCCTTCGCTACCGGCCTGAGGGACCGGCGTGGGCGGTGCACACGTATTGTCGACAAAGATCACCTGGAAGTTCACGGTTTGCGTCGTGAACACGTCGCCATTGTCAGCCGTGCCAGTCGCAGTCGTGAAGACGACCATCGAGAAGGGCGGCTGTGGCAGGCGGTTTCGGTTCTGGTTCAGGAACTGTATGATCGCCGGCGAAACGATGAGGATCTGGGCGAAGATCGTCGGTGGACTACTCTCGGAGCTGTTTGCCGGACCGAGCCGCCCGCCGAGCGCGAACACGTCTGATGGGATCGACAGCGAGGAGCCGTTCACTCGGTACGAGAGATTCACGAAATCGAGATTGATCCCCTGGAGCATGCTGTTCTGCAGCCCGAGGAATCCGCCGTTCAGCGTGCCGTCTGCGTTTACGGTGGGCACCTGGGTGTCGTTGGTCAGTGAAGCGCAGGTGGCACTTTGACCGGTCGTACCGGTGCCGTCCGCGAAGTAGCCGAGAGAGCGGAAGGAGATGCCCTGGTCGTTCGAGCTACCGCACGCGCTCCACGAAGCGGCGGCGACGATGAATGCGAATAAAGCGATGCTCCCGAAGATCCTACCCTTGCCCATTATTCTTCCTCCTTCTTCCGCCTTCGGGTCGTACGTACTCTATTGGGTTCTCTGCCGCCCAGTCAAGGATTCCAGGGGTCGGCGTCTTCATTTCGGCCCAAAGGTGAACCGGACCTCCTGGAGCTCGCCGTTTTTCAGGTCGACGCCGATCGTCTGCTGCGGATAGTCCTCGAGCTCCGCGGTCACCTCGTAGTGGCCACTCGGCAACTGGCCGAGAGTGAGGGGCGTCTGGCCCTTGAGCTCGCCGTTCACCTTCACCGTGACTCCCGGCGGCTGCGAGAGAATCCGTAGCGAGTTGACCGTCGTCGGCAGACTGACCTTCATCGTGTAGTCGGATGCCGACTCGAGTGGGACGGTCTTCTTGTAGGGGTTGTAGCCGTCCTTGCGCACCTCGAAATCGTAGCTCCCGGGATCGAGATCCGAGATGCGGAGGGGGGTTCGGCCCTTCACCACGCCGTTGACGAGGACTTCGGCTCCCGGCGGATCGGAAATCACGTCGATCGTGGGGCTCTCGGCTGCTGCGGGCGGTACAACTGGTGCGGCCGTCGGCTCGACGGACCGCAATTCCACGGTCGGCTTCTGTTGCGGCGGGGCCGTCGGCGGCGGGTGGGTAGGCTGCGGGCGTACGGTCGGCGCAGAAGTGGGCTTCGCGCGGACGCGCGTCGGCTGCGGCTGCGGCGCTTCGGTCGGTCGCTCGGCGGGGCGTGGCGAGGGCCGGGGAGCTGTCGGGGCGGGCGCCGACGTGGGCGCCTCGGCCGGTGGAGCTTCGGTTGCGATCGGCGCCGGCGTCGCCTCCACCGCGGGAGCGGGCGCTCGCCAGGGGCTCCGCAGATAGACGACCAGCGCGAGCACGCCGATCAGCAAGCTCACGACTGCGATCACCGGCCCCACCAGCGAAGATTTTCGGCCGCGCGGTGCGAGGTCGCGGAAAGCCTGGAAGTCGCCGACTTCGAGGGGAGCTTGCAGATCCCCGGCTGGAGCAGGCGCCGTCACCGGCAATGCCTTTTCGGGTGCGAACGCCTCTCGCAGCTCCGCGACGAAGGTGGCGACGTCTCGGGTCCGTTGCTTCGGGTCTTTCGCGAGCGCTCGCGCCAGCACCCGGTCGAGCGCCACGGGTAGACGCGGATCGAGATGGCTAGGCGGTTCGGGCTCGGCGTTCATGATCTGGAACAGGACCGCCGTAAAGCCTTCGCCTGTAAACGGCGGCCGGCCGACGAGGAGCTCGTAAGCGAGGATCGCTAGAGCGAAAACATCGCTGCGCGCGTCGACCGGCTTGCCCTCGATCTGTTCCGGCGCCATGTAGCTCGGCGTGCCGACGGGCGCGGTCGTCCCCGCGGCCTCCCCGCTCATGAGCTTGGCGACGCCGAAGTCTGCGATTTTGGGATCGCGGCCGCCGGCGAGCAGGATGTTCGCCGGCTTCAAATCGCGATGAACCACCCCATGCGCATGCGCAAACGCGAGACCGTCCGCGATCCCGGCCAGCATCGCCAGCGCCTCGTTCGTCGGGAGGCGCCCACGGCGAGTCAGCTCTGTCGCGAGGGTCGGGCCCTCGATGAACTCCATCGCGAGGTAAGGCACGTCCTGCTCGAGGCCGCCGTCGTAGACGACCACGATGTTCGGGTGGTTGAGCTTGCTCGCGGTGCGCACCTCGCGCTCGAAGCGCCGGCGGACGTTCTCGGTGATCGGGATGTCCTGTCGGTAAGTCTTCACCGCGACGGTTCGGTCGAGAAACGCGTCGTGCGCCTTGTAGACGACGCCCATTGCGCCGTGGCCGAGCAGCTCGAGGAGCTCGTAGCGGCCGAGCCGGCGCGGCTTCTCGGAGCTCACCGCTCGAGCCTCAACGCCACGACCGGATCGAGCGCGGCGGCGTACGCGGAGGGATAGAGCGTGGACAAAACCGCGATGGCGATCGCGAGCGCGAAGGTCAGAGCCGCCTCGAGGGGCGACAGCATCCAGGGCCAATCGCTCGTCCAGGACGCGACGGCGGATCCGGCGATTCCCGCGGCGATGCCGAAGACCGCTCCCATCGAGGCGAGCACGACACCCTCGAGAACGAACTGCGCGAGCACCTCCGACCGTCGCGCCCCGACGGCGCGCCGTATGGCGATCTCGCGGATGCGGCTGCGCACGTTTTGAAACGAAGCGGTCGTCATGCCGACGCCGCCGAGCGCGAACGCGGCGAGTGACACCAGCAAGAGCAGCCGGTTGAGCAAGCCGCGAGTGGCGCGATGCTCCGACAGCAGGCGCGCGGCGGTCGAGACCTCGAAGTGCTGCTTTCCCTCGTGCCGTTGCTCGAGGACGCGCTCGACGATCGCGGCGGCGGCTTCGGGGTCCACACCCGAATCGATCGCCAGCCAAGCTTCGGAGAGTGCTTGACGCCGAAAGGCGTCAGCCCCGAACGTGTTGGTGATCGGCAGGTAGATCTCTCTCCCGGGATTCGTTCCCTCGCCAGCCCACTCCGCGCCACCACGGAATTCCGCAGCCAACACGCCGATCACCCGGTACCAGTTTCCGCCCACCTTGACGAGAGAGCCGTACACTTCGCCCGAGGCGACGAATCTGCGCGCCGCCTCGGAGCCGAGCACGCAGACCGGATCGCCTCGCGCGACCTCGGCGGCGTCGAACGCCCGTCCGCGTTGAAAGCGCAGTCGCCGCAGCGCGAAGAACTCGGCGGTCGTGCCGATCGCGCGCACGCTGACGCGCTCGGTCGGCAGCAGGATGCTCGAATCGACCGCCCGCACCGGAGCCACCGCGCGGACGAAGCGGAGCGTCCGGCTCAAGGAATCCGCGTCACCGAAGGTGAGCGCCGGCGGCGAACCGGGCGCCGCTTCGCCGACGGGGCGGACGACGACGAGATCGATGCCGAGCGCCGCCAGACGTCGCAGGATCTCCGCCCGCGCGCCGCCTGTGATCGCGAAGAGGGCGACGGCGGCGGCCGCGCCGGCCGCGAAGCCGGCCGCGGTGACCCCCGAGCGTACCCGATGCAGCCGCACGCCTCGTGTAGCGTCGTGGACGAGATCGCCGATTTTCATGAGCCCGCAGAGGACTCGGAGATCGGCTGCGCCGGACGAAGTCGTCCCGCCGACATCTCGTAGCGGCGATCTGCTCGAGAGGCGACTCGCGCGTTGTGAGTCACGACCACGACGGTCGTCCCGGCCCGATGGGCGTCGCGGAAGAGGCCGAGCACGCCGTCCGTCGCCGCTTCGTCGAGGTTTCCGGTCGGCTCGTCGGCCAAGAGGACGTCGGGATCGGCGACCAGCGCGCGCGCGATCGCGGTGCGCTGCTGCTCACCTCCAGAGAGCTCGTCGGGGAGATGAGTCAAGCGCCGCCCGAGTCCGACGCGCTCGAGCGCCCCGCGCGATCGCGCGACCCGGAGCTTGCGGTCGAGACCGCGGTAAACGAGCGGTAACTCGACGTTCTCGGCGACGGTCAAGTGCGGGACGAGCTGAAAGGCCTGGAAGACGAGGCCGATTCTCCGATTTCGCAGCCGCGCACGCTCGGTGTCGCCGAGCATCGAGACGTCGACGCCATCGAGCTCGTAGCGTCCCGCGCTCGGCGTGTCGAGCAGGCTAAGAACGTGCAGCAGCGTCGACTTTCCCGACCCCGAAGGACCCGTCACGGCCACGAATTCCCCCCGCTGGATCGTGAGCGCAACCGCGTCGAGAGCGCGCACGTCGCCGTCCTCACGAGGGTATGTGCGTGAGACCCCTTGCAGAGAGAGAAGCGGCATCCCGCAGAGATGATCGGCGCCGATCACGCGCTCGGGACTGGGGCCTCGCGGCGGCGGACGGCGCCTTGCGGGACCGCGAGCAGGAGCTCGTCGCCGGCGGCGACTCCGCTCTTCACCTCGACTTGCGTCTCGTTGGCGAGCCCGAGCGTCACCGGCTGCTCCCAGATCTCGCCGTCGCGCCGGACGTAGCAGCAGCTCCGCCCCGCGCAGGAGAACATCGCGTCGGCCGGAGCGACCACCACGGCGCGCGCCGAATCGAGCAGGAACGACACCCGCACCGACATGCCGGGACGAAGCCGCGGATCGGTGCGATCGACGAGGAGCCGCACCGAGAAGAATTTCCACGGCGAATCCGCGCTCGCCTCCGCGAGGCTGCCGACGAAATCGATGCGCCCGTTCATCGGCAGGTCGGGATACGCCTCGAGATCGAGCCGCGCCGTCAGGCCCGCGCGGATGCGGTGCAGGTCGATCTCGCGAATGCGGGTGAGCGCCACCATCTGCGAGAGATCGGGGATCGTCGCGATCGGCTGGCCGCTCCACACCGAGTCCCCCACCTGCGGTTTTCGGCGTCCGGTGTCGAGCGGGATGTCTTGGAGCACGAGAAACCCTTCGATGGGGGAGCGGAGCGCCGTCTTCTTGAGCTCTTCTTCCGCTCGCGCAAGGGCCTGTCGCGCGTTCGACACCTTGCGGTCCGCGGACTCGACCGCGGCACGGTAGAACTCGTGGGAGTGGTAGAGGACCGCTTCGGTGCGGGCGACCTCGTCCCTCGCCTCGGCGAGCTCGCTCTTCGCCCGCTCGAGATCGCGGGGAAAGATCACCTCGCGCGCCGCCTTCAGCCGATCACTCTGGAGGTGGCTCTGTCGTTCGATGTCGGCGACTCGCGAGCGCTGGCGCGCGAGCTCCGCCTCGCTGACGAAGCCCTTCTGGAACATTTGCTCCAAGTCGGCGAGGTCGCGCCGCGCACGCTCCAGCTCGGCTCCGCTGTCGGCCGCGCGCACCTCCGCTTCGCGAACGTTGAGCGCGCCGTTTCCCTTCTCGTACGATTCGAGATTCAGCGCCGCGATCTTCTGGGCATGACGCGCCGACTCGAGCGCTTCGTCGGCCTTGGCGACCGCGAGCTTCCGCTCCTGCTCCGCCCGGCTCGCCGTCGCCTCGGCGTCGGCGAGCTCGGCGGCGACCTTGTCCCGCTCCTCCTCGAACGGCGTGGGGTCGAACGAGACCACGACGTCACCCGGCTTCACCCAGGTCCCGTCGGCGGCGAGCGAGACGATCTTCGCGCGGTTGCTGCGGATCTCGGACGCGATCGTCACGGAGCGAGCGGCGGCGAGCGTTCCGGGCTCGACGAGCGTCACGTCGAGATCGCCGCGCTCGGCGACCGCCACGGGAATCGCGGCTTCTCGGCCACCGTCGCGACCGCGCGAGACGAGACCGACGGCGAGCAGCAGCGAGCCTGCCGCGAAGAGGGTGATCGATCGTCTAGTCCCCCGTTCCATCGTGGCTTCCGTCCGGAACGGCGAACGCGTCGCCGAGGGTTCCCGCGACGCGGCGCAGTTGCGCGGCGCTCAGCACCTCGTCGATCGCCGCGAGCACCTGGCCGCTGCGCGCCTCGGTGAGCTCGGTCTCCGCCTGAACGAGATCGAAGTTGTCGGTCACTCCCTTCTCGTAGCGGAAGCGCGCGAGCTCGGTCTGCTTTTCGGTCTGCGCGACGATCTCCGCCGCGAGCGTCCGCTCCGCGCGCGCGCGATCGAGCTGGCGCCAGGCGTCCCGTACCTGGCGGATCACTTGCTCGCGGAGCGCTCGATACCGGCGCTCTCGACCTCGTAGCGCGATCTCCGCCTGCGACGCGGCGACTCGCTCGTCGGTGCGGTCGAGGGGCGTGGTCGAGCTCACGCCCACCAGCCATTCCGTCCTTCCGAGATGCGAAGATTCTTCGAAGTTGTTGCCGGTTCCGATCTGCGCGTAAGACCCCACCAGGTTCACCGCCGGCCAGATCTTGTAGTGTGCGAGCAGCGCCTTGCGCTCGGCGTCGGTGACCTGCTCGCGAGCCTCGGCGACCTCGGGACGTCGGGTGAGCGCGTCATCCGCCGTTTCTTCGACGGTAGCTCCCGGGGGCGCTCCAAATCCACGGAGTTCGGCAGGAAGTCTCGCGACGTGTCCGCCGTCGGGTTGGTGCCGCCCCCCGGCGCGCCGGCGGAACGCGTGTCGACCTCGAGCGGCACGTCCGCGGGAAGGCCGAGGAGCCCGCGCAGCTGGTCGAGCGCCGCGTCGCGGCGCGCCTGCTGCTCGACGAGCGCGTTCTTCAGGCGCGTGGTGTGGAGCTCGGTGCGAAAGACGTCCATCTTCGAGACCGCGCCGATGCCGAGCTTGGCGCGGGCGATCTGGTCGAGCTGTGAGACGCGGTCGAGCGAGAGCGTCGCCACGCGCACGAGTTCCTCGGCGCGCACGACGTCGTAGAAGCCGTGCGTCACCTCCAACATCAGGTCCTCGCGGGCGGTCTCCAGCGCGTGCTTCGCCGAGGCGATCCGGCGATCGGCATCGTCGATGCGGTCGCTGTTCTCCAACCGCGAGCGGCCCTGCCAGAGCGGCTGCGCCAGGGTGAGGCGCGTCTCCGTGAGATAGGGAACGGTCGTCTGCGGCACCGAGGAGTAAACGTTCGTGCCGCCGCTCACGCCGATCTCCGTGCCGGTCAGCAGGAGCTTTCGGCTGAGCTCGGCTTGGTATTGCTGGTTCGTGTTGTTCGCGCCTTGCAGGCCGCCGCTCACCGACGGCACGAGCTTGAAATGATAGTCCGCGAGCGGAACGTCTCGGCCGATGACGGCGGACACGGCGGAGTCGGCGGCGTCCTGGATGTCGGGATTGTGGGCGAGCGCGAGCCGAACACACGCGGTGAGATCGAGCGGCGCGGCATGGACGCTCGCACCGACGACGAGCGAGAACGCGACCGCCAAGCGACCGAGACGCTTCACGGCGCTCTCAGGTGTCTTTCGCCGCGGAAGGGCATGCGGGAGCTCAACTACAAGCGCCGGTCGTGACGCACGTCCCGGGGGGCCGGCAGGCGCCGCGGCAGCACTCTCCGTCGTCGCTACAGCGCCCCCCGGGAGGCACGCAGCATCTCTCGACTTGACAGTTGTCGAAGGTGGTGAGCTCGCACGTTCCGGTGCAGCATTGCGAGGTACTGCCGCTCGCAGGACAGCCGTGAGACGGCACCTGATCGGTCTGCGTGCACGGGACCGGCGTCGGCAACGGCGTAGGCGTCAGCGTCGGCGTCGGCGGTGCGGCTTGCAGGACGCGGATGGTGGCATTCGCCGAAACAGTGGCGGGCGGAGTGCCGCTGTCGGTGCAGGTGAAGGTAACCGGGAAGCTCTGCCCCACCTCGCTTTGATTGGTCGTCTGTCGATACCGAGCCGTCGAGGGATTTCCGCTCGTCTGATTGAAGCTCCCTCCGGGCGGCAGATTGCCGGCCGCGATCGTGGTTGTCGTCCCGTCGGGATCCCGACACGTCATGTCGATCGCCGCCGTCTGGCCCGCGGCTACCGTCCGATCACCCACTCCATTCAACCCGGGTGGATTGTTTCCGGTGCCTCCTCCTCCGGTGCCCCCACCGTTGCCTCCTCCTCCACCGCCGCCTCCGCTCGTCGCCGCGTACACCCCCCCCGCGATCCCTCCCGCCACCAGGAGTCCAGCCACTGCAGGCCCCACATACGACGTCGTGCCGGCTCCGAGCCCGGCCATCGCAAACGCCGTCGGCTCCATCGCGGTCACCACCCCGTCCATCGTCAGCCACGTCAGCGGCACGGCCGCGCATTTCTTCTTCGCCAACTGGAAATTCGGATCCGCCTTCTCAACTTCCTTGCACGCCTTCAGCGCGGCATCGCTGTCGTGATGATCAAGCCCGTCGAGCGCCTGCCCAAACGCCACCACGGCGTCCAGACTCTGCGTGTGGGGGTTCTCGAGCTTCTGCTTCTGCTCGGTCCCGAGGCTGCTCACCGGCTCGTTCAGCCCAGCGGCGAGGGTCGTCGCCACCGCCGGCACCAGCTTGTAGAACTCGCTCGCCAGCGCCTCGCTTTTGCCCTCCGCGATCACCTGCCCCCGATCCACCGCCACCAGCAACGCATCCAGCTTCAGGTGCGTCGGGCTCGCGGTCCAATCTGCGTGGCTCCCCGCCGTCACTCGCCCCGCTCGCAAGAGCTTTCCCGCTCGCACCGCCGTCCCCTTCTCCACCAACCCGCTCCCAGCGAGCTTCGCCTCCTGTTCCAGCGCCTCGACCTGCTCTCGTTCCAGAACCTTCACCCCCGGCAGCGCGCTCAAATTGTCGATCAGCATCGCTGCCATCGCCTTGCCTAGCGGAGCGTACTGCGCCGTCCCTGCGTTGCGGAACGTCGCCACCGCTACCGCGTGTGGATCGGTCGCCTCGCTGCTAAGCCGCTTCTCCTGGGCCACCGCCTCCTTCGCCGCTCGCTCGCTCGCCTCGCGCAGCACGATTGTCCGCATTCGTCCAACGTCCTGCACGAGCCGCGGGTCGGTCGAAACCTCCTCCAACCGGCCCCACGCCACCGCCGCCTGTTTCGGATCGTCCAGCCGAAGCTCGGCAAGGCCCGTGAACAGCAGCGCCTCGCTACTGCGCGGATCGTTCTGGAGCGCCGTCTGCAGCCTCTCCAGCGACAGTGAATATTCCCCTCGCTTGTACAAATCCTCCCCTGCCTTCAACGCTCCCTGGCGCTCCGCCCGCGTGACCCCCTCCGCCACCTGCTTCTCTTCTTGAGGATTCGAAGGGCCGGGGGCCAGCGTCGCATCTTCACACAGCGCAGGTCCGCCGGCACACGCCACGGCAAACACCCAAGCCCCGACGATCCACCGGTAGTGCTGGCGCATGAGATCTCCCTCGGATGCGCGCTGCTTAGGCGTTTCGCGCCGGGGTTGTCAAACAAGTCGTCCACGCCGTGTTTGGCACGGAACCTGATAGTTGACATGTACACGACGATGAAGCGATGGAGAACCGCGACGGTCCCGAGGTTCCGTGTCGGCGCGCAGATACAGGTGCGTGCACTCGGATACAGCCGCTCGCCTTGCGTCGGGGTCGTCCCGCGTGGAAGCTATAGCAGAGGCCGTGAAGAAGCGGGCGCACGCGTGGGCCATGTCGGCCTGGCTGTTGTTTGGCGGGTCGGCTCTCGCGGCGGAGAAGGTCCCGGTCGATCGGCTGATGGCCTCGACCGTATGCGTGGTGGGTGAGGTGCCGGGAGGCTCTTTTGAAAGCTCCGGGTTCGTCGTCGGCGCGGGCGATACCGTGATGACGACCGCGCACGAGATCGGCGCCGCCACAAATCTAAGGATCAAGCTCCGCGACGGGCGTGTGTTTCGCGCGCAACTCGAGCGACTCGGCAACAAGAACGCGGACATAGCACTGCTCGGGCTCACCGGGCTCAAATTGCCGCCGGTCAAGTTCGGCACTTTGCAGGACGTGCACACGGGTGACGCGGTCCTCACGATCGGCTGTCCGCTCGGCTTCGATTTCTCGGTGACGAGCGGTGTGGTGAGCTCGATTCGCGCGAGCGATCTCGGCTATCCCCTCATCCAGACGGACGTTCCGGTGAATCCCGGCTCGAGCGGCGGGCCGCTCTTCGATTCGCGCGGGAGGGTCGTAGGCATAATCAAGAGCACGGCGGCCGGGCGCGAACGGATTCATTTCGCGTTGCCTGCCGACCTCGGATCGGCCTTGGTCGAGCAAGTCGCGCACGAGCGCGACGCGTACGAGGCGTTCAACCGGGCCGTCGTCGAATCCGTCCCCGAAAAGAAGCTGACGCTCTACCGAACCGCGGTCGAGCTCGACCCGGCGCTTCTCGAAGCCCACTACAATTTGGCCTTGACGCTGGAGAAGCTGGGTCAGCTCTCCGCGGCCGAGGCGGAGTACCGACAAACGCTGCGGCTTCGGCCCGGTTACAGTCCGGCGGCGCTCAATCTCGGAGCGCTGCTCTACGGGGCGATGCGGTACCGCGAGGCGATCGAGGTGTACCGCGAGGCGCTCCCCCACGATCCGCGGTCCGATGCGCTGCGGAACAATCTCGCCGAGGCCTACCGAGCCTCGGGCGATCGCGACGGCGCACGACGAGAATTCGAGGCGCTTCTCCGCCAGAACCCCAGTTACGCGCCCGCCCACTACGGACTCGCCGTCCTCTACGACGACGATCACGGTGACCGACGCCTCGCGGCAGACCACTATCGCCGCTACCTGGCGCTCGCTCCACAGGCCGCAGATGCAGATCAAGTCCGGCAATGGCTTCGCCAGGCGGAGCAGGCGGCCAAGAAGCAGTGAGCTCGCCCGAGACGACGAAGGTCGGCCGGTACGAGATCCTCGCCAAGGTTGGCCAGGGCGCGATGGGGGTCGTCTACCGCGCACAGGACCCGACGATCCGCCGGATCGTCGCGCTGAAGGTCCTGCCCGCGGACGGATCCGAGAGCGGGGCGCCCGGAACCGCGGGACGCTCTTCGGCGGGCCTCTTCGAACGCGAAGCGCAGGCGGCGGGCGCGCTGCTCCACCCGAACATCGTGACGCTCTACGACGCCGGGCGCGACGGCAACTGGTACTACCTGGCCATGGAATTCGTGGAAGGAGGCACGTTCGCCGCCGAGATCGCACGCGAGGGAAAGGTCAAGGCCGAGCGCGCGGCCGAGGTGGCCGCGGTCGTCGCCGAGGCGCTCGACTTCGCGCACGAGCGCGGGGTCGTCCATCGAGACATCAAACCGGCGAACCTGATGATTCTGCCCGATCAGAGCGTGAAAGTCGCTGACTTCGGAATCGCCCGGCTGACCACGGCCGCGTCCACGATGACGAGCGACATGATGATCGGTACTCCGCACTACATGTCGCCCGAGCAGGTCCGCGGAGGAAAGCTGGACGGCCGCTCGGATCTGTTCTCCCTCGGCGTCGTCTTTTACGAGGCGCTCACCGGACGCAAGCCTTTTCAGGCCGAGACACTCGCCGCGGTACTGAATTCGATCATGAACTCGAGCCCGCCGCCGCCGCACGAGCTCGACGCGAGCATTTCTCCGGAGCTTTCGGCGATCGTCCAGCGCGCGATGGCCCGCAAGCTCGAGGATCGCTACGCGCGTGGCAAGGACATGGCGGGAGATCTGCGGCGCGTGCTCGCTGCCGTGCGGGGCGAGCCGCTCGCAGCCCTTCCGGCACGGAAGAAGAAATCGAGCTTGCTCGTCGCCGGCGCCGCGGCGCTCGTCGCGCTCTTCGCGCTCGCCGGCGTGCTGCTGGCTCGCGGTAAGGCCGGGAGTGCGCGGGGCGCCGGCGTCGCATACCTGGAGTTCGTCTCGGAGCCGGTGGGCGCCGAGGTCTTCGTGGACGGCAACGTCGTCGGCCGAACGCCGTACACCTCCGAAGTGACGGCCGGAACCCATGAAATCGAGTTCCGCAAGGAAGGGTACTACCCGGCGACTCAGAGCACGACCGTGGAACCGAACAAGCACGTCATGATCGAGCTGCCGATGCTGGCGCGCTGAGGAAGGGGACGTTGCGGCTCAAACGGAATAAGTCAGCGGCACCGCTGAAGGCCTCGGAGAGAACGCACTTATTCCGTTTCGGCCGCAACGTCGCGTTCCTCTGCGGCACGGCTGAGGCTCGCGAAGGAGGATTGAGAATGCGATCCAACGGCTTCTGGGCTGCGGCCGCGCTTGCGGCGCCGCTGGCGCTGGCGGTCCCCGCTGAGGCCAAGCTCTCCAAAGGGGACCCTGCGCCGCCGTTCGAGCTCACTAGCGTCGGCGGCCAATCCGTGTCGTCGCAAACGCTCGCGCAGGGTGGCTTGGCGATTCTCACATTCATCTCGCTCGACTCCAAGCCGTCGCGAGAGCTGGCGGTCAATCTGGCGGGCCTCGCCCGAGACCATGCGAAGGAAGGCCTCAACGTGGTCGCCGTCGCCGCGGACAGCGCCGACAAGCTCAAGGAGTTCGCCTCCGGACAGAGCCTCGGTTATTCGATCTGCCCGGATCCGTCCAAGGAGACGGTGAAGCGATACGGCGCCGAGAACGTCGTGCCGATCACCTACCTGATCGCGCCGGGCGGCACGATCGCCGAGGTCATCCCCGGCGGTGGTGCCGGCGTGCAGCAGGTGCTGGTCGCGGTCGCCGAGAAGGAATTCGCGCGGGGCAACACTTCCTCGGCGAGCCAGCTTTACGCGCAGGTCGCGAAGGAGGATCCGAAGAACGTGAACGCGCGCGCGGGTCTCGGCTTCGCGTTGGCGAAGGAAGGCAAGCTCGAGCGGGCCGAGGAGGAGTTCAAGAGCCTGGAGGGCGCCGGACCCGAAGGAGCCGCTGCGGCCTCCGAAGGGATCGCCGAAGTGAAGCTTCGCAAGGGAGACCTCGACGGTGCGCTAACTCAGATCGCGAAGGTGCCCGCCGATTCGAGCTACGGGCATGTGGTTCGCGGCGAGATCGCCGCGCGGCGCGGCAATCTCGGCGAAGCGGCGAGTCAATTCGAAGCGGCGACCACGGCGAAGCGCTCGACGTTCTCCTGGCAGAAAGGGGTGGCGTTCAACGACCTCGCCAACGTCTCGGGGCAGAAAGGTGACGCTGCGGGCGCCGTCAAGTCCTATGACAAGGCAATCAACGCCGAGCCTTTCCTCGTCGAAGCGCGCAGCAACAAGGGCGCGACGCTGCAGAAGGCGGGACGCCTCGACGAAGCCAAGAAGACCCTCGCCTCGGCTCGAGCGATCGCCCCCTCGGACGAGCTCGTGGCGACGCTCCTCCGCCGGGTCGAGGAGCAGGAAAAGGCCAAGCTCGACCTCGAGCGCGTGAAGCTCGAGAACCAGCTCGTCAACGAGCTCGTCGAGGCGTTTCACAAGGGCAAGCCGGCGCCGCCTGCGGCCGACGACTGGTCGCCCCGGGCTCTCGTGGTCTCGTTCATCGACTTCCAGAACCGGCTCGGGCCGCTGGCACGAGAAGGCCTCGACGAGGCGTTCCTGCTGAACCTCACCCGGCGGCTCCAAGAATCCGGACGGATCAAGGTCGTCGAGCGCGAGACGATCGACAAGCTACTGTCCGAGCTGAAGCTCGGCTCGTCCGAGCTCGCCGATCCGTCCACACGGCTCAAACTCGGCCGCGTGCTCGCGGCGTCGGTCATCGGCACCGGCGGCTTCTATCCGAACCAATCGAAGAGCGAGCTGCAACTGCGGTTGATCGACACCGAGACCACCGACATTCGCTCCACCCTGGCGGACAACCTCGGCGATCCGGCGCAGGTCGGGACGTTCGCCGATCAGGTGGCGGACAAGATCGTCAAGACGTTGAAGGCCGACTATCCCCTCAAGGGCAAGATCGCATCGGTCGAGGCCGACGAGATCATCGTCGGGGTCGGCCGCAAACACGGCGCCCAGCAGGGACTCCGCTTCCGCGTGGTGGAAGACGGAGAGGCCGTCACGGTCGACGGCGAGGTGGTGGGTCACAAGCAGAAAACCGTCGGAACGTTGGAAGTCACCAAGGTCGAGGACGGATTCGCGTACGCCAAACCCGTGGATGGCGCGACCTTCAAGAAGGACCAGCATCTGATCGAGGCCGCGCAGTGAATGCGGGCCCGAGAGGAAGCGCATGAGAGCCGCCCTTCATTCGCTGCTGCTGGTGGCGAGCGTGAGTGGCTGGCTCGTTGCCTGCTCGTCGGCGTCGAAACCGACGACGGCCGCACCCGCCCCGCCGCTGGCCGCGCCCGCGCCACCGTTGACCTCACCCGCTCCGCCGGCGGTGAGCTTGCGTCGCCAGACCGTGGCGGTGTTCCCGTTCGCGAACGACGGAGTCGCCGGGCATGAACGGCTCGATTTCTTGAGCGATTGGCTCGCCGATTCGCTGGGGGCCGCGCTGCAAAGCTCCGGGGAGCTCCGAGTCGTCGAGCGGCGCGAGCTCCTCAAGATTCTCCAAGAGCAAAAACTCGGGTCGTCGGCGCTCGCTTCGAAGGAGGGGCGCCTCGAGCTCGGAAAGATCGCCGGAGCCCAGACGATGATCTTCGGCAATTTTGCGGCCGTTGGCGACATCCTGCAGATCAGCGCCCGCATCGTCGACGTCGAGAGCGGGGTGATTTTCAAATCATCGAGCGTGCACGGCGGCGTCGACTCGGCGCGCGCGCTTGGAGAGGATCTGTCACGGCACCTCGCGCAGGACCTGGGCATCTCCGTCGCGCGCGCGGCGCAGGCTTCGGGGGTGGCCAGCGACCGCGCCATGGCCGAAGCGGAGCTGTTCTACCAGGGAGTGCGCCTCGAGAGGGAAGGAGAAGGCGATCGCGCGATCGAGCTCTACCGCCAGGCATTGGCGATCGACCCTAACGATCGCGAAGCAAAAGAGCGCTTGCGGAAGTTGCTCAGCGCTTCCCACTGAGGATATGTAAACCGGCGCCTTGGCAGAGCCGAGATGACCGCCGTGATCCTATATGCGCGCACGGACGTAGGGCTCGTCCGTACCAACAACGAGGACAGCTATTTCGCCGACCCCGAGCTAGGCCTGGCGATCGTGGCCGACGGCATGGGTGGACATGCGGGGGGGGAGGTGGCGAGCAAGATCGCCGTCGACACCATTTCCGACGGGCTGAAGCGCCCGGACTCGATCTGGCCGTTCGGACGCGCCCAGCGGGAGCGGAATCTCATCGTGGACTCGATTCGGCTGGCGAATCGGCGTGTTCGCGCCGCCGCCGAGCAAGACGCGGCTCTTTCGGGCATGGGGACGACCGTCGTCGTCCTTTGGGTTCGAGGCGGGCGCGCTCACGTGGCCCACGTCGGGGACAGCCGCATATACCGCTATCGGAAAGGAGGTCTCGTCCAGCTCACGCGGGACCATTCGTGGGCTTCGGAAGAGGGGTCGATGCGGAACGTGTTGATGCGCGCGGTCGGGGCGGAAAACGACGTCGCGATAGATCACCGTTTGCTGGACGTGACTCCCGGGGACATTTTTCTCCTCTGCTCCGACGGTTTGACCGGTCCAGTAGGGGACGACGGTATCGTGAGCACGTTACGGGAGTTCAAGAACGGCGAGGAAGCCACCCAGCGTCTGATTGACCTCGCGAAGGAAAACGGGGCACCAGACAATGTGACTGTGGTGCTAGCGTACTGCTGATGGCGAAACTGCCCTACTTTCAGGTCGAGGCCGGCGCCGAACAGCAGCGGTTCGAGATGCCTGATCGGGAACCTGAGGTGGTCGTCGGCCGGGCGACCGACTGCCAATGGATCATCGCATCGGGGGCCGTGTCGCGTCGACATGCTCGGCTCGTCCGGCACGGGAGGGCGGTGACGATCGAGGACCTCGACAGCTCCAACGGGACGTTCGTCAACGGCGAACGACTGAGCGCGCCCCGCGAGCTGCACGATCAGGACCGCGTGCGGCTCGGCGCCGTAGAGATTCTCTTCGTGATTCCCCCAGACGAGCCGAGCGCCGACGAGACGATCGCCGTGAGCGACATCCCGAGCCTCGCACCGGTGAAGGCGCCGCCGATCGCACGACCCACCGAGACCAAAGCTACGAGTCAGCCGCCCGAGCAGCACCGGCACGCCTACCGAGCTACCGCCGCCCCCCCCTGCACCCGCCGCGGAAGAGATCGCTCCCAAGCCTCCAGCGCTCGCGCCCCCCCGCGAGCCTCCTCCGCCGCCGGAGCCACGGCCGCGAGGGAGCCCACGACCCCGCCGGTGCCCGCTGCCGCGCCGTCCGCCGGGCGCTCCGAGTGGCCCGGCTCGTCTCAGGCAGCCGACCGCTCGCAGCCGACGATTGCGGAGCTCGCAATCATCGCGGCGGGCAGCTTCTTGGTGGTGTTCGCGATCGGCGCCCTCCTGATCCGATTCGTGTTCTGAATCGGACTAGGGACACACCGCTCTGGCGATCTCGGCCGCGGAGAGGGCCTGGAACCGGGTCTTGCCGATCGCTTCGAGGCAAACGAACTTGATCTTCCCCCCACGGGCCTTCTTGTCCGCCTCGACCGCGAGAGCCAGTTGATCGGCAGAGAGGTCGGAGGGAACCGCGGTCGGCAAGCCGATGCGGCGCAGCAACCCTTCGATTCGCTCCACGTCGGACCGGGCCAGCCACCCCAGCAGCTGCGACATCCGAGCGGCGCACACCATGCCGATCGCGACCGCCTCGCCGTGCAGCAGCCGACGGTATTCGGTCAGAGTCTCGATCGCGTGGCCGAGGGTATGTCCGAAGTTGAGGATCGCCCGGTAATCGCCCTCTCGTTCGTCCCGTTCGACGACCATCGCCTTCAGCCGGCACGAGGTCGCTATCACGTCACTCAAGAGTGCCGGGTCCTGACGCAGCAGGGCGGGTACGTTGCGGTCGACCCGAGCGAACAGCTCGGGATCGAGGATCGCGCCGTACTTCACGACCTCGGCCAGTCCGGCGAGGTACTCGCGACGCGGCAGGCTCTTCAAGGTGTCGATGTCGATCGCGACCAGACGCGGCTGGTGAAAGGCGCCGATCAGGTTCTTCCCGGACGCGTGATTGATGCCCGTCTTGCCGCCCACCGACGCATCGACTTGGGCGAGCAGCGTGGTCGGTACCTGGACGAAGGGCACGCCGCGAAGGACGGTAGCCGCGGCGAATCCAGCGAGATCGCCGACCACGCCGCCGCCGACGGCGACGATCGGTGACGAGCGATCGATGTGCGCCTCGATCAACCTGTCATAGAGGAGCGCGAGCCACGCGAGGTTCTTGTGTTGCTCTCCCTCGGGGATTTGAATTTCGGCCACGGCGAAGCCGGCCGCGCGAAGCGATGCGGCGACGGCCGGTACATAGAGCGGCGCCACGCGCGAATCGCTGACCACGGCCGCGCGAATCGCCTGACTGCCGACCACCGCCCGGACGCGGGTACCCATTCCCGCGAGCAAACCGGCGCCGATCACGATCGGATAGGAACGGTCCCCGAGCGCGACGCGGATCTCGTGCACGACGGCTACCTCGAGGCGCCCCGAGCCGGCGCGACTCGAGCGCCCGCCAGCCACTCGACGATGGCGTCGGCGACGGCTTCCGCGCTTCTCCGCGAGGTATCGATGACCAAATCGGCATCTTCGTAGGCCGCAGCCCGGTCGCCGAGCAGGCTCCGGATCCGCGCCTCGCGGCCGTTGCGATCGGCGAGCAGCGGGCGATCGGCGCCCTTCCCGATGCGGCAGAGGATCGTATCGGGATCGGCCGTCAGGCAGACGAGCACTCCCGATGCCCGCATCGCGGCGCGGTTTCGGGGATCGACCACCGCGCCCCCACCCGTAGCAATCACGGCGGTGTCGAGCGTACACAATCGCTCCAGCGCGCGGCGCTCGCGGGCGCGGAACTCCGGCTCGCCGAAGCGACCAAAGATGTCGGCGACGCTCATCCCCGCCTCGCGCTCGATTTCCACGTCGGCGTCGACGAAGGGCCTGCCGAGACGCTTCGCCAGAGCGGATCCGACGAGGGTCTTGCCGGTCGCCATGAAGCCCGTGAGGAAGACATTGTTCATGGACGGGCGTGCCACTAGTACCGACGGACTTGCTCTAGATAGCCTTGGTAGTTCCGGCGGATCTCGACCAGTGAGTCGCCGCCGAACTTCTCGAGGAACACACGAGCGAGCTCGAACGAGACGACGCTTTCGGCGATGACCGCCGCGGCCGGGATGGCGCAGACGTCCGAGCGCTCGATCGTCGCGACCGCCTCGCTCTTCGAGCGCAGCTCGACGGAGTGGAGCGGACTCATCAGCGTCGAGAGAGGCTTGAACGCGACACGAACCGTGAGCGGCGCACCGCTCGTCATGCCGCCTTCCGTGCCGCCCGCATTGTTGCTGCGCCGCACGAACTCCTTCGTGGACTCGTCGAAGAAGATCTCGTCGTGCACTTGCGACCCGGGCAAGCGCGCCATGCGGAAACCGAGCCCGATCTCGACGCCCTTCACCGCCTGCAGGCTGAGCAGGGCCCCGCCGAGCCGGCCATCGATCTTCCGGTCGTAGTGGACGTAGCTGCCGAGGCCGGGCGGCAGTCCGGTCGCGACCACCTCCACCACCCCGCCGAGCGTGTCGCCGCGCCGCTTCGAGTCGTCGATCGCCGCGATGATCTGCTGCTCCGCTGCGGCGTCGGCAACTCGAACGGCCGAGGACTCGGCGCGCGCAAACACCTCCTCGGCGGCCAACCGCGAGTGATCGGCCGCCACCGTGCCGATCTCGGCGACCCAGCCCATCACGCGGATACCGAAAGGCGAGAGCAACTGCTTCGCAAGTGCGCCGACGGCGACACGGGCGGTAGTTTCGCGCGCGCTCGCCCGCTCCAGGACGTTGCGGACGTCCTCGTGGTTGTATTTCAGCACACCGGCGAGGTCGGCATGCCCCGGCCGAGGCCGCGTGACCGCGACGTTCGGGTCGCGGTCGGCAGCGTCGGCCGACATCTTCTTGTGCCAGTTCTTCCAGTCCCGGTTCTCGATCACCAGCGTGATCGGCGAGCCCAGGGTTTCGCCCCAGCGGACTCCTGATTTGACGCCTGCCTCGTCCTTCTCGATCGCCATCCGCCCGCCGCGACCGTATCCTTGCTGGCGCCTCCACAGGTCGTGGTTGATCGCGCCGACGTCGATGGCAAAACCCGCGGGGAAGCCCTCGACGATCGCCGTGAGGCAAGGCCCGTGGGACTCCCCAGCGGTGAAGAAGCGCAACATGGAGAAACTTAGTTTCTAACGAAATCCCGCGACCAAGACAAATCAGCCGCGCTCGCTCGGTAGGATGCCCGAGCGGAGAGGGGGTCGCGACCAACGGGAGCGATCCGAGACGCAGCCTCCTCGTTCCCGCTTTCAGGAGGGTGGAGAAGGTTCGGCCCTTTGGCCTTCGGCGCGGACCGGCTCCCGCTTGGGCGACGCGGCGGGACCCGAAATGCGCGTCGGCGTCGCTCGCTTCGCTGCGATCGCCGTATCGAGCAGGTCCCAATCGACCTGCCTCGACCAACCCCTCGCGGCAAGCAGCCGCATCGCTTCGCCGACGTAGTCGAATCCACTTTGATAGATGTCGGGATGCACCTCTGCGTAGATCTC
This sequence comes from uncultured delta proteobacterium, assembly GCA_963712515.1. Lineage (GTDB taxonomy): Bacteria > Desulfobacterota > Binatia > JACPRU01 > JACPRU01 > CAVQIG01. The sequence goes on from CAVQIG010000005.1 coordinate 332,692, forward strand.
GCCGTCTCGCTCGCCGATTTTCAACGGCTGGTAGACGAACTGCCCGACCGTTCCGACGCTGACCAACGCGAAGAGCCGCTCGATGTCCTCCGGATAGAGCCGGATGCAGCCGTGCGTCACCTGCATCCCGATTCCCCACGGGACGTTCGTGCCATGAATTCCGTAGAGCGGCAGATCGAGCCGCAGGCGATAGCGGCCGAGTGGGTTGTCGGGGTCGCCTCCAGGAATCATGGTGCGAGAATCGTTGCGCTCGCGCATGTGCTCGGCCCGAATGCTCTCGGGGATGAGCCAGGGTGGATCGACGGTCTTGTCGGTGACCTTGAAGCGCTCGATCGGGGTCCGCCAGTCGTCGCGCCCGAGCCCGACCGGATAGGTAATGACGGCTCCCGGATTCGCTGGGGGAAAGTAGTAGATCCGCATCTCGGGTATGTTGATCACAAGTCCCCGATAGTCGCTCTCGGGAAGTACCCACCAAGTTGGAAAGTCGAGGGTTTCGCCAGCCGGCGGCGCGAGGAAATCGAGATCGGGATAGGCCTCCGCCACCTGGTTGATGCCGAGCCCGAGATGGCGAGCCGCCTCATAGACCGTCTTGCCTTCGGGTAGCGTATACGGGGTCGGGTCCCCGATCACGGTAGCGGAATTTTGCCCGCCGAGCGAAAACGGGTAGGCGACGACCGGACGCGCCGGGAAGTCGGCCTCGCTCCACTCGAAGCCCGGCATCGCGGTCAGCGCGTTTCGCCGCGGCGGCGGCGCCTCGAGATCCGTCAAGGGCGCTTCGCCCGCAGCGAAGACGTCTACCTGCGGCTCGCGTGCCACCTCATCCTCGGACATGCACTTGCGGTTGCGCAGTACATAGCCGCGCTCGCAGCTCCACATTCCGTAGCCGATCGCCACGGCATGCGGAGGCAGGCCCGAAGAAGCCTTGGCGAGCCGCTGCTTCTTGACCGTCGGTGCACATCCGCACGCGATCGCAGCGGCGGCGACCAATGCCGCATATCGCGAAAGTAGAGGACGCTGGCAATCGCTCGTGTCGCTCGGGTCCGGCACAAATGCTAACCAGATCTAGTGGATGCGGACGTTTCCAACAATCCCGCAGCCGCGCGCTTCGTTTCCGCCCGTCTCGCGACGGCCATGCTGGTGATCGGCATGCTCGTCGATTCGCCGGCTCGCATGCCGATCCAGGTGCAGGCGAATCCCTCGCGACTCGACTGGTCGCTCTTTCGTCGGGTGGACTCGATCTCGGGAGCGTCCGAGGATGCTCGGATCGCCGCCGAGATGTCGTTCCCCCAGCCGTTGAGGGTGGAACGCAGAGGCAACGAATATCGCCTGCCGCCGTTCACGATCACCGTCGCTCCCGAGCCTGCGCGGACGATGGTGCGGCGCTCGGCAGTCCTTTCGGAGTACCTGCTCCGCCACGAGCAGGGCCACTTCGACATCGTCATCCTCGCGGCGCGTGCGCTGGCGCGAGAGCTCGAAGGAATGACCGCGGCGTCCGCGCAGGAATTGTCCCGCCGGGCGCAGGATTCGATCGACAAGCATACGAGCCGCGCGAAGGAATTGAGCGAAGCCTACGATCGAGAGACCGACCGGAGCCGCAACCCCGCGAACCAAGCACGCTGGAGCGAACAAATCGCCGCCGCTTTGCGCGATTCCCGCACGGCAAGTCTCGCGGGTCTGCCGCTTTGATCGGCGGGGGGCCAGCTCGGAGGATGTTGCTTCCCGGTCGAGCAAGGAAGGGCGCCGTACCAGCCTGATCAAGAGAGGGGCAAGCTCATGCGGCCTGCCCCTCTTCGAATCCTCCTAGCGCTTCGGATTGTCGCTTACTTCCCCCAATTCTTGTCCTGCTGCTGTTGCTGCTCTAGCGGTTCGTTTCGGTGCTGCCAGAGCTGCTGTGCGCTCGGCAGATGGCTGATCGCCGCGCCGCTCCCTTCGACGATTCTCGGCGTCAGGAAGATCAGCAACTCCTCGCGAAGGTTGTTGCGCAGCATCCGCTTGAAGAGCCAACCGAGGCCCGGGATGCTCCGGAACCAGGGGATCCCGTTTTCCTGATCGAGGCTGTTGTCGCGGAATACGCCGCCCATTACCAGCGTCTCGCCGCCCTTGATCAGCACCGTGGTGCTCGCCTCGCGGTCGAGTGTGCTCGGGATGTTGTCGGGCGGAGTGACTTCTCCCGGCGTGCTCGAGACCACCTTCAGCTGCATGAGCACGAATCCGTCGGCAGAGACCTGGGGCACGACCTGCAGAATGATTCCGGTCGTGATGTCCTGGAACGCGACTGCCTGCGCGCCGCCTCCGGAGCCGATGATCGTTCCGGCGCTCGGCAGACGAACGCGCTGAATGAGCACGCTGGCGATGCAAGCGATCTGATTGTTCGCGGTCGTGACTTTCGGCCGAGAGATCACCTTGGCTTTGCCTTCGTTCTCGAGGGCGGTGATGCGCGCGTCGAGCTGCTTGGAGCCATCGATCGAGCCGAGCGCGAGATCGAACGTGGAGCCGTTTCCCGGCCCGACCGTGCTCGCGGGAAAATCGGCGATGAACGGAACCGGCACCGCGGGCACGCCGAATGGACCGAGGTTCGCTCCGCTGGCGAAGCCGGCGGGCGGACTAGCGGGTGTTCCGAGACCCGGCGCGAAACCCTGATTGAGGCCATTCGGTCCGATACTGTTGCCGCCGAGCACCACGCTCGATGGGAACTCCTTTCCGGTCGCGTTGCCGAACTGCGGCGCATAGGCGGCGCTGTATCCCCACTGGATACCGAGATCGCGAGCGAACGTGTCCGTCGCCTCGAGGATGTTGGATTCGATCAATACCTGAGGCGTAGGCACGTCGAGCTTCGCGACCAGGTCCCGTGCCGCTTCGATGCCGCGCTGGATGTCGCGGATGATGATCGTATTGCTGCGGGCATCCACGCGCACCTTGCCGCGTTCGGAAAGCACGTCCTTGATCTCGTCGACGATCTTGTCGCCCTGGTCGGTCGCGCCCTGCGCGGCGGTGTTTTGGCAGACCTGCTGCGTACCGCTGAGCGCTTGGCCGGCACCGAGTTGCGGGAGGATCTCCTTGCCGGTCACCTTCATGTAGTTGACGTGGATGTAGGCCGTCTTCAGCGGCTCGAGCTCCTTGGCGGCTTGTTCCGCGGCGAGCTGTGCCTCGCGCTCTTCCTTGAGGCGCGTGACCGTGGAAACGCGGCGGACGTTTCCGACCTTGATGCTGTCGAGGCGGTTGGCCGCCAGCACGATGTCGAGGGCCTGATCCCAGGGTACGTCGACGAGCCGCACCGTGATGCGACCCTTCACGTCGTCGGTCGCCACGATGTTCTCGCCGCCGACTTCGGACAGGATGCGGAGCACGTTCAAAATGTCTGCATCTTTGAAGTCCAGCGAGATCTTCTGACCCGCGTAGACCCGACCAACCGCGGGTGCCCCGCCGCCTTCCCTCGCGCGTTCGGGTGTCGGCGGCTCGATCTCTGCCATTTCCGTCCTCGGACCGCCCGACGCCATGCCCATCGCGCCCGCGGGTGCCATCTCACCCGCTTCGGCGTAGAGAACCTGAGACTTCGCGGGGGCCGCAGTGCCGCTTCGTTCGCCGAGGAACGCGACCACCATGGTCTTCAGGTCATTCACGGTGTACTTGGGCGTCGCTCCACCCTTGAGCTCGACAGTGAGGCGCAGGCCCCCGTCTTGTCTGGCCACCCGTATGCGCGATACGCGCGGATCGTCGACGGCGGTTCGCTCGATCGGTTTGAAATCGGCCGCGACGGGTCCACGGGCGTCGATGACCAACCGGTTCGGGTTTCTCAGCGTCGAGTTCTCGACCTTGTCCGGAGTTCGGGAGAGCTTGACGAAGATGCCGGTCTGCCCTTCGTCGTCGACGAGCTTGATCCCCTTCACCCGCAACGTAGCCTCTTGCGGCTCCTCCCCCCGAGGAGCCGGGATCGCTAGCGGGGGAGCGGGCGCGGCCTCCTCCGCGGTAGCGACCGGCTCAGGGGCGGGAGGCTTCGCTTTCTGCGCGCATCCCGCCACCAGGAACCCTAGACCGAGCGCCAACCCACAACCGCCCCAAGGTCTCCGTCCGCTCATGGCCGCTTCTCCCCTTCTGGTTTGAGCCTGAGTACGATCTCGCTTTTCTTCTTTTCTCCGTAAAAATCAACAAAGTCCTCTTCGACGACGATGCGCCCCGGTTCGATCGTCTTCACCACGCCGCCCTGATTTCCGACCTTCGTACCCACGCCGATCGTGTACCCGAGGCCCGTATCGTCCTCGACCATCGCCTTCGGATTCTGCGTATCGTAGATGACCGCCACGAGCTTCAGCGCACCGACGTCGTACTGCTCGAGCGGCGTGCGAGGTGTTTCGACGGGTGGAGGACGGAGCGCCAGGTTGAACGGCCGAAACGGATCGCGCGGCCCGGGCGTGGGCACCAGCGAGGGCGCAGAAGCCGCTGGGGCAGCGCCAAGGGTCGGACGCGGCGCGGGCTGCGTGCTCGGCGCATCGGCTGCGGCGGCCAGTCCTACCCATGACCTGCCGACGAAAGCGATTGACAGAATGACGAGGGCCCCCGTCCGCCTCATTACTTTTCCTTCCTCGCGCGCTCGGCGGCAATGCGGGCTCGCTCATCTTCCGACAGGAAGCGGAACGTGACCGCAGTGCAGCTCGTACTGAGGACTACCCGTCCTTCACTCACTGCCGGCGACTTCATGCTGATGTCTTTCACGTTGACGATGCGGTTCAGTCGACCCACCCTGTCGAAGAACTCGCTCAGCTGCGCGTACGTCCCCTTCATCAGCATCTCGACGGGGACCTCGGCATAGAAGTCTTGGAGCACCTCCGGGCGCTGGCGGAAGATCAGGATTTCGAGCCCCGACTCACGTCCGAGGGACGAGACCGTCGAGAGCAGGTCAGGAATCTCTTTCTGATCAGGGAGCTGGGCGATGGCTTCCTTCAGCTTCCCGTCGAGCTCCTTGACCTCCTTACGGAGCGCCTCGAGCTGCGCCACCATCCGGGTCTTCTTGACGTGCTGGGCCTCGAGCTCCTCGAGCCGACCGTTGCGCTCCCGCAACGTCGTCGACATCGGGGAGTAGAAGAAATTCCAGTACAGGAGACCGAGCAGCAGCGCGCCCAGTACGTACGACCCCAGGCGCATCTGGGGACTCAAGCCGAAAAATCGCTCGAGAAGATCGTTCATCCCTGCGGCTTCCCCTCCGCCACCTCAACCTTCTTCTCACCCGCCGCGGCAGCATAGTTGATCTGGGACTTGACGATGAATTTCCGCAGCTTGATGTCACCGACTTGGTCTTGGGTGGTCTCGACCAAGTCCACGTTCGTGAAGTACGGCGACCCGGAGAGATTGCGGAGGAACTCGGCGACGATTTGGTTGTCGACCGCTTGCCCGGTGATCGTCGCTCCTCCGCCCGCCTCGGTGAAGTCGGTGAGCCACACGCGGTCCGGTGTCGCCTTGGCGAGATCGGTCATTACGCCGACCGGCCCGACCCGTTTGCGGCCGAGGTCGGAGATCACCTTCAACTTGGCGTCCAAAGCCTTCTTCTTGGAATCCAGATCGTTGACGTCCCGAACTTGCGAATCGAGCGCCTTGAGGGCTTCCTCGGTCTGAGCGATGCGGCTATCGGTCGCCGCCAGCTCGCGGCCCTGCTGGATTCGTATGGCGGTGCCCAACACGACCAGCAACGCAAGCGCGAGGCCGGCACGGGTGACTTCTTGGCGCTGTCGCTCCGCCTGCGCAGCCTGCTTTACGGGTAGAAGATTGATTCGGATCATTTGTCCCCCGGCCGCCGCACCCCGAGGCCCACCGCGATCGCGAAAGACGCAGCATCCCGCTCGAGCGCGGCGCGGTCGACGCCGTGGGCGAGGTGCACGTTGGCGAGCGGATTTGCGATGTGGACCGGAACCTCCAACCGTTCGGCGAGCAGGTTGACGAGCCCCGGCACCCGGGAGGTCCCGCCGGCGAGCAGGATCGAGCTGATCTGCTCGTCGGTTGCCGCGGTCCAGAAAAAGCTGAGCGCGCGATGGATCTCTTCGGCGAGAAACTCCTTGACTGGCTGGAGCACCGGCTCGACCTGATCGACGGGATGAGCGGGATTGGCGCCGAGCTTGATCGTTTCGGCGTCTGCCGGGCTCACACCGAGGTTACGCACGAGCGCGTCGTTGAACTCCTTGCCGCCGACGGGCACGTCGCCCGTGAACGTCGAACGACCGCCGCGCAGAATGTTCATGCACGAGTAGCGCGCGCCGATGTTGACCAGCGCCACGACTTGATTCTCGCTCGGCGGGTAGTTGAGCTCGTACATGTTTTCGAGAGCGAAGTAGTCCACGTCGACGACCACGGGCTCGAGGCCGGCGATCTGCAGCGTGTTCGTGTAGCTGTTGATGATGTCGCGTTTGACGGCGACGAGTAGCACCTCGAATTGCTTCTCCTTCTCGAGCACGTCCGTCACCATGTAGTCGAGGTTCACGTTCTCGAGGCTCTCCGGGATGAAGTTCCCGGCTTCGAACAGCACCGAGTTCTCCAGCTCGCTCGGCGTCTGGGTCGGAAGCTGGAGCTTCTTGATGATGACCGCAGGCCCAGGTACCGCGGTGACCGCTTCGTTCGCGGAGATACCCGTCTTGCGGAGCAGCCCGCGGATCGCCCCGGCGACCCCGTCAGGCTCCACGATCATGTTGTTCTGAATGGCCGAAGCGGGCAGCGGCGCCGATCCGAAGCTGCGGATCGTCAGGTCGGTCGCTGAACCCTCGACCTCCAGAAGCTTCAGCGCGCTCGAGCCGATGTCGATCGCGACGTAGCGACCTTCGCGACGGAAAAGACTGCCGAGGCTCGCCGTGAAAACCTTCGAAAGCGAGAATGCCAAGATGTTCTACTCCCCACCAATCCCCACCCCGACGCAATTCCGCGCTCAGGGGAGAAGCAACCTCGGGAGTCCACATGACTCCTTGAGAGGTGATTAGCACATGCGTGAAAGCCGCCGCAAACGAAAGCCCGGTTGCGGGCTGCTTTTTCGTCCACGGTTTGACTTCGCGCTCACCCTTCGCCTACGACTCGCTCAGAGTCGGATGCTCGCTTCAGGCCGTTTCTTTTGGATCGCTGCGCTCGCGCCTGGCTGGGGTCTTTTCGCGCTGGATCTCCGCACGGATCGCCCGTCCCATGTCGTGTGCCCCGAGGACCTCGATAGCGCCGTGGATTCTCCGAGGCACGAGCCCAGGCAGCCCTTCCGAAGCCATTGACTTCGCTGCGATCGATCGTCGCGAGGCTCGAACGCTCGGCGCTCTCGCCTTGGCTCCAAGCGCTCGTCGACTTCAATGCGCATCGTGGCGTCGTCCGCGCCGCGTCGCTTTCCTACACGTCCCTGCTGGCGCTCGTGCCGCTACTCGCCCTGGTGCTGTCGGTCTCGAAGGGCATCTTACGCAATCAGGACCCCCAGTTCCTGCTGAACGAGATCGATCATTTCCTGAACTATGCGGTTCCCCAGCTGCAGTATCTCTCGGCCGACGAAGCCGCGTCGGCCAAGCAGGACGCCTCGGCCCGCATTCAAGAAGCCATCGGCCGCATCGATGCGGGCGCTCTCGGGGCTTTCGGCGCCTTCACACTCGTCACAGTCGGCATCTCGCTGCTCTCGGCGATCGAGCGGGCGTTCAACGACATTTGGGGCGTGGCACGCGGGCGCACCCTATCCCGGCGGGTCGTTTACTACTGGGCCGGGGTGACACTCGGGCCACTCTTTCTGTTCCTCGCGATCGGCATCACCGGTTCGAACACGGTCGCCTCCGTGCTGGGTCGTCTCCCGGTCGCGCCCGTCGTCCGTGCGTTCTGGCGCTTGCTTCCGTTCGTGATCCTCTCGACGGGTCTGATGCTGCTCTATTGGACGATGCCGAATACCTACGTCCCCGCCGGCGCCGCGGCGCGTGGGGGAATCACCGCGGGAACTCTGGTGCAGCTGAACAACTTGGCGAGCGCCCTCTACTTTTCCCAGGTTCTACACTACAGCAAGGTGTACGGAAGCTTGGGTGCGATTCCGGTGATGATGGTCGGGCTCTATCTCTCGTGGATGATCGTTCTTTACGGTGCCGAGGTGGCGCATGCGGCGGCGTGCCCAAACGTGGAAACCGTGCCGTTTCCGGAAGGAGACCTCGGCCGATCCCGTGTCGTGCTGGAGGTTGCACGTCTGGCCGCCGTCGCGTTCCTGAACGGCCGGGGAGGGATCTCTCGGGGGGATCTCGCGACGGAATCGCGCCTTTCCGATGCGTGGGTCGGCACAGCGCTCGACCTGCTCTGCGAGGGCGGGTTCTTCGTCGTCGCGGGGGAAGATGGACAGAGTGGGCCGCCGCGCTACCTGCCCGCTCGCCCGCCGAGCGAAATCGCCGTGCTGGACATTCTAGCGGCGGTACGGCGACCGTCGGGGGACCTAGCGAGCCTGCCGGAGCCGACTGCGGCGGTGGCCCAGTTCCTCACGAAGTTGGGAGATGCCGAGCGTGCGAGAGTCGGCGACCTGAGCTTGCAGACGCTCGCACGAGGTGAGTCCGCGTGAAGGCCCTATCCGGTGTGACAGCCGCCCGGAATCTCTTCCCGCGCACCGCCGAGATCCGCCTCTCGCCCATCAAGGAGATGGAGCTTCGCGCGGCGCAGATTCCCGGCGTCGTTTCGCTCGCGCAGGGAATTCCGAGCTTCGACACTCCGCATCCGGTCGGCCGCTACGTGCAGGAGAAGATCGCGAGCGGCGCGTGCAGTCGCTACTCGCTGACCCCGGGCTTGCCGAAGCTCCGCGAGGCGATCGCCGAAGCCCTCATCCTGGGGGGCATGCGCTACGACCCCCAGAACGAGATCATCGTCTCCTGCGGCTCGATCGAAGCGATCTCCGCGACACTGCTCGCGGCACTCGAGCCGGGCGCCGAAGTCATCATCCCCTCGCCGAGCTACCCCTCTTACGTCGAGGCGATCCGCATGGCAGGGGGCTCTCCGCGGTTCGTCTCCCTCATCGAGGAAAAGAACTTCGCGCTCGATCTCGACGCACTCGAACGTGCGATCACCCGCAGGACCGTGGCGATCCTCTTCGCCAATCCCAACAACCCCACGGGGACCGTCTATTCGCGCGCGCAAATCGAGCGCCTCGTGGAGATCGCCGAGCGGCATGATCTGCTGATCGTCAGTGACGAAGTCTACAAGGACTTCCTCTACAACGACGCCGAGCTCTTCACGCCCGCTCGCATCGAGGCCGCGCGCGGTCGCGTCGTACGCGTGTTCTCCTTCTCGAAAGCGTACGGGATGACCGGCTGGCGCGTCGGATTCCTGCATTCGGACCGCCGAAACGTCGCCGAGATTCTCAAGGTGCACGACGCTTTGGTCACGTGCGCGCCTGTCGTCTCGCAATACGCCGCGCTGGCGGCGCTCGAGCTCGGCGAAGAACCAATCCGGCAATTTCGCGCCGAATTCCTCGAGCGGCGCAACTTGACCCTGGGTCACCTCGACCGCCTGTCTCACATCTTCGACTATCAGAAGCCGAATGCGTCGTATTTCGTCTTCCCGCGCGTGAAGGACACCGTGTCGCTGGCGCGAGACTCGCGCCGGCTGGCGCGGGACATCCTGGATCGGGCTCACGTCGCGCTGGTCCCGGGCATCGCCTTCGGCCCGAGCGGCGAGGCACACTTGCGGATTTCCTACAGCCGACGTCGCGAAGAGATCGAAGAGGCGTTCGCGCGACTCGCGGACTATTTTCACGGCGTCAGCCCGACCCGGCGAGCCACGGTTTCCGTAGATGAAGGGCGCCTGCCATTCGCACCGTCTCGGCTCCGCACGACGACGGGCCCGCCACTTTGGAAGCGCTCCACGGTCTTCCCGCGCGCGCGGCGCGCCGCAATCGCCTATCTCAATTGGCTCGCCCGCCTCTACCTCGCCCGGGTGCGACCCCGTCGCATCGCGATCGCCGGCCTGTCGGGAAAGACGGTGATGAAGCGATGGCTGCGCGAGATGCTAGAGGCGCGCCTGCGCGTGCGGGCAAATCCTCGCTCGTACAACACCGAACTCGGCCTACCGCTGGCGATCCTCGATACGGCGATCGACTCCTCGACGCTGTCCGGCGTCGTGGCGGCGATCGGCAGAGCCAGCCTGCGCGGCTTGTTCGCGACCGCGCCGCTCGATGTTTTGATTCTCGAGATGGGCATCCGCCGGCCGGGAGACGCACGGACGCTTCTCGAAGCCGTTCAGCCCGAAGTGCTCGTGCTGACGCCGCTCGCGCCGAGCTTTTCCAACGATCTGTCCTTCCTCGACGCTGTCGAGCGCGAGATCACCTCGCTCGCGCGAAGCGTCGCCGCCAACGGCGGACGAATCGTCGCGTGCGGCGATGACCCGCGGCTCCGGGCCGCCGTCGCCGGACTCTCCGGCGTGAGGACGTTCGGGCGCGATCAAGCGAAAGGCGACGACCACCGCCTCGAGCTCGACGTCGGCGGCGAGCGGTTCGTCGTCGGCCTGGACGTGATCGGCGAGAGCGCGCTTTACGCGGCGATCGCCGGCGTCGAGGTCGCGCGGCTGCTCGGCGTGGACGACGCGGCGATCCGCGGATTTCTGGCGGGTCGCTGAAGGGGACGTTCTTATCCTTGGTGACCGCCGACGCCGTGGTTCCGCTATCGGCGGTCACCAAGGATAAGAACGTCCCCTTCACCCCTTCACCGTCCCTGGAACCGCGGCGGCCGCTTTTCGCGCATCGCAGCGACCCCCTCGGCGACGTCTTCGCTCTTCGCGATCCGAGCGACTTCGGCCTCGTAGTCTTCGTGCTCGATCGTGCGGCGAAACTCGTTGGCGCGGAAGATGACCTTTTTGAAAGCGCGGAGGGAGAGCGGCGCATTGGCGGCGATCGTCGCCGCGAGCTCGTACGCAGTCCTCTCCAGCTCCGCGAGCGGCACGAGCCGATTCACCATGTGGAGCGCCAGGGCGCGCTCGGCGCGGAAGAACTCTCCGGTGAAGAGCAGCTCCTTGGTCTGCGCCGTGCCGATCGTGTCGAGGAGCTTCTGGATCAGCGGGAACGGAATCACGATGCCGAGCCGCGCGAGCGGCATCGCAAATTTCACGTCCTCGGCGGCGACTCGCAGGTCACAGTGGAGCGCGAGCTCGCAGCCGCCGGCGATCGCTTCGCCCTGAACCATGGCCACCGTCGGCTGCGGCACCCGTTCGAGCACGTGGAAGACGTCCTCGATCTCGGTGAGGCCGACCGCGCCGCGCGACGCGCGGGCCGCCGCTAGCTCCGCCAAGTCCAGGCCCGCGCAGAAGGACTTCCCCGCGCCCCGCAAAACCACGACGCGGGTCTCGCGGTCGGCGTCGAGGGACGCGAACACCTCGAGGAGCCGCGACAGCATGGTCGAAGACATCGCGTTGCGCTTCTCTGGACGGTTCATCGTCACGGTCAGAATTCCGTCGCGACGCTCGAGCTCCACTTCGGCCACGGGTCCTCCTGAGTTTACGTTTCGGGCATCAGGCTGGCTTCAGCCTGATGCCTTTGGTCAGCCAATCAGCTTCGCGTGCTTGTCGAGGATCGGCATTACCTGATCGCGGGGGGCGGGCGGCAATGGGAGGATCGCGCGCTCGACGCCGATGGCTTCGTAACCGTCGATCGTCTCGCGATCAGCGGGAGCCCAGAATACCGACACCGAGATGGATCGAGGATCGCGACCCGCCTTTTCGGCGGTGCGGCGCAGGTCCGTGATCCCCGCCTTGATGTCACCAGCGCGGAACGGGATCGGCATCCAGCCGTCGCAGTATCGCACGACGCGCTCGAGCGCCTTCGGACCGTGGCCGCCGAGCAGAACAGGCGGATGCGGCTTCTGCACGGGCTTCGGGAACGAGAACACCGGATCGAAGCTCACGAACCTTCCGTGGTATTCCGCCTGCTCGTTCTGCCACATCGCCTTCATGGCTTCGACGCGCTCGCGGAGCAGCTGCCAGCGGCTCTTGAATTCCGTGCCATGGTTCGCCATCTCCTCGACGTTCCAGCCGGCGCCGATGCCGAGGATCGCCCGGCCGTTCGACAGGTAATCGAGGCTCGCAACCTCCTTGGCGAGCACGATCGGATCGCGCTCGATGACGAGGCAGATCCCGGTCGCGAGCTTGATCTTCTTCGTCGCTCCTGCCGCCATCGCCAGCGCGACGAAGGGGTCGTGGGTCCGGTAGTACTCGCGCGGCAGATCGCCGCCCGCTGGATACGGTGTCTTGCGCGAGCACGGGATGTGGGTGTGCTCCGGGAAGAAGAGCGACTCGAAGCCGCGCTCCTCGGCGGCGCGAGCGAGCTCGTCGGGACGGATGGCATCGTCGGTCGGGAACATCGTGAGCGCGTATTTCACCATGGACCTTCTCCCTCCTGCTCGAGGGCGCGGCTGCCCTCATCGTGGCGTCGCCGCGGCCGGCGACGCCTTGTACCTCATACCTCCGTGGAAAAACGACCATTTCTACCGTCGATCATCGCGTGAGCTTCCTATATCGAATCCGGTGCGGTTGGTCAGCCTCGGCGCCGAGGCGCTTCCTTCGGTCCGCCTCGTACTCCTGATAGTTTCCCTCGAACCACACCACGCGACTGTCGCCCTCGAAGGCGAGCATGTGGGTGGCGATGCGGTCGAGGAACCAGCGGTCGTGGCTGATCACCACCGCGCAGCCCGCGAATTGGAGCAGCGCGTCTTCGAGTGCGCGCAGCGTGTCGACGTCGAGATCGTTCGTCGGCTCGTCGAGCAGCAGGAGGTTGCCCCCGCGGCGGAGGAGCTTCGCGAGGTGCACGCGGTTCCGCTCCCCTCCGGAGAGCTCGCCGACCTTCTTCTGCTGGTCGCTGCCCTTGAAATTGAACGACGCGACGTAGGCGCGGGAGGGCACCTCGCGTCTTCCAACCGTCAGCCGTTCCGCTCCCCCGCTGATCTCTTCCCAGACGCTCTTCTCACCATCGAGGCGATCGCGGCTCTGGTCGACGTACGCGAGCTCGACCGTATCGCCGAGCCGTAGGCTTCCGGCGTCGGGCTTCTCATCGCCGGTGATCATGCGGAAGAGAGTCGTCTTACCGGCGCCGTTCGGTCCGATCACACCGACGATTCCGCCCGGCGGGAGCGCGAAGGAGAGATCGTCGATCAGAAGCCGGTCCCCGTAGCCTTTCCGCAAGCTCTTGGCCTCGACCACGACATTGCCGAGTCTGGGGCCCGCCGGAATCGAGATCTCGAGCTCGTCGGCTCGTCGTGCGGCGGTGTCCGCGAGCAGCGACTCGTAGGCCTTCAACCGGGCTTTGCTCTTCGCCTGCCGCGCGCGCGGCGCCATTCGCACCCACTCGAGCTCGCGGGCGAGCGTACGGCTGCGCGCCGACTCCTGCTTCTCTTCGTTGGCGAGGCGCTGCTTCTTCTGCTCGAGCCACGAGGAGTAGTTACCCTTCCACGGAATCCCCGCGCCGCGATCGAGCTCGAGGATCCAGCCGGCGACGTTGTCGAGGAAGTAGCGGTCGTGCGTGATCGCCACCACCGTCCCCGCGTACTCCTGAAGGTGGCGTTCGAGCCACGCGACGGACTCGGCATCGAGGTGGTTGGTCGGCTCGTCGAGCAGCAGCAAATCCGGCTTCTGGAGAAGCAGCCGGCACAGCGCGACGCGCCGGCGCTCGCCACCTGAGAGCTTGTTGACGTCCGCCTCGGGCGCAGGAAGGCGCAGCGCCTCCATGGCGATCTCCAGCGAATGATCGAGCTCCCACGCGCCGGTGGCGTCGATTCGATCCTGAAGCTTGGCTTGCTCGTCGAGAAGCGCGGTCATCTGCTCGTCGGGAAGGGGCTCGGCCATCTTCGCGCTGACTTCCTCGAAGCGCTGGAGCAGCGCGCGGACCTCCGCGACTCCCTCTTCGACGTTCCCGCGCACGTCCTTCGCTGGATCGAGAGCCGGTTCCTGCGGCAGGTAGCCGACCCGCGTACCTTCCGCGGGCCACGCTTCACCGAGAAACTCCTGCTCGATCCCAGCCATGATGCGCAGCAGCGTAGACTTCCCCGCGCCATTCGAGCCGAGCACGCCGATCTTCGCCCCCGGCAAGAACGAGAGCCATATGCCTTTGAGCACCTCACGGTTGGGGGGATAGACCTTGCGCAGGTCCTTCATGGTGAAGATGAACCGTTGGGACAAGATCGGAACCTCTGGGTCGGGGGCTTCAAGGCCGCGGGCTTCAGCAATCGATCTCCGAGATCTCGTCGAAGCTCGAGGCCAGATTCCCGACGCCTATTTGAACTCCCGCGGCTTCCACCAAGGATAGAATCCCGGCATCTCGCTCGGCTTCAGCTTGAACTTCGCGGGCCGCTTCTCGAGGAATGCCGTGACACCTTCGTAAGCGTCGACCGAGCGACCCATCCAGTGAATCACCTTCGAGTCGACCTTGTGCGCCTCCATCGGATGGTCCGCGCCGAGCATCTTCCAAAGCATCTGGCGCGACAGGGCGACCGACATCGCGGAGGTGTTGTCGGCGATCTCGCGTGCCAAGCCGTGCGCGGTCGGCAGAAGCTCTTCGGGGGCTACCACTCGACTCACCAGCCCACCCGCTAGGGCTTCGTCGGCAGAAAACACCCGCCCGGTGTAAACCCACTCGGCGGCGCGGCTCATGCCGACCATGCGCGGCAAGAACCAGCTGCTCGCCGCCTCGGGAACGATCCCTCGCCGCGCGAAGACGAAGCCTATCCGTGCCGCGCTCGAAGCGATCCGAACGTCCATCGGCAGGGTCATCGTCACCCCGACGCCCACCGCGGGTCCGTTGATCGCGGCGATCACGGGCTTCTTCGAATCGTAGATCCGAAGGGTCAGGAGGCCGCCGCCGTCGCGGTGCTCGTCGGTCGGTTCCGTGCCTCTTCGCGCCGCCGAATCGAAGGTGCCAGCGCCGCTGCCTAGGTCCGCCCCGGCACAAAACGCGCGGCCCGCCCCGGTGACGATCACGGCTCGGATCGAATCGTCCGCGTCCGAGCGCTCGAAGGCATCGAGCAGCTCGCGACACATCTGCCCGTTGAATGCGTTCAAGCGTTCGGGGCGGGCGAGCGTGATGGTGAGGATCGAGTCCTCGACGGAATAGCGAATCTGCTCGTAGTCCATGCGGCGCTCCTCCGGAACGGCTTCCAGGCTACCGGCCTCCGCTTGGTTCTTCTGGCTTCGCGGAGCTCCTTCGGAAGCCGGTAGTCGGTAGCCGGTCGCCGCAACCGAATCAAGCAGGATCCACCAAGGTCTCGCCCGAGCCGAAGTAAAGCGCAGCGGGCGAATCCTTCGCCAGAGCGGGCCGCCTGCAGCAAGGCGAGCAGCTGGTCGCGACGCAGGTGACGGTGACGTTTTGAAGACCGGCAGGCTACCGAGGCGGGCTCTGGGACCCAGAGCGCCACAAAGCGGCGCCGCCCTTCATGCCGCAATCATTTGCGACCAAGCGAACGTCGGCGGGCAACTCGAACCGCACGTGGCGGCCGTTGCCCCCGCCGATGTAGAGGGCGTCGAAGTTCGTGAGCGTGCGCAGCGTTTCGATGGCGCGCTCAACCCGACCATTCCACTTCTTCTTGCCGATCCGTTCGAACGCAGCGTTGCCGAGCTGCTGGTCGTAGGTCTCGCCTTTGCGGAAGGGGTGCTGCGAGATCTCCAGATGCGGTCCGAGCCAGCCATCGACGAGGATCGCCGACCCGAACCCTGTGCCGAGCGTGATCACCACCTCGACGCCCTTACCACGAGACGCTCCGAGCCCCTGAAGGTCGGCGTCGTTCTTCACGCGGACGGGCTTCTTCAAGACCTTGCCGAGCCCCGTGGCGAGATCGAATCCCCGCCAATCCGCGGTGCCGAGGTTCGGGGCGGTCAGGACCTTGCCGTGGCGCACGACACCGGGAAACCCGACCGATACGCCGATCACCGAGGAATCGAGCATCAGCGGCCGTACCAGCGCCGCGAGGGCGCGGACGATCACGCGCGGCGGCGACGGATGCGGCGTCTTCACGCGCAGACGATCGGTGAGCATGCGCCCGCGCCGGTCGATGAGCGCAGCCTTCAAACCGGTACCGCCGATGTCGATGGCCAGAATCCTATCGATCGACTTGCCGCTCGTGGTCCGTCTCTCCTTACTCCTCGGCTAGGCTACCGTAGGAGGCCGGGCATGGAAAAGGCTCGCCCGATCGCGATTGGCGGCCTCGTAGTCGGCCTCGGCGAGCTGGTGTTCCCTCAGGCGCTCGGCGGGTGAGCCAAGAGTTTGCGCCGCATCGCTCGCGGCGCTTGCATTGCCTGGTCGAGACCCGGTAAGCGACGCGGGCATGGCCAGCTCGCAAAGGGCCGGAATGCTCTGCTGGCCTGAGGGACTCCGATTCCCAGAGATTCCCAGCGATTGTTCTGGACAGCGTCCCCGAAGCCTCTCTATACACGTCGATCACGCCACGTCGATCGTGGCCGTCTCCTCTGCGACTGTGGTGCCATTCTCGAGTGAGAGGCGATTGCGGGCGATGCTGCGCGCAAAACTGCGATGTGCCTTGCCCTCGGCCGAGCGCGCGAGCGGGAGCAAGTCGTGAGCCGGGCCCTGCTGCTCGGATTCATCGCTGCGGCGACCGTGCTCTGGTTCTCCGTATTCGGATATCTCTTGTTGCTGCGGCGGTTCGCTCGTCGCGATGAAGTTCGCGGCGACGATCGGGTCGAGTGGCCGGCGATTGCCGTAGTCGTCCCGGTCCGGGACGAAGCGGTCCGGGTGCTCGACAAGCTCGACGACCTCCGTCGCACCGATTACCCTCCCGATCGCCTTGCGGTCGTCGTCGTCGATGGAGGCTCGAGCGACGGCACCGCCGAGAAGGTCCAGGCCCGCATCGACGGTGGTGATCCCTTGGTCCTCGTGCGAGTGCCCGACGCGCGCGGGAAGAGCGAGCAGCTCAACCACGTGGTGCGCAACCTCCCCCAGGACATCCTCGTGGTCACCGACGTCGACGCCGCGCTCGCGCCGCTCTGCATCCGCGAGCTCGTGGCGTCGCTGATTCGTGACCCGCTGACCGCCGTCGTCGGCGCCGTCGTGCACCCCGACACCTCGCTCGTCGAGGAGCGACTTCATTGGCGGCTGCTCGGAACACTTTGGTGGCTCGAGGGAGAAGCACTGTCGGCGGCGGCCGTGTCCGGCGTCTGCTACGCGGTGCGACGATCCGCGATTCCCGTCCTGCCGAGCCGCTCGGGCGCCGAGGACATCCATCTGACGATGGCGGCCGCGGCCGGTGGGCATCGCGTCCGTATTTGCCCAACCGCCCACGCCACCGAGGTCCGCGTCCCCCGCAGCCTCGGCGAGCTCATCCGCTACCGCAGGCGGAGGGGGGAGGCCTACGTGCGGGCGCTCGGCAGCTCGTTTCCCGGCCGAGGCTCACCGCTCGGGTGTCGGCTGGCTCGACTGGTGCGGCTGTGGCATTTTCGCGTGTCGCCAAAGATGTCGTTGGTGCTCGTCTTGGTTGGCGCGGGGCTCCTTTGGACGCCGCACTGGCCGTGGGTCGCCGCCACTGCGGCGGCGTTCGCGGCTTCGATTGCCGTCGCGCTTCGTGATCCCGGCTCGGAGCTTTCCTGGTGGCGCCGCGCGGTTGCGGCGAGCCGCCTCGCAGGGCTCACCTGGTATGCGGTCCTCACGCTGCCGCGACAAACCGGAGACTCATCGTGATTCGGCGCCGTCACCTGCGCATGGCCGCTCGCTTCATCGCCCACCGTTTTCGCGAGCTCCACCCCTTCGAGGTCCAGGCGGCGCTGCTGAACGCCTGCAACCTGCGCTGCACGTACTGCCGATGCCCGGACGTGCGCACGGCGTGCTGACCACCGACGCAGTGGAGCGACGTCATCCGCCGGCTCGGGACGCTCGGCACGATGCGCATCAAGTTCCAGGGCGGCGAGCCGACGCTGCGGCCCGACTTCCGCGACCTGTGCGCCGAGTCGCAGCGCCGGGGATCATCACCGCCGCGGTCACCAACGGCCTGCAGATTCGCCGCCACCCCGAGCTACTCGACCACGTCGACGAGATCGTCTTCAGCCTCGACTCCGTCACCCCCGCGCACACCGATCGCATGCGCGAGGCCGGCGTGCACGCGCGCGTCGTCGAGGCCATCGACGTCGCCCGCGCGCGCGACGTGCGGCTGTTCGTCAACATGGTCGTCACCAACGAGAGCCTGCGACGAGATCGAGCCCATGCTCGAGTTCTGCGAGGCGCGCGGCATCGGCCTCAACGCCCAGCCGGTCGTGTTCGGCCGCAAGTACTACGACGACGCAGGCGCGGCCGTTCGCGCTCAGCGACGGAAGAGATGCGCGCCATGCACCGCCAGCTCGGCGAGTGGAAGCGCACCGGGCCGTCGCTGATGTTCGCCGCGTCGACGTACGACGCGCGTCGCGCAGTGGCCGGACTACGTCGAGATCTGACGACGCGCAGCTAGGGCCCTTCGACGTGTATGGCCGGACGCGTCTACGTCCAGATCGAGCCCAACGGCGACGTGCAGCCGTGCGCCCAGCACGGCGCCGCGTTCACGCCCAAGAACATCGCGCGCGATGGGCTCGAGGAGGCGCTCGCGCCACGTGCGTCGCACGACTGCGGCGATTGCTTCAGCGCCTACCTGAACGAGCGCAAGGCGCTCTTCGGCTTGCGACCGGCGGCGCTGCTGGAGATGGCCCGCCGCGGCTGAGCGGAATGGCGCCGGCGAGCTCAAGCCCTGCGCACTCGGTACGGGGCTCCACTCTGCCGGCCGCCTTCGCGGCAAGCCGCGCTGATGGTCGCCTCGCTCTACCTAACGCATCGCTGCAACCTGCGCTGCATCTATTGCAGCTCGCCGCTTGCGCAACACGCCGGAGCTCACGACGGCAGCCTGGGTACGCCATCGTCGACGAGCTCGCCGACCTCGGCTGCCGCCGGCTCACCATCCTCGGCGGCGAGCCGCTGCTGCGCGCCGACCTGCGCGAGCTGATCGCGCACGCGCGCGGCCGCGGCATGCGCTGCGTGCTGACCTCGAACGGCCTGCTCGTGCCCGCGCCGCATCGATCGTCTGCGACGACTCTACACGCTCGATGCTCAGCCTCGACGCTCCCGGCCCGCCAACGACGCCGTGCGCGGCGCAGGCGTGTTCGCCGCGGTCGAGGCCGCCATCGCCGCCGACGCGGCGCACCCCCGGGTGAAGCTCAACGCGGTCCTGTCGTCGCTCACGGCGAGCGCATCTCGACGAGCTGCTCGCGTTCGTTGCGCGGCACGACCTCACGCTGACGGTCAACGTCGTGCGCTCGGGCGCTCCCGACCTGTGGAAGGACGCCGCCCGGATCCAGGCCGAGGACGACGAGGTACGCCGGCTGCTCGAGCGCCTCGCCGAGAAGAGCCGCCCGATCCTCGCCTGCTCTTCTCTCCGACCACGTACCGCTACGCCGCCCGCTGGGGAGACTACGGCCGCGACCGCTTCGAAGCCGACGAGGCGCCGCCGACGACCCTCGCCGGCGCGACGCGCCACGCTGCGAGGCGGGACGCTATTACGTGAGCATCGACGCCGACGGCACGGTGTACCCCTGCTCGCTCACCGTCGGCCGAATCGGCGGCGGCAACGCCGCCATCGACGGAGTCGCAGCGCGCGGTGCGCCCTTGCGCGACCACACCTGCGTCGCCTGCTACTCACCGTGTCTCGTCGAGCAGAACTTCCTCTTCTCGCTGAATCGCGCCGTGCTCTGGCATTTCGCGCGCCGCCACCTGCGGCGCTTCGCGTGAAAGCTCTCCTAGTAGCTCAGCCGCGGAAACCAATCCTCGCCCCGACCTTCCGGGGTGAGATCGAAGAGGTTCCAGAGAGGCCAGATCGAATCGACGTGCCGGGGATTCTGTCCGGGCTCCGTCTTCGCGAAGAAGAGCTCGGTGGCGTAGGAATGGCGCACCGTGCCGTCGCGCTTGACGAAGACGTTGAGGATCGGATTCTGCGAGCCGTCGGCCGCGTCGGCGTGGTAGTCGCGGTTGTAGGTGTTCCCGGCCGACGAAAGGAGACGCAGGTTCCGCCACCCCCGCGCACGGGCGTGCGCGCGGATACGCTCGAGCGGCGATTTCGCCACCACCACGAGATTCACGCGCTCGCGCGCGTGCGGCGCCGTCCCGTTCAGGCTGTCGAGCATCGCCGTGCACATCGGGCAGGGCTTCTCCATCGCCGCGCCGTACATGAAGCTGTAGGCGACGAGGGTGTTTTTGCCGCCCTCGAAGAGATCCGAGAGCCGCACGTTGCGCACGGTAGTGACGTCGTCGAGGTCCTCGGCGCCTTCTTCGAACACGTAATCCTCGGCGACCGGCCCCCCGAGCGGGAGGCTCCTGCGCAGAGCCGCGACCTTCTCGATGTGACGGCGAAGCACCGCCTCCTCGCGAAGCAATCGGTCCCGCGCGGCGCGGTAGTCGGCGCTCTCGCCGGGGAAGCGCATTGCATGCAGCGTGGATGGGCCCTTTCGCTTAGTGGCCATTCGACACCTCCTCGATATCTCGCACGTTCGTCGAAAAACGAGACACCCTACCCTAGTGCTCAGAGTGGCTTGGCGAAAGAGAGCTCGTGGCCGTCGGGATCGAGAATGTGGAAGAAGCGCTCGCCCCACTCGGCGTCGCGGGGCTCGGTGGTCGGCGCGAGCCCGGCGGCTAGCGCGCGAGCGTGGAGCGCATCGACGTCGGTGACGTAGAAGACCACACGGCCCCAACCCCGCGGGGCGCGGGTCGACCCAGAGACGAGATTCAAATAACCCGAACCAACCGCGAAGCTCGTAAAAGAAGCCGCCTCGCCGCCGTGGCGAATCGAGAAGCCGAGCGCCCGGTAGAAGCGCACGGCCGGACCCATGTCACGCGTTACGAGCGTCACCGCGCTGATGCGCTCGATCATCGGCGGCTCCTCTTCCACGGACCGGCTCCGCTCTTCTCAGCGGACTCATCGTGGAGGAGCCGACGCGAATTCATCCGCCGAGAGTAGCGCCTCTAGCGCGGCTCGCAAGCTCCCGTGATAGAACTCCGAAAGCCGATCCGCTGCGCGATGAAGCCGTCCATGACGGTGGGAAGAGCCATGACCGACACCGAGCTACGCCAGTACGAAGTCCGGGCCCGCTCGACCGACACGTTCGGCCGCGTGCTCTGCAATTCGCGAGACCAGCATTTCGTCGTCGATGGTCCGGTGCAGAACGGCTGCCCGGGTGAGGCCATCACCCCAGCCGAGATCTTTCTCGCCGGAGTCGCGGCCTGCGGGGTCGAGCTCCTCCAAGTCGTCGCCCGTGACTCGAACGTGGCGCTTCGATCCGTCGAAGTATCCATCCACGGGGTGATCGATCGGAGCCGTCCCGTGCGAAACGACGTGAACGTGTTCAATTCGGTCGACATGGCCTTCACGCTCGGCGGCGTCGACCGAACTCAGGCCGATTTGCTCATCGCAACGTTCAAGCGACGTTGACCGCTCTACGGCACGGTCGCGGTCGCGACCCCCAGCGTGACGGTGGAAGTTCGAATCTCATAGCCCCGAAGCGAAATCATCCAGAGTGGCGAAACGCGGCCGGCTCGCGCCTGGCGCAGGCCGCGTCGCGAGCGCCAGGTTGACCGCGCTACTGCGCGGCCAGCACTAGTTTTGTGTCGATGTCGGCCGCCCGGCGGCCCGCGGAGGGGGCTCAGCGCTTCAGTCCAACGACGTTGAACGCGGGGACCGGCTTCGCCAAGCCTTTCAGCACCAGGGGTCCGACCGGCTCGGTCTCGACGATCTCCTCCGCGTCGCTCGCCACGCGCCGCGAGACGAGAATCTGAGCGGGCTTGGCCTCGCCGCACAGGCGCGCCGCCAGGTTCGTGACGGTGCCGATCGCGCCGTAGTCCCAGCGACCCTCGAAGCCGATGGCACCGATCGTCGCGTACCCTTGTGCGATGCCGATGCCGAGGTCGAGCTCGTGGCCACGCCTGCGCCATCGCTCGCAGAGCGGGGTCACGCTCTCGCGCATCGCCAGCGCCATGCGCACGGCCCGCTGCGCAGGATCGGCGACCGGTGTCGGGTCGTTGAAGAAGATCATCATGCCGTCACCCGTGAAGCGCTCGAGGGTGCCCTCGTGCTCGAGAATCAACCGGCCCATCTCCGCGTGGTACTCGCGCAGAACGCTCATGACCTCTTCGGGCTCTGCGGTCTCTGCGAATGCGGTGAAGCCGCGCAGATCGAGGAACACGACCGTGACATCGCGGCGGTGGGTCTTCAGCGGATCGTCGGTGCCGCCGGTGACGATCAGCTCTGCGAGCTGTGGCGAGAAGAAGCGCTTCAGCCGGCCGAGCTTTTCCACCATCTGATAGGTGCGGGCATTGTCGATCGCCGTCGCCGCTTGGTTCGCCACGATCGTGAGCAGTAGCTCGTCGAGCTCGTCGAAGGCGTTCGGCTTCGGGCTCTCGACGGCGAGCACGCCGACCAGCCGATCCTTGACGAGCAGCGGAAGCGCGAGCTGGCTCTGCACGTTCGCGAGTCCTGGCAGAGCGGCCGCCGCGGCAGCCGGAGCCACGTCGCCCGAAGCCTCCATCCGCGCCCGGATGCTCGCGAGGTAGGCGACCGTGGCGCCGATGTTGCCGACGCGCATCATGCGCTTGCGCTCGGCGACGACGCCGAGGACGCCGTGACCGAGCGCGACCTCCGCTCCGACGCCGCTCGGGTCGTAGCCACGGCTGGCGAAGAGGCGGAGCTTCGCTTCGGCGACTTCCTTGAGCAAGACCATTGAATGCTGAAAGCCGAGCACACGCTCCATGGCGCTCAGCACGATCGCCAGAACCTCGTCGAGATCGAGCGTCGAAGTGATCTCCGAGGAGATCTGCTGGATGATGCGCACATCGTTCGACCGCCGCGCGAGGTCGTGGTTCAGCCGCTCGATCGTCCGCTGGTTCTCGGCGATCTGCTCTCGGAGGCCCCGATCGTTCCCCTCAGGGCTGGATCCGCTCGTCGGCATTTCGAATGACGGAGACGACTCGGTAGATGTCGGCCGATCGGAGCTTGAAGATCCCCTTCATGCCGGTCATCGAGGCAATGGCTTCGATCTGCATATCCATCGCCTCGAAGACGGGGCCATCGGTCTCCGAGTGATCGTACTCGAGGTCGAGGTCCCAGGTCTCGAGGGTCTCCGCGTGGGTGACGCATACCGTGGCATGGGGGTTCTCTCGGACGTTGCGCGTCGTCTTGTTGAAGAACTGGTGGGAGAGCGCCACGTGGTCTGGGTCCACGTAATACACCTGCGAGATGACGCTCGCGTTCGGAATGCCATCGCGCGAACAAGTCACGATGTGAGAAGGAATCACACCCTGCATCGCGGGCTTGATCTCGTCGGGCAGGACTCCCATCTCCGGTCCTTTCCTAATCCATCTTGCTGCCGGCGCCGGGGCCGGGGGTTTGCAGGAATACCTCTTCGACCCGGAATGTGATCGCCACACCCGGTCGGTAGGCAGCGCCCAGAAAGAGGCGCTTCACCACTTCTTCGGGCCACACCTGGCCGATCGCAGCGCAGAGCTTCGACCTGTACGCTTCCTGGAGCGCGTAGTCGTCGTCGTTCCCCGTTCTCGACGATACGTAACGGCCCTTCAGCTGATACGCCTCGTGACTGGCCTGCGCGATGCCCAGCGCCACCCGTCCGTTGTCTTCGAGATCGCTGAGGATCCTTTTCGCTCGCTTCTCGTAGACGAAGAAAGTGAGCGCTTGCCGGTCGTCGTGCACGACGACGCCCCAGACGTAGGCGTGGGCCGGTCGCATCTCGGCGTCTCGCGTGCCGACCTGCATGACGGACGGACCGCGGAGGACCTCGACGACTCTGTCCGGGATCATCGGAGCAGGTCCCGCGATCCGGTCTGCACGCAACTTCGGCGTGCGGTCGCGAGAAGCTCGGCTCTTCCGTCCCTCACGATACCGACGGCTATCCCGCCCGGAGGAGCCAAGTCAAGGCGGCGCTTCGCCGACGCTCCTGCGGATTCGCCGTACCTTCGTTTGCCCTTGACGCCCGCGGCGCAGAGCCCCAAATGGACGGCACCGCCAGACTCGGGGGGGCGGCCCGGACCCCAAGGTCACCATGCCCAGGCGAGAGACGAAGCGGCACGGCCCCGCGCGACGGAGTCACTTCCGCTGGGAGAGACTGTCCGACGAAAGCCTGCTCGGCTTACGGATCTGCGATCTCGGCCTGTCGATCGAGGGGACTTGGCTGGAGGACGCCGTACAGGAGGTCTACGGCGAGCTAGGGCGACGCGGCCTGCAATTGCGTCCGCACGTCTGGCTTTCTCAGGAATGGTTTTCGCCGACCGGGGTTCCAGGCGTCGCGATCCCGTTTTATCTCGCCAACCCGCGCCTGCGGCGGTTGGAGCGCAAGCAGATGCTCGAAGTCGAGGGCGGCACTCGCAACGAGTGCCTGCGGATCCTGCGCCACGAGTTCGGCCACGCTCTCCAGCACGCCTTCCGCCTCCAGCGTCGCCGCCGTTGGCACGAGCTCTTCGGAAGCGCCACCACGAGGTATCCCGACTACTACCGGCCGAACCCCGCGAGCCGACGCTACGTGCAACATCTGCGCCTCTACTACGCGCAGAGCCATCCCGTGGAGGACTTCGCCGAGACGTTCGCGGTATGGCTTCAAGGATCCGCCGCCTGGCGTCGACGATACCGGGGCTGGCCGGCTCTCAAGAAGCTCGAGTACGTCGACGAGCTCGTCGGCGAGCTGCGCGCCGCGCCGCCGCTCGTGCGCAGCCGAAAGCGCGTCGAGCCGCTGCGCGAGCTGCGCATCACGCTCGGCGAGTACTACCGCGAGAAGCAGAAGCAGTACACGACGGCCCATCCGGACATCTACGATCGAGACTTGAGACGGATCTTCTCGGCAGAGCCCAAGGATCGACGGGCGGAGCTCGCCTCGGCGTTCCTCCGCCGAAACCGGAAAGAGATCCGCCAGCTGGTCGCGCGCTGGACCGGTGAATACCAGTTCACGCTCGAGCAGGTGTTGCGCGACATCATCGGGCGCTGTCGCGAGCTCAAGCTCCGCGCCGTTGGATCCGAGCGGCGGCTGCGGGTGGACTTCGCGGTCCTCCTGACGGTCCAGACGATGCACTTCCTCTACAACCGCCGGAACTGGATCGCGCTGTGAGGAGCTCCGCATTCTCGTCCTGAGCCATCCCTCGCTCGTGCCGCCGGAAAGCCGCGAAGGCCACTCGGAGAAGGAATATTCCGAGTGGAAGACCGAGTACGACGTCGTATCGACACTGCGGAAGATCGGGCACGACGTGCGGATCCTCGGCGTCCAGGACGAGCTGCAGCCGATCCGATCGGCGGTCGACGAGTGGAAACCGCACGTCGCCTTCAACCTCGTCGAGGAGTTCCACGGCTTGCGCGAGTTCGACCAACACGTCGTGAGCTTCCTCGAGCTCCTCCGAGTCCCTTACACGGGCTGCAACCCCATGGGCCTCGTGCTCTCGCGCAGCAAGGCGCTGTCGAAGAAGCTCCTTCACTACCACCGGCTGCCGGTTCCGGTGTTCGCGGTTTACTCGAGGGGCCAGAAGGGAAAGCTGCGCCGGGGCCTGCAGTTTCCGCTCATCGTCAAGAGCCTGACCGAGGAGGCGTCGGAAGGGATCGCGCAAGCGTCGATCGTCGACAGCGAGGAAAAGCTCGACGAGCGCGTGCACTTCGTTCACGAGCGTCTTGCCACCGACGCGATCGCCGAGCAGTTCATCGACGGACGGGAGATCTACGTCAGCGTCTTCGGATGCAAGCGGCTCACCGTGCTGCCCGTTTGGGAGTTGACGTTCGACAAGCTGCCCGAGGGAGCGGCCCCGATCGCCACCGCGCGAGTCAAGCACGATCCGGCGTTCCAGCGAAAATGGGGAATCCACCAGAGCCCCGCGGAGCTTCCGACCGAGCTCCGCCGCAGCGCGGAGCGCGTGACGAAGCGCATCTACCGAATCCTCGAGCTCGACGGCTACGCGCGCATCGACTACCGCCTCTCGCCCGACGGCAAGCTCTACTTCCTGGAAGCCAATCCGAATCCCGAGATCGCGGAAGAGGACGAGTTCGCGTCAGCGGCCGCGGCGGCCGGCATTCGCTACCCCGCGCTGTTGCAGAGGATCGTCAATCTCGGGCTTAGCCGGCCGCGGCGGTTCTAGCCCGTATCCTCATCACGCCTCGTCCGTCAGTTGCAGGCGCTCGGCCTTGGCGTAGGTGTGCTTCTCGGTCACCAGGCCGTCGCGGACGTGGAGGATGTCGAGGCCGCGCCAAGATCGCCGCCGCCCGGTCTTGTCGATCTCGCAGCGCCAGCGAATGAGCGCCTTCCCCGTCCGCTCGTCGACGAAAAGGTCTTCGGTGTGGAAGCGGATGCGGCCGAAGTCCCCGCGGAACTGCGGGGTAAAGGCGTCGCGGATCGCCTGCTTGCCGCGGTTCCGACGGCCGTCGAACTCGTCGTACACGGCGTCTTCGGACATCAGCGACAAAACCTCCTCGAGGTCTTCGCGGTTGAAGGCCTCGGTGAAGCGGACGACGAGCTCTTCGAGATGCTTGCGGTCGATCACGGCGCTCCTCCTGCAGTGCTTCCTAGCACGCCTTTCGGCTCCGTTGCATCCGAGGGTCCGCCGCTGCGGTTGACCTCCGCGGCGGATCTTGTACGGTGCCGCTTCGAAACCGCGCAGGAGAAAGGACGCTCGACGATGGCGAATCTTACCGCCAATGGCATCCGCATCGAGTACGAGACGTTCGACGACCATCGGCAGCCGGCGCTGCTGCTGATCATGGGTCTCGGCGCCCAGATGATCTTCTGGGACGACGACTTCTGCCGCGAGACCGCGAACCGCGGCTTTCGCGTCATCCGCTTCGACAACCGCGACTGCGGACTGTCCACCCACTTTCCGGAGATGGGAATTCCCGACGTCCCCCAGGCGGTGGCAGCGGCGCTCTCCGGCGGCACGGTCGATTCGCCGTACTCGCTTGCCGACATGGCGGCCGACGCCGTGGCGCTGCTCGACGGGCTCGGCATCGCGCGCGCACACATCGTCGGCGCGTCTATGGGAGGCATGATCGCGCAGACAATCGCCGTCGATCATCCCGCGCGGGTTCTCTCGCTCACCTCGATCATGTCGACGACGGGAAATCCAGAGTTGCCGCCCGCCAAGCCGGAGGCGTTGTCGGTCCTGCTGACGCCGACGCCGTCCGATCGCGCGGAATTTCTCGATCACATGGTGCAGTCGTTTCGCATCATCGGCAGTCCAGGGTTCGCACTCGACGAGGCGGGCTTCCGCGACCGCGTCGGTCGCGCCTTCGACCGCAGTTACGATCCGGGCGGCGTCGCCCGACAGCTGGTCGCCGCGCTCGCCGATGGGAATCGCAAGCCCCGGCTCCGCTCGGTCGCGGCCCCGACGGTCGTGATCCACGGAAAGGAGGATCCACTCGTTCCGATCGAGGCGGGCATCGATACCGCCGATGGGATCCCTGGCGCACGGCTCGTCGTGATCGACGGCATGGGCCACGACTTGCCGCGCGGCGCCTGGCCGCAGATCGTCGACGCGATCGCGGAAATCGCCGCCGCGTCGGCCGACCAGGCGGCGGCATCGTGATCCGCGCCGGACGCTCAGCCGAGCAATCGATCGAACCGCATGAGCTTTTCGCGAATCGCGATCTGAAAGGGACACGCGGCTTCGCACGGCGCCGGGCAGGCCGCGCAGCACGAGGCGTTCCGATCCACGGGGAGGAGCGCGTACTGCTCGCGCGCCTGGGTCTGCCAGCCGTAGTCCTCGTGATACATCGCGAAACGAAAGACGTCGTCGACGGGGACCTCGTTCGGACAACTGTCGAGGCACTGGCCGCAACCGGGGCGGCAATACTCGCGCGCGATTCGCCGGTCGTATTCCTCGAGCCGCACGAGGTCGGCGGGCGTCAGCGGCTGTCCCGAAGCGTACAGATACTCGTCGATCTGCTGGGAATCCTGGATCGACACGACGAGGCCGCTCACGTCGGGGTTCGACAGCACCCACTTGAACGCGGCCTGGCTGAACGCCTGCTTCCCGCCCGCGAAGTCCTTCAGCACGGTTGCGCGGGCGCCCTTGAGGGTCTTCATGGCCACGACGCCGATGCCACGGCTCTTCGCATCGCGGAAGATGTTCGTCAGGTCAGGCCAGTTCTTGAAGTTGTGGGCGACGAGCAGCATCTGGAAGCGCCCGGAATCGACGGCGTGGCGCATCACCTGCTCGAGGTTCGGCGTGTGCGAGCTGACTCCTAGGAAGCGGACCTTGCCCTGCTCCTTCAAGCGGTCGAAGGCCTCGTGGAACGTCGGCGCCATCAGCCGATCGAGGTCGTTGCACTCGTGGATGATTGCAACGTCGAGATAGTCGGTCTGTAACCTTCGGAGGCTCGCCTCGACCGACGCTACGATCGTGGCAACCGGCGTATCCTTCGGCAGATGCCCCTCTGCCGTGCAGAACTTCGAGGCGATGAACATCTTCTGCCGGTGGGGCTTCAGCGCCCGGCCGATCACCTGCTCGCTGCCGGTTCGACTGTAGTCCGGCGAGGTGTCGAAGTAGTTGATGCCGCGCTCGACGGCGAGGCTGACTACGTCGGGGTTGCCGATCCCGGCGCCGCCGAACGAGATGTCCGACATCTCGATACCGGTCGCGCCGAGCGCCCGGTATTGCTTGACCCGCGAGCCCTGCCACGCGGGGTCGCGTAGCTCGGCGTGGGTCGGCGCTTCGTGGAGGAGAAACAGGTAAGTGGAGTTCCTCCACGCCGAGTAGACTGCAGCACCGACGCCCGCCCCGGCAGCCAGGCCTGCGGCACCGGTGAGAACGCGGCGCCGTGTGAGACCCTTCGACTCGTCTCGATCGGCCATGATCGTTTCTCCATGGTGATGGTAGTCGTCGCGGGGACACCGTTGCAACCCGGTTTTTGGGTCCGGGTCGAGGACCGCTCGAACGCACCGTTCAATCGTCGCGACGGTACAATGCGCGGCCTCGAACTGATACAAGGAACGCATGGAACCCCTTTATCGACACATTCTCGTGTCGCGTGATGCCGATCTCGCCATCGTCACGATGAACCGCCCGGAGCGGCGCAACGCCCTCTCCGAGGCGCACATGCTCGAGCTCACGCGAGCGCTCGGCTCCCTCGGCGAGCGCGAAGACGTTCATGCGGTCGTTCTCGCCGCCGCCGGGCCGGTATACTGCGCCGGCCACGATTTCGCGGACATGGTCGAGCGCGACCTGGAGGCCATGCGGCGACTCTTCGCCGTTTGTACGGAGCTCATGTTGACGATCGAGCGCTTGCCCCAGCCCGTCGTCGCGCAAGTCCAGGGAATCGCCACCGCCGCGGGCTGCCAGCTCGTGGCTACGTGCGATCTCGCGGTCGCGGCCGAAGAAGCGAGCTTCGCCACGCCCGGGGGCAAGGGAGCCTGGTTCTGCACTACGCCGATGGTAGCCGTCTCGCGCGCGCTCGGCCCGAAGCGGGCGCTCGAGCTGCTGTTCACGGGCGAGCCGATCGACGCCCGCACCGCGGCGGAGTGGGGACTCGTCAATCGCGTGGTCGCCGCCGACAAGCTCGCCGACGAAACCGCGCGGCTGGCGCGGGCCGCGGCGCGCGGCAGCCGCGCGTCCAAGGCGATCGGCAAGCGCGCCTTCTACGACACGATCGATCTCGATCTCGAGGCCGCCTATGCGCACGCGAGCGAGGTGATGGCTGCGAGCTCGATGCGCGCCGAAGCGCGCGAGGCGATGCACGCCTTCCTCGAGCGGCGGCGGGCCGATCCGGCCAGTCGCTGACCGACCCTTCGATCGCGAGGGTGAGAGCGGGCCGGTGAGCGAGGGGGGCGCGGCGAAGCAACATTGGTCCGAGCTCTCCGACGACGAGCTCTTGAACCTGCGCTTTTGCGAACTCGGTCTGACCCTCGAGGGAACCTATCTCGAGGCGTGCGTGGCGGAGCTCTACCGCGAGCTCGACGCACGCCAGCTCGCCGTCCATCCGCCGTGCTACCTCGGCGACGAATGGTTCTCCCCCGACGAGGTGCCGGCGATCGCCATCCCGTTTTACCTCGCCCATCCGCGTCTCCAGAGCCTCGAGCGGAAGATGATGATGGAGGTCGAGGGCGGGCGCGACACCGAGGACACGATGCGCTTTCTTCGCCACGAGTGCGGCCACGCGATCTGCCACGCGTTCGGCCTCACCGAGCGGCGCGATTGGAAGGTCGCTTTCGGATCCGCGTCGCGCGAGTATCGCGACCATTACCGCTACCAGCCCTACAGCCGGAACTTCGTCCGCCACCTAGAGAACTGGTACGCGCAGAGCCATCCCGAGGAGGACTTCGCCGAAACGTTCTCGGTCTGGCTGACGCCCGGCGTCGATTGGAAGTCGCTGTACCGAGACTGGCCGGCGCGCCGAAAGCTCGAGTTCGTCGAGCGCCTGATGAGCGAGCTCGCCGGCAAGCCGCCCGCGATCGCGACGCGCAAGCGACCGTACGAGGTTCGGCGGCTGCGCAGCCGGCTTCGCACCCACTACGCGGAGCGACGCAAGCTCTTCGCCGAGGAATCGCCGAGCTTCTTCGACGCCGACCTCGAGCGCATCTTCGTCGACAAGACGGCGCCGCCGAACGGCATACCGGCGTCTCGATTTCTCCGCCGGCAGCGCAGCCGCGATCGTCGACGCGGTCGCGTTCTGGACGCGCGAGCGCAAGTTCGTGGTCGACCGAGTGCTGAAGCAGCTGATCACGCGCTGTGACGAGCTCCGACTCCGCGTTCCCGGAGAGGAGGACCGCGCGAAGCTCGAGACCGCCGCCTACCTTTCCGCGCTGGTCTCGAACTACCTCTTCACCGGTCGCCTGAAGAGAGGACCATGAAGCGCCCGCTGCAGGTGCTCGTCATCTTCGACTATCCGAATCGGCCTCCCGAGGACGGCTATGCGGAGGTCCTCGCGCTCGACGACTCGAAGTGCGAGCGCGACGTCGTCGAGACGCTGCAGAAGCTCGGCCACGAAGTGCGCGTGCTCGGCATTCACGACCGCATCGATCCGCTGGTCGCCGAGATCCGCGGCCACCCGCCGGATATCGTTTTCAACCTCGTCGAGGCCTTCGCCGAGGATCGCGAGCACGAGGCCAATGTCGCTGGCCTGCTGGAAATGCTCGGGGTCCCGTACACCGGGTGCCGGCCGGCATCGCTCACCATCTGCCGCCACAAGGCGTTCACCAAGAGGATCCTCGCCCCGCACCGGATCCGAGCGCCCGGCTCGATCCTCATTCTGCGCGGCCAAACCAAGCGGAGCCTTCGTCCACTGAAGTTTCCGGTCTTCGTCAAGCCGCTCGGCCTAGAAGGATCCGACGGCATCGCCAAGAGCTCGTTCGCCGAGACCGCCGACGCGTGCTTCGAGCGCGTACGGTTTCTCCACGAGAGCCTCCAGACCGACGCGCTCGTCGAGGAGTACATCGACGGCCGGGAATGCTACTCCGGCGTGCTCGGCATCGAGCGGCTACGCGTGCTGCCGCTACGCGAGATGGTGTTCACGAAGTTCCCCGAGGAGCGGCCCAAGTTCGCGTCCTTCAAAGCCAAGTGGGACGAGGCGTTTCGCAAGCGTTGGGGGATCGAGAACACCTTCGCGGCCGACCTGCCCGACGGCCTCGAAAAGAAGATCGCCCGCATCAGCCGGACCGTATTCCGGGCGCTCGAGCTCGAGAGCTGCGCGCGGATCGATCTGCGGATCACCGCCGCGAACGAGATCTACGTAATCGAGGTCAATCCCAATCCCAGCCTCGCGAGCGACGACGAGATCGCGCAGGCCGCCGCCAAGATCGGAATCGCCTATCCCCAGCTCGTTCAGCAGATCGTCGAGTTCGGCTTGCACCGCTCGCGGTTCCGGGCGCTCGCCTGAGTTCTGTGCTAGCGGGGTAGGATGCCCGACCGGAGATGGGATCGCGACCAACGGGAGGGATCCGTGACGCAGGCTCCCAGCCCAAAAAGCATGCTCGACCGGAGACGGGATCGTGACCAATCTGGAGCGATCTGTGTCAGGAGCGATCTGTGTCGCAGACTGGCACGGAGCCCGCCGTGAATGACGCCAACGAGCGGCGGGGGCGTTCTCTGGCCGGCGCCGAGCTCTCCGGAGAGGATCTGCGGGAATCGCATCTCTCGGGCGCGGATCTGACCGGCGCGCGGCTCGTGCGCGCGAATCTCCACGGCCTCGACCTGCGCGGCGCCTGCCTTCGCGACGCTCGACTCGACGGTGCCGACCTGCGCGACGCGATCCTCGACGGAGCGAGCCTCCGCTCGGCGAGCCTCGCCGGCACGCTCGCCAACGGCTCGCGCCTTCCGCGCGCCGACCTGGCGCTCGCTCATCTTCGCGGCGCCGATTTCCGCTCCGCCGATCTCAGCGAGGCGTTGCTCACCGACGCCGACCTCTCGGCTGCGAGCTTCGAGCGAGCCAACCTCAACGATGCCAACCTGATCGGCGCCGAGCTCGGCGGCGCGAGCTTCCGCCACGCGGTGCTGTGCGGGGCGAATCTGCGCGAGTCGCACCTCGACGGCGCCGATTTCACCGGAGCGCGCTTCGCCTTCACGGTGCTCGCCGCGTCGGACCTTTCGCGCGCCCGCGGTCTCGAGGCGGTGGTCCACGACGGCCCGAGCACGCTCGGCGTGGACGCCTTCCTGCTTTCACGCGGCGAGATTCCAGACGCGTTTCTCGCCGGCATCGGCCTGTCGCCGCTCACGATCGAGTACCTGAAGGCCGTGGCCGCCGCCGAGGAAGGGATGCTCGTCGGAGACGCGCTATTCTTGCTGTTCGCCGACTCCGATCGGGCGCGGGCGCGTCGGCTGCGCGCCTACCTGCGGATGCACCTCCATCCCGCATGGTATTGGCACGAAGCCGAGGATCTCGCCGGAAGGCACAATCCGGATCTGAATCTGCGCGTGCGATTCCACGATCGGCTGATCGTTCTCGTCTCGGCCGCCGCTGCCGAGAGCCGCGCGCTGGCGGCTCCTCTGGCGCGAGCGCTCGAGAAGGAGGCCGCGGAGCGGCGGCGGATCGTGCTCGCCGTGCGGATCGACGACACGCCGCTCACGGAGACGCTCAGCGCGATTCGCGCGGACCGGATCGTCGCCGACTTCCGAGGCGTGGATTGGGAGAACCCGCGAGACGACGTGTTCCGCCGCGAGCTCGATCGCTT
>CAVQIG010000006.1:0-19644 GCA_963712515.1 uncultured delta proteobacterium
CCTTCCGGTAAGCGTGCGTGAAATCGCGGGGGCGAATCGCGTAGCCTCCCGAGCCATCGAACCCGAGAGGGAGGATGGCTCATGGTACGCAGATCGCGCTGGGCACTGCCCGCAGACGTAGACGGACTACGCCGGCGAATAGATGATTGGCGCCGGACCCGCACGCGGCGCTCACCGATGCCGGGTCAGTTGTGGGAGGGCGCGGTCGCGTTGGCGCGCGCTCACGGCGTTTACCGCATCGCGCGCACGCTGCGAGTGAACTACGACTCTCTTAAGCGGAGGGTCGTCACAGAGACAAGCGGCCGTCGGCGAGGAGAGGCGGCTGCGGCCTCCTTCGTCGAGCTGCGGCCGAGGGTGCCCTTCGATCTGCCGAGGCCGGCCGCGGCGGTCGTTGAGCTCAGCAATCGAGGCGGCGACAAGCTGGCGATCCACCTCTCGGCGGGCAGCGACATCGACGTGATGAGTCTGGCGGCGGCTTTTTGGATCCGCCGACCATGATCCAGATCACGCCGCAGATGCGAGTCCTGGTGGCGGTGGAGCCCGCCGATTTCCGCTGTGGCATCGACGGACTGGCGCGGCGGTGCCGTGCGACGCTGCGGAGCGATCCCTTCTCGGGGACGATGTTCGTGTTCCGTAACCGCCGACAGAGCTCGATCAAGATATTGGTGTATGACGGCCAAGGTTTTTGGCTGTGCCAAAAACGGCTGTCGAGCGGACATTTTCGGTGGTGGCCATCGCGCGGGTCACAGGGGGTGACGTCGTTACAGGCGCACGAGCTGCAGGTGCTGCTGTGCGGTGGGGATCCGGGCGCCGCGCAGGCGGCGCCGATGTGGCGTCACGTCGGCGCTCGAGATTGAGTGACGGAGGTCTCCCCGGGGGCTTGCGTTCTAATCCTCCCGCTGCTACTGCCGATCGGCATGGAGGCAGTGCTCGGGTATCGGGGTCGAGAGGTGACGGCGGCGGAGGTGGCGTTCATCCGAGAGCTGCTCGCCTCTGATCCGCAGGCGAGCCGCCGCGCACTGTCGCGGAAGCTCTGCGAGGCGTGGGGATGGGTGCAGCAAAACGGCGCGCCGCGCGACATGGTGTGCCGCGGGCTTTTGCTCGCGCTCGATCGCGCGGGCCACATCGAGCTTCCCCCACCGCGATGGGCGGGGAGGGGTCGCGCGGCTCGAGGCCGCCGGCCACCGTCGGTGGAGATCGACCGCACGCCAATACGTGGGCGTCTGGGCGATTTAGGCGCGCTGGAGTTTCATCAAGTCCGACGCACCGGCGAGGAGTCGCTGTTCGAGGGCTTGATCGAAGCGCATCACTACCTCGGCTACACGGCGCCGGTCGGAGAACACCTGAAGTACCTCGTGTACGCGGGCGCTCGGCCGGTGGCCGCCTTGGCGTGGAGCTCGGCGCCGCGACACCTCGGCCCGCGCGATCGCTTCATCGGCTGGTCGGCACCGGCGCGGCGACGAAACATTCATCTGGTGGCGTACAACACGAGGTTTTTGATTTTACCCTGGGTCGAGGTCACGTGCCTCGCCTCGCACGTGCTCGGGCGCATGGCGCGCATGCTGCCAGGGGAGTGGCAGCGGGTGTACGGGCACCCGGTGTGCTTCGCCGAGACCTTCGTCGATGCCGGGCGCTTTCGGGGCACGTGCTACCGGGCGGCGAACTGGATTTTGCTCGGGCGCACGAGCGGTCGCGGCAAGGACGACCGCACCCATCGAGCGAATCGGCCGCGCAAGGACATCTGGGGTTATCCGCTGGCGAGGGACTTCCGCGAGCGGCTCTCGAGGATGGGGCCATGAGCAGCCGAGCAGAGCGGCGGCGGGCGGCGAAGAAGATGAAGCGGCGCGAGCTCAAGCTCGAGGAGCTCCAGGCAATCGTCGAGCGCGCCAGGGTGTTAGGGCTGACTGAGGAGGAGCATGCGACGCTGGCGGCGGCGGTAGAGACGCTGGCCTTCGTGACCCAGGAGCTGGAGGCCAAGGGGACGACACTCGCGCGGCTGCGCCAGCTCTTGTTCGGCGCGGCGACCGAGAAGACGAGCCGGGTCGTGGGCGAGGCGCCAACCGACGGTGGCCGCGCCGCGAGCGCGCCAGCGCAGGACGCGGGGTCGCAGCCAACGCCAACCG
Source organism: uncultured delta proteobacterium (assembly GCA_963712515.1). Classification (GTDB taxonomy): domain Bacteria; phylum Desulfobacterota; class Binatia; order JACPRU01; family JACPRU01; genus CAVQIG01. Next base: position 2,124 of record CAVQIG010000006.1, read on the forward strand.
AGAAGCCCAAGGCGCCGGGCCACGGCCGCAACGGCGCGGTAGCCTACCGCGGGGCCGAGAAGGTCGCGGTGGCGCACGCCTCCCTGCACCGCGGCGGCGGGTGTCCCGCGTGCATCAAGGGCAAAGTCTATCCGCTGTTGGAGCCGGCGATGCTGCTGCGCGTCCAGGGGATGGCCCCGCTGCGGGCTGCGGTCTACGAGCTCGACCGTCTGCGCTGCAATCTGTGCGGGGAGGTGTTCACGGCCCAGGCGCCCGCGGGGGTGGGCGAAGAGAAATACGACGAGACGGCGGCGAGCATGATCGGCCTTCTCAAGTACGGGGCGGGATTGCCGTTCAATCGCATCGAGAAGCTCGAGCGTAACCTGGGGATCCCGCTGCCGGCCACGACGCAGTGGGAGGTCGTCCATCGCGCGGCCGGGCTACTCGCGCCGGCCCACGAGGAGCTCATCCGCCAGGCGGCGCAGGGCGAGGTGCTCTACAACGACGACACGGCGATGAAGATCCTCGAACTGGGGGAGATCTCCCGCCGCAGGCGGCCGACGCCGAGTCAGACCAGCGCACCGGGGTATTCACCTCGGGCATCGTGTCCACCTTCGACGCTCACCAGATCGCGCTCTTCTTCACCGGCCGCAAGCACGCGGGGGAGAATCTCGCTGAGGTGCTGCTCAAGCGAGCGGCCGCACTCCAGGCGCCGATTCAGATGTGCGACGCGCTGTCGCGCAACGTACCGGGCGAGTTGCAGACGATTCTCTCCAACTGCCTGGCCCATGCGCGGCGACGTTTCGTGGAGGTGGCGGACAATTTCCCCGACGAGTGTCGCTACCTGCTCGAGACGCTGCGCGAGGTCTACAAGACAGACGCCCTCGCGCGGGAACGCCAGATGTCGCCCGAGGAGCGCCTACGCTTGCACCAGGCCGAGAGCGGTCCCCGGATGGCGGGACTCGAGCAGTGGCTGCGCGAGCAAATCGAGCAGCACAAGGTGGAGCCCAACTCGGGTCTCGGCGAGGCCATCGGCTACATGCGCAATCACTGGTCGAAGCTGACGCTGTTTCTGCAAGTGCCCGGGGCGCCCTTGGACAACAATATCTGCGAGCGGGCCTTGAAGAAGGCGATCCTCCATCGCAAGAACTCGCTCTTCTACAAGACGCAGAACGGCGCTCGCGTCGGCGACGCGTTCATGAGTCTGATCCACACTTGTGAACTCAACAGGGTCGACGCCTTCGATTACCTCGTCGCGCTGCAGCGTCACCACGACAAGGTCGTCGAGAATCCCGGCGAGTGGATGCCGTGGAACTACCGCAACAGCCTCACGCGACTCGCTCGAGCTCCAGACCCGCCGAAGTGACTGCGTCCCGCTGGCCCGGCCCACACGCCGGCGGCCATCACAGGCCCCGCGCCGCGCTCGACTAGGGCGGCCACGCTGGCGCCGGGCGCGTGGCCCAGCCGGGCGCCGGCTCACGCACGCTTACCGGAAGGACACGATATCGAGAGGTGTAAGCGGTAGCTGGGTCGGAAAAGTCTTTCGGTTCCTCAAGTTCGCGGTTGGCATGCATGGCCCCACCGTTTTAGAGGTCCTCGGTGTGATGGGCTGTAGACTGACACTGCTCCCAAAACACTAGGCCTGGGCGCTCCGGTTCAGCGGATGAAGCTCGACCGGTTGCACGGCGGTCGGCTCTAACACCTTTGTTAGGCGGCAAGACGCTACGACGACACGGGATTGCCTGCTGACGGGGCTCGATAGCTCACTGGCCTGACAATAACGATCAGAACCGCTGCCAGGAGCGCTGCCACAGCACCGAACGCGATCGTGAGGTACCGCAGGCGCCGGAGTTCCTCGAGGAGGTCCTCGGCGGCGGTGGCGGGGAGCTTGCGCATGCCGAGATCGTCCACGAGGAGTAACGGCACGGACTGGAGCTCGGTGATCTTGTCCTTGCGCGTGGCGCCGGCTGGGCTTGATGGTCGCCGATTCCGATTTGCTGTCGATGGCACACGCATGGCACACGGACGAGAGAGCCGAGCGCGCAACCACTCGATTATAAAGAGCCACCCGCCGGATTCGAACCGGCGACCTGCTGATTACGAATCAGCTGCTCTACCGACTGAGCTAGGGTGGCAGATCAAGTATCTAGCGATATCAGAGCGCGGCCTGTGGTGGAAAAGGGGTGAAGCCCGACCCGACCCGGTAGCGTGTACACGCCGAGCTCGCGGTATCCTTCGACGAGCTCGTGCCCCTCGAGTCGCCGCCGCCTGCGCAGGACCCGAACAGGAAGAACGCCGCGACGTACCGCGCCGCGCCGAACATGACCCGCTGCCGTGCGGAGTTTTCGAGAGGAGTGATGGAGGCCCTCGGAGGCGGCCGCGTCGAGTGGTCCGTGCGGATCGATCGTACGCATTGCGCCCAGAACGATCGAGACGAGCGCGCGGTTGACGTCGGAGGAGCTTCGCGGAAGGTTTGCGGCTAGGCGCCTACGCCGTCGTTCTCACACTCTCCGCAGCCGCCTTCGCGAACCGCGGCGATGCCGCGGCTCGATCTCGACTTGACATCGAGTGCGACGCGGGGGGATAGCGCCTGTCATGCGGAGGGCCAGGTCATGAGTCGCGTCATCGATGCCGACGGACACGTCGCCGAGCCAAGCATCGTTTGGGAGCAGTATACAGAGCCCGAGTTTCGCGACCGCGTGATCCAGATCCGCCCGAACCCGGGAGCGCCCGACGATCTGTGGATCGATGGCGTAAACCTCACGAGCGGGACGCTGAACGTCGCGGCCACGTGCATTCCCGGCGGGCTTGCCGACGCGGAAATCTCGCGGCGCGCGCGATGGCAGGACGTGCCTCGCGCCGCTTCGGATCCCCGTGCCCGCCTCGACGTCATGGATCAGGAAGGAATCGACGTCGCCGTCCTCTACCCGACGCTCTGGCTCCTCTACGGCGACATCCGCGATCCGCGTGTCGCTGCAGCCGCCTGCCGCGCCTACGACGACTGGATCGCCGACTTCTGTCGCACCGATCCGCGCCGCCTCTTCGCGGTGGCGCCGATGCCGATCCAGAGCGTAGACGAGGCGGTCCGCGAGATGCGGCGCGTCGTCACCGACCTCGGCTTCAAGGCGGTGTTCGTACGGCCGAATCCCTTCAACGACCGGCGTCTCTCCGATCCCGCCTACGACCCTTTCTGGCGCGAAGCGCAGGAGCTCGGAATCCCCGTGGCCGTGCACTCGAGCTTCGGAACACGCATGCCGACGCTCGGCGGCGACCGCTATCGCAAGAACCCATTCTTCTTTCACATGGTCTGCCACACCTTCGAGCTGATGGCGGCGGCCATGGACGTTGTGTGCGGCGGCGTGCTCGCGAAGTTCCCCCGTCTACGCGTCGGCTTCCTCGAATCGGGCGTCGGCTGGCTCGGCTACTGGCTCGACCGCATGGACGGCCACTTCGAGAAGATGGGCCCGTACGTGCCGTGGCTCAAGAAGAAGCCGAGCGAGTACTTCCTCGAGCAGTGCTTCTTGTCGCTCGATCCGGACGAACGCACCGTGGCGGCGATGGTCGATCTCGGCGCAGAGCACACGATCCTCTGGGGATCGGACTATCCGCACTTCGACTGCACGTTTCCGGGCCTCGTCCGCGAGGTCGAGCGCGCCTGCGCGAAGCTCTCGGAGCCCGCGAAGAAAAGCATTCGCGAAGAGAACGCCGCCCGATTCTACGGGTTCTAGTTCGTCGATCTGCGCCGCGGGATTGCTCCCGCCGGTCGCATCGCTTTCCGTGACCTTTACGGATTCGAGCCTGCGACGCGACCCGCGCCGCGGAACGGCTCCCGTTGGTCGCGGTGTTTGCGGAACCGACCCGCGCCGCGCTCTAATGCATTTCCTGGCCGCCGGTCGTGTTGATCGCAGATCCGGTGATGTAGCGTCCCTGCTTCGAAGCGAGAAACAGGACGAGATCGGCGACGTCCTCGGGCTTCTGAAAGCGTCCGAGCGGAATCTGCGGCAGGATCGACGACTTCAGCTGGTCAACCGTCTGGCCGGAGAGCTTCGTGTACGCTTCGAAGAGGCCGCCGCGCAGACCGAGGAGCGGCGTCTCCACCGTACCGGGACAGACCGAGTTGACGGTGATCTGGTGCCGGCCGAGCTCCTTCGCAGCGACCTGCGTGAGTCCGACGATCGCGAATTTGGCCGCGCAGTAGGCACCGAGCAGCGGCCAGCCCGTCTTTCCCGCCTGGCTCGCGACGTTGATGATCGCTCCGCCTTCGCCCTGTCGGATCATCTGCCGCGCCGCCTCTCGGATACCGAGCATCGTGCCGAGCGCCATCACGTCGAGGTTCTGGTGCCACGCCTCGACCGTGAGCTCGGTGATCGGCACGAGCCCTAGCCCGATGCCGGCGTTGTTCACCATCACGTCGAGACGACCGAATCGGTCGACCGTGCCGCGAACGAGGCTCGCGACATCTGCTTCCTTCGAAACGTCGGCGAAGAGGATTTCCGCTTCCGCACCGAGACCGCGGAGGTCGACGCGGATCTTCTCGATCTCGCTCCGACCGGCTACCTGATACTCGGGAAAGTGCTCGAAGGAGCGGCCGATGTCGGAGAGCACGATCTTCGCCTTTTCGCGCGCGAGCGCGTGCGCGATCGCTTCGCCGATGCCGCCGACGCGGCCGGCACCTGTGACTACCGCGACTTTCCCCGAGAGTCCTGCGTCCATACGATCCTTTCCCACCTCACGTGCGTAGCCGAAGCGTCACCACCGAGGCGAGAGAGCGCCTCGCCACCGTCTCCGCGGTGCTGCCGAGCACCAGCTGGAAGAAGCCCGTGAAGCCGAAGGTTCCCATCACGATCACGTCCGGCTTCCACGCTTTCTCGTCGTCGAGGATCGCCGCTGCGCGATCGTAGGCGATCGTCACAGCCGTCTCGTGCGGAATCTCGCCGAGGTTCTGTGCGGCGAACCGCTCGAGTCGTTCCTTCGCCGCTTGCTCCGCGCGGGAGATGCTCACCGACTCCTCGGGCGTGAAGCCGTAGGTCTCGCGGCGGAGCTCCAGGAACGAAGGGTCGGTGAGGATCACGTGCAGCAACCGCACACGGCCTCGCTGCGCCTCGGCGATCGATCCCGCCAGACGCGTAACCGCAACCGAGGGACGGTCGAACGAGACGGCGGCGAGCACGTTCTTCATCGACTCTTGTGTTGCGAACTGCGGCAGGGCCGACGCGCCCCAGACCGCGCAGGGACTGCTGCGAATGAGCTTTTCGTGAAGACCGCCCTGAATCCGCGCGGAGAGCTCGCTCGCCGCCGACTTCGATACGACGATCAGGTCCGATTCGAGCTCTCGCTGCACGTCCAGAATGGCGGTCGCTGGATTGGACGCGTGCCGGACGAGCGCGCGCCACCGTACCTGGCCGAGATGCTTTCGGCCGAGATCTTCGAGGAGGCCGGTCGCGACCTTCGCGGCGTACTCCTCGTCGGCCCCGCCTGACTCGTCCGGGCGGTAGATGGGACGGTGGAGACGGTAGGATTGGGTTGGAACGACGTGCAGCAGGACGGCCTCGCCTTGGTTCACTTCGGCGATCCGCCGCACGAAGTTGATCACGGCCTCCGTCTTCTCCTCGAGGCTGATCGGTGCGAGCAGCTTGGTGAATCGTCGGGTCGGTTTCATGGCGTGCCTCCCACCAGCCGCGAACGGTCGGCGAACGCGCTAACGGATGACGGCGCGGTAGAGCTGGTCGGTCTCGGCCTCTCCCGCCTCGGCCAGGATCCAGCAGCATTGACTGACGGCGATCACCCAATCGCCGCCCGCATAGAGCCAGGCCTTCACGGGAGTCCAGCTCGACTTCGATAGATAGCTGAAGGCGGTTGCCAAACCGCGGAACGCGGTCGTCGTCGACGCGATGAGCTGCGTCGCCGTGGCGCGCACCTCCGGCGAAAAGCCGATGGTCTGTTTGCAGGCGATCTCGCCGCCGTCGACGGCGTAGTAGCCGGCGAAACGCACGCCGGAGAGGCGGAGCAGGTCTTCGAGGCCTGGCTCGTCGGCGCCCTTCACCGGGTTGAACTCCGATTCGCTCGTGCGCACGATCGCCCAGTGATCCTGTCGAGTCACAGACGACATCTCCCCGCCGGAGAAGATGAAACCGTGGTACGGCACCATCGGCAGCTCGGTCAGATGAGAGAACGAGGCGGCCACGGTGCTGAGGAACATCCGCGTCGTGGCGGCGAACTGCGACGTCATCATCGCGAGGTCTGCCGAAAAGGCTTGGTTCGATTTGTAGGCGACGAGCTTGCCGTCCGGGGTGAACTCGCCGACCGCGACCGTTCCAGCCTTGCCGATCGTCCTGTCGAGGATCATGGCGGAACCTCCTGCGCGGCAGCGTCTTGGTCGACGCTGGGATGTCCATCCTAGTTCTCTGTTGAAGCGAGCGTCAAGTCGGGACCTGTCGGTTGACGACAACTTCGGGGCCGCTTATCTCGGTAGCCGACCGAGGAGGATGGATGGGCAATCGCGCTCCGATTCGCATGCTGTCGTTCGCGCTCGGGCTTCTGAGCGCGCTCGCGCTTGCGGCGCATGCGCAGACCCCCGCCCAGGATGAGGCGCGCAACCGCCCCGGGGATTTCGTCATCAATCGCCCGGCGAGCCTCTACGAAAAGCCGAGCGCGGACGCTCACATCATTCGCCAGCTGCACCCGCGCACCATCGTCCGCGTCGTCGAAGTGCTCGACCAGTGGTACAAGGTGGAGTCGACGAAGGGACACGAGAGCGGCTTCATCCGCCGCTCCTACGCGGACCCCTACGGCGGCGGGGGCGGCGGCAGCGGTGCCGGACAGCAACGGCGCTTTCGCGCCGGCACCTTCCGTTTGACCGATCCGGTGGTCGTGCGCGAGCAGCCGAATGGGAGCGCGCCGAAGCTGGCGACGCTCAAGGCCGGCGCCGAAGTACGCGTCGTCGACAAGGACCCGACCGGGCTCTGGTACAAGATCGAATCGGAGACCGGAAACCGCCCGCCGGGATGGATTCCGACGCAGGCGGCGAAGCGGATCGAGGGACAGTAGCCTCCTGCACCCCGGCCCCTACGAACTCGGGCCGCAGGCTCCGGAAAGGATCCGCGGCGTCGCTTTGCGGGCAGCCTGAAGCCCGAAGCCTCTTTCAACTCGGCGTGTAGTCTTTGAACCTCTCCCGCAGGTCCTTCTTCGAAAACTTGCCGACGCTCGTCTTGGGAATCGCGTCGACGAAGACGACGTCGTCTGGTAGCCACCACTTGGCGAACAGCGGCCGCAGGTGCGTGAGGATCTCCTCCTTGTCGACCTTGCCGCGGAACTCTTCGCGCACGACCACACAGGCGAGCGGTCGCTCCTCCCACTTCGGGTGATGGACGCCGATCACCGCGGCCTCGAGCACCTTGGGGTGGCCCATGATCGCGTTCTCGAGCTCTACGCTGGAGACCCACTCGCCGCCGCTCTTGATCACGTCCTTGGCGCGGTCCTGGATCTGGATGTAGCCGTCGGGATCGACAGTGGCGATGTCGCCGGTCCTGAACCAGCCCTCGTGGAACGACTGCGGGCTTCGCTCGTCATTGTAGTACTCGCCGACGACCCAAGGTCCGCGAACCTCGATCTCCCCCGCCGCCTTGCCGTCCCACGGGCACGGTCGGCCCGAGTCGTCGACGATGCGAAGCTCGGTGCATGGTGCCGTGAGCCCCTGCTTGGCGAGCAGCCGAAGACGCTGCTCCCGGTCGAGGTCCTCGAGGCCGACTTTGATGCGCCCGATGCTCACCAGCGGCGAAGTCTCGGTCATCCCCCAGCCCTGCAGTAGTCGAACGCCGCGGCGATCGAATCGATCGATCAGCCCGAGCGGAACCGCCGAACCGCCGCAGAGCACCCTTTGCAGGCTCGAGATGTCGCGCGGCTCTCGATCGAGGTGGTCGAGGACTCCCGTCCAGAATCGTCGGCACACCTCCGGAGAGAGTGACCTCCTCGCGCTCCAAGAGCTCGGCTAGGTCGGAGGGTTGGAGAAATTGCCCCGGGAAGACCTGCTTGGCACCGACCATCGTGCACGCGAACGGCATGCACCATGCGTTGGCGTGGAACATCGGCACGATCGCCAGGACCGAATCGTGCCTCCGACAGCCCAAAGCCGTCCGCCATCGCATGGGCCATCGATTGCAGGAAGAGCGCACGATGGCTGTAGAGCACGCCCTTCGGATTTCCCGTCGTGCCCGACGTGTAGCACATGGCCGCCGCTTCGTTCTCGTCGAACGTCGGAAGCTCGTAGTCGTCGGTGCCGCTGGCGATGAGCTCCTCGTAGCGGACGAGTGGAGCGAGAGACGTCGCCGGCGCCGCGCCGTCGCCCATCACCACGTAGGCCTTCACGTGCCGGAGCTCGGGCGCCACCTTCTCGAGGAGTGGAACGAGTACGTCGTCGACGAAGATCACGCGATCCTGCGCGTGATTGGCGATGAAGGCGATCTGCTCGGGGAAGAGCCGGACGTTCAGCGTGTGCAGCACCCGCCGCGAGGTGGGAACCGCGAAGTAGAGCTCGAGGTGGCGGTAGTGATTCCAGGCGAAGCTGCCGACACGGTCGCCGGGATCGAGCCCGAGCCTCGCGAGCGCGGAGGCGAGCCGGCGAACGCGCCGACCGAGCTCGCCATAGTTCGTGCGGTGCAGGCCCTGCGCCGTACGCGAAACGATCTCGCGGCGCGGATAGAGCTTCTCGGCACGCTCGAGAAAATGCCCCAGTCGAAGCGGGCGATCCATCATCAGTCCACGCATGGCCGCGTCCTCCGGCGCCCGAATTATTCGCAAAGTCTGCTACCGCCGTCCAGGGTGAGTGGGGACGTTGCGGCATTAACGGAATAAGTCATCTGCGCATCTGGAGCTCACCTACCGCAACGGACTTATTCCGTTAATGCCGCAACGTCCCCACTCACGCCGAGCCACCCACGAGGCAGCTCGCTACCTGCGCCACGGCTCCACCGTCCATGGCCGCGAACTTCTTGCCGAAGAGCTCATCGACGACTCGCGTGAGCGCTTGGCCACGCTGCTTGGGATCGAGATAGCGCCGCATCTGCGCCGGTCCCCCGTTGTAGGCGGCGTAGACCACACGCGCCATCACGTCGGCGGGAACGGGCTTGGCGCTTTCGCCGAGCTCCTCGTCGGCCGCCCGGAGGTAGTGGAGCAAAACGTCTCCGCCGGACTCGACGTTGTAGACGACTTTCCAGCGGAGCTTTTCGACCTCGTAGAAGCCCCGCCAGATCCGCTCGCTGACCTGCAGCATGCCGACCGACCCCTGTGCCGAGCGCATGTAGGTCACCACACCATTGCGGGTGCGGAACTGGCGCCAGCAGGTCTCCTGCCACGCCGTCGCCGGCAAGAGCTTCCCGAAAAGGTCCGCGTCGGCGCGCGACAGCTTCTCGCGGGCGGCGATCGTCGAGGCGCTGCGGTTCAGGAGCTCCTCGACGCGCTTCAGATAGGCGGTGACCTCCTGCTCTTCGTCGACCAACCAGCCCTTCCAGTCGGAGGAGTGGTCGACCGGAGTCTCCGCCCAAGCGCTCTCTCCATCGAAAAGCGTCCAGAACGAGAGCCGCGGCATCTCATTCCACCACCAGCTGGTCGGCGCGGCGTTCGGAACGCTCGTATCGGTGTCTGACAGCGGCGGGCCGAAGCCGAACATGCGCCGCAGCGCGGGATCGACGTCCGGGGTGTACTCGAGGGGATCACCCGTCGCGGTCGGGGCGACGATGCGCGCCATGCGGCGCAGTCCGTCCGCCGAGACCTCGATGCCGAACGACGGCCCCACTTGGTCCAGCGTCGCGAGCGCGTCTCCCGCGGCGACGAAGGTGAGGACCGCGACCGCATCCGCTCCCGGGAGGTCGCGGGCAATGTCGTCGGCCACCGGTCGCAGGCGGTCCCAGCTCTTGAGAAAGAGCCGCCGCACTGGATCCTCGTTGCGCGACGGAGCCGCGAGCGCCTCGGCGATCTGGTAGCGGGCGTCGATCAAGGTGTCGAGCAGCGCCTGACGCGCTGGCTTGCTCAGAGTCCTGGAGCCGAGGCTCTTGATCACGAACGTCAGGAACGCGTCCCACTGATTGGCGCGCGCGGTGAAGGCACCGATCTCGGCGTCGCTGAGGGGGGCCTCTGGCGCAGACGGGGCGGCCGTGCCGGGTGCCTCGGCGATCTCGAAGGCGGCCTCGATGACGATCCCTTTCGGAGTCGCATTGACGGAGACCGGATGGAGCGAGTCGATCGCTCGACGGGCCTCTTCCGCGTTCGACGGCGCGACGATCGCCGACAAGAATTCGCGCAGATCGCGAAACGGCCCGCCGACATCGATCGTCACCGCCGAGAAGCGCGGCTGCACGCTGTCCTTGATCCGGTCCCAGAGCTTGCCGACGAGGAGCGTCTTCTCGCCCTGCTCGTTGTAGAGGTTGGAGTCGACCACATCGAAGCGAAGCCGCCAGCCGTCGACCCGCGGCTTCTCATAGAGCTCGAGTAAGCCGCCCCAGGCGATCGGCGCCAGACATGTGGCGCCGAGATCGGTGCCAAGCCGCGCTTCGCCGTGGGCGACGACCCGCAGCCGTCCCACGTCCCCTTCGACCTTGGGATCTTGCAGGTAGAAGAAGCTGCACTCCCCGGGTTGACCCCAGAATACCGCACGGCCCTGCGGATCGTTGAAGAGCTCGCGAACGACCGCCTCGCGAATGACCGTCGGCTCGATGGTGAGCGGGAGGCGAACTTCACGGGCCGAGGCGGAGGAGCCGGCAAGGGCGATCAGGAGCCCTACGAGTCCGGCTGAGCGGGCAGCGGTCGTCACGTAGTTGACGGAGTTATCGCCCTCCTCCGATCCTGACAAGATCCAAGAGCTACGCGTCGTGCGGCCGGAGAGCCCGAATGCCCGAATGTTTCTAGTTGAAATCCATCCGCCGATCCGGCATTTAGGCGAACTGGAGAGCTGGGAGATGCAGTCGAATCGGCTCCTTCGGGGAGCATTGTGGGCCCTGTTAGTTGCGCCTATCTGCGTCGCTCCATCCGCCCTCGCACAGTACGGTGGCGGACCAGGAGGAGGTGAGACGAGCGATCTGGTCAACTCGGGGGGCACTACGGACGTGGTGTCGCGCTACACCAAGGCCACCAAGGGTAGGAACCTCACGGAGTGGGTGAAGAACCTCGGCGATGAGGACCCCGTCAAGCGGCTCGATGCGGTCAAGTCGCTCGGCGATTCGAACGATCCCAAGGCGATCGACTACCTCATCCAAGCGGTAAACGACCCCGATCCCCGCGTGGAGACGAAGGCCGTAGACTATCTCGGCAAGCTCCATGCGGCCGATTCGACGCAGTTTCTCATCCAGAAGCTGGTCACCGTCGGCACCAAGGATAGGCTCCGCCACCGGATCGTCATGACGCTCGGCAAGATCGGGGATCCGCGGGCAAGCCGGCCGCTGCTCCAGTACGTCATGCAGGACGGCAACCCCGACATTCGCGGCGCCGGCATCTATGCCCTCGGTGAGATCGGCGATCAGTCGATCCGCGAAGACCTCCAGCGGTTCAGCGACTACGAGGGCGATCCACGGCTGAAGCAGCTCGCGAATGAGGCGTTGACGAAGATCGCCACGCGGCCTCTCGCGCCCACTCCGCGCAAGGCCACTTCGTTTCCGACGGCGCTCGACTCGGCGCTCGCGACCGAGCGCTGACGGGCAGCTCGCCGTCCGACCTAGGAGCCTGCGTCACAGATCGCTCCCGTTGGTCGCGACCCCGTCTCCGCTCGGGCATCCTACCGAGCTAGCCTCGATGGCTCGCACGTGGTTCGGCTGAGCGATGCTTTCGCCGAACATTCGCCCGAGAGCGGGCCGCGAGCGTTCGAGGCAGACCGAAGGGGCAATTTTCCACCTCCTCGCCAAACCGCCGTCACGGTTGCCGCCACGGCGCGGCTTGAATAGAAAGGAAGCATGCTCGCCATCCGTCTCAAGCAGAAAGAGAGCGTCTTCTACCTCGCCGCCTATCGCGCAGCGGATCTCCTTCGCAAGGTGCAGTTCGTGGGCAAAGCATACGAAGGTGAGGACGACTCGGAGACATCCGACGACGAGCAGGTCGTCACTTTCTTCCGGAAGGTGCAGTCCGGGAGGCACTTCTTCCAGCGCCGCCCGTACGCGCGCAAGGTCCGACAGATCGCCGAATTCTATGGCGACCCGATGGGCCAGCCGCTGATTCCGGGCGCCATCCTCCTTTATACGCCCGAGCTGCTAGCCTTCGATGCGAGCGGCGCTTCGCAGCTCATGGGGAACCTGCACGATCCGCTCGAGCCCTTCCTGGTGATCGACGGCCAGCACCGTCTCGCCGGCCTCGAGGTGCTCGGCCAGCGCCAGCCCGACACGCTCGAAAAGATCGACGTGCCGTGCGTCATCTTCGACAAATCCCAGGCGGACTTCGCGGTCGAGATGTTCGTGATCATCAATTCGACGCCGACGCGACTCAATCGCTCCCACCTGATCGATCTCTACGACCGCCTGCAGCGCGCCACGCCGATCGAGAAGGCGGCGGCAAAGGCGGTGGCGCTCTGCTACTCGGAGACGGACTCGCCGCTCCATCGCAAGATCGACATGCTCGGGCGACGCCGCAAGACCGAGCGCTGGATCCGCCAGGCGAGCCTCTTTCGGGAGCTCCGACGGCTCGCCGAGAAGAATCAGAAGCTCTTGGGCGAAGAGCCCAAAGCGAAGGCGCTCTACGAGGTGACGCGCGATTTCCTACGCGCGGTGCGCCGTACGTTCGCTGACGCCTGGGACCACCCGCGCTATCACGTGACCACCGACGTGACGCTGATGGCGATGATTCGGGTGCTCGGCGATTACCTGAGAAGCGCCCGCGGCCAGCGTACGTTCGAGGCGGCCGAGCGGCAGCGGGCCTTCGAAGGGCTCATCGATCCGTGGCTGCGAATGGTCCCCGAGTTCCGCGGGGAAGGATTCTACGAGCGCTTCGCGGCGCGCGGGCAAGTGGAGCGGATCAGCGTGATTCATCGGGCGCTCGCCACCGCGATCGGCGTCGGCACTCGCGCGGCCGCCGAAGGCTAAAGTGGTAGGATCTACCAGGTACAAACCGCCCCGCGACCAACGGGAGCGCGCACACAGTTTTGATCCCGACCAACGGGAGCGCGCACACAGTTTTTGATCCCGACCAACGGGAGCGCGCACACCGTTTGATCGCGACTATCTGGAGCGCGCACACAGTTTGATCGCGACCAACGGGGGAGCGATCTGTAACGCCGGCTCCTTAGGCCGGCAGGGAGCTCGTCCGAGTCGGGGTTGCGACCCGTTCTAGCGCGAGCCACTCCCAAGCGTGTGGCACCGAGGCTTCATCAATCGGTGTCGTCGCTTCCCTCTTCCTCTCCCTCTTCCTCGTCCGGGTCATCCGGGCCCGCCCCTTCGTCCGCGACTACCGGTTGCAGCGCGGCCGGCTCGGCGGAAATGGCCGCTTCCGCACTCTGCGCCAGAGCCCCCTGCCCGACGATTCCGAGCGAGATTGCTAGTCCGCACGATACCAACAGAAAACGCAGTGTCTCTGCTCTCATGTCCGACCTTTCTCGCCGCCGAGCCGAAGCCCGAGGGCCATCTCGGTGCCTGCGTCCCAAGGAGCATCGCCCCCTTTGGCGCGGCGCCTAGCCTCCCTCACTAGCACGCCCGGTCGGCGACGCGAAGCGGGCATCGCTTGCCTCCGACGAACCTTCCTCCGTAGCATTGAACATGCGCATGAAGATCGTATTCAACGGCCGCGAATACGCAAGCGTCGACGAGATGCCGGCCGACGTACGGCGGCTCTATCAGATTGCGTCGGCGACCGCCGCCTGTGCGGCGGGCGTCGCGGCGAATGGCCGATGGCTCGTCGTCGGCGTTCTCCTCGGCGCGGGGCTCGTGCTCGGGGCCCTCGCCTGGCTCGGCGTGATCTAGGGAATCGGGATCACACTTTGCCGATCAAGCTCGTCGCCGCCTCGTCGACGAGCGCGAGCAGGCTCGCTTCTTCGCGTGCACGGGGCGCGTAGACGATCAGCCGGCTGACGCCGAGCGAAGCAAAGCGCTCCGCCGTGCCGCGATCGAGAAGCAGGCGATCTCGCTCCGGGACCGGCGTCACGCTGATCTCCACGTCCTCGAAACGGCGCCCCTCGCGTTCGCAGGCGGCGCGTACGCCGGCGATCGCGCCCTTCGCACGCTCGACATCGAGCGCAAAGCCGTACCACCCTTCCGCGAGGCGTGCCGCTCGCGAGTATGCCGCCGGCGTGTGCCCACCGAAGACGATCGGAGGATGCGGCTTCTGAGCGGGCTGCGGTCTCGCCTGGATGTTCGAGAAGGAGACGAACCGGCCCTCGAAATGGGGCTTCTCCATGGTCCGAGAGCGCCAGCATCGCTCCGAGATATTCCTCGCTGCGCGCTCCCTTGCTCTCGAACGGCACACCGAGCGCCGCGAACTCAGGCTCGAGATAGCCGATTCCGATGCCGAAGGTCAGTCGCCCGCCCGAGAAACGTCGAGCGACGCCAGCTCCTTGGCGAGAACCAGTGGATTTCGCTGCGGTAGGATGATGATCCCGGTCCCGAGCCGGACCTTCGTGGTGTACGGCGGCAGCAACGCGAGCGCGACCGTCGGATCGAGCATCAGGGAAAGCGGCGGGAGCGGCGATGGCGGCTCCTGCGGGTCGGGAAGCACGACGTGCTCGCCGACCCACAGGCTCTCGAAGCCGGCCGCTTCGGCGGCGCGCGCCACCCGCGCCGCGACCTTGGGATCGGCGCACGGACCCATGTTGCAGGCGAACAGTCCGAATTTCATGAGGGCTCCTCTCGGCCACCGGCTTCAGGCGACCGCCCGTTCGTCAATACAGCACCTTCTCCGCGCGCAGGCGCCCGATCTCTTCGGAAGACATGCCGAGCAGCTCCCGCATCACGCGATCCGTGTGCTCGCCGATCCGCGGTGCCGGCGAGCGGACTCCGTTCGTCGTCTCGGCGAAGCGCCAGCGGGATTCCCGCGTGCGTGCGCCGACCCACCTCGGCGTGCTCGAGACGCGTGAAGAAGCCACGCTCGTTCAGGTGCGGATCCTCGACAATCGCGGCTCGACATCGACGGGATCACCGCCACCGCCACCTGCGGCGCTCCGTCACCTCCCAGCGGTCGCGAGTCCGGGTCCACGCGGTGATCTCGGCTTCGAGGGCATCCTCGTTGGCTTTCCGATCCTGGGCGGTTGCGAAGCGCGGATCGCCTGCGAGCTCGGTTCGCCCGATGACGCCGCAGAGCGCTTGCCACTCGCGATCCGTCGCGCAGGCGATCGTCACCCACTGATCGTCACCCGCAGCGCGAAAGCAATTGTGCGGCGACCACAGTGGATCGCGGTTGCCGATCCGCTCCGGCTGCCGCCCGTTCGTCGAAAGTCCATCCACCCCTCCGCGACCAGCGCCGACGTCGCTTCCCAGAGCGCGACGTCGACGTGCTGGCCTCTGCCGGTGCGTCGGCGGGCGACGACACGGCGAGCACTCCCGAAGCCGCGGTAGTACCACCGGTGGGATCGCCATACCGGAGATCCCCACTTCCTCGGGCGGCCCGCCGGAATAGCCGGTCAGCGATGCGAGGCCGGAGAGGGGCGGGCGCCGATCGCCGGGCCGTAACCCATGTAGCCGCACTGCGGACCGGTGTGACCGTAACCCGAGATCGACGCCATGATGATGTCGGGCTTCATCGGCGCAGCGCCTCGTAACCCAATCCGAGCCGATCCATCACACCGGTCGCGAAGTTCTCGACCACGACGTCGCTCTTGGCGATCAGGCGACGGGCGATCTCGATCGCCCCCGGCGCCGCGAGGTTCAAGAGCACGCTCAGCTTTCCCCTGGTTCCACTGGTTGAAGTAGCCCGAGCGATTCAGCCCCGCCTCCATGCCGACCGGCGTGATCGGTAGCCGGCGCGCCGCGTCGGACCGCGCCTGCGACTCGAAGCGGATGACCTCGGCGCCGAGATGGGCGGCTTGCATCGCGCAGACGGGCCCGCCCATACCCAGCTGAAGTCGACGACGCGCACACCCGCGAGCGGAAGCTGCTGAGGGGGCGTTGCGGCATCACGGGATTGTTTCCCGAGTTCGTCTACGGCGCAGACACGGTACATGCCCGCCGTCCGGCTCGGCCTCGGCGCCAGCACGTCACGGTTGTGCTCGCCGAGACGCGGCGCGGGGCGACGGATCCGCCACCAGGGATCGTGCAGGCGATAGGGCGGACCCGGCTGCCGAAGCTTCCCCGCGGCGGGGTGCTCCACGTCGACGAAGAATTCACGCGCGCGAAGCTGGGCGTCGTCAGCCAGGTCCGCCATCGTGAAGACCGGAGCGAAGCAGATCGCGGCGCTCCTGGCCCGCGCGGAAAAGGTCATTCACTTTCCATTGACGAGTCCACTCCATGATGTAGGGCTTCATCGCATCGGCGTTGTCCGCGCGAGCAACCAACCCTTGGAAGATTTCCCAGCTCGCCCATTCGGGATTGCCCATCAGCTCGAGGAGCCGCTGCCACTGATCCTCCTCGACGATCACCAAGAAGATCAGCCCGTCGGCGCTCGAAGTTGCCACAGGGAAAGGCAGCTCGCTGCCCGCGACGCGACGAGACTTTCTCGCAGTAGGTGAAATAGACCACGTTCTGCTCGATGAAGGAGGCGACGTGCGCTTGCACGGAGAGATCGATGTGCTCGCCGCGACCGAAGGCGAGCGCGCGGTAGTACGCTCCCAGAGACGCGACGGCGGCGCTCAGGCCCGCGTGAAAGTCGCACTGATGGCCGGAAGCCTTGAGCGGCGGCAGCTCGGGGCGATCCGATGCGCCGGGGGCGACCCAAGCCCACCCCCCGCCGTGTGCCATCGTGATCTCCTCGGCACGGTAGTCGCGATGCGGCCCGTTCAGCCCGAACGGCGTGATCGAGCAGAGCACCAGCCGCGGATTGATCGCGCGCAGGCGCTCGTAGTCGAGTCCTCGCGCCGCCATTTCCTTCGGCGTGTAGTTGTGGACGACGATCTCCGCCCACTCCGCGAGCCGCTCGAGCTGCGGCCGTTCGCGCGGATCGGTCAAATCGAGCGTGACTCCCCGCTTGTTGGTATTGAGATAGAGGAAGAGGCCGCTCTTTTCAGGGTCCACGCTGCCCCCCGGGAACGGTCCTCGCAAACGCGCGATGTCCCCGGTCGGCTCCTCGACCTTGACCACGTCGGCGCCGAGATCGGCCATGATCTTCGTCGCGTGGGCGGCCGAGACCATGTGGCCGAGCTCCACGATGCGAATGCCTTCGAGCCCCTGCATCGTGACGCCGCATACCGCTTGTCGCCGTGAACCTGCAAGGAGTAGAGGACACTCGCATGAAGATTCGTATCGACGATCGCTGGCGAGAGCGCTGCGGGGGCAAGCTCTGCAGCGCGGCCGAGGCCGTCCAGGTCGTCGCCAACGGGCACGCCGTGTACGCAGGAGGTTGGACGTCGGTGCCGATGATGCTCTGCGGCGCGCTCGCCGCTCGGCGTGGAGAGCTTCGCGACGTGACGATCGGGACGTACCTCACGCCG
>CAVQIG010000007.1:0-68241 GCA_963712515.1 uncultured delta proteobacterium
TTCTTCGCACCTGGTGACTTGGCGCGCGGCCCGCGACCGAGGCGAGCTCGAGGGCCTTTCCCCGAAGAAGCGCGGACCGAAGGTGGCGCCGCCCGATCCGCGTGACAGGAAGATCGCCGAACTCGAGCGCGAGGTTGGCCGCCAGACCAAGCGCGCCGAGCGAGCCGAGGCGTTCGTGGAGGTCCAAAAAAAGTCGCGGCGTTGCTGGGGACGCCCTTCGAGAGCGAGAAGTGATGATCGAAACGGTGCGGGAGGTGGGGCCGGGGTTGGGGATCGCGCCGACGTGCGCGGTTCTCGGGCTGCCCACGGCGACCTACTACCGCCGAACCAAGCCCCAGCCCACGCCCAGGCAGCGGCCGAGCCCGCCGCGGGCGCTGCCCACGGCAGAGCGGGCCGCCGTGCTCGAGGTGCTGCACCAACCGCAGTTCGTCGATCAGGCTCCGGCGCAGGTGTACGCACAGCTTCTCGATGCCGAGCGCTATCTCTGCTCAGAGCGGACGATGTACCGCATCCTCGACGAGAATCACGAAGTGCGTGAGCGGCGCGATCAGCTGCGCCACCCGCACTACACGGCCCCCGAGCTCTTGGCGACGGCACCCAACCAGGTGTGGACTTGGGACATCACCAAGCTGCTCGGGCCGGCGAAGTGGACCTACTTCTACCTCTACGTCATCATCGACATTTTCAGCCGGTACGTCGTCGGCTGGCTGGTCGCTCACCACGAAAGCGCGACCCTGGCGAGAAAGCTGATCGAGCAGAGCTACCGGCGACAGGGAATCACGCCGGGCCAGCTCACGCTCCATGCCGACCATGGGCCGGCGATGACATCGAAGTCGGTGGCGCTGCTACTCTCCGACCTCGCGGTCACCAAAACCCATTCGCGGCCCTACGTGTCGAACGACAACCCCTTCTCCGAGGCGCAGTTCAAGACGATGAAGTACCGCCCCGAGTTTCCCGAGCGCTTCGGATCGATCCAGGACTCGCGCCGCTTCGGCCACGTCTTCTTCCCTTGGTACAACACCGAGCACCACCACTCGGGCCTCGGCCTGCTCACGCCCCACGAGGTCCACTACGGGCTTGCCGAGAAGCGCGTCGAGGCGCGGGGCCGGGTGCTGGCCGCAGCCTACGCCGCTCATCCCGAACGCTTCGTCGCCGGACAACCGCGACCGCCAGCGCTGCCGATCGAGGTCTGGATCAACAAGCCGAAGGCGGCGCTCGCCGAGCTCAACCGCAATTCCGAGCCCGAGGTCGTCACGAACTTCGCGCCCAGAGCCCCGCAGAGCCCCGCGGCGGACTCGACCCATACCGAGGTATCCCCCGCACCGGCGCTCGTGAGCGATTCCGCATCGATCGGCGGTGAACTCCACATCGCGGCCGTCGCGCCGCTCAACACGGAGGATCTACACTAAACTCGGAGACCGACTGTCTCATTCTCATTGACAGGCTCCGCTGACCCGGAACCAGGTTTACAAAATCATGCGTGGCGCTGCGTACAGGCGAGAGAGCGTCGAGCTGTTCGCCCTGGTCGGGAATGACAAGAAGGGTGTTGTTGCAGAAGCGACGCTCCGCTTGTGCGAGCTCCTGCACAAGGCCGTGGACACAACCGATCGCATCCTCGGGAGTGGCACAGACGATGCCGTTGCTCTTCGGGCCGCAAACTCGGTCTTCGATCGGACTGGCTTGAGCGCTCAGAGTATGGGTCGATGAGGAACAGAACGCGGAGCGAGCATAGTTCTACCGGTGGAGCAGTCGGCGGCGCTTCTCGATGCGCTGCGTGTCGCGAGTGCCATGCCGGTGATCGAGACGGAAAAGAAAGAGGAAGAGGAGGAGGACGAGGAAGACGACGATTCCGACACCGAAGGCGAAGAGCGCAAACCATCCGAACAAGACGACGAAGGTGACGAGGACCAGGAAGACGAGGAGCCCTGGAGGACGTAAGTGATACGCGCCTAGCGACCGGCTGATCCCCGGCCGCGAAGAGAGGAGCCCTCCTGCTTCCTCCTGGCGCGCCTGTTTCGAGCAGGAGAAGTCCGAGGAGGCGGTAGAGACGACTCTGGCGACCTCCGGGATGCTCAGCCGTCTACGTTTCCTTTCACCGGGAAGCTCGGCGCTCTCCGATCAGAGCTCCTAAAGCATGAGCTTCCTGTCGCGAAGACGATTCTCGATCCGCTCTGGTCTCGGGATGCGGAGCGGTTCGAGAAGGAATACATGCGTCAGCACCCCTGGGAGCTGACGCCAGAGGCGCTCATCAACGATCTTACGGAAAATGACCTCGGCGTCGCTCGCCAGGGCGAAGTGCTGCACCACGCTCGGGTTCGAGAGGTATCCGGAGCCGTCGGTGACGATGCGAGTTTGCCAGCCGCCGTCCGCCGTGCGCACCCGGACCCGCGAGCCCACGGCGTCGCGGTTGGATCGGGTGCCGGTCAGCTTCAAGGCAATCCACCGTCCTCGGGGGCCAACGGTCCACAGCAGCTGCGTCGGCTGGCGGCAGTTGCGAAGCAGGAGGTCGAGGCCGCCGTCACCGTCGTAGTCGAAAACCGCCACCGCTCGTCCGCCCTCTTCCCGGTCCGCGCCGTTAGCGAAGGCGGTACCGGTGAAGGTGCCGTCGCCGTTGTTGCGGAAGAGCAGCTTTCGCTCTCGCCCGTTGAGGCTCTTCGCGCCGATGTCCACGAGCTGTCCGGTGCATTCGTCCTGGCGTCGACCGACCCCCTCGAACATGTCCATTCACACGTCGTCGGGAATCTGGCCCGTGGTGAAGCCGTTCTGGGTGAAGAGAATCGAGGCGTCCATCGTTGTCGTAGTCGAGGAACTCCCCGCCCCAGCCCCACTGACCGTCGCGGGCGCCCACCTGCTCCGACACGTCGGTGAATCCGCTCCCCTCGTTGTGCGGCAGCGTCGATCCGCGCGTCATGTCGACCATCCGCTCGCTTCGCTTCTTGAAGGCGGAAGGGAAAAGCACGCCGAGGGCGCGATAGAACCAAGGGATGGGCGCCGGCAACTCCGGGTGGAAGAGCGCGCCCAGCGCGAGTCCGGGTACATCGCGGAAGCGAATACATCGTGTCCTTCCGGTAAGCGTGCGTGAAATCGCGGGGGCGAATCGCGTAGCCTCCCGAGCCATCGAACCCGAGAGGGAGGATGGCTCATGGTACGCAGATCGCGCTGGGCACTGCCCGCAGACGTAGACGGACTACGCCGGCGAATAGATGATTGGCGCCGGACCCGCACGCGGCGCTCACCGATGCCGGGTCAGTTGTGGGAGGGCGCGGTCGCGTTGGCGCGCGCTCACGGCGTTTACCGCATCGCGCGCACGCTGCGAGTGAACTACGACTCTCTTAAGCGGAGGGTCGTCACAGAGACAAGCGGCCGTCGGCGAGGAGAGGCGGCTGCGGCCTCCTTCGTCGAGCTGCGGCCGAGGGTGCCCTTCGATCTGCCGAGGCCGGCCGCGGCGGTCGTTGAGCTCAGCAATCGAGGCGGCGACAAGCTGGCGATCCACCTCTCGGCGGGCAGCGACATCGACGTGATGAGTCTGGCGGCGGCTTTTTGGATCCGCCGACCATGATCCAGATCACGCCGCAGATGCGAGTCCTGGTGGCGGTGGAGCCCGCCGATTTCCGCTGTGGCATCGACGGACTGGCGCGGCGGTGCCGTGCGACGCTGCGGAGCGATCCCTTCTCGGGGACGATGTTCGTGTTCCGTAACCGCCGACAGAGCTCGATCAAGATATTGGTGTATGACGGCCAAGGTTTTTGGCTGTGCCAAAAACGGCTGTCGAGCGGACATTTTCGGTGGTGGCCATCGCGCGGGTCACAGGGGGTGACGTCGTTACAGGCGCACGAGCTGCAGGTGCTGCTGTGCGGTGGGGATCCGGGCGCCGCGCAGGCGGCGCCGATGTGGCGTCACGTCGGCGCTCGAGATTGAGTGACGGAGGTCTCCCCGGGGCTTGCGTTCTAATCCTCCCGCTGCTACTGCCGATCGGCATGGAGGCAGTGCTCGGGTATCGGGGTCGAGAGGTGACGGCGGCGGAGGTGGCGTTCATCCGAGAGCTGCTCGCCTCTGATCCGCAGGCGAGCCGCCGCGCACTGTCGCGGAAGCTCTGCGAGGCGTGGGGATGGGTGCAGCAAAACGGCGCGCCGCGCGACATGGTGTGCCGCGGGCTTTTGCTCGCGCTCGATCGCGCGGGCCACATCGAGCTTCCCCCACCGCGATGGGCGGGGAGGGGTCGCGCGGCTCGAGGCCGCCGGCCACCGTCGGTGGAGATCGACCGCACGCCAATACGTGGGCGTCTGGGCGATTTAGGCGCGCTGGAGTTTCACCAAGTCCGACGCAGCGGCGAGGAGTCGCTGTTCGAGGGCTTGATCGAAGCGCATCACTACCTCGGCTACACGGCGCCGGTCGGAGAACACCTGAAGTACCTCGTGTACGCGGGCGCTCGGCCGGTGGCCGCCTTGGCGTGGAGCTCGGCGCCGCGACACCTCGGCCCGCGCGATCGCTTCATTGGCTGGTCGGCACCGGCGCGGCGACGAAACATTCATCTGGTGGCGTACAACACGAGGTTTTTGATTTTACCCTGGGTCGAGGTCCCGTGCCTCGCCTCGCACGTGCTCGGGCGCATGGCGCGCATGCTGCCCGGGGAGTGGCAGCGGGTGTACGGGCACCCGGTGTGCTTCGCCGAGACCTTCGTCGATGCCGGGCGCTTTCGGGGCACGTGCTACCGGGCGGCGAACTGGATTTTACTCGGGCGCACGAGCGGTCGCGGCAAGGACGACCGCACCCATCGAGCGAATCGGCCGCGCAAGGACATCTGGGGTTATCCGCTGGCGAGGGACTTCCGCGAGCGGCTCTCGAGGATGGGGCCATGAGCAGCCGAGCAGAGCGGCGGCGGGCGGCGAAGAAGATGAAGCGGCGCGAGCTCAAGCTCGAGGAGCTCCAGGCAATCGTCGAGCGCGCCAGGGTGTTAGGGCTGACTGAGGAGGAGCACGCGACGCTGGCGGCGGCGGTAGAGACGCTGGCCTTCGTGACCCAGGAGCTGGAGGCCAAGGGGAACGACACTCGCGCGGCTGCGCCAGCTCTTGTTCGGCGCGGCGACCGAGAAGACGAGCCGGGTCGTGGGC
The DNA here is from genome assembly GCA_963712515.1 of uncultured delta proteobacterium. Classification (GTDB taxonomy): domain Bacteria; phylum Desulfobacterota; class Binatia; order JACPRU01; family JACPRU01; genus CAVQIG01. Next base: position 5,112 of record CAVQIG010000007.1, read on the forward strand.
GAGGCGCCAACCGACGGTGGCCGCGCCGCGAGCGCGCCAGCGCAGGACGCGGGGTCGCAGCCAACGCCAACCGAGAAGCCCAAGGCGCCGGGCCACGGCCGCAACGGCGCGGTAGCCTACCGCGGGGCCGAGAAGGTCGCGGTGGCGCACGCCTCCCTGCACCGCGGCGACGGATGTCCCGGCTGCATCAAGGGCAAAGTCTATCCCGTGTTGGAGCCGGCGATGCTGCTGCGCGTCCAGGGGATGGCCCCGCTGCGGGCTACGGTCTACGAGTTCGACCGTCTGCGCTGCAATCTGTGCGGGGAGGTGTTCACGGCCCAGGCGCCCGCGGGGGTGGGCGAAGAGAAATACGACGAGACGGCGGCGAGCATGATCGGCCTTCTCAAGTACGGGGCGGGATTGCCGTTCAATCGCATCGAGAAGCTCGAGCGTAACCTGGGGATCCCGCTGCCGGCCACGACGCAGTGGGAGGTCGTCCATCGCGCGGCCGGGCTACTCGCGCCGGCCCACGAGGAGCTCATCCGCCAGGCGGCGCAGGGCGAGGTGCTGCTACAACGACGACACGACGATGAAGATCCTCGAGCTGGGGGACGATCCCGCCGCAGGCGGCCGACGCCGAGTCAGACCAGCGCACCGGGGTATTCACCTCGGGCATCGTGTCCATTGGCGGACGCTCACCAGATCGCGCTCTTCTTCACCGGCCGCAAGCACGCGGGCGAGAATCTCGCTGAGGTGCTGCTCAAGCGAGCGGCCGGAGCTCCAGGCGCCGATTCAGATGTGCGACGCGCTGTCCCGCAACGTACCGGGCGAATTGCAGACGATTCTCTCCAACTGCCTGGCCCATGCGCGGCGACGTTTCGTGGAGGTGGCAGACAATTTCCCCGACGAGTGTCGCTACCTGCTCGAGACGCTGCGCGAGGTCTACAAGACAGACGCCCTCGCGCGGGAACGCCAGATGTCGCCCGAGGAGCGCCTACGCTTCCACCAGGCCGAGAGCGGTCCCCGGATGGCGGGACTCGAGCAGTGGCTGCGCGAGCAAATCGAGGAGCACAAGGTGGAGCCCAACTCGGGTCTCGGCGAGGCCATCGGCTACATGCGCAATCACTGGTCGAAGCTGACGCTGTTTCTGCAAGTGCCCGGGGCGCCCTTGGACAACAATATCTGCGAGCGGGCCTTGAAGAAGGCGATCCTCCATCGCAAGAACTCGCTCTTCTACAAGACGCACAACGGCGCTCACGTCGGCGACGCGTTCATGAGTCTGATCCACACTTGTGAACTCAACAGGGTCGACGCCTTCGATTACCTCGTCGCGCTGCAGCGTCACCACGACAAGGTCGTCGAGAATCCCGGCGAGTGGATGCCGTGGAACTACCGCAACAGCCTCACGCGACTCGCTCGAGCTCCAGACCCGCCGAAGTGACTGCGTCCCGCTGGCCCGGCCCACACGCCGGCGGCCATCACAGGCCCCGCGCCGCGCTCGACTAGGGCGGCCACGCTGGCGCCGGGCGCGTGGCCCAGCCGGGCGCCGGCTCACGCACGCTTACCGGAAGGACACAATACATCGGGGCGCCCGTCACCGTCGTAGTCGCCGACCGCCACACCCATACCGCCGATCGGAACGAGCGCGCCGCTCGCGGTCGTCACGTCCTCGAAGGTGCCGTCCGGTCGATTGCGGTAGAGGATGGAGAGGCCGCACTCGTTGGCGACGAAAAGATCGGCGTAACCATCGTCGTCGTAGTCGACCCAGGCGCCGGCGAGGCCCTCATCAAGATCTAGCGACCGCACGTCGCCGCCTGTCCCGCGTTGTCGAATCGGTTTATGGTGCCGGCAAATGACCAACCGCGATCACGCGGCGATGTGGGCGTATCACGAAGGGACCAAGCATTCGATTGCCAGCCTGCGTCGCTCGCCGCACGGCTTGGATTGGGAGATCATGCCGCTCCCGTTCAAGGTGTATCCGACGCTGGAACCTATCCAGCTGCCGCGCGACTTTGCCAGCTCGGAACGCCCCGCGATCCACGCCATCGCTGATGCTGGTACGATCGCGGGCGCCGGGCCGGGACTCGAGCTCGCGCGACTCGCGCATCTCTTCTATTTCACCGCCGGCGTGCTGCGCCGGAGACGCAGCCATCCCGGCGGCGACGTGTACTTCCGCGCGCAGGCATGTACCGGCAACCTGCATCACATCGATCTCTACCTGATTTGCGGTGCGCTGCCTGAGTTGGCCGCCGGCGTGTACCACTTTAGCCCGCACGACTTCGCGTTGCGGCAATTGCGAGCGGGCGATTATCGCGCCGCCGTGGTTGCGGCGACAGGTGGTGAAACCGCTGTAGCGAGAGCGCCGGCGGTGATCGCGTGCACCAGCACCTTCTGGCGTAACGCGTGGAAGTATCAGGCGCGCACGTACCGCCACTGCTTCTGGGATAACGGCACATTGCTGGCGAATCTCCTCGCCGTCACCGTCGCAATGGACTTGCCGGCCCATGTGGTGTTGGGCTTCGCCGACGATCAGCTGAATCAACTCCTCGCCCTCGACTCGGCGCGCGAAGTCACACTGAGCCTCGTGGCAGTCGGAGCCGAAACCTCGCCGCCAGCCCCGTCGCCAGCAATCGTCCCACTTGCTCTGGAGACCTTGCCGCTGTCGAGCCGCGAGGTGGACTACCCCGCGATCCGCGCGGCACACGCCGCTTCCTCGCTCGGCTCGGGTGCGGAGGCCGCCGCTTGGCGCGGGCCCCTGCTGCCGCAGCACGGTGTTTCTCCGACGGCGGGCGAGATCATTCCGCTCGCTCCCGATGTCAGCCACGACGAGACGATCGAGTCGGTGATTCTGCGGCGTGGCTCAACCAGACAGTTTACCCACGAACCAATCGGCTTCGATGTGTTGTCGACCATCCTGCGATACGTGAGCCGCGATCTGTCGGCAGACGTTCTTGCGCGCGATGCGAGCGAAACCGATTTATATCTCATTGTCAACGCCGTCGACACCCTGGCGCCAGGTGCGTACGTGTTCGATGGCGCGCGCGATGCACTTGCGTTGCTGCGTGGCGGTGAGTTCCGCCGCGAGGCTGGCCATCTCGATCTCGGCCAGGATCTCGCTGCCGACGCGGCTGTGAACCTTTACTGGCTCGTCGACTTGCATCCGCCGCTCGAACGTTTCGGCAACCGCGGCTATCGTGCCGCGCAACTCGAAGCGGCGATTCGCGGCGGCAAGACGTACCTCGCCGCGTTTGCGCTCGGTATCGGCGCCACCGGCCTGACCTTTTTCGATGACGACGTGACGGAGTTCTTCTCGCCGCACGCCGCGGGTAAGAGCGTGATGTTCCTGATGGCGATCGGCCAGCCAGCGCAACGGCTGCGGCGTTGAGCGTGCACGTTTCCACCGGCCTGACCACGCGCGCGGCTCGGCCGTAAAGGTGTGCCGCTCATGGATCTGTCGTCGACCCGCCTGTCGTCGACAAGATCCTTCGCCACCTGGCTACGCGCGGCGGGTGCGACGCCTTCCAGGAGTGCCGCGCACCTCAGGACGGCTGAGCTTCTCCGCGCTACCAGCGAAGCTCGGCACCAGAGGCGGCCGCGTGTTCTCGGCGTGTCCGCAGCGGGCAGTCCCGTCCTTGAGGTAGCATGCACGCGCGGGTGGAAGTTGGCGCCGAACGATCCGAAGGTCTGAATCGAGGTGGCCCATCCGGGTCGGGTGTTCTTGTGGCCGAGCGCGGAAGGTCTTGAGGATGGCGTCGTAAACGCTACGGGACAGGATTCCGAGGAGCTCGCGTTCGCGCTGGAACAGGCCGGGGAAGGGCCTTTGGGATCGTGAACGTGTGCATCTGGCGCGGCACCGGCGGGTCGACGAGCCGTGTCGGCATGGACAATCGACGGCTCCGAGTGCGAAGGGAGAAAGATGGCCACACCCCCAATGCGCCGTATCAGTCGCTGATCCGGTGCCCGAGGACGAAGTTTCGTCAAAGTGCGCCGGACCGCTACGGTCTATATCGAGTCGAGCCCAATCCCTTCCCTGCCCAGAGCCCCTTGCCGTCGGGCTCTTTCTCGGGTGCGCCATCCTTTCGAGTAAGAAGCGAGTTCATCATGACTACGCTGCTCTTCGCCGCGGTGACCTTTCTGTCAACACTCCTCGGGGGACTCTTCGCCTTGCGGTTCCGCGACCGGCTGCATTTGATTGTCGCCTTCGCAGCCGGTGTGCGATTGGGTGCGGCCTTCTTCGATTTGCTGCCAGAGTCTCTGCGCTTGGGTGATGCGAATCACATTCCCGTTCTGACACTGATGACAGCGGCGGTTCTGGGTCTCCTCACCTATCACGTGCTGGAAGGAACGATCTTGCTGCATAGCAGTAGCGGACTTAAGCATCTGGATGAGGGGCACAGGCACGTTGGCATACTGGGAGCCGCAGGATTTAGCGCCCACAGTTTTCTTGATGGCGTCTCGATCGGGCTCGCGTTTCAGGCAGAGTACGAAGCGGGTATTCTCGTTGCAGCGGCCGTGATCGCTCACGATTTCTCAGATGGTCTGAACACCGTCACCATCCTGTTGCGGAATCGTGCCAGCGCGGGCCTATCGTATCGATGGCTGCTCGTAGACGCGACGACGCCTCTTCTCGGCGCCGCTTCAACTCTCTTGTTTCGGGTGCCCGAATGATCTCTCGGATTGATCCTCGCAGGCTGCGCTGGGTTCTTTATCTATTTAGGGGCGATTGGTCTCTTGCCCGAGGCTCACCATGAGCACGGCACGCTGCTGCCGATGACGTTGACGACGGCGGGCGTGATTTTCATCTACGTCGTAACGCAAGCAGTGCACTGAGGCGAGTGCCACGCTGCGGAAGGGCGGTGCGCGGCGGCGCGGGCGGTAACGCCCTCTTATAGACTCGTCTCGCCTGCGTAGGCGGCAGCGGCTGGAGCTCGTCCTCAAGTACCATCTCGACCTCTCCGAGAGATCGACAAGTTCGCGTGGGAGAAGGGCGAAAGGCTCGAAGAAGGTCGCGAGCTCTTGCGGGCGCTACTCCAGAGACACGGTGGGCAGGGGTGACGGCAAGAGGCAGACTTCTCCCGTCGCCGACCAATTGCGATCGGGGGGCAATCAACCTATTGAAAGCCATCGTCGACAAGAAGAACTTCAGCGGTGCTCGTTCTTTTGTGCCGTGAGCTCGCTGACGAGAAAGTCGATCCTCCTCCTCAAATCACCCCTCGTCTCGACGAAACGCCGGTAACGGACCTCGGGGTCGGGCTCGAAGGAAGGGTCTTCGATGGACCAGTGCTCGATCCTCCTGGCGTTGGGCCATGTCGGGCAGTCCTGCGCCGCCGAGTCGCAGACGGTCACGACCGCGTCGAAGGCAGTGTCGCGAAACTCCTCGGCGGACTTGGAACGGGCTCCGGCGATGTCGGAGCCGAGCTCGGCCATCACGTCCACAGCAAGAGAATGGACGCCGAAGGCCGGCCGCGACCCGGCGGACACGGGATCGAGGGCGTCACCGTGGTCCAGGCGGGCCAGCGCCTCGGCCATCTGGCTCCTCGCGGCGTTGCCGGTGCAGAGGAAGAGGACCTTTATCTTCGACGGATTCATTGTGGTCTTGTCCAACGTCCAGGGTAGCACGGCTGCTGTTCCCGGTCGGCGCCTCTAGTTTGGAAATTGGACATCGGACTTTGCACTTCTTAGGTAGTTGAGGCAGGGTTCGCGGACCTGTGGTTCATGAGCCCCTCGTCCGTCATGCTTCGAAAGAGTTCTTCGTCGCTCACCATGGCGAATCCTTTCGGCGTGAAGAACTGCCGGTTGCCATGATCATCATCGCAACGCCGCCGCGAGTAGGATCACGCCGAGCCCTTCGTAAGAGATCGTGTGCGGGCCATGGTTCTACCGTGCTCGGCCTCGACGGCACACGCGGCGAGGAGGGCATCCTCTGCCGATGACTCTCGAGCGCATCCCGGAGATCGTCGATGGCCTGCCGAACATCAGCGGTTGGGAAGACGAGGTTCGGGCCCTCACACGAAGCAAGGAGCCGGTCTTCCTTCCGCGGATTGCAGTCGACCTCGAGCGCGTGCAGGCGGCATTCGCGATCGGCCTGCACATGCACCAGCCGCTCATCCTCGACGGCGATGACCTGACGACGGCGCGGATGATCGGCAACCTGCAGTACATGATGGAGAATCAGCAGATCCACGGAAACCACGATGCCCTGTTCGCCCAGTGCTACTGGCGCACGGCGGACTTCGTCCGCGAGCTCGTGGACCTCGGTCGCCGCCCGCGCGTCATGCTGGACTACTCGGGCTGCCTGCTGTTCGGCCTCCGACAGATGGGACGCGGCGACATCCTCGACAACCTGAGGACGGTCGTCGACGACGAGCGCTACTGGCCCTACGTCGAGTGGCTCGGCACGACGTGGGGGCACGCCGTCGTGCCGTCGACGCCGATTCCCGACATCGAGCTAGGCAGCCTCGGCGTAGAGGCTCGGGTAGGCGACTTGTGCATAGCCGGAGGATCACTCGGCGCCTCGCCAAGCCTCGTCGAAGAACCGCCACTCCCACTGCATCGCCCGCTGATAGCGGTCACGCTCGCCGTCGGTGCCTTCGCCGTACATATCGAGGAGCGTTTCCATCCGGCGTACCAGGCCCGCGAACTCGGCCCCGGCGTACGTCTCGATCCACGGGGTGTAGGTGTGCTTCCCGCTCTGCTCGTCCGCCAGCCGTCTGCCGATGAACCCGTAGAGCGTCATGCACGGCGTCATCGAGGCGATCAGCTCGCCCATGCCCCCGGTCAACGCGTTGGCGAGCAGGAAATCCGTGTACCCGCGCGCGGCCTCCATCGGGACCACTTTGGCGAGATCGATGCCAAGCTTTTGGGAGACCGAGGCGTGCAGCTTCAGCTCCTCGAATACGCCCGCTTGAAGCTCGTGGAACATCCGCCGTCCAGCAGCGTCGGGAGCCCTCAGCACACCGGCCGCGAAGCCTCTCGCGAACACGTCGAGAAAGAAGGCGTCTTGCGCGATGAACCGGACGTACCGCTCCTGCGAGAGCGTGCCGTCGCCCAGCCCGCGCACGAAGGGATGCGCCAGGCACTCGAGCGCGATCCGCTCAGCGCCGTCCCAGAAGTCCTTGGACAGCCCCGCCATCGCTACGCGTTCCGCCGCGGCGGCACCGCCTCCGTCCTGCCGCTACCATTCGCCCTCCGACTCTCGCAGTGCAAACCGCCGCACCCACTCCTCGCAGTCGTCGCGCCGTAGGTAGAAGAAATGGTCCGTGGGGCCCGAGCCGTGGCCTATAGGCAGGCCGCCTCGAATTGCCTCAGTGACGTACGCCTTCGACAGCTTAACCGCCTCCAGCAGCGTCTTGCCGCGCGCCAGCTGCGTCGCGATCGCGGCCGAGTACGTGCACCCCGTGCCGTGGGTGTGCTTCGTCTCGATCCACTCTCCGGGCACGGCCTCGGCCCCCTCGCGGGTCACGAGCAGGTCGGCCGCCTTCTCCTTCAGCAGATGCCCGCCTTTGACAAGGACGGCGGACGCGCCCTCGCGCAGCAGCTGCCTGCCAGCCTCCTCCGCCTCCTTCAGCAAACGCACGCTGCGGCCCGTCAGCGCCTCGACCTCGTGCACGTTCGGCGTGATCACGGTCGCCAGCGGGAACAGGCGCTCGCGCAACGCCTGCTTCGCGTCGTCCGCCAACAGCGAATAGCCGGTCGTCGACACCATCACTGGGTCGAGCACGTAGAACGGCGGTGCGTACTTCCTCAGCCCTCGCTCCACCGCCTCGATGACCCGGGTGGACGCCAGCATACCCGTCTTCGCCGCCGCCACGGTCATATCCGTGAACACCGCGTCGAACTGCGCCTCGATCATCTCGACCGAAAGCTCCTCCGCCGCGGTCACAGCCCGCGTGTTTTGCGCCGTTACTGCCGTCAGCACCGAGACCCCGAAGCCACCGTTGGCCGAGATCGAGTGCAGGTCGGCCTGAATCCCGGCGCCGCCGCCGGAATCCGACCCCGCTATCGTCGCAACGATTTTCATCGCACCTCTTCCTTCGAGCGCCACGCCAGTACCGGAACGAGAAGAGCCGCCCTGTCCACGCAGCTTAGCAGGCCCTCGCTGGTTCTTACGGTACCCTCGAGGCGGTGAACCCCCTCGGAGAGGATCGCGAAGAACCGATCCATGATCTTGTGCCACTCTTCCGCGTCCACCTGCTCGGCCAGATCCATCGACCCCCTCACGTCGGCGAAGAGGACGGTCACCTGCTTCCGCTCGCCTTCGAGGGCGCTGCGGGAGGTGAGGATCTTCTCAGCGAGGTGTTTGGGGGTGTAGGCGCGTGGGTCGGGCGGGGCCGGGAGGTTCATGGCCTCGGCAATCCGATGTCCGCACGAGTCGCAGAACTTCCGACCTTTGGGGTTTGCGGTCCCGCAGCTCGGGCAGCCCTGTGCCGCCGCAAGGGGCGCGGCGCATTCGCCGCAGAACTTCGCGCCCTCGCGATTGTCGCAGCCACAACTGCGGCACTTCATTAAGATCGGCTCTTCACGAGAGCTCTTCCAGCAGCGCCTTTGCGTCCTTCAAGTCGGCGGTGTCAAACCCCTCGGTGAACCAGCCGTAGATCACTGCCAGCATTCGGCGCGCTTCGTCTCGCCTCCCCTGTTTGTCGAGAAAGCGGGCAAGGCTCGTCGTCGCTCGAAGCTCCAGGGACTTCGCGCTCTGGCGGCGGGCAATGTCGATAGCCTGGTGAAAACACGCTTCGACTTCCGCCTCCGCGTGGGTGCTTGGTGCTAGGTGTTGGGTGTTAGAAACTTCGGACTCCGGACCCCGGACTCCGGACTGTTTTAACGTGAGTTCCCCTTTCAGCCGATGCAGCTCTGCCTCGTAGAAACGCTCCCCGGTTTTGTCCAGCACCGCCAACGCTTCGGCCAACACCGCAAGCCCTTCTTCGGCTTGCTCCACTTTTCCATACGCCTCTGCGAGGAGGGCAAGAAAATAGGGCCGGTACAGCTCTGCCCCTGTCGCTCGAAAGGCAGCTATCCCCTGCTGTATCTGGGCAATTCCCTCATGTCCCCACCCCTGCTCGGCTAATACTACACCACGAAAGATCACCCCCTGCGTCAAGAAAAATGGGAATCCTTGCTCGGTCGAAAGTGCAATGGCTGCCTCCGTGCGCTCTTGGATGGCGTGCTCCTCCCGTCGGAACTGATGGAGCCGAGCAGCATGGCCTAAGGCATACGCCAAGCTAAAGGGGTGAGACAACTTTTGGGCCAGAGTGATCGACTTCTGGCTCATTGTCAGAGCCTGATCTGGATAGCCAAGTGACCACAGAACCCAGGCCCCAATAGTCTGGCAACTCATCCCCGGGTCGTATCCATAAAGAAAAGCCAGGGAGCGGTGCTCGTGGGGGTCGTAGAGGGCAATGCTCTGCTCCAGGTGTGCTCGGGCAGAGGTTACCTCTCCGAGAGCGAACGAAGAAGCTCCCAGCGCCCAGTGGGCCTCTATGAGGAGAGTTGTGTCTGCTGGCTCTCGGCCAGGCTAAGGAGTTGTTCTCCAAGTGAGTACGCCGTCTTGTGCTCCGCCCGCACAATATAAAACGCCCACAAACCGAACAGCACCGGGAAGAGCTGAGGAGTTTCCCCCACCTGCCGACACAGTTCCCGCGCCCGGGTATAGGCTGCTCCCGTTCTTCGGCCGCATAGCCCTTGGTAGCAATCAAAAGCGGGCCAAGAGTAGTCTGCAGCGCCAGTTCTTGCTGAGCACGTTCAGGAGTGTCCGGCAGGGTCTTGAGCAACTCCAGCCCTTTGGTGAGGTGACTGATCGCTTCCACATTGGCCGAGCGCTGGACTGGCTCTCTGCCCTGCCTGCTGCCAGTAGGGAATGGCTTGCGCAATGAGACCCGCCTCGGTGTAGTGATGGGCCAGCAGCTCGGCTGGGTCTCGTCCGTCTCAGGAAATCGTTCCTCCAACACCTGGGCAATCTGCTGGTGATAGCTGCTGGCGTTTGCTCTTGAGCAACGATTGATAGGCGGTGTCCTGAATCAGGGCATGCTTGAAGAGATAGGTCGCCTGCGGCGGCAGCCCACGCTGATAGACCAGCTCCGCCTCGACTAACTGCCGCAGCCCCTGCTGTAAGCGTCGCCTCGTCTAAGGGGGAGACGGCGTGGAGCAGTTCGTAGGAAAACTCCCGCCCCAGGGTCGCTCCCAGCTGCGCGATCTCTCTGACCGGGGCCAGCCGATCGAGCCGCGCCATCAGCGAGTCTTGTAACGTGCTGGGAATCGCCAACGGCGGCAGCGGCCCGGTTAACTCATAGTGATCGTCTGCTTCTCGTGAGCAACCCCGACTCCAGCACCATCTTGGTCAACTCTTCGACAAACAGCGGCACCCCATCGGTCTTGGCTCACAATCTGCTGCACCACCTCCGCGGGTAAGGCTTTGCCGCCGGTGACTTTCTCCACCATCGCCTCGACCTGCGGCCGCCCTAAGCGACTGAGCGTGAGCTGGGTGAGATGCGAGCGCGGGCCTCCACGGCGGGGTGAAGTCAGGCCGAAAGGTCAGCACGGCGAACAGCCGGGTGGTCGGGACTTGCTCCAGGAAGAGGGTGAGCACCTCTAGCGTGGAGGGATCAGCCCAGTGCAGATCTTCCCAGGCACAGTACACCGCTGCCTTCTCCGCCTCCTCCACGATCCACGCCACCAACGCTTCTTGGGTCTTCTGCTTCTGCTTCTGCGGACTCAGCGTCAGCGGTGGAATGCCCTCCGGCTGGGGCAGCGAGAGCAAGGCGGCCAACAGCGGCAGGGTATCGGCCTGGGGGAAGCGATAGGCCGCGAGCGCCTGCTGGAGTTTGGCGAGCTTGGCCTGCGGCGTCTCCTCGCGCTGCAAACTGCAAGAGCCGCTGCAGATGCTCGATGATGGGATAGAAGGCACTGTTCTGGTGATAGGGCGAGCAGCGAAACTCGATGCGGGTCGCACCCTCGGCCAGGACCTGCTCTTTGAGCGCCTGCACCAGGCGGGATTTGCCAATCCCGGCCTCACCACTGAGCAGCACGACTTGGCCTGCGCCGTCTTTGGCCTGCTCCCAGCGCTCGCTGCAACAGGCCCAGTTCTTCCTCGCGCCCACCAGCGGCGTTAAGCCCGTCCTGCACCGCCACCTCAAAGCGGCTCTGCGCCGCACTCTCCCGCACGACTCGGTACACCGACAGCGGAGTGGAGATGCCTTTGAGTGTCTGTGGGCCCAGGTCCTGACACTCAAACAAGCCCTGCACCAGGCGATGCGTCGCCGCACTGATGACCACCGTGTCGGGCTCGGCCAGCCCTTGCACGCGGGCGGCAATGTTGGGCGTCTCACCCAGCGCCAGCAGCTCACGCTTGCTCGCCGCCGCCAATCTCGCCGATGACGACTAGCCCGGTGTGAATGCCGATGCGCACTTGCAGGGGCGCTGCAGCTGCGTACGTCCTGACGGCATCGGTGTCTGCAGTGCCGCCACAATCTCCAACCCCGCCCGCACGGCCCGCTGGGCATCATCTTCATGCGCCACCGGATAGCCAAAGTAGACCAGCAGCCCATCGCCCAGATGTTGGGCGATATGCCCGTCATAGCGCTGGATCACGTCGGTGCAGGTCTCTTGATAGGCCCGCACGACCTCGCGCAACTCTTCGGGGTCGAGTTGCGCGGAGAGCGCGGTCGAACCCACCAGGTCACAGAACATCACGGTGAGCTGGCGCCGCTCGGCTTCCGGAGGATGTGACTCCGAAGCGGGGTAGCCGGTTGAGGAGCAGGCAGGTGGGGCGAGGCTGTAGCTGCCTCTTTGTTCCCAATCCAGACGAAGACTTTCCCGTCTTCATCCGCGGCGAGGCGCTGGGCATCGATCAGTTCCGCTTTGAGATCTTCGAGCGACTCATCATCAAGGTCGAACTCCCGTTTCAGCGCCCGATACGAGACGCGTTCTCTGCGTCGAAGAAATTCAATGGCTCGATCGATCAGCTCGGAGAACTTCATCCTAATCGCGAGCCTATTTTTACACAGCCCGGCGCCCGCTCAAGCTCCAGTTTCATCTCGACGACGACGAACTGCGGACGCTCAAGGGAGAGCTGATCGAAGCGGGTGACCCGCTTCCGTGTCCGGAGCACTACGACCTGGTCCAGCACCTCAAGAAAACTCACGACAGGCTCTTCAATAGCTCGTCGGGTAGCGCCTTGGCCTCAGCACGCGATAGCCCCTCGGGGTAGCGTTGCGCAAGCGGAAGGCGGTTCCGGGGAAGATCCTCGTCGCGGCGAGGACGGGGCAGGTTCGTCAGGACTGACTTCGGCTAGCAAGGACGGAGCGCGCCGCTGTGAAATGAAAGCGATAGTCCGAAAGCGCGGATAGACGATCAGAACAAGCGTAACGGAATAGAGCCTTAAGGATCGGCGTCACTGCCGAAACAGGTGTAGACCGATCGCGTTCCGCGCGATCGAGACGCCGCGCTTCTCCGCGATTGCCTCCACTTCATCGACCTGCCGGCATTGCGCGGGGAGGATTCGGCTCGTGGACTTGGGAACATCTTGTTCACCGGATTCTTCAGGCTCGAAAAGATAAAAGGCCCGGTCACCTGGGGTCTCGGTCCCGCCATCGAGCTGCCGACGCGATCGGATCATGAGTTGAGCAGCAACCGCGTGAGCGCCGGTCCGGCGGGGCTGCTGTACGGCAGTAAAGCCCGCCGTCCGGCGGTCTGGTCCTTCAGAACTATTGATCTTTGGGCGGGGTCCGGCAACAATTCATAGTTGCCGCTCGATTGCTGCGACCGCGCGGTCAATGTCATCGCCTGTTGTCATTATGTATTCTTTCTGAACGCTTCGCTTCGAATTGTGTGTATGACTGGAACAAGCGCCATGCTGTCGTTGGGTGCTCTTCGCCGCGAAGCGATATTCCATTTACCCATTCCTCCCCGGTTTGATCATAAACAATCCGCACATCGGGAAATAATGCGTCAAGACATTCGCGCTTGAAGCGCTCAAATGCTTTTGGCGGTTCCGATGGAGCACACCAGCTTTCGTCAAGCGGCGCCCAGACGATATTTTCAAGTACATCGGCGCGCACGTCGGCGCGCACTATCATCAACGTCATTGCTCTTTGTTCATCCGTAAGCGGCGGGTCGCCGGGCTTTCGACGCCGGGCATTTAGATAAACACGCGCACCATCGACGTACGCCAATCGAATGCCGATGGCGAATAATTCATTATCCAATTCTTCGTTGGTTGCTGGTTCAATGTGGGGCGGTATCATTATCAATTCCTCCGCTCGGCAAGTGCGAGCGTTCCGCCGCAAGCGCCAATGCAAGCGAAACGGGGCTCGATATAGTGCGGTACGGATGCTCCCGCTTTATTCTCCGTCGCGGGGTTGCGAGCGGGTTGGGAGTTTGGGGCGGCGACAGAAGCCCGCGCCTTGAAGAGTTTGATTCCTGTGGAGGCATGCCTCACCTTCTCCATCTGTCCGGAAAATAGTCGTCAGCAGACAGGGGAACGCCGAGCCACGGCGTTGAGTCACCACGGCCGATGATCACAGGCGGCGGCATGGGGATCTCCGCTACGTTGCCGAGAAGGCTCGCCACGCCTGCAAGTGCATTCGCTCTGTCATCGTGAGAGCCCGGCCGGTGATCCACCCGGTCCCGACCAGCAGTCCCCCGCCGCCGCTCCAAGCCGCGGAGTTCGCGGATGAGCTTCGCGTCGTCGAGCAACTCGATCCCGCCCGAATTGACGATTGGGAGCAGCTCCAGGTAGAGCGCCGAGCGGTCGAGGTCCGAGAACTCGTACCGGATCCCGTTCGCCGCAAAGGTTTCGAGGACGAAGCCCGGGGCATAACGATCACCGCAGACGACATTGCAGCCATACCGCTTCGCCAGGTCGGCCGCCTCGGCGATCACACCCGAGGGGTTGAATGGGGGCTGCCATGCCCGGACGCAGTCGACGATGATCCGGTCGCCGTCACGATGAGCGATCGCGACGGCGGTGGCATCCTTGCCACTCCCGCTCGCGATATCCCCGAAGGCCGCGTACTCAACGCCCTCAACTGGCAACAACTCCCGCCGGCCTTCGATCACGCACGCGTCGAGCGCCTCCGGCTCGAAGACCGTCGAGATGCCCGTTCGAAACAGGCCGAGGACTTCGCTCCAGTGCGCCTCGGGATCGTCCTGTTCCATGCGTTCGAGGTAGTCTCGGGGCAACAGCGGATTCATCTCCGGCGCACTCGCTTGCCAGACGAGAACGGGAGAATCGTCTCGTCCGTAGTGCTTCCGGTGAAGCTCCCAGAGTGCGCCCGTCTGCGCGTAGGGCGACGAGAGGACGATCAGCTTGCCACCCGTCGTCGCGAGCGTCGGACGAAGCGCGCGCAGCATCTCCACGTCGGTCGGCCGTCCATCGGTCGCGACGAAGTGAGCCAGCTCGTCGACGATGACCACGAGCGCCCGCAGCCCACGGACGGCCTGTGGCCGGCAGGGGTAGCACGCGAGCGTCACGCCGTTGCGGAGTGACAGCGCCTCCGTCGTGCGACCGTCGACCATCTTTGCGAGCGCCGGCACCTCGTCAAACGGCTCGGTCGCGTAGCCGAACAAGGTTCGCTGCGCGCCCCGGAGATCCTGAGCAACCAGCAGCGCGTAAAGGCCTCGCTCCCGGCCGGCGAGAGCGGCCTCGAATGCGGCCAGCGTTGCGGCGATCCGGCTCTTGCCGGACTGGCGGCCGACGATCGCCACCGCCTCGCTGTAGCCGTCGGGATTCGGCTTCTCGCGGCCAGTGTAGCGCCGGAACGTCTCTAGGTCGGACTCGGACATGACGAGCCCGTGGACGGCCCGCAGGAACGTCTCCCACGCACGCCACGGGGCGAGGTCGGAGAAACAGGAGAGACCTCCCAACAAGCGCTGATCGCGAAGGCCGTCGACGATGTTCATCCCGAGAGGCGGCGTCGACGAGGCTCTCCGCTTCGTCCGGATCATCGCTCATCCAAAGTTGCTATCCGATTCGATAGCAACTTTAGGCTTGGGGGGGTCCTACTCATCATCGTCCTTCGCGTTTCCCTCTTTCGGACTTCGGCGACGAGCTTGCGTAGCGGGATGACTGCTCTCTCGCCCCGTCCGAGCTGCTTCTCGTGGCCACCGAACGCGGCTTCGTAGCAGAGCACCGGCGCGCCGATGCGGCTGTCCTTGCCGCTGCGGGCGCCGGCAATGACCGTGACCTCGGCGAAGGGACGCCCCGGGTAGCGGTCGCGCCCAGTCGAGAGCCGCCAGAGGTCGAGTTGCTCGCCGTTGAGGGGCAAGCCGTAGATCGAGCGCAGCAAGGTCTCCTGCGCTAGGGAGACTGACAGGCCGAGCAGCCGCGAGTCGCCCGACGCGAAGTCGATGATGTTCGGGCCGCAGCTCATGACCCGGCCTCTTCGGCCGCCCTTTCCACCGCTTTTTTTCGCCGCTCCGATTCGTCGCGAAGTTCCGAGCCAATCCTGTTCAGGACCCGGTAAAGCTCGGCGAGCGGGACCGAATACTCCCGGCTTTCCTCGACGTTTTCTCGCCGTCCGGAGCGAATCAGCCTACCGCCGGCTCTTTCACAGACCGGCCAGAGGCTTTTTCGAAACGTGTAGACCTCGGCCACCTCATCCGCCTCGGTGAAGGTGATGATGGTCTCGCGCTCAGCCTTCGCCGTTGCCACCGGTATCCTCTGGCTCGTTGTCACCTGGCCGATGATCATCGCGGCCCATGGGGCGTCCCCTCTCGGCATACTCCCGGGCGATTGAATCGAGAGTCTCGACCTCTCGCGCGCGCCGTTTCAGGCCGAGGTCGACCAGCAACCCGCGGAGAGCCGTGACGAGCGCCACGCGCTCCCGCACGACGGGGAGCAGGGTGTGCTTGCGGTGGTTCACCATTCCGCCCTTGCGCTGGAAGAGCCAGCCGTCCACGCTCTCGATGATGAGGTGGAGCCGCGTCGCCTGCTCGATGAGTACCTGCTCTTGCTTGCTCAGGTTCTCTTCGGCGCCGAGGTCCGCCACCAACTCGCTTCGCCAGAGGGCGAGCGCCTTTCCGACTTGGGTTCTCTGGTCTATCCCCCGGCTACCGAGGACGCGGAGCGTGCGCTTCAGGACCTGAAGCTCGTGCGTCGCATGGTTCTTGTTACCCTTTGGGGCGCCTCCGGCGTGTTTCTCGTCGCTCTTCGGCTTCTCAGCGAGTGGTAGCGGCGTGGTAGCAGTCCCTTCTAACATCAAGTCACCTCACGAGAATTTTCCAGGCGCCGGATACTGTATCCTGGGGTCTGCCAATTGAAGTGAAGCAGTGAAGCCCGCTGGGGCAAGGATGGCTCTCGTCCTGATCGCCGCATTCGCGAGCGTCTGGTATGGTACCGAGCAATCCAGCCGCGTCTCGGCCGATCACCGCGACGAAGTGAAGACGGGCTCCCTGGCCCGCCTTCCGGCTGGCGTGCAGGGACGCCGCGCCGATGCTGGTTAAGGAACTGGTCGCCGAGATCGAAGCCTTTCGAAATGCGCTGAATGACCATCAGCGTTCGTTTAGACAGACCATTTCCTCGTCTGACGGGTTCTACACCTACACCTTTCGTCCAAACCAAGTAGATCTCCGGGGACAGTCTCGACAGCTTTCGCAAACGCTCGGGCGGCTTCGGCCGTACCTGGATCGGTTCAGACCGTCGGGGTGGGCCGCTGGTCATGCAGCGAGCTGATCTTCTCCCACAGATCCCGGCTGGAGACAGCGCGCGGCTAGATGAATGAATGTTGTCAAGGTCCCCGAGCGAAGTCGGTGAAGAGCTTCACTGTCTCAATGATGTCGTCGGCACGCTGAATGCCTTCCCAGAGCACTTGCGTTCCGGGAGCGCGGTCGGAGTTACGGCTGAGGTAGCCGCCGAGCTTCGCAATCCAGCCGACGACTTCACGGATGGAGGGCACCGTCTTCTGTGGAACGCGCTTTTTGGTGAGAAAGCAGGAGAGCGCCTTCCACTGATGGTCTTCGAAGTAGATCGTGCACGGCCGATTGGGTTGGGTACGACCAAGGTACGTGAGGTGCATGATGCGCACGGCAACCATCATGTCGATGGCGAGGCAGTTCTCGAGTCGGCGCACGCTGCCGAGCTGTCGATCCTCGATGCGGCAACCGGTCTTGAGCGTGCGGTGGAAGACCTCGATCATCCAGCGCTGCACGTACCAGTCGAGCTTCTCGCAGGCCTGATCGAAGTCGTTCACTTCCATCGTGGTGAGCAGCATCCACTCCACGGCATCCGCGCCGGTGGGTGGACGGCGCTCGCGGGCATGAACCGCCCACAGCCGGATGTTCCCGAGCGCGCTCTTGCCCTGCGGGGGGCAGAGCACGACCTGGCAGAAACGCACCGAGAGATCGGCGTTACGCGCTTTGCGGCCCGGGCGCGGGGGCACCACGATCTCGCGATAGCCCGCCACCGGCTCGGCCTCGACTTTCTCCCACAGCTTCTTGTGCGTCTCGGCCAGACAGCGGTCCCCGGTCGCGCGCACCAGC
Organism: uncultured delta proteobacterium; assembly: GCA_963712515.1. Classification (GTDB taxonomy): domain Bacteria; phylum Desulfobacterota; class Binatia; order JACPRU01; family JACPRU01; genus CAVQIG01. The sequence goes on from CAVQIG010000007.1 coordinate 22,563, forward strand.
AGGTGCGGCCCTCCCGCCTCGATGTGCTCGCGAGCAGCGGCGAACAGCTCGTAGAGGTCGGCCTCGCGGTCCCCGACACTGACGATACGGGTCTTCTTGAGCTGGGCCTGCAGCGTTGCCGCGACCCGGTAGCTGCGCAGCCACTTCACGCTCTCCTTCTCTTCGATCGAACGCCCGGCCTTTTTGTCTTCCCAGTCGCGCACCCACACCTGCGCATCGACAACGCCCAGCGCGAGCCCGTCGGGGGTCACGGCCACCGTATCGTGCACGATCAGGCCGAGCGCTTCGCTGTGCTTGGTCCCGATCGGTCCCAGCCCTTCGGTGGCGAGCGAGTGCGCGGTGTAGTTGAGCGAGGTACTGTCCTGCACGGCCAGCACCACCTTGTGCTCGGCCATGCGCTGAAGCGTCTGCTCCTGATGGGGCTCGAGCAGCTTCGCCAGAGTGACGTCTTCGTTATCCAAAAACCGATAGACCGCCTTCACCGCGGCCCGCTCACCGTTGCAGGCCTTGGGAATGTTCGCTTGTGGGCGAGCGTAGAAGTCTCGCGCGATGGACACAAGGCGCTGCGTGAGCCTGCGATCCCCGAAGCGCGCTCCCCCGAACTCGCGCTCGGCCCAGTCCCCCGAGGCCTCGGTGCGCACCACCCCCAGCCGCTCTCGCCACCGCTCGCACAGCGGGTAGGCGAACACCTTCTTCTTCGTCCCGGCGCAGGCATGCGCGCGGTCCTGCCGGCCCCGCCCGCTGCTCTCTCCCAACTCCACCCAGTTTGCCGCCCGGTAGCTGACCCCGGAAAACCGCTCCGGCTCCACGAAGCTCTCCAGCAACACCGGCTCGTAACCGTAACTCTGCTTCCAGTCCCGCACCACGCGGCGCCGGGCGAGCCCGATCACGCGCGAGGCGAGGTTGCGCACATGCACCCACGGCAAAATCAAAAACCGCGAATTGCACACCACCCGGTGCAGATGCTCGGCCCGCACCTCGTCACGCCAGCCGATCCATCGATCCCGCACCGCGACTCGCCGTGCCGCGGCACTGAAGCCCAGGGCTCCCACATACCCGTGGCGCTCGCTCTCGATCAGGTAGCGCTTCTGCGCTCCGACCAGCGGCGTGTGTCCGAGGTAGTGGTAGCCCGCGATCAGATCGTTCCAAAGCCTCGAGCCTTCCCGATCCTCTCCCGCGCTGACGCTCACCAGCTCGATCTTGCCGAGGTCGTGGAGATCGCATCGCAATTGCCGATTGTGGATTCCCTTCCAGCGCTGTGCCGCCATCTGGGTGCGCACGCCAGAACGGCGCGCCGGAAGCACCACCTCCTCGCGCCTCTCCAGCTCGAGCAACGCCAGTCGGCACGCCATCTCACGCAGCCGTCCGTTCGGTGCTCGCCAGTCCATCCACCGGCACACCTCCCGCGACAGCTCCGTGCGCGTCAGCCCGTCATCCTTCTCGATCCGCGCGCGGATCTGTCTCGTCACCGACACCGGAAACGCCAGCCCACCCGCCTCGATCTCCGCCGCCACGCATCTCGTCTAACAAATCCATTTCCCCGTGTCCAGCACGAATTTGTGGGACACCATCAGATGCAGCGAGCGGTACGACGTGGGACGTTCTCGAAGCCGCGACCTCGATCACCGACCCTCGCAAGAAGGAAGATTCCGTTGGTCTCGTCCTGCCGTCGCTCGATCAGATCATCGGCGAGCTTAGCGCCCTCGCCCCTGAGGACGAGGTCCCGCGAGAGAGCGACCGCCCGATTGGTTCCGGGGCTCCGCCTGAGAAGCTCGCCCTCGGCTATGTGCAGCATTTGCACCCTTTCGTTCGCGACGGATGCGCCGGGCTCCTCGCGGACGGGCATCACGCACAAGCAATCGAGGAGGCAGCAAAGGCGGTCTTGGAGTACCTTCGCAGAAGGACGGGTATCAAGCTCGATGGTGCAAGCCTCGCGGAGCATGTCTTCAGCGTGAACAAACCGCTCCTCGCGTTCGGCGACCTCACCGACGAGAACACGAAGAACGAGCAGATCGGGTTCATGGAGATGCTGAAGGGACTCGCGAAAGGGGTTCGGAATCCCTTCGCTCATACCCACGGCCGCAAGGAGGAGTTCCAGGTAGCGTTCGAGTATTTGGTATTCGCGTCTCTCCTGTGTCGCAGGATCGACGAAGCGAACCCGCCTCCGTGATGCCGGGACCGCCACAAAGCGGCCGCCCATCGCAAGATTGTCTGCTACCGCTCCGCTACCGCACCACCGTAGTCGGAGGTACGCCACGTGACGTCCGAACGGGAAAAACCTGCGAATTTGTGCGTCACGTGACCTTGCGTGATATGGCGTGACGCCCTGTGGAGGATTCCTAATCCTGGGGTCGCGCGTTCGAATCGCGCCGGGGGCATAACAAGATCAGACACTTGCGTCCTTCTTTGCCGAATCGATAGCTACCACCTGCCCCGTTTTTACCCCGTTTGGGATGATGGTGATGCGTTCGGCGGCTCTGCGGAGGTTGTCTTCGGCGACGACGTTGTAGCGTTCGAAGACGCTGCGGGTTTTCCATCCTCCGATCTTCATGATGACGCCTTCGGCTTCGCCGCTTCTGCGGTAGTTGCGGGCCAAGGTCCCACACACGAACTCGCAGCTCACCAGCCCACACCGCATTGAGCGATCCTCCCTCGTCGTCGCCGTCGACCCGCTTATGGCCGCTATCCGCCGAGTCTCTGGCGACAGCTGCTGACTCCAGTGACGACACGCTTCAAGAGCGCCGCGAGTCGCTCGAACATCTTGGTGTCCGTGTAATGATCGCACACTCGCTGGTGGCCGGCTTCTCCCGCCCGTCGGGCCAATGCGCGGTCGTCCACAAGTCGCCGCAAGTTTGCCTTCAACTGCTCCTGACCGCGAGATCCGACGGGGTGCAAGAAGCCAGTCCCAGGGACCAGGATCTCGCGTGTGCCGCCGGCATCCGTACCACAAATTGGAAGGCGAAAGGCCATCGCTTCGGTGGTAACGCGACCAAAGTTCTCACCGAGACCTTGGGTGTTCATAACAAAGGCGTCACTCGCGGCATAGTAGGGACTCAAGTCCGTGATCATAGGAAGAACTCGCCGTGGATTCACCGCCGATTCGGCGCTAAGACGGTGCCTCGCGCAGAACTCGCGGGCTTCATCCCACGACGAAAATCCCACGAGCAACCCCTTGATGGACATGCTCGGAGTTTCAGAACGCATTTGCTCGACGCTTTCGGCAAAGAGATCGTGGCCCTTGTATGGGACGTAAGTTCCGATCAACGTTACCAGGAAATCCGATCGGCTGACTCCGAGGCTCCGGCGCATCTCTGTGCCGCCCTTGCACCGGTACCATCCGAATCGAAGGGCCCAACGCGGGGCGAAGCGAAACTCGGCCCGATCTGCAAGATCCAGCAAAGTTCGCCGAACGCCCGGAAAAATTACCTCGGTATCGGCCGGCATCGCCTTTCCCGTGTCCCGCCAATTCTGCAGCGAGGCCTCTGAATCAAAGACTAGTGCCGCCACTTGATCCAAGTCGCGGACGAGATGGCCATACAAGGTTGTATCGATCTCATGCAACCACCAAACTACGCGATGTCGCCGTTCGGGGCGCGCGTTCAGACACTCGCGAACCCACGGTCCGGTGACGGCCGTGTTGGCGATGATGACATCTGACTGATTGGCGAGCACCATCGATTCGCTTAGCGGCACGATGGCTTCAGCGGCGAGATTTGCAATCTTACTCGTGCTTGCATCATCGAGAAGACTTGTAAGCGCCACGTTCAGTCCAGCGTGGCGCATCTCCCTGGCCGTTTCGATAAGGAGCAATGGACCCCCGGTCAGGCTGAAATCGTGGGAGATCAGCAGGACTGTCTTCCCAGCGAGCTGGGCGAACTTGCTTTTCCTGATGCGATGCGCGCTGAGCATGCTTATCGAATCGCTAGCGATGCCCGCCAGCCATGGTTTACGATGCTGCCCGGGGCAGGATTCAGTGGTCCAATATCGCGCTGGCCGGCAAAAACATAAATCCAGTCATTGTAGTGAGCGGCGACTACTGTCTTGACGCGATAGGGAAGCCGTCCAAGAATCCTCCATTCACCCGTAACAGTATCGAAACTCTGGATGGCATCCGTCAACTCCAGTTCGAACGTCTCAGGATCCTTGTATGTTTGACCGCCGCACAGAATTACCGTTGACTTGCTACGCAGCACCGCCGCTTCGATATGCGATACCGGAATGGGCATGTTGGGAAGACGTTCCCACTGTGAGGCGCCGATCCGCAGCCGATGAACATCGGGAAAGTAGATCTCCAGCGTGCGCCCGGTGCACTCATACGTCGGACTCTCCGAAATTGCCATAAAGTCACCGGCCTGACCGCCGAACAAGTACAAACTCTCGGCGACTACCGCGCTGCCGTGATGACACACTGCGTTCGGAATCGGCGTTTCGCGACGCCATGCCGGATCCGTCGCTATTCCCGCGTCGACAGCGATGCTCCAATGATCGGTTGATGGTGTATAACGGTCGGGATGCGATCCGCCCATTACGTGTAGACGTCCGGCCCAAAACTGCATGGTGGCCGCGTACCGCGGTTCGGGCAACGGCGGCAGCGGTCGCCACACTCTCGTCTCCGTATCCAAAACTACAGCATCACGCACCGCAGGTGCGCAGTGCGGCCCGTATTGTCCCGAAACAACATAGATGAAGCGAGCACCATCCGTGGCAAAGGCCAGGTGTGAATGGGCAACGCCCGGTGCCAGGTCAATTCTTTCCGTCCAACAGCGGCGCTGGAAATCGAAAACGTCGACATGGGCGGAAACTGTATCCTGGGCTGTGTACCCCGCTATCACATAGAGGCGGTTGCCAATTTGAACCGCACCGGCGTCTAATCTCGGTTCCGGACAGGGTCTCACGACTTTCCACCGTAAGGCGACCGCTTTACGACGCGACGCACCCCAATGACTAATGCGCCACAGCATCAGCGGGTTGCTCCGTTAAGTGAATCGATTCGCGTTCCTGCGAGCGCATATTTCGCGCCCCGGACCCCAACAGCTGCTCCAACTGCCGGCGCAGGAAAAGAACGTGGAATTCGCCGATCCGCCGCTGCGGGGTCGACCGCTGTACCCTGTTCCGTGTCGGCCGGATTGTTGATCTCGATCAACGCGGTTGGCACAATCGGCTGAATAATGGCCGAGATAGACGCAGCGGCCGTCGACCGACTCGCCTCCCATCTCAAGGCTGGGCAGCCGGCCGGGGTCCGACCGCTTCCAGGCCACATTCCGGCTGGTCCTTTGAGCAGCGTGAAAAGGCGACCGGAACGATCGTAGACGCAGCCGGTAGGTGTTCGTGCCGCCTCGTCCATGCTGGTGGGTGTAGTGGTCGCATTTTCCAGGAAATGAAGTCTTTTGGCGTCCACGGATTCCTGGATGGGTTCGGGCTGGGTCATCAACCTAGCACGTTCCTCGGTCCCCCCGCCCCTTCGCCCACTGCCCCCGTACCTCGGAAGGTAGCGCACGGCCGGCCAGCCAAGCAACGGCGTCCGGAGTTTGGAGCGGTGGGGCCCAGAACCCACCCTTCGGGCCTGTGCGCACAGACTGGAACGGCTCTTCTTCCATCGGTCAGCTCCTGAGATCGAGCCGTCGCAGTTCGTCGATCAGCCGTTGAAAATATCGTGAGCAGTGCTCCGCACGGATCACGGGCGTCTTCGCCTAGGCACCACTCATCGTAATATTCATAACGATCGATGAACGTGGACATCAACGGTCGAAAGTGCGCCGCGCAGAGACGACGTAGCACTTCATCCTCCCTCGCCCGCTTGGCGCATCCGCTCGTCTGCAGCGCGGATCTCTTCGCTGAGCTTCTCCGTAATGACCAACAGAGGCGCTGTCTCCGCCGCGAGCCACTCCGGAAGCGAAAGCTCGCTTACCCGAGCGCTGAAACTCGGCGCCGCCCCGCTGCGCATCCTGATCCCTTCGCGGCGCAAGAGCGATCGCACCAGCGAGATGTACCGCGTTCTCGTCCTCACCAGCCCTTCCCGTACGGCCAGCTCGGCTCGAACGCGTCTCTGCTTTTCCGAGGTCCGATGCGCGGGCCGATACGCTCCCGCGGGCATGCCTCCGCCAATGTCCGCGCATCTCGCCGGTCCGTCTTCACCCGCTTGCGCCGTGTCGCGTACATCGGGGCGAAGTTCGGGTCGGCCACGATCACCTCATGGCCGAGTTTCTCCAGGCACCTCGCAACCCGCTCGCTCTCCGTTGATGCCACGATCAGCACACGCGCCTTCGGGCGCTTTCCCAACGCCGCTGCAAATCGCTCTCGATCTGTTTGGATCCTCCGTTCCTCGAGGACCTCTGCGTTCTCCCCGACAACGCAGATCTGGCTATTCACCTTGTGAACGTCGATGTCTGGGGATAGGAACGATTAGCACCGGATTTGACATAACGCCCGGATCTCGGGCACCGACACTGCCGCTCTACCGCTCTACGCCAGCTTTGACGGGACGCCGGAAACCAATGATGAGACGAGGCCGCTTGCCGAGCTTAATTAATCAGCCTATCTGGCCCATCCACGTTTTGATCGTTGCCCGTAAATCATGAATATCGACGTTTATACGATGGTGTGGAACGAAGAGCGCCGGCTGCCGCGCTTCCTAAATCACTATCGCCAGTTCGCTCGCACCATTCATGTTGCTGACCACGGCTCGACTGACCGAACGCCGGAACTGCTAGCTGCCGCCAGCATCCGCGTCGAGCATCTGCCAGACGACGGCTTCTTTCACTGGGATGGACCGGATGGCGTTTTGGCTTGGCGCAACAATGCCTGGAAACAGTCGCGCGATGCCGACTGGGTGATCGTGGTAGACGTTGACGAGATTCTCTATCACCACGATCTGTTAACCTACCTTCTTAACTGCCGCAATCGCGGCATAACGGTTCCTGGCACCTATGGCTTCCAGATGATAGACGAGTGCCGAGGCGCGCCATCCTGGTGGTTCAGCAAGGACTGCATTTTTCGGCCGGATGTTGTGGACGAGATCAATTTTAATCACGGCTGCCACGTTGCCAACCCAACCGGACTAGTTGAGCGCGACCAGGACCCAGAACTGAAGTTGCTGCACTATCCTGGCTGGGATGATCCCCAATGGCTTTGGGAGAAAAACCAGAAGAGGGCCGCGCGAGTCCTGCCAGCAGAGCTGGCGCTGGGATTGAGTTGGCATTACTTCAGAACGCGAGAAGAGTTTATCAGCAGAAGCGAGAAACTGCGGCTGCTGGCCGTACATATCAACGGATTGGGCTGCGTACATAGAGAGACGCAATGAAGGAGATGGCAACGGATATTAGTCCAAGTCCGTAGACCGCTATACACATCCAGACGCGATTGCCCCAATTCGCGCAGCGTTGTTCCGTTTTAAGTGCTCCTGCCAAGGATGTTCCGTTGATCCGCCGCGTTCCCGCCGGGCGCCGAGGCAACACCCACCGGAGTATGCGGCGAAGAATGACCGCCCGCCCCACAGCTCATCAGCTGAACAGCAGCCGCGTCGCCGGCCCCGTCTGCTGCTCGAAGCCTTTGCCCGACCACGCGATCAGCTTCTTCAGAAGCTTCTCCCTGTTGTGGTGCAGGCTGACGGCAGGATCCTTCTCCCGGTAGTACGCGGTCCGGAGCCCGTCGTCGTGCCCCAGTGCCTCGAGCAGCCCGTACGGGACTTCGATCGGCACGAGGTTCAACTCAAAGAAGAGGCGCAGCCGAAACTCGATGTCTTCGGCGCCCCATCCTTCGAAGGTCTCGTCGTAGCCCCCGGACCGGACGAAGTCGTCGGCGGACAGGACGATGAACCCGGTCAATGACCGGACGGTCCGGTCGTCCGGTGTGCGGCCGGCGATGAGGAAGTGGCCGGGAGCGAGCAAGGCGGCGAACCTGGCGAGGCTGCCGTCTGCGAAGAGCGTATCGGCGTCCGCGAACATCAGGTGCGACGCACCGAGCTCGAGCGCGTGTGCGGCGCCGCGATTGTTGGCGTGCGTCTTGTGGAAGCGCTCGCGGCCCGGCACGCGCACCACCGCGACGTCCGGACGGCCGCGATACTGCGCCTCGAGCCAGTCGCCGCTCGCCTGCGGGCACAAGTAGTCGACCAGGCAATAGGTGGCCGCTCGCTGATCGACGAACGTCGGCACGGTCCGCTTCAGGAAGTCGAGCCGTCCCTTGCAGGTGACGACGCAGCACCCCGACACGGCGGGATGATCTCACGGTCTCAACGGGTCATCAACGGCATCGCCGACCTGCTCGTTCCCCCTTGTACTCTTGCGAACGCGGCTACGTGATGACGCAAGGGAGTTGCCTCACGGACGCGGATCTCCTCGGGCCGACGATGAAGATCTCGGACCTTCCCTCGGCCGGCGACGGGGCGCTACAGTCGAGAATCGCTGCCCTCGTCCACGAGACTCTGTTGCTTCAGCATCCACGCGCTGCCTTACCGATCCGAGTCCTGCGATCTACTCGTCAAGAACTGGGACGCGACAGCCTTCGCGAAGGCGCTGGCCGAAGCGACCGAGCTCAGTCCCGATTCCGGCGAGTGCGGGGTCTTCGTGCGACGCTTCTCGCCGCAGCGAGTGGCGAGCGAGATCACCCAGCTTCTCGACGCGATCGGGTGAGCCCTCAGCCCCGTTTTACTCCGATCATGTCCGGCGGCGCGGTGATGCCGAAGGCGGCCAGCACCGTCGGCGCGACGTCGTAGATCTGAAACACCGGAAGGTCCTCGAAATCGGGCGCGGGCCGCGGTGCGCTGGGGTCGTAGAGCGTGAAGATCCCGTGCCAATCGTGGTTGGCCTCGTCCGGCCCGGTATCGTTCTCGAAGGTATGGATCGCGCCGATGCCCACCGCTCCGACCGAGCGCCAGTCGAGGTCGCCGAAATAGACGATCAAATCGGGCGCAACGCCGTTGACCGCGCGGTAAATCTCCTCGGGCCGGTAGGCCTTGGAACCGATGTTCCTGCCCTGCGGATCGGTGATCGCCGCGATTTTCTCGGCGATCTCGTTGCGCACCCTCTCGCAGTCGGCCGGGTCGATCGTGCCCGCCGGCTCGCGCCCGCGCACGTTGAGGAACAGCCGCCCGTAATAGCCGCCGTCGCCCCAGGCCCGCGTGCGGCTCCAGTCGATCTTCACCTTGCCGATCGGCGTCGGCTTGTCGGGGTTCTCGGCGAGCGTTAGATATCCCTCGGCGATCAGCCACTCGTTGAAGCAAATGCCGCCGTCCATCTTCTTCGAGCCGTGGTCCGAGACCACGAGGACGATCGTCTCCTCGGGAAGGAGGGCGAGCAGCTCGCCGACCTCCCGGTCGAGGAAGCGATAGTAGTCACGCAGCGAGCTCACGTAGGGATTGCCGGGCACGAACTTGTGGTGCTCGGGATCCGCGTAGCTCCAAAACGCGTGGTGGATCCGGTCGACGCCCATCTCGACGAGCATGAAGAAGTCCCAAGGGCGGGTGCGCAGCAGATGGCGACCGACCGCGAAGTGCTTGCGCGTCTTGTCGTAGATGCGCTTCAGCAGCTGGTCCTTGTCGGGGGTGCGAAAGTCATCGACGTCGAGGACGTAGCCGCCCGCGACGCGCTCGACCTCTGCCTTGAGCTCGCGCGGGAAGGTGTATTCGCTCTTCGTGGAGGGCGTGAGAAAGCAGGTCACCATCGCGCCCTCGATCGGCCGAGGCGGGTAGGTCTGGGGAACCCCGACGAGCAAGGACGTCTTACCGTGGCGTCCCAGGATGTCCCAGGTGAGCGGCTCCTTGATCAGCGTGGCGTTGGCGAACTCGTAACCGTCGTAGGAGTGGTCCTTGCGATTGCGAAAGCCGTAGAAGCCTAGCTGGCCGGGGTCTTTGCTCGACATCATCGAGGTCCATGCCGGCACGGTGATCGGCGGGTTCGTGGACTCAAGGCGCGCGCACAGGCTCCGGGACATCAGGCTCGCGAGGTTCGGCATCTCGGCGCGGTACTTTCCGAAGAAGTACGAAGGCGGCATCGAATCCAGACCGAGAATCGCTACCTTGGCCATCGCATCGCCTCCGTTGTTGTACTATAGAAGGCGCTCCCGTCGGACAATCACCGCCATGCATAGATCGCGGAGCACGACGGCTCTCGGCGCAGCGCTGCTCGTATCGCTCCTCGTCGCGCGGCCCGCGGAAGCCTACATCGGCCCCGGCGCCGGATTCGCCTTCGTAGGCTCGTTCTTCATGCTGCTGTGGGCGCTCGTGCTCGGGGCGTTCACGATCGTCTCCTATCCGCTGCGTTTGCTCTGGCGCATGGTCCGTCGGCGGCAGCTGCCCGCAAACGCCCCCCGCCGCGTCGTTATCATCGGCTTCGACGGAATGGACCCGACGCTCGCCGAGCGCTGGATGGCGGAGGGGAAGCTGCCGAGCTTGGCTGCGCTCGCAAAGGAGGGGGCGTTCCGCCGCTTGCAAACGACCCATCCGCCCCTTTCGCCCGTCGCCTGGTCGTCGTTCATGACCGGCGTTCATCCGGCGCGTCACGGCATCTTCGATTTCCTCGCTCGCGACGTGCGGAGCTACCTGCCCTTTCTCTCCTCTTCGGCGATCGAGCCGGCGAAGCGTTCGCTCGCGATCGGCAAGTTTCAGGTGCCGCTCGGCCGGCCGCGCCTCCGCCTGTTCCGCAAGGCGCCGCCCTTCTGGAAGATCTTGGGGAACCACGGCGTCTTCAGCTCGGTCGTGCGCGTGCCGGCGACGTTTCCCGCCGAGCGCTTTCACGGCGCTTGCCTGTCCGGAATGAGCGTGCCCGATCTGCGCGGCACGCAAGGGAGCTTCACCTATTTCTCCGAGCAGCCGGGCGACGCTGACACGACGGGCGGGCTCCGCGTGCGGCTGCGCCGCGACGGCAGCCGGCTCGTCGCAGCGATTCCCGGCCCCGAGCATCCGCTGCGACCCGGCCGCGGCGCACTCGAGATTCCGCTCACGGTCGAGCGTGGCGACGGTGAAGCCGAGCTGACGGTCGGGGGCCAGGCGCTGCGGCTCGCTCCCGGAAAGCATTCCGAGTGGATCCCGCTCGCATTCGACGCTGGCTTCGGGATGAGGCCCCGCGGCATCGTGCGCTTCCGCTTGTCGAGCCTCGAGCCGCTCGGCCTCTACATGACGCCGATTCACATCGATCCCGAGCGCCCCGCCCTGCCGATCTCGCACCCGCGGTATTACGCGAGCTACTTGGCGAAGCTCCTCGGCTCCTTCGCGACGCTCGGCCTCGCAGAGGACACTTGGGCGCTCAACGAGCGCGCGCTCGACGAGGACGGTTTTCTCGAGCAGGCCTACCTCTTTCAAGACGAGCGCGAGCGGCAGCTCCTCGACGCCCTCGACAGGACCGAGCGCGGCGTCGTGGTTTGCGTCTTCGATGGGACCGACCGCATCCAGCACATGTTCTACCGCTACACCGACCCGGACCCCCGCGCCGATTGCCCCGGGGATCGCGGCCGATACACACGGGCAATCGAAGATATCTACCGGCGGTCCGACGACCTGATCGGACGCGTGCGCGCCAAGCTCGACGCGCAAACGGTCTTGCTGGTGCTTTCCGACCACGGCTTTTCGTCGTTCCGCCGGGGAGTCAACCTGAACGCCTGGTTCCTACGCGAGGGTTACCTGGCGCTCCGCGAGGGCGCGCGCGGCGACGCCGACTACCTTCGCGACGTCGATTGGAGCGCGCACGCGCGCGTACGCCGTCGGGCTCGCCGGCGTGTACCTGAATCTTCGCGGACGCGAGGCGCAAGGGATCGTCGCTCCCGACGAAGTCGACTCGCTGAAGCAGGAGATCGCCGCCAAGCTCGAGGGGCTGCGGGATCCCGACGGGGATCGGCGAGTTGTCCGTCGAGGCGGTCGACATGGCGAGCCGCTACCGCGGACCGTATCTCGATCAGTCGCCCGACCTGATCGTCGGCTATGCCGACGGCTACCGCGTCTCCTGGGAGGCGGCAGTCGGCAAGGTCGCGGGCGAGATCATCTCCGACAACTCGAAGTGCTGGAGCGGAGACCACTGCGTCGATCCGCGTCTCGTCCCCGGCGTGCTGTTCTGCAGCCAGCCCGATCCCCGCCGAGAGTCCCTCGATCGTCGACGTCGCGCCGACCATCCTCGACACTCTACGGCATCGCGACCCCCGCCTACATGGAAGGCCGCTCGCTCGGAGTCTCGCTCGGCGCATGAGAGCGGTGCTCGTTGTGGTCTTGCTTGCGCTCGCGTCCGGCTGCGCGAGGCCGGCCCCGACTGCGGGGCATCGTCTGCTGATCCTCGGCTTCGACGGCGTCGACCCGATCCTGCTCGACCGCTTCATGGCCGCCGGCGAGCTGCCTGCGTTCTCCAAGCTCGCCTCCCAGGGGCATTACCAGCGACTCGGCACTACGATTCCGCCGCAGAGCCCGGTCGCCTGGTCGACCTTCATCACCGGCCTCGACCCCGGCGGACACGGCATCTTCGATTTCATCCACCGCGACCCGGCGCCTCCCGGAGGCGGCGCGCTGGCGCCCTTGCTCTCGACCTCGCGGGTCGAGGAGGACGCGCGGAAGCTCCAGCTCGGCTCCTATGCTCTGCCGCTCGGCTCGGGAACGACCGAGCTGCTGCGTCACGGCAAGGCGTTCTGGAACATTCTCGAGGAGCACGGGATCCCGGCGACGGTGGTCAAGATTCCGGCCAATTTCCCGCCGGAGCGCAGCGAGGCGCGGACCATCTCCGACATGGGCACGCCCGATCTTCGGGGCACGCCGCGCACGTTCTTCTTCTTCACCGCCGACGCGAAGGACGGGCCGTCGCGAAGCGTCTCGGGCGGCGTCATTCGCTCGGTCGCGGTGGACGGCGACCACGCCCACGCCGAGCTGCCCGGGCCGCCGAACCCGTTTCTCGCGAACGGCGACTACGCGAAGGTCAGCTTCGACGTATGGATCGATCGACGGTCGCAAGCCCTGAAGCTCGAGATCGGCGGGCGCGAGGTCGTGCTCGGCGATGGCGAGTGGAGCGCGTGGATCCCGATCTCGTTCGATCTCGTACCGTATCTGGTGAGCATTCCCGGCATCGTGCGCTTCCACGTCGCCTCGGTCGCGCCGCTGCGCCTCTATGCAAGCCCGGTCAACATCGACCCCGCACGACCCGCCCTGCCGATCTCGACGCCACCCGACTACAGCCGGGATCTCTACGAGCATGTCGGCTACTACTACACGCAGGGATTGGCCGAAGACACCAACGCGCTTTCGGCCGACATGCTCTCGGACGGCGAATTCCTCATGCAGGCGAGAGACGTCTACGCCGAGCGTCGCAAGCTCCTCGAAGTCGAGCTCGGCCGCTTCCGTTCGGGCCTTCTCTTCGTCTACTTCGGCGGCGTCGATCAGGTCTCGCACATGTTCTGGCGAACGCTTGCTCGCGACGCGGGAGGAACCGCTCCGGGGCGGGCCGCGCAGTCGAACGCGATCCTCGACGCGTACCGCGAGCTCGACCGAGCACTCGGCGACGCGCTGCGCGCAATCGACGGAGACTCGGACGCGACGCTCCTCGTCATGTCGGATCACGGCTTTGCGGCGTTCTCGCGCGCGGTCCACCTGAACAGCTGGCTCCGCGACGAGAAGATGCTCGCGCTTCGGCCGGGCGCCACCTCCGGTCGCGAGCTCTTCGCCGACGTCGACTGGTCCAAGACACGCGCCTATGGCTTCGGTCTGAACGGCCTCTACTTGAACCTCGCCGGGCGCGAGCGCTTCGGCGTCGTCCCCCCGGCGGAGCGCGAAGGCTTGCTCGCCGACCTCACCGCCCGCCTCCTCGCCTGGGTCGATCCGTCGAACGGCGAGCATGTCGTCAGCCGCGTCTACCGAAGCGAGGCCGTCTACAGCGGCCGGCAGCGCGCTCTAGCCCCCGACCTCATCGTCGGCTACAAGCGCGGCTACCGCGTGTCCAACCCGTCGGCGCTCGGCGAGGTTTCGCCGGGCGTCGTGGAGGACAACACGAGCAAGTGGAGCGGCGATCACTGCATGGCCGCGGAAGAGGTCCCCGGAGTGCTGCTGACGAATCGAGCGATCACACGAGTCGATACGTCGCTTCGCGACATCGCCCCCACGGTGCTCGCCGAGTTCGCGATCTCCGTTCCGGATGAGATGAAAGGACGCCCCTTCCTGGGCCGCTGATCTACTACGGCAGAATTTTCGCTGTTTCACACGACGATATGAGATACGAGGCCTCGGCAGGCGACCGTCGGTTGGTTGCGGCCGTGAGGCTGCGCTGAGAGGAGCCCGACCGATGTTCGCTTTCGGCAAACGACGGATCGCCGTGGACAAGGCGCTGTACGACCGAGCCGCCAGATTCGCCGCTCAGGCCGGCTACGCGTCGGTGGCAGATTTCGTGACACACATGCTCGAGCGCGAGCTTCGCCACCTCGAAGAGGCGCAGGACGAAGAGCAAGTACGCAAGCGCCTCGAGGGGCTCGGCTACATCGATTGATCGTCGCGCACGATCTCCTCACTCGAGCCTTCGATCTGCTGCTCGGCCCGCTCGACCGCTGGACGCCGACGGCGGGGCTGTGGGCGGTGTCGGCATTGTCGGGGGTCGCGGTGCTCTTGGTCTTTCGCTGGGCCTCGAATGCGGCTGCGATCCGCGCGACGCGACGCCGAGCGCAAGCCGAGCTTCTCGCCGTGCGCCTCTACAGGGAGGATCCCCGGGTCGTCCTCCGGGCGCAAGCGAAGTTTCTTGCCGCACTCGCGCGCTATCTCGGGCACATGCTGGTCCCGTTCAGCGTGCTGCTCCTACCGTTCGCCCTGATCTGCGCTCAGCTCGACGCGCGCTACAGCTCGCGCGCCCTGAAGCCCGGGGAGCGCGCTCTCGTCGAGGCGTTCGGGACGAGCGCGATGCTCGACTCGGCCGAACTCCAGAGTGCCGACGGGATCGTTATCGAGACGGGGCCGGTGCGCATCCCCGAGCGAGGCGAGATGAGCTGGCGCGTCGCTGCCAAGGCTCCCGGCCGCCAGTTCCTCACGCTGCTCGCCGCCGGAGGGCGCGTCGACAAAGAAGTCGTCGTCGCCGCCGCCCCTCGAGGCGCGCCCGCCCGCCGCATGAGCGCTGGCGTCTCGAGCTTCTTCCTCGCCCCCGCCGAAGCGGCGATCGAAGACGGCCTCGGCGTGCGCCGCATCGAAATCCTCTATCCGCCGCTGGAGATCGACTTCCTCGGCTGGAAGACGGGATGGATCACGGTTTTTCTCATCGTCTCGACCACCGTCGCGCTCGCGCTACGCCGCCGCATGGGAGTGGAGCTCTAGAAAAAGCTACTGCGCGTAGCCGAGGCTCTTCAGCTTCTCCACGGCAGCGGACGAGAGCTCGGGCTGTGCGACCGGCGTGCGATAGCGGGCGAATTCATCGCCAGGCAGGAGGGATTTGAGTCGTTCTGCGAGTTGCTCGGCGATCTCGGGACGACGCGATGCGAGATCCTCGTTCTCGGCAGGATCGTCCGCCAGGTTGTATAGGGGAACGTCGGCCCCTCGCGTCGAAGGCCGTTCGGAGCCGAGACCCGGTCTCGGCTCGGAACGGTTATTCCACGTACCCGAGTGCTCGCAGCGCGCGGACCTTCTCGGGCGGGACCGCCGCGCTCGTGTCGCCGGTCGCGGCGAGGGACGCGCGCCACTGCTCGAGCGCGCCGCGCAGCTCCGCCTCGACCGCCGGGAGCGCGCGCGCGAGGTCGTGCGCCTCGCCCGGGTCGTCCCTGAGGTCGTAGAGCTGCGTGCGCGCGAACGGCGTCGACAGGATGAGCTTGTAGCGCCCGTTCTGCACGCTGAACTGCTCGAAGGAGCGCCAGCGCATCTGCTTCGAGAACGGCAGGATGCGGCGCTCGGAAAAGACCAGCCGGGCACCGGCCGGCTCTTGCCGGCCGATCTCCGGCACCAGGCTGCGTCCGTGGACCGCAAATCCCGGCGCTCCCACCAGCTCGAAGATGGTCGGCGCGACGTCGATCAGCGACGCCGGACCCGGCAGCACGTGCCCCGCCGGCAGCACGCCCGGCCGGCGGAGAATCAACGGGACCTCGAGCACCTCCTGGTAGAGGAGCTGGCCGTGGTCGAACGCGTAGCGGTGCGTGCGGTCGCGCTCGGCGAGCGTCTCGCCGTGGTCGGCGGTCACCACCACCAGCGGTGGATTGCCGGGCGGTGCCAGCTCGTCGGCGAGGGCGACGAGCTGGCCGGCCAGGTCGTCGGCGTACGCGATCTCGTCGTCGTAGAGGGCGGTCATGACCCGGACCTCGGTCGGAGGATAGGGATCGCGACTGGCCGCGTTGCCGCGATAGATCGGCGCGGGATCGCCGGGGGTGCCGAAACGGCCGAGGAACGGCATCGGGGCCCCGTACGGGGTGTGCGGGTCGAACAGATGCACCCACACGAACATCGGCTCGGAGCGGTGGGCGCGCATCCACGCCATCGCCGACGCAACCGTCTTGCCGCCGATGCACTGCGCGCCCTCCGGTCCCTCCTCGTGCTCGAACCCCTGGAGGCGGAGCTCGCTCGGGACCAGGTGGGCGCGCGAGACGAAGGCGGCGGTGTGGTAGCCGAGCCCGCGTGCCCAGGACGCGAGCGTCGGGATCGACGGGTCGGCGAGCGTGTGCCCGTTCATCCGGATGCCGTGCGTGCGGGGCTGGAGCCCGGTGAGGATCGACGCGTGCGCCGGATCCGTCATCGGCATCGGCGTGATGACCTGCTTGACGCGCACGCCTTCGGCGGCGACGCGCGAGAGCGCCGGGGAGGTCGGGCGGGCGTAGCCGTAGGTCGAGAGGTGGTCGGTGCGGGTCGTGTCGAGCGTCACCAGCAGGATGACGGTCGGTCGCGGCGGGGCGGCGACGGCGGCACCCCTCCACACGACGGTGGCCAGCACGAGGACGAGCAGACGTCGAGGGCCCGACACGCGGGCGCCACTCTGCCCGACGGTCCCGCCGCCCACAAGATCAGGTGCGCGTCGGCAGCGCGGGCGGCTCGCTCGTGATCGAGCGCACGCGCAGCTCCTGCTGCGGGAACGGGATCTCGATCCCGGCCTCGCCGAGCGCGCCGTGGATCACGATGCGGAGCCGGATCACGAAGCGATCGTCCTGTCACGGGCGGCGACTCGCGACAAACTCTACGCCGTCCTCGCCGATCTCCGCGACGAATGGGCCGGGGCGCGGGTTCCGAATCCTCTGGAACGTCTTTGGTGGAATCGAGCACCGGGGCCGCGACGGCTCTTTTGTCCGATGGCGTCCCTTCGATCGGTGCTGTCGTAGGAGGAATGAAAGCGCTCGCGACTCCGGGGCGCCGGTTTCCGTATGGCTTCCTGCTCGGACTGGACACCGACGCCAACGCGTGATCGGCCTCGCCGAGCTGTGGCTCGTCCAGCGCAGCTTCGGCGTGCCGCCCTGCTCCGACCAGCGTACACCGTGAGGCAATTAGGCGATCGACCGTACCGGGACGCGGATTTGCCTGTTCGCGCCGGCGCGAATACAGTCGGCCGGTGCAATCGGGAAGCGGCGTGCGCTCGGGCGGAGCTATCGGCCCCCGACATTACGCGGGCGTCCTGCTCCTCTCGCTGGCGACGCTGCTCCTCGAGCTCGCGCTCACTCGCGTGCTCTCGGTCGCGCTCTGGTATCACTTCGGCTTCTTGGTCATCTCGACGGCTCTGCTTGGCTTCGGCGCTTCGGGCGTCGTCCTCGCGCTGTGGACGGAGCTGCGCGAACGCGCGTCGCTCGACCGTGCTCTCGCGGCGCTATCCCTTGCCTTCGGCTGCGTCACGATCGCGAGCTTCTGGGCGATGCAGCGGATCCCCTTCGATCCCTTCAGCAAGCTGGCGGACGGGCGTCGTCAGATCCTCTACATGCCGCTCTACTACCTGGCTTTGGCCGCACCCTTCTTCTGCTCGGGGCTCGCCATCGCGCTCCTGCTCACCCGCGGCGCGCGGGAGGTGAACCGGCTCTACGCCGCCGACCTCCTGGGCGCCGGCGCCGGCTGCGCGGCGGTGGCCGTGCTCATGCCTGCCCTCGGCGGTTCGGGCTCGGTGGTGGTCGCCGGCGCCCTCGGGTTCTCGACGGCAATGGTCTTCGGCGTCGCCGGCGCCCGGCGCCTGGCGTTGGCGGGTGGAGTGCTGGCGCTCGCGGCCCTCGCCCTGGCGCTCGACGCCGATCGGGCACTCCCCATCGCGATCGCAGCCAGCAAACAGCACCCCCTGCTCCCCAAGCCACCTCGACCGGCACCCCTCTTCACCGCGTGGAACGCCATCTCGCGCATCGACGTCTACGAGCTGCCCGCCATGCCCCGGGAGGGCTGGCCGACATCGGGCCTCGGCATCGTGATCGACGGCGGAACCGCGGCCACCGGGATGGGGAACCTGAGCGGCGGCGTCCGGAATTTCCTCGCTCGCGACGACTATCACCCGCCGGGTCTCGCCTATGTCGGCAAGGAGCACCCGAAGGTGCTGATCCTCGGGTCCGGGGCCGGGCGCGAAGTTCTCGAGGCGTTGTATTTCGGGGCACGCTCCATTACCGCCGTCGAGATCAACCCCATCATCAACGACATCGTCTCGCGTCGGATGCCGGAGTTCTTCGGCGGACTCTTCGCGCAACCGGAGGTCCGTCTGGTGACCGACGAGGGGCGCAGCTTCGTCCGCCGCTCCTCCGAGACCTACGACGCGATCATCTCGATCCAGACCATGAGCAATGCCGCGATCGCCTCGGGCGCGCTCGCCCTCGCGGAAAGCTACATGTACACGCGCGAGGCGATGGAGGACTATCTCGATCACCTGACGCCCGACGGTGTGCTCCTGATCACCCGGAGCGCGAGCCAGGTCGCGCGACTCTTCGCGACCGCCCGCGAAGTGTTCGAGCAACGCGGCCTCGGAAGCCCTGCGAACCACCTAGTCGCCTTGAATAGCCCCCTCATGCCCTGGGGGCCCCGGCATCAGCATACCGTCTTCCTCCTGAAGAAATCTCCGTGGACGACCGACGAAGCGCGCGTGCTTGGGGAGCGTCTCGTGACCCGCGGCGAGATGGACGGCGATCCTGCGGAGATCCTCTACTCGCCGGTCGACCCGCATCCGGGGAGCCTCTACCACGCGCTGGCCACCGCTCCTGATCTCCGGGCGGTCTACGCGGCGCAGCCTCTCGACCACACTCCAGCCACGGACGACCGACCCTTCTTCAACCAGCAGACGCGCTGGTCGGATCTCTGGCTGGGCTCGTGGATCCAGGCGGGTGCGACAGCCGGCGCACAGAGCACGCTGGTGATCCTTCTCGTCCAGTCGACCGTCGTCTCGGCCTGCCTGATCCTGTTGCCGCTGTCTCGCTTCTCCCGACGCGGACTCCAGACGCCCGGACGCTGGGGGTTCCTCGTTTACTTCGCGGGGCTGGGCCTCGGCTTCATCATGATCGAGATCGCGCTCCTCCAGCGCTTCACCCTCTTCCTCGGCCAGCCCGTCTACACCTTCGCCGTGGTCCTCGGAGGCCTTCTCGTCTGCACGGGTTTGGGTTCCCTCGCGGCGCGTGGTCTCGCCGGTCGCCGCGGCCGCGGGATCGCTGCGATCGTCGCGGCGATCCTGATCGCGCTCCTCGGGACGGCCCTCGCGACTCCCCCCGTGTTCTCCGCCGCGCTCGGCCTCGCCCTGCCGGGACGGATCGCCGTCGCGGTGCTGATGCTCGCACCGCTGGGGCTCCTCCTCGGCATGCCCTTCCCCACAGGTCTGCGCCTGGTCGCCGACGAAGCGCCGGCGCTGATCCCCTGGGCCTGGGGTGTGAACGGATTCTTCACGGTGATCGGCTCGGTGGGAGCCATGATGCTGGGAATGACGTTCGGGTTCAGGTCGGTGCTCGCGGTGGCAGCCGGCTGCTACCTGGCGTCGTTAGCTGCGGTTTTGACCCGGCGTTCCATCCGCTTCCCGGCGGAATGAAGCGCGCCCACCGGGAGTTCCTTGTCCACAATTGGGCCGGAGTTGCGAACGTCCGGGATCGAAGGTTATGTAGCTTTCCGGCCTTTGTAGCCGTCTCGAGGCGTATGCCGCGTGGCCGTCACGAATCCTTCTTGTCGATTCCGCCGGTCGAATTACGGTGCACCGCGCCGCCGGCCCCCGCGGCCTGGTGCCGGCGGCGCCCGCGCGGACGAGGCGTGGTTGAAAGAGTACTGCAGCGTTGCGTCGATTCTCGAGATGCTCGCTATTGGCCGAACCTCACGCCCGGCCACGGAGAATCCAGTTTCCTTTGGTCGTCGATGAATTTGCAGCGATCATGCTACCCCGCATTGCCTTCCTGCTGCTCCTCATCCCGAGCCCTCTGCCTGCTGCCGAGTTGGTCTTCGCCGAGGGATCCGACTGGGAAGTCGTGTCCAGCGGCCACCAGTTTGCCGAGGGGATGGCTTGGGACAAGGATGGTCATTTCTATTTCACCGACGTGCCCCGGGGTCAGCTCTTCAGGGTCGACCGAAACTCCGGAACCAAGACACTCATCGACGGTGCCACCGGAAGGGCCAATGGCATCGCCTTCGGCCCGGACGGAAGGCTGTATGGATGCGCCAGTGGCGACGGATGCATTTACGCCTGGGATCCCAGGAACTGGCAGAAAGTGGCGGTCACCCAGGGCACCCCATCCAATGACATCGCGATTCTCCGTGACGGCACGATTTTCTATACGGACCCCAACGCCATGCTGGTCTGGCGACTCGCGGCCGGTACCTTCGAACGCGAGGAGGGCGTCAAGCTCGCTTGGAAGCCCAATGGGATAGCGCTTTCCCTCGACCAGAAAACCCTCCTCGTCGCCGAGTTTGATTCCGACACGATCCATGGTTTTCCGATTGGCGGCGATTCCAAGCTGATCGCTACCGGTCAGCCGGCCTACAAGTTGGGCGTCCCTTCCGATGCCATGGGCAAGCTGGACGGAATGATGGTGCTGTCAGACGGGCGCTTGCTCATCGGGACGGCCTTGGGCACCCAAATTGCCCCGCCCGTCTCTTCTCCCGCGGGATCCTCGCGGTTCATCGTCATTCCCTCCCCCCAGGGAAGATCCCGTTGCAACTATGCGCGTATCAGTCCGGACCATAAATGGCTCTATACGGCATATGCCGTCGACCTGCTGCGTCGCCGGCTGCGCCAGGCCTTTGACAATCCATGACTGCCGGCCTAGACGTGCCGGGCTCTACGGCCCGCTTCGACGGCGCTGCCCTCGAATCCGCCGCCGCCGGTACGCAGTGTCGGACGGGTCGCCGGCGGTTCGCCATCGACCCAGGCGGGAAAGAGAGCTTGCAACGCCCCGTCCGATGCACGCCGTACGAGCTTCCGCTCGAGACATTGATCGGATTGAAGCGCCTCGGCGAGGGTCAACACAGGCGAGAAGCAGCAGTCGGCCGGATCGAAGCGTGCGATGCATTCCGCAAGCGTCAAACCCGCGAACAGCGCCTGCACCTCGCCGATGAGCGCGTGTTGCGGCATCGGCTCGCTTCCGCGCTCGATCCATTCGCGACGCTGCGCCGCCTCGCAAAAGCGGCGCCAGAACTTTTCCTCGGCGGCGCCCAGCGCCACGTGACGGCCATCACGGGTGCGATAGACGCGGTACCACGCAGCGCCACCGTTCAAGTACGTCTCGTCCGGACCAGGCGAATATCTTCTTGCGCCGTAGTCGGCGACCTGAAAGGTCTGCAAGGGCATCACCGCGTCCGCCAGTCCGAGGTCGATCGCGCACCCCGAGCCGTCACGATCGCGTGCGCGCAGCGCGCCGAGAATCGCGATCACCGCAAACAGCGCACCCGCATTGTCGGCCAGCGGCGGATCGAAATAGTGCGCCGTGCCGCCCATCTGCCGATGCAGGATGCCGGTCATGCCGAGGTAGTTCGCGTCGTGCCCCGCAGCTCCCGCGAGCGGGCCGGTCGCGCCGTAACCCGAGAGCGCGCAATACACCAGCCGGGGATTCGCCGCCCGCAATACATCCCAACCCAAGCCGAGCCTCGCCATCACCCCTGGACGAAAGGTTTCGAGGAGCACGTCCGCGCGGGTGACGAGCTTCAGAAACTCGGCGCGTCCTTCGAGGTCCTTGAGATTCATTCGCCGCGCCGTCTTGCCTGCGTTCACAGCGCCATAAAAAACCGGCTCGCCCCGCTCGTCACGCGGCCCGAGCTCCCGCATCTCGTCTCCGGTCGGCGGCTCGATCTTCAGCACCTCGGCGCCCATGTCCGCGAGCAGCATGCCCGCCATCGGACCCGGCAAAAACTTCGACAGATCCAACACCAGGACGCCACGCAGCCACTCATTCAGCTTCGACATGCGGGCCTCACAGCACGGCGATCGGCGCGATCGGGCTTCCGGTTCCGCCGACGATCGGCAACGGCTGCGCGACGAACAGAAACACGCCCGCACCGGCGGCCGCGAGCTCCGCGAGGATCAAACCTTCGATGAGCGGAATGCCGTGACCGCGGATCAACAATTTGTGCACCGGAAACACCTCGCCGGGTGGGAAGGGCAACACTTCGACTGCATAGTTGTCCGCGCCCACGGCGGCGACATCGCGCTCCGCGAGCCATCGGGCAGCGGTGATATCGATGCCCGGCTCGCCATCATAGTACTCCGGCCTCGCGAGCATCGATTCGTTCCAGCCGGTCCGAAGCAGCACGACGTCGCCCGCTTCCGGTTCGACCTTCGCACTTTCGGCGGCCTGCTGCAGCGCGGCGGCATCGATCGACGTGCCCTTCGCGAGCGGCGCTCCGGCCACGGCGCGCACGTCGAGCAGCACGCCCCGTGTCACGATCGGCCCCATCTTGTCGATACCGCAGCGCGTCGCGCCGGTGGTGCTGCGAATCGTGGTCGACGGAAAGCCGTTGTAGAGCTGATCGTCGTGCCACGCGTGACAGAGCGCATCGATGTGAGTCGCGAATTGCAACGGCAATACGACCGTGTCCTCGGCGAATTGAAATCCCCCGGGCGGGCGTTTGGCGCCTGCGGCGTAGTCGCCGCCGTCGCGCGCCATGAGGTGCAGCATCGGCGCTCGATGACCCGGCACCGGCGTCTTCGGCGACATCGGCTGAGCGAGACTGACGACGCGCCCGGTACGCACCAACCGAGCGGCGCGTTGCACCTGTTCCGCGCCGATGAGATTGGGCGCGCCTCGCTCGTCATCACGTCCCCAGCGCCCCCACGCTTCCTGTCCCACTCAGCCTCCGCTCGAGCTCGAGTGCGCCAGTGCCGCCGCCATTTCCTTCAATTCGCGCCGCAGCAACTTGCCGGTGGGCGTCACCGGCAACTGCGCGCAAATTTCGACGCGATCGGGTGCCTTGTAGCTCGAAGCGAGCGTGCGGCAATGAGCGCGCAACTCCTCGACGTCGACCGAGCTGCCTGGCGTCGGGATCACGAAGGCAAAGACCAGCTCACCCTTCTCGGGATCAGGCGCTCCCGCGACTCCGGCGAGGGCCACTCCCGGGTGCTGCTGGAGCAGTTCTTCGATTTCCGCCGGTGCGATGTTGATACCGGCCCGCTTGATCATCTCGTTGTCACGGGCCGCGAATTGAAGGTCGCCCTCCGGAGTCAGCCGGCCGAGATCGCCGGTGCGGAAGTACCCGTCGGGAGTGAACGCGACCTCGTTCTGTGCCTTGCTCGTGCCGTCATAGCCGGGCGTAAGATAGCCTGTCACTTCGATAGCGCCGATCTCGCCAGCCGGCCGGGGCACGCCGGTTTCCGGATCTACGATACGCACCCTGACTCCTGGCAGCGGCGGCCCCTGTACGTGCTTCCGCCGCTCGAGCGGCCAGTGGTGCCAAGTCACACAGCAGTTGCCATAGGACTCGGTCTGGCCGTACACGTTGCAGATCTCGCGCGCGCCGAGCTTCTGCGCCGCGGTTACGACGTCCTGCGGACTGCCGATCGTGAGTCCCGTACGCAGCGTCCGGGTGCGGTCCGGCCGGAAGGCGGCGTGCGTGACGAGCGCCGTCGTGATGGCGGGCAACGTATAGATCGCCGTACACGCCTCTCGCTCGATGATGTCGAGCGCCTCGGCAGGCTCGAAGCGACTTTGCAGGACCAGCGTCGCGCCATGCGTGAGCGTGGCGCACATCGCGTTCGTCGAGCCGTACGACCAGAATAGCGGCAGCGAGAGCAGGACCCGGTCGCCTGGCCGCAGTCCCTGCCGTTCCCCGATGTTGAAGCCGTTCTCGATGACCGCGGCCTGCGTCTGCCGCACCGCCTTGGGGTACGCCGTCGAACCGGACGTATAGAGGACGAAAGAGTCGTCATTCACGCGCGCACCCTCGCCGGGGGGCGGCGGCTCGAGTAGCGGCGCGTGCCCGTCGACCAGCGTGGCATACGAGCTCGCCCCCGGGAGCGGGGAGCTGCCGAGGAACACGATCGCTTGGAGCAGAGGATATCGATCCGCATGCCACGTCCCGGGTGACGCGCTGCAGAGCTCCGGAATCAACTCGCCAAGATCGCCTGCGTAGTCCTGCTCTCCGAAACGATCCAGCGCGAACAGCGTGCGGATTCGCGAGTCCGACAGCAGGAAATCGATCTCGCGTCGCTTCGACCACGTGCTGAGTGGCACCACCGCGGCGCCGAGCGCCGCCGCGCCAAAGCAGATCTCCAGCCACTCGACCCGGTTGCCGATCAACAGTCCGACGCGGTCACCGCGGTTGATGCCGGACGCGCGGAGGGCGCCGGCCACCTGCGCCGCACGCCGCTCGAGCGCGGAATAGCTCGTCCGCGATGTTCCGGCGATCACGGCAAGATCGTCGCCGTAGCGATCCGCCTGCTCGCAAAGCAGGTCGAAAAGATTCCGGCTATAGGGTGCGCGCATGTCGCTGGGTGCTACCGCACCGGATCGTGGATGCGCTCTTTCATTCGAGCTCGAACCAGAAGTCGAGCACGTCGCCGGTGCGACGTTCGGCAAAGCGCGTGAGCACCCGTGTACCCACCTTGAGCTTCTGCGCCGCTTTTGCGGGATCGGAGAGGTCGATCCCGCGAAAATAGCCGCCTAGCGCAGTGTCGGCGCGATCAAGCAGCACGTAGCCGAACGCATACGGCGGATCGGGCAGCGTCTTGAAAGGCTCATAGACGATCGTGAAGGTCTCGATGCGCCCGCCAGGTCCTACTTCGACCCATTCGGTCGTCGCCTCGAGCGTCTGATCGGAGAACGCGCGCGGCGGCACGAGCACCCGTCCGGACTTCGGATCGCGCCGTCCGTACAACTTGCCGTGATCACGAATCTGCACAAAAAACCAGCTCGCCGTCTCGCCCAGCGCATGCTCGTAACCGATGTTCCACGATTCCCTGCGCGTCAACAGCTCCATTGGCTCTTTCCTTTGTTCAGGCTTCGATGACCATCGTTCCGAAGAACTGATGATCACCGCCATTGCCACTCGCGATCGCGATCTTCGCATTCGGCTGCTGGTGGTCGCCAGCACGGCCCCATACCTGCAGCGCGGCTTCGGCGACCCGCACCATCGCGGAAACGGCGATCGCGTTCGTGCACAGCGTACCGCCCGACGGATTCACCGCCGTGCGTGCTCCGATATGGAAGTCGCCCTCGCGCAACATCGCCATCGACTGTCCGAGCCGAGCGAGTCCGGCCGCTTCGATCGAGTGGAACTCGGTATTGGAGAACGGCGCATAGAGCTCGGCGACGTCGACCGCGCCGACGGGATCGTCGATTCCCGCCATGCGGTACGAGCGTTCGAAGGCAAGGCGCAACGCGTGCGCATCGGCGTGGTCGGCGGCGAAGTTGTTGCCCATGCGGTCGCCGATGTAATAGCTCTCGGAGCAATGGCCGACGCCGGTGATCCACACCGCGTCGAGACGATTCTCCCGAACGTAGCGTTCGGACGCGAGCACGACCGCACAGCCGCCGCTCGATTGCGGACAGGCATCGAGGAGCTTGATCGGCCAGGCGATGTAGCGCGAGGCGAGCACGTCTTCGACCGTGACGATCTTGCGGAGTTGTGCGTTCGGGTTGCGCGCCGCGTGCGAGCGATTCTTGACGGTCACGCGCGCCATGTCCTCTTCGGTCATGCCGTATTTTTCCATCGCCCGCACCGCCGACATCGCGAGCATCGTGATCGTGCCGAGCGGCAATTGGCGTTCGTAGATCGGATCCCAGATCTTGTTGAGGATCGTCTGCGAATCGCCGCTTTCGCCCACCTTGTCGCCCCCGGCGACCAGAACCAGATCGCACGCACCGGAGGCGACGTGCGCATGGCCAACCGCCACCGACGAGAGTCCCGTCGCGCCGCCGGTGTTGATGCGCATGAAGGGCTTGTTGCGCGCGCCGACGGCGTCCACGCCGAGGCGCTCGGCGTTGCCGATGCCGAGCAGCGCATCGGGCGCAAGCGAGTACACCACGGCCTGCACGTCGGACAATTCGCGCTGCGCGTCCCGAAGGGCGAGCGTGACACCCTCGCGCACCAGCTCGGGATAGTTGGCGTCGTCGCGCCGCGCCTTGAATTCGGACTGGCCGATCCCGATGATGCCGACACGAGTCGCGCTCATTGCCGCGCTCCTGCACGGTCGCGGCCGAGCACCACGACCGTGTTGTACTGCATTGCGAATCCGCTCGCCGCGTGCGCGAGCGCGCGGCGCACGTCGCGGCGCTGATGATTGCCGGCGCGCCCGCGCACCTGATTGGCCGCCTCGGCGATGCTCACGAGCCCCGCGCAATAGACGGGGTTGAACGATAGCGCGCCGCCGGAAGGATTGATGCGGATCGCGGCGGAGCTCCCGAAGGCCTCCCAATCCGCGCGCGTCCACTCGTCGCGCCCACACAGCCCGAGGCCGTCGCACGCCATGAGCTGTTGGTAGGGCGTCGCGTCGGAGATCTCGGCCACCTGAAATGCAGAACGCGCGTCATTGACGTCGGCGCTGCGATAGGCCTGCTTCGCCGCCGCCGCGAGCGACGGCAGCTCGGCGAGCTTGCGGTCGCCGAGAAACCCCGGCTCCGTCGCCCATCCCAAGCCCTGAATCCAGCACGCGTCATCGAGCCCATGATCGCGAACGAAGCTCTCTTCCGCGAGGATCAGCGCAACGAGGCCATACGCTGGCGGCGACACCATCCCCGCCGTCAGTGGCCATCGCGAAGGCTTGCCGGACTGAATCCAGATTGGCTCGAGCGGCCCCGCCGTGCGGTCGGGATAGGCCAGTGCGCCGTTCGCGCGGTTGCGCGCGACGATGCGGACCGCGACATCGTGCAATCCGGGGGTCGTGCCCTCCATCGCGGTCGCTTGCAACGCGCTCGCGGAAAGCTCGTCGAGCGGCAGCGCTCGATGGAAGTACGGATCGGTGCCGAGCTTGAGCGCGTCGGTGACGGACGTCGTTTCGAGCGGGCTCCATGCCGCCACGAGCTGGGTCCGGAATTGGCCGCTGGCGACGCGCAGCGCACCCAGCACGAACGCGTGCTCGCCAGCCGAGGGCGTGGACAAGATGTCGCGATCGACCCCGCCGACGGACCCTGACGCCATCATGACCGAGATGGCGCGCCCGTCGAGCTGATCGTTGGCGCCGACGACGATGCCGCCGATATCCTCGATCGTCATGCCGCCGTCGGCGAGCGCGCTGCGCGTCATCGCGTAGATCGCTTCCTCGAGCGAGCGTTGCGTGGGATTGCGCGGCGCATGAATGGCGCAGCCGACGACGGCGATCGGCGGGTCCGGTTGCATGGGCAGGATTCTCCAAGGTTGTTGGTAGCCCTCCTTCTCAGGCAGGCAGGCGGAACGCGGCGGCGTCCGCGTGCTGGCCGACGCCGGCGCGCGCGATCAACTGGTCCTCGATCGGGACGTGCTTCTTCAGCTCGGGCATCACCTCGGTCGGCGAACAGACGCATGTTCGCTTCGGCGATGTCGTACGGCATCCCCGCCGTAGCTGAACACGCGCGTTGAACGCCTCGGCGCCGGTGCGCCTCTGGATGTCGAGGATCTTCTCGTAGCACTGCTCCGGCGTGCCCCACACCTGAAGCTTCATGAAGAACTCGGTCATCGCGTCGACGCCGCCCGGAGCGCGATGGCCTTCAGCTGCATCTCGGCGTACGACTCGTAGCCTTTCATCTTGGTGAGGTGGTCGCCGATCAGCTCGTAGTGCTTGACGACGGTCTGCCAGTAGCCGCCGATGTAGCGATAGGCGAGCTCCTCGCGCGCGATCGGCGTTCTCGTCACAGAACGTCCAGCCCGCGCACGATCGGCGGCGGCGCGTCGGTGCCGTTCACCTCGTGGTAGACGTGCGACGGTACTCGGTCGAGCTCCTTCGTGACCATTTCCCACGGCTTCTGCGGGAATGATCAGGATCCCGATGCCGAGCTTCGCCATGATGATCGACGATTCGGGCGACACCGCCGCGGCGTAGCGTACGGCCGCGGAACGACTTGAACGGGCGCGGACGAAGGTCGCGGCGCACCTGCTTCACGAACTTGCCGTCGAACTCGCAGTAGCCGCGCTCGAGGCCTTCGAGAATCATCTGCGCCGCCTCGACGAAGCGTCTCGCGGCTCTCCTCCTGGTTGACGCCGAAGCCCTCGAACTCGACGCGACCGAGGCCGCGGCCGATGCCGAGGATGAAGCGCCCGTTCGACATGTGATCGAGCATGACGACTTGCTCGGCGACGCGCATCGGGTCGTGCCACGGAAGCACGACCACCATCGAGCCGAGTTGGATCCTGCTGCGTGCGCCCGGCGAAGTAGGTCAGGTACTGCAGCACGTCCGGGCACATCGTGTATTCCGTGAAGTGATGCTCGACGCCCCACAGCGATTCGAATCCGAGCGGCTCGGCGAGATCGCCCGAGTCGTAGCTCGTTGCGGTAGACGTTGCGGTCCGTGCGCCCTTCGCCCGCGCCCTGAAAGATGACTCCCATTCCGACGTGCATGGTTCTCCTCCTTGTCTTTTCGCCAGCGAACTAGCGAAGCTCGAAGCCTTCGTAGCCCTTCGCGGCAACCTCGGCAAAGATCTGACGGTAGAGCGGCACGCCGCCGGCAAATAAGAGGAAGCGGCCGCGCACGTTCTCGGGATTGTTGCTGCCGAAGAACCACGAATCCCGCATCTCATTGACCAACAGACCTTTGGCCGAATCATAGCAGCGCTTGGTCCACGCGTCTTCGGCCGCGACGGTTGCCGTCATGGTCTCGAAACCGTTCTCGCGCATATAGCGGATGCAATCGACGATCCACTCGACGTTGCTCTCGACGCAGCGGGTGATATTGCAAAATACCGCTGGGTTGTGCGGCCCCATGATGGCCCATAGGTTCGGGAAGCCCGAGAACTGAACGCCCAGGTTGGTTCGTGGCCCGTCGGCCCAATGCTCTTGTAGGGTACGACCGTGTCGTCCACGAATATCCATGCGCATGAGCTCGCCGGTCACGCTATGAAAGCCGGTGGCATAAATGATGACGTCGAGTTCATGCAAATCGTTGCCGGTTTCGATCCCGGTGGGGGTGATCCTCGTGATCGGCGTTGCGCGCAAATCAACCAATCCGACATTGTCGCGGTTGAACGTCTCGTAGTAGTTCTTCTCGCCGGGACAACGCTTCGTGCCAAAGGTGTGCTTCGGGATCAGCTTTTCGGCCGTCACCGGATCGGTGACGCGTTCGCGGATCTTGTGGGCGAGGAATTCGGCGACCTCATCGGCAGCTTCCTGTGACATGAAGGAGTCACTGTAATTGCCCAGCCACAGCGAGAACCCGCCGCGGTCGTACAACTCCTGATAGCGGGCGAGGCGCTCCTCTTTCGGCACGTCCATCGCGGCGCGCGGGTCCGGTTCGTGAATGAAGCCGGCCCAGGTGCGTTTGCACAGGGCGAAAATCTCATGCGCTTTTTCTTTGAGCGCCCGTTGCTCCTCCGCGGTAATCGGGCGGTTGCGTAGCGGGGTGCACCAATTCGGGGTGCGTTGAAACACGGTCAGCCGTTCACAGTCGGGGGCGATTGTCTGAATGATTTGGACGGCAGTCGGGCCGGTGCCGATGATGCCGACTCGCTTGCCAGTGAAGTCGACCGGTTCTTGCGGCCAGCGCGCGGTGTGCAGCGACAGGCCTGCGAAGTCTCGAACCCCTTCATAGTCCGGAAACTGGTGCGCCGACAGCAGCCCGGTGGCGCAGATCACGTAGCGCGCACGGGCGCGCAAACCGTTTTGGGTCTCTATCTCCCACCGCTTGTCCGCTTCGTCGTAAATGACGGTCGCAACGCGCGCGTTGCACTCGATGTCGCGCTTGAGATCGAATTTATCCGCGACAAAATGCAGATACCGCTCGATTTCCGGCTGGCCCGAGAAATGCTCGCTCCACTCCCATTCGTCCAGCAGGTCCTGGGAGAAGGAGTATTGGTAGGTATAGCTCTCAGAGTCGAAACGGGCACCCGGGTAGCGATTCCAGTACCAGGTGCCGCCGATATCGGTGCCGGCCTCGAACACCCTTGCCGCCAGGCCGAGCTCGCGGAGTTTGTAGAGAGCATACAGGCCAGACACGCCGGCACCGATGACGATAGCGTCATACTGAGAACACTCCCCGGACCGTTCCTGACGGTGCGGTTCATCAAATTCGTGCACTTGATTCGTTTTCATCCGAGCTCTCCTTTCTAAATCGACCAGCCGCGAAATCATTACTTCCGAGATGACCAGTTCTGGAAATCGCGATCGAAGTCCTGGATCGTGATCGCGCGCCTCAAGCTGAGATCGTCGTTGACGAAGTCGTATATCCGGTCGGTGTCGCCGCGCATCGAGAAATAAACGACGACGCCGCGGTCGCCCCCGCCTTCGACGTGTACCTCGTTCGTCGCGTCAGCCGAGAACATCCCGGCAGGCTTGATCGACTCGCGCGTCCTTCCGTCGGCTGTCTTCTCGATCACATGGAGCTCGCCCTCGAGCACGAAGCTCATGGTCCGCGCTACGTGGCGGTGGTTCAGACAGCGCGCGTTCGGCTCGAACTTCACGAGCATGTCCGCCGTCCGAGCCGGCACGTTGACGTCGAGAATCCGGTAGTAGCAGCCCTCCGTGACGAAGTTCTTCCATTCGACGTGGCTCGTATCGAAGTGGAAGTTCGGTGCCGTCGCGGTGGGCGTTTCTTGGGTCGTTGTGTTGGACACGCATTCCTCCTCGGTGTCCGGCGGCTGCTCGAGCGGCCGCGGCAGGTCACCATCTAGGCTCGGCGATGATCTTCTCGAATGACTCCACTCTACTACCTTCCCGCTCAGCATACTCATTCGGAAGGAAAACGTTCTTTCAGCTTTCTGCTTGTTTTTTGCACGAACGTGCCCTAGCTTTCCGCAAGGCCCATGGCCACGCCCAGAACGCCTTCGCCGTCTTTGCCCGCGATAGAGGCCTTCCGGCGGGCGGTACACGTCCTTCCCATGGCCCTTCGCGAGGGAGACGAGGGGGCGACCATCTCTGTATGGAGAACGGGACCTCTCGGGGAATACGAGATCGTCCCGATGAGGGAACCGACGATCGCCCTCCATACCGGCGGCGTCGCGCGCATCCAGACCCGGCTCGGCGACAGCTGGACAGAGCCGTCTCCGCCCGGACAGGTGTTCTGGATTCCCGCCGACTTTCGCACCGTCTGGCGAATCAACGGCCGGCTCGAATTCGTCCTAGTTCATTTCGGTGCCTCCGCGCTCGAACGCATCGCTTCGAAGACCGGCATCTGCTCGCGCGAGCTGGCTCGTTTGCCGTTCCGTCCTGGTTTCCACGATGCCTTCGCGAGCTCGGCCTGCGCGACGCTCGCCGAAGAAGCCGGCCGCCGCGGAGGCGGACGCACGGGGTTCGCCGAGCTCCTCGCGCAGACCCTCGGCGTCTATCTCGCCGAGTACGCGAACCGGCATGAAGGAGCGAGCGAGCTCACGGAGGAATTCGCCGGCGACCTTCTCGAGAAGACGCTCGACCGTATCGACGCGAGCATCGCCTCGGGCGTCTCCGTCGCCGAGCTTGCGCGTTCGGCCGCGATGAGCTCGTCCGGGTTCGCACGCGCCTTCAAGCGCGCCGTCGGCGTCTCCCCTCATCGCTACCTCACGACCCGGAGAATCGAGATCGCGAAGCACCTCCTCGAGCGAACCCGCTTCTCGATCGCCGAGATCGCGCTCGAAACCGGCTTCAGCAGCCAGGCTCATTTCACGCATCGGTTTCGCGAACACGTGGAGCTAACTCCTCGGCAGTACCGGCAGGGCCCGCGCCGCATGTCGCGGCCCTGAGGCGGTGCCTCCACCCATTCCTCCCCGGCCGTTGCTTCCGTCCGAGCTCGATCCTTGCCGACCCTCCTCAGTTTCGGCTGGGGGCCAAGAGCTACTCGAAACCGCGACGCATCGTCCGAGCTCAGGTGCCGCAGAACGTCCGCTGGACGACTTCCTCCGGGCGGGGCGGTCGAGCGTAGCGGGCCTTCTCCGGGCGCCACTCGGTTGGGCGTGCGAGGAGGTCGACGAGGTCGTGGAAGGGCTGGAAGTCGTCGCCGGCGACGGCGGCGGCGATGACCTCCTCGACGAGGTGGTTCCGCGGGAGGAAGAGCGGGTTCATCGCCGCCATGCGACGCCGCCGCTCGGCCGGAGCGACCGTGCTCTCGAGGGCGATGCGCTCGCGCCAGCGGGCGAGCCAGGGGCCGAGTGTCTCGGGGAGCTCGTAGATCGAGTCGATCTCGGCCGCCTGCTCGGAGTCGGCGAGCTCCGCTAGACGCCGGAAGGTGAGCGTGAAGTCGGCGCGCGCCGCTGCCATCGTCGAGAGGAGATCGTCGATCAGCCGGTCGTCTCCCTCGCGGTGGGTCGTGAGGCCGATCTTCTCGAGCATCGTCCGCCGGCGGGCGGATAGGAGCCGCCTCGGGGAACTCGTCGAGCGCCGACTGCGCAGCGGCGATCGCCCGCTCGCGATCGTCGTCGAGCAGGAAGAACATCGCCTCGGCGAGGCTCGCTAGATTCCAGTGTGCGATCGGCGGCTGGTTCCCGTAGGCGTAGCGCCCGCCGTGATCGATCGAGCTCAAGACCTTCTGCGGATCGTACTCGTCGAGGAAGGCACAGGGGCCGTAGTCGATCGTCTCTCCCGAGAGCAGCATGTTGTCGGTGTTCATCACGCCGTGGATGAATCCGACGGCGAGCCATCGCGCGACGAGCTCGGCCTGGCGGGCGATCACGCCGTCGAGCATCGCGCGGTAGGGGTTCTCCGCACGGCGCGCGTCGGGGAAGTGGCGTTCGATGACGTGGTCGAGAAGGATGCGGACGGCGTTCTCGTCACCGCGGGACGCGAAGTACTGGACGGTGCCGACACGGATGTGGCTCTGAGCGACGCGCGTGAGCACGGCGCCGGGCACGGCCCCCGTTTCGCGGAAGACCTGCTCCCCGGTGGTCACGGCCGCGAGGCTTCGGCTCGTCGGGATCCCGACCGCGGCCATCCATTCGCTCACGACGTACTCGCGCAGCACCGGGCCGAGCGGGGCCTTGCCGTCCCCGGTGCGCGAATAGGGCGTTCGGCCCGATCCCTTGAGCTGCACATCGTAGCGAATGCCGTCCCGACCGATCAGCTCTCCGAGCAGGATGGCTCGGCCGTCGCCGAGGCGCGGGTTCCACGTGCCGAACTGGTACCCCGCGTAGACGGTCGCGATCGGCTCGGCGCCCGCCGGGATCTCGTTTCCCGCGAAGGTCCGCACGGCGGCGTCGGATCGGAGCCACGAACGATCGATCCCGAGATGCTCTGCGAGCGCCTCGTTCACGCGGATGAGACGCGGCTCCGGCACCGGCACCGGCTCGACGCGGCTATAGAAGGTCTCGGGCAGGCGGGAGTAGCTGTTGTCGAAGCGAAGCGCGGGCGTGCTCACGCCGCCATGTTCCTACGAAGCGGACGCTCTGGCCAGAGGATGCCGAGCTAGCGACGATTCCCGACGATTGCAGCGAAGCCAAGACCCTGCTTCACTGCGCCGTCGGTAGACACAGAGAGACTCGAGCTCTTTTGGCCGCGAAGCCGCCAGATCAGCGCGCGAGTTCAGGGAGCTTGCCGATCGTGAAGAGGTTTTCGGGGACGCGATCGTCCACGACGATACGGTGCATCTCGCTGAACCCGGCCCGCCCGGTGTCGTGATTGATCGCATTGAATGCGAGCCATAGAGGCGCCCGCACGTGCTCGTTCCCGGGATTGAACGCCGGGTTCCCGTAGAGCGTGAAGATCGTCTTGTAGTGTCTTCCCTGATGATCGTACGCGAGGACGTACAGGGGCACGCCCATCTGTTCGTCGATGTAGAGCACGCGTTTGGCGTACGGGTGACTGGGGTCCTTGGGCGTGCTCTCGAGCAAGAGCATGTTCCGCAACTCCCAGGGATCCATCGGGTATCCGGTGTGCGGATCGAAGCTCGCCGTGACGCCCTGCACCCCAACCGGGGCAAGCAGCTTCGCGCGGCCGAGGAACCGCCAGTCGTGCTCGTGCAGGTATCCCGAAAAGCCGTAGTAATCCTCGTACAGGAGCTCGCTCGACAACGACCGCTCCTCCAAGTTCACGTGCGTCTGACGGACCTTCCGCATCTCGCGGATGTAGGCAAAATCGAGATCGCTCGTGCGATCGTCGGCGTACCGGAACTTGAGGCTCATCACGTTCTTGACGTCGTCCGGCTCGAGGCACTGGAAGAGCTCCTTGTACAGGATGCCTTCCCCCTCCCAGATGTTGTCGCTCGGGTCATCCCGGTGCATGCCGTACGCCTGAGCATAAGTGAACTCGATTGAGCGTATGATCTTCCCGCCTTCGACGAATCGGAGGACCCCCCACCCTTGGCCGAAGTTGAAGGAGTCGTGGTACCGATAGTTCCACGCCAGCTTGAGGCCTGCCTGAGGGTCTGCGGCATCGATTTCCGGAAACGGACGGCCGTTCACGTAGCCCTCGAGGCTTCCATCCTGGCGCA
Source organism: uncultured delta proteobacterium (assembly GCA_963712515.1). Lineage (GTDB taxonomy): Bacteria > Desulfobacterota > Binatia > JACPRU01 > JACPRU01 > CAVQIG01. The sequence continues at coordinate 57,351 of CAVQIG010000007.1, forward strand.
GCCGCGCCTTGCCGGCGTTGCGCCGTGTCGCCTCGACGTAAGCCGGGGTCAGCGGCAAGTCGGTCGTCGCTCGCGTCCGGATCGCGAGCTCGCCGCGCTTGACCTTGTCGACGAACTCGGCGGGGAGTACGTCGACGGCGCGCTGCCAATTGTCCTTCGACAAGACCGGCGGCAAGTCGGTTCGTGTGGAAGGCTGCTCTAGAGGCACAGAGCGTGCACGTTCCGCGTTGGCCGGGTCGTCTGCGCCGGACGCCAGGCCGCCGATGCCCGTCGCGAGCATCGCTACTACGATCGAGGTGAGAGAGATTCGCATCGTCAAGCTCCCGTCTTCGCTGCCAGGTGAACGGGCAGCATCTTACGTGCCGCGCAAGCAGCGCATAGCGTCGCGAAATGATGGCCCTCTGGCAGATCTTCGCGTGGCGCGAGAAGGTGCTTCTGGTCCGAACGGCGCCACCCCTCGATCGTCGAGTTGATGAGCGGTCTTAGGAAAAAAATCGCCCTCGTCGATCATGCGTGGTCCGGAGCAATGAAACGGAGCCGGCTTCATCGAATCCCCTTCGTTTTTCGCGCGGCCGCGGGCGGGGGCGGCTGCACCCGCTCCACGATCTCGCGGAAGCTCGCGAGCATGCGCGTGGAGCGGTCTTCGTCCGGATAAAGGATTCGTGCGAGAGCGAGACCGTCGAGCAAAGCAAAGACGAAGTCCGGTTTCCGCAGTACCGGGTTCCAGGCGGCCTCCGGAAGATACTTCCGGAGAGCTTCGCCGACCGAATTGACGAATGGCTCGCTTTGCCGGACCACGGCGGCGCGGAGCTCGGGATCAGTGCGCGAGGCGACCACGAACTCGAGCCACGCCGCGAAGGTAGGCCCCTCGAACATCCTCCAGAGCAGGTCGATCGCCGCGCCCGGCCCGCCGGCCCGAGGCAGCCGCTGCGCGAAGAGCTGCTGGAGCTCCTGATAGCGGCGCTGGAGAAGGCGCTCGACCGCGGCAGCCACGAGGGCGGCCTTGGTCGGGTAGTGATAGACTTGTGCTCCGCGGGAGACGCCCGCCCGCTCCGCGATCTCGGTGGTGCTCGTCCGAGCATAGCCGACGGCGACAAGCGACTCGATCGTCGCCTCGAGGAGCCGCGCCCGTGTATCCTCGCTTCGCTCGTCCTGCAGGCTTCGGCGGCGCTCGGCGGTCCGAATCATGTCACTGGCAGAGCTACATCACTTCAGCGCTCACGTGCAAGTCTGTTTTTATTCGGCAGATCCGAATTGTTTCGGCAGCTTTGAACGCAACTGGCCATCTGACCTCGAGTGCGGCCCCAAGTTCCTTGCTGTCAAAAAGCCCCGGCCGCCGGTATCTGGCCTGGAAGCTAAGTCGCCGATTTTGAGCTAGGGGCATGGCGACACGACGAAGTCCTCCGAACCAAACGCAAGCACTCTCGCCGGCCGCTTTCGTCCGCGGCGCGCCCGGCGGAATCCCGTGGGAGGGAGTCATGCTATGAGGGAAAGACTTTCGATCCTCCTGACGGTGTTGCTCTTCTTGGCCGCGCCCCTGCAGGGGGGCGTCGTCGTCGAATGGTGGTGCGGGCTGCCCAACTGCCGCCACCAGGGGATGAAGGCCGAGCGCGACGAGGAGGGCCGGGGCTTCGTCCAGTTCGACCTCTCGGCCCTGAAGCCCGGCACGAAGATCTACCACGCCTCGCTGCGGATGCACACGGACAAACCTAAGCTGAACGTCAACAAACGGGCCTACATGGAGCCGGGCTACTACGATCCGCTGCGGCTGTGGGCCGAGGTGGGCCCGTCGCGGCCGGTCAAGATCTTCGTGCGTCAGGACGGGAAAGCCGTCGGCGAGCCGTTCGAGCTGGAAGGCCCACGCTACCGCAGCTTCGACGTGACCGCCGCCGTCCGCGACTGGGTGGACGGCAAGCGGCCCAACCAGGGGTTCCTCGTCGCCGACTTCGAGTACTGGGTGCATTGGCAGTCGATGCTCGAGGTCCGCTACGAGGGCGAGCCGAAGGAAGTGCCCCGCCAGACGGCCGGCCTGAAGGCTTTTCACCGAAACGGCCAGACCTTCCTGACCTGGACCGAGATCGACCGGCTGATCGACAAGGAGCAGATCCCCTGGAAGGAGTTCGAGAAGATCTTCCTGGACGCCGCGCCGGACATCCTGCAGACCTGGTGGAAAAAGCCGGACGACATCGCTCGCCGCACCGTGCTGTATCGCATCTATCGCCACGACGAGCCGATCACCACCGGGAATCTGGCCGAGGCCGAGCGGATCGATGAGATCTACCCGCTGTCCGGCTACGACGGCCGCATCCATCAGCACACCTGCCGCGGGGAGGACTGGACGGGGCTGGACCCCAACGTCATCGTTCCGCGATACGTGGTCGACCTGCCGCCGGCCGGCGAGCTGAAGCCGAACGGCAAGTTCGAGGGCTGGGTCGCCGGCAGCGGGCAGGGGCAGTGGGTGGAGTGGCTGGGCAGGCAATTGCCGCTGCAGACTGGCCTGTATGTCCACCAGGCGGCGAAGGCCGGGCAGGCGTACTACGCGGTGACGGTTCTAGAGCACGGGATCGAGAACACCTCCGCGATCCCGGCGGCCAACTCGCTGGCCGCCCCGGTTACCGAGACCGTCGGCGAGGGCGAGCCGATTCTCTACCGCGTGCTGGATCAGACCCACCGCGACGGCGGGAAGGTCCTGCCGCGCGAAACGCAGTACTATGTGTACTGGGCGGCCCCGCCGTACGACAACCGCGTCCGCCAGCCGGTGCACATCCTGGTCAGCTTTCCCGAGGGCAAGTCCGACGCCCTGAAGGTTCGCCGCGGCTTCGCCGACATGTCCGGGAGCGAGCTGGTCGCCGGCACGCACCCATACGAGTGGAAGCCCGGTCTGCAGATCTTGACGATCGAGCGCAGCGTCCCCAGTTGGGAAAGCGGCCGCAACAGCGCCGCCGGCACGCTCAAGATGCGCGTCCCAAAGGAGTCCCTCCCTTACGAGGAGAACATCGAGAAACTGCTGACCCCGTGGGCCAAAACACTGACCCCTCGCCTGCCGCACGACGGAGGCTGAGCACCTGCTGGAGCGCCGCCCTCGCGCTGCCGACCCTTAATGCCGTGGGTAGGCGTGGGCCCCGCTGAACATCCCCGCTCACGGCGCAAGCAAGTTGTCCACGTTGGGAGTGCCGATTCCCGTGACCATGTCGTAGCCCTTGCCGGCGTTGTATGCGCCGTTGGAGCCGCTCGTGACGTCTTGAAGGCGCGCAGAGCCGCAAAGGCCGTAGAGAAGTGCGCCTGGATTCCCGGAACCGGCGGGAGACTTCGCCTGGTTCAACGAGCTCAGGATCCCCGCCCACTGCGGTGCTGCACCCGAAGTGCCCCCGACGATGTACCACGAGCCGTTCTCGATCACATAGTTGCCGGGGGCCGTAGCCGCTTCGAGAGCGACGTCCGGCACCAGCCGCTGCGAGCCTGCAGGCACGCCGCAACTAGACAGGAGCTGGAAGCTTGGCCGTGAGAATACCCGACTGATCCCGCCCCCAGACCCACTCCAGGCGGTCTCGGATCCGTAGCCGTCGCACGAGGGGGACGAGGGAGTCAGTCCGCTGCTGCAGGTCGGATTCGTGCCACCGACGCCCATCACATGCGGCGAATTGGCGGGATGATTGACGGTGGTTATGCCGTTGCAGTCCTGGCTGCCGCTGTCTCCGGAGGCCGCGAACCAGGACTGACCAACCAAGTTCCCGTTCGTGAAGATGTTGTCATTCGTGATCTGGATGGACGCAGAGACCCCCGCTTCGCACACTCCCCAGCTGGTCGTCACCACATGACCCGGATTGTGGGTGACGATCGCATTGTACATCTTCGCGAAGCTCGAGAGCGAAGTCGAGGCTGCCATGTAGTTGAGCACCTTCGCCCCGGGAGCGATGCCGTGCGCGTACTCGACATCCAGGGCGACCTCGATCGAGTTCCGTGCATTGAACGTGCACCCCGGGGAACCGGTCGGGCCAGTGCATACTTGCCCGCTGCCGCTCGGCAATTTCGGAAGACCCCAGGTTGTGTTGAACGTCGTATTGTCCGAGCCTTTCCAAGCATACGCTCCCGCGATGACGATCGTCTGGCCAGAGCCGTCGTATGTTCCCGAGTCGTTGTAGAATGTGGAGACGTCGTTCGGGCTCAAGTGACAACAATAGCGGCCCTTTTGCGCCGCCGGTTCGGGCTCCGGTCGTCCCGGGCGGACGTGAGCATGCATGGCGGTCAGATCGTCGAGGCCTATGACCCCCGCCACCGAGCCGGCAATGTCGGGCGGTAGCGATGGATCGTTGACCGTAGCGTAGTGCAGTCGACCCTTGAAGTGAACTTTGTGGATCTCGACACCGAGCGCGCTCTCGATCTGCTTCACGTTGCCGACCGCGGCGATCAGCAGACGATTCGAGAAGCGGTCCGTCACGGCTAGGCCGTTGTCGGAGAGAAACTTCGCGACGGCCGCTTCGTCGGCGGCGGTCGGCGCGAAGGCGGCGTTGAACTCATCCTGAGTGAGAAACTTGCCGTAGTTCGGCGAAGACGGATCCTGAATGTCCATCAATAGCGCGTTGAGGGCGTCGCGATTGCGCAACTTCAGGCTGACGACGATCTCGTGCGTGTCGACCGGCGACGAGCGGCCGACGTCGGCCGCTCGGGCCAGGAGCGGAGAAGCGGATCCTCGTACCACGACCCGCGATTGCCCTGCGCCTGCGGCGGTGGCGAACAGCAATGAAATGGAAAGGACGGTTCTAGCCATTCTCGCCATGTGTTCGACTTTCGAGAGCAAGTCGGAGGCCAGCGTCGCCATCGAAAAAAGCCGCTTAACACGCGGTGTTTTTGCGGCACCGATGAATCGCCCTATGGCAAATTGACGCGTATCGTATCGCAAAGATTTGACACAGCAGTCTTCGCCCACAGCTAGGCCGACGGGTTGACGCGCGTGATCGTGCGCAGCTCGTGGAGCAAGCGAGTCGATTTCCACGGAACCATCGGAATCGTCGATGGTCAGATTTCCGCGAGAAGGGGCTTGGTCCCGCCGTCGCCGTCTGGCGCATCAGCGGGGGCGCCAACCTGCTTCGGCGAGTCGCCGCTGGCGGCCGACTGGAGTCGATCGCCAGCGTTACGCCGCCCTGCGACTACGCGGCTTGGGGAACGCCCACCGCCCGTCAGGGTCGGCCGAAGAACGACGTGATGTCAAAGCAGATCGCCCGCGATGTGCCGTCCGCAGTGAGGATTTTGATCGTGTCGAGCGCCTTGCCGTCTTTTTGGGAGACCGATTGCGAGGCGATGCGCGAGCCCGGGTTCTTCGAATAGACCCACCACCGCTCGGCGCGGACCCCCTCGGTCTCGTGGCGAGCCCCGGCGATGACGACAGCCCGCGCGCAATCCGCCCCGTCACCGCCGCCGAATTGAATGTGCGGCTCCGGTGTCGGCAGCATGGGTGGCGCCGGTATGGGATCGGCCAATGCCACGCCCACCAAGAACGTGGCGGCGAGAGGAAGCCGGGCGACAGCTCGCATCGCTCCGAGACTACCTGACCTGGGGCGGACGTGCACCCCGCCGATCGCAGGTTCCCCGGGGTGTGATTGCAGTCAGCACCCTTCCGAACCGCGGCTTTGAAAGCGATCGTCACCTGGTAGCAGCATGGTAGCGCCTCTCGCCGATACAAGTCAGCCGCCGCGGGGTTTGATACCTCGTGCGAATCGCGAAAGTTTTTTTACCCGAAGGAACATCCGATGATGCGAGCGATGCGAGCGAGCCGAGATCGTTGGCCGGCGATCCTCAGTGGGGAACAAGAACGGATTCTGGCTGGCGCCGGTTTCCACTATGACGGCGAGTCGGGCGTTCTAGTGCATACCAAGCTTCGGAAGGTCCTTTCCGTGGAAGCGGCCGCGGAGCAGGGAGCCGAGGAGCTACGTAGCTTCGTCCGCAAGAAGAGCGACCCCGGCCACGCAGACATCGTCATCGAAGGTGCCGCTCCGACCCTGCGCGAGTCGCTACTCAGGCGCTACGGTTGGTAACCAGCTAGCGGGTGCCGCTTCGGCGCCATGTCCGAACGGCCGCTGGCTCCCGCACCGACCCGGCGGTGCCCGCTGCCGATTCGAGCACGCCATGGTGATCGCGGTTTCGGCCTCGGGAGGTGTGCCTCAGCGGGACTTCGAAACCGGAAAGACCGAGGGGCTTGGGCGTTGGGCGGCGAGAGACCCTCGGTTCGAGCAGTTTCAGCTTTCGCGGGGTCGTGATACCTTTTCGTTATGCGTTCCGTCGTAGAACTCTTTCGAGAGGCTGCTGAACTCTCTGAAGAAGACCGCGCTGCGCTTGCCGGACTCCTGATCGAGAGTCTCGAATCCGAGGCTGATCCGGGAGTCGAGGAGGCATGGGCCGAAGAGATCGACCGACGGCTGGCAGAGCTCGACTCCGGAGCCGTCAAAACGATCCCGTGGGAGACGGTTCGCGAAAACCTTCTGAGGCGTCTTGGCCGACCGTAAGGTCGAATTTCACCCTGCCGCGAGTGCTGAAGCTGACGAGGCGCAGGCTTGGTACGCGTCGCGGAATTTGATTGCCGCGTCCGCCTTCACCCACGAACTGGATCTCGTCGTCCGTCGAGTCGCCGAATCCCCCGAACGCTGGCCCCAAAATCCAGACGCCACCCGGCGAATCGTCTTTCCACGCTTTCCGTTTACACTCGTCTATAGAATCCGGCCTGACCTCATCGAGATCGTAGCCGTCGCTCATCAGCGCCGGAGGCCGGGCTACTGGCGTGGGCGTTGAGCTCGCCGCCCAACAAGGCGTTGGAGCTGACCGCCGCATGAGCGGCTCGTTTTTCAATACGTGCGTCGCTCGCGAGCTTCGCCCCGTTCGCATTGCTGACCGTCGCTTACCGCCACGCCGAGGCGCGCGTTCTCTGGGTGGCGCCCGGTTCGGTGAGGCTCGTCCTCGCATGGCGACTCGCCCTCGCCATCGTGCTCTTCGAGATTGTCCTCGTCGCTCACCCGCGGCTCTTTGGTGTATCGACGCTCTGACTGAGGCACCCGTCTCTGTTGCGTCGGGCCTCGTCTGGGGCGCTGACGCACCGCGGCAGTATCCTTTGCCTGCTCGAACGAGGCCTTTTGTCTTTCGAACTACTACCCCCTTTTCCCTTGCACGTCGCCTACCTCCCGTTGAATCGTCCGCGCCAGATGGGCCGGGCTTCGAGGCCCACCAGAGCACGATGGTGCAATTGGCGATCGTCGATCGTGTGGAGCCTGCGCACGCGGTACCGATTGTGCGCCACTCCCCCCGTAACGTGCGGAGCGCGCGAGCGAACTCGCTCCCGGATCCGAACGGGGTGAGTCAACCCGCGGTCCCGATTCGCCAGAGCGTCTCGCCCCGCTCACCGCCCGGTTGAATAGCCGCGCTCTCCGTGCCGTGGTCGCCCTCGATCCTGGCGCACACGACCCGATGAGCCAAGACACGAGCGCTGTTCTCGTGACAGCGCTGCGGAGCGCGCGGCGGGCAGGATCGAGGGTGTGGAGGAGGATCTAGAACTTGGTGTGGAACGAAAGGAAGGGAGCAGCTGGTAGCAGTACGAAGCAGCTGGATCTCAAAAGGGATGGGCGATTGAGACCAAGGGAGGATCAGGGATGAGAAGGCACAGAAGATGGCTCGTCCTCTGGGGGTGTGCCGCGGTGGCCGGAACGATCTCGTTCGGACCGCGCGCGCATGCCACCATGAGCTTCGACAACCAGCGCGGCGAAATCGCCGGGCGCATCGCAACTCAGAACACGTTCCAGCACAACGACGCCCAGAGCATCAACTGGGTACAATGGAGAAACGAGGTACGCTTCGACCTGAGCTACAATCTAGTCCAGCCCGCACAGGCCTTCGGACCGATCGATAACATCAAGTTCAACATTCTCTGGCGCGGCCGGTACGACGCGGTGTATCAGCTCCGCGATTCTTACAAGAAGCGTGACTACAACCGCGCCAATTTCGAGTTGCCGGAAGGCGAGACGCCTCGCGAGCTGTTCTTCGACTTTGGGTTCAACGGAGCGCTGCATAACCTGTCGCTCCGCATCGGCAAGCAGCAGGTGGTCTGGGGCGAGTCGGACCTCTTCCGCTCGCTCGACGTCGTGAACCCGCTCGATATCCGCCAGAACGGCCCCGTCGGTGAGGATTTCGCCGACTTCCGTCAGCCCTTGTGGATCTTCAAGGCCCTCTACAACCTCGGCAATGTCGCGTCTTTCTGGAACGAGGCGGGGGTGGAGTCCTTCTTTTCGCCGAACAGCCGGCCGCAGGCCTACCAGACCAACGTTCTGGTCGGCGAGACCTGGAAGCTCCACGTCGGCCAAATGGTCCAGCAAGTTCCCGGGACCCAGTCGCAGGGCTTCAACTTCAACCGCAACGCGACGGAACCGTTCAGCCAAATCCGCCACCCCTGGGAATTCCTGCGCGTCGGCGCCCTGAACGGCGACTCGCCGGCGGTGGTTCAGGTCGGCGGATCACCAGCAGGTACCGGCGGGCAGTTAGCGGACTTCATGTACCGGATCAAGAACGACATATCGCCGGCCGAGCTCTCGCTCGATAACCTGATGGGCGGCGTGCGCCTCCTCGGCACGACCTACGGGAACGCCTACTTCACGCTCAACTACCTCTTCAAGCGCTCCGACAGCGCGTCGGCGGCGGTGCCCGCCGACCAGCTTGCCGATCCGAACTTTCCGGGATCGAGCTTCACTCAGCCTCAGGTCGTGGCTCGGGCGGTCAACGCGGTGGCCACGCCCGACTTGAACGGCAACGGCATTCCCGACGGCCAGGACCAGCAACTCGTCAATTGCCTCATGAGCCGCTATCCGACGACCACGGGCTTCGCCGGCGCAGCGAACCCGCTGGGCAACGTTCCGATGACGGTCCCGCACCCCGGCGAGGGCTTCCTCGATCCGCACTTGTTAGGGGCGGGCGTTCCGGGCTCCAACTGGCACGGCTCGGTCTACTCCAATCCGGACCATCCGAACATGGCCGTCGGCGTGAAAGCTGGGCAGTTCGGCGTTCCGGCCGGCGCGAACCAGCTCCAAGCGAATCATGTCGCGTATAAACCGGTTCTGCCGCTCCAGGGTCTTTCGGCGGTCGACGGTTTATCCCACGTCTCTTTCTGCCAGGACATCCCGGTGTTCCACTCCTGGACGCACATCATGGGCATGAGCGCGACTTACAACGACTACGACTTCACCGGCCTCGTCTTCCGGCTCGAGCAGAGCTTCAGCACCAAGGAGCCGTCACAGTTCTCCGCCCAGAGCCCGGAGCGCCTGCTCATGCAGAAGAAGAACTGTCCGCCGGATCCTGCTTTTGGTGGCTATCCGCTTTGCACGGGTGCCGCTGCCAACATCTTCAACGCGGCCGCCAACACCGACGACTTCGCGACCCGTGCCAAGCGCTACCAACAGGTCTGGCGGAGCATGGTGGGCTTCGACTATCTGAAGGCGATTGCTCCGCAATGGGGCAAGAACTGTAAACCCGAGCTCCTGCGATCGCTGCTCAGCGACCAATGGTTCTTCACGTTCCAGTTCCTGGACACGTACTACTCGAAGTTCAACCAGGTCGACCACTCTGGCTCCTTCACGGATCGCTACCAGCAGTTCAACCCCTTCTTAACGGTGTCGGGGACCGGCTTCTTCATGCACCAGACCTTCCGGCCGACCTGGGCGGTGGCCATGGATGTGAACCGGATGTACCCTCTCGTTTTTCTCCAGACTGCGTACTTCCTGACGCCGAAGCTCGAGATGCGGCTCGGCGAGATCCTCTACGCCGGGAGCACCAGGTCGCAGGTCGACAGCGGTTTGAGCTACTTTTCCGACCGCGACACGTTCTACGTCCGACTCACGTACTACCTCGCCTAATCACCCGTCGGGGCGGAGGTCATCACGGCCTCCGCCCCACCGCGGCACCTTCGCATCATCTGGCAACATGACCATGATCGGGAACATCCCCGGCGGCTATAGTTGCCGCCAGACGGCATCGCGCTCGCGTGTAGCATTCTCGCCTGTTCGCGCCGCTCGAACGCCGAGAGCGACCCAAGACGACTTCCGCCGTTCCAGTGACGGCTGCGATCGTCGAGCGGAAGAATAGGCCGATCGAGAACCGCACGATCGGCGCCGTACAGCCCTACTCCACGGTGACCGTGAAGCCGCAGATCGCCGGTCAGATCGCCGCGACGCACTTCACCGAAGGACAGGAAGTCCATCGCAAGGATCGCTTGTTCGACATCGACCCGCGCTCCTTCGAGGCCGCGCTCCGGCAGGCGGAAGGAAATCTCGCGCGCGACGTCGCGCAGGCGGAAAACGCCGCGGCCGACTTCCGTCGGCTCGCGAAGCTCCTGGCCGAGGGCATCGTCTCGGAAGAAGAGTGCGATCGCGCAAAGGCTCAAAGCGACTCGCAGCTCGCGGCCGCAAAGGCCGATCGCGCGTGCCGTCGAAAACGCGAAGCTCCGGCTCCAGTATTGCTCGATCGATTCACCGATCGACGGCCGGGTCGGTCAGATCCTCGTTCACGTCGGCAACATCGTAAAGGAGAACGAGACGCCGCTGGCGGTGATCAACCAGCTACGCCCCGTTTACGTGAGCTTTTCGGTTCCCCAGCACGAGCTCGCGGAGATTCATGCGCGGATGGCCGGGGGCAAGCTTGCGGTGACTGCGCTGCCCCCGCGCGCGTCCGCGCAGTCGGCGACCACGACCGGCGAGCTCGTGTTCGTCGATAACACCATCGACGCGGCGAGCGGTACGGTTCTGCTGAAGGCTCTCTTCGCCAACGACCGCGAGACCCTCTGGCCGGGCCTCTTCGTCGACGTCGTGCTGACGCTCTCGATCGCCCACGACGCGGTGGTGGCGCCTACGCAGGCGATCCTCCC
>CAVQIG010000008.1:0-40000 GCA_963712515.1 uncultured delta proteobacterium
TCGGCGTACGCCAGCGGCGGTGGTCGAGCAGGTCCGTGCCCTGGCTACCGAACAGACCGACCGTCAGATCGCGGAGACTCTCAGTCGCTTCCTGCGCACAGGGACGGGAAAGCGCTTCGCCCGCCTGATCGTGCGTGGAATCCGCGAGGCGTACTCCATACCGAACAGCTTCTTCCAGCATCTGCGCGCCGCGGGATGGCTTCACCACGGCGGAGATTGCTGCCCAGCTTCAGATCCACTACTGCACCGCCAAGCGCTTCGCCCTGGAAGGAGTCCTGCACGGCATGCGGGCCAACGACAGCGGGTACATTCTCTTCGAGCCCCTCAATGGTCCTCTGCCGAGGCCACAGCCGGGAAAGCGATTCTATGATCGCCGCCGCTACCCCAAACTTGCTCCACACGTGCGGAAGGAGCTGCAGTATGAAGCTTGATCCTTTCGATCGGGGTCCCGCACCCGGCATGGCAAGGCCACCACGCCGTAGTGCGCGAGGCAGTCGCGGTACAGAGGATTGAGCGCGGGGTCGTAGATGTCGGGCTTGAGAACGCCTTCCTCAAATTGTCGAGGACCATGACCTTGATCGATCCGCCCAGCCTGCGGAAGACCTTCTCGTGCAGCTCCGCCCAGGCGCGGGTGCTGGAGTGGAAGAGCAGCAGCCGGACAGACTTTCGGCTGTAGCCGAGGGTCAGCACGAAGAGACGCGTGCGCCGGTAGCCGCCTCCCGGCGCCGGGCGCACCATCGGCCCTTCGCCGTAGTCGACCTGGGCTTCCTCTCCGGCCGGTGAGGATGATGCCGCAGGCTTCGGGGGTCTTCTCGGCCGGCGAGCTTGCGCACGTAACGCTTGACGCTGGCGTAACCGGCGCTGAAGCCGTGGTCGTCGACGAGATCCTGGTAGATGGCCGTGGCGTTGCGGCGCCGCGAAAGCCCCAGCTCGATTAGCTCCCGGAACGGCTCGCAGGCGCTGGCCTGGGGGCTGCGCGTCCCTACCACAGCCATCTCCGGAGCCGCGTTTGCGCCGCCAGAGTCGGTGGACGCCGTCGCCACCGTAATGGCCGGTTTTGAATCGATCTCCGGCCCAGAGTCGGTGGACACCTCTTTGGCCGCTTTTGGCGGCGGGCGGCGACGACCCCAGCTACCCGGCGATCGAGTCGAGATGCCCGCCGCCCTCAGGTAGCGACTCGCCGTCTCCCGGCGGACCCCGGTCGCTTCCTCGATTCGTCGAAGCGGCCATCGAGCCTCCCCCAGCGCCAACACCTGCTGCCTCTTCTCTTCGCTCAAGACGTTGCCCATCCAGCCGGGCACCTTATCTCCCCCGGCCCTCGTCAACGTCCCGAGCCGCTACCGCCGTTGGCCGCTTTTCAGACGTCCTTCATTGGCCGCTTTTGCCTGTCCACCGAGGCTCGCCGTTATTCATGCTGCTGCTCCGTCTCGTGGGCGAAGGTCCGAGGCGAGAAGGTCGAAGCTCGGGCTCGCTTCGACGAGCCGAAGACGAAGACGAGCCGTCGCGACATCCCGCTCGCGCCCGATCTGGCCAACGAGCTTCGCCGCTGGAAGCTCCAGTGTCCGCCCACGGACCTCGACCTCGTGTTCCCGAGCACCACCAGCGCACCGTCACACCGCAAGAGCCTGTCGAAGATGCTCCAAGCGACGCTCAGGCGAGCCAAGGTCAAGCGCGTGAACCTACACTTGCTCCGCCACACCTTCGCCTCGACTCTCATCATGCACGGCGCGACGATCGGCGAGGTATCCCACCTGCTCGGCCACTCAAGCCCAGACGTAACGCTCCGGGTCTACACCCACTGGTGGAAGGGCATGAGCAGCGACAGTACCACCAAGCTCGCACACGCGATCCTCGGCGTTTCTGGTAGCACTTCCGAGGAATGTGGTAGCAAAATGGTAGCATACGAGGGGGAGCAAGCGGATGCGAAGCCGTAAGTGTTTGATTATGAATGCCCCGGCGCGATTCAAAACGCGCGACCCCAGGATTAGGAATCCTGTGCTCTATCCACCTGAGCTACGGGGGCTCTTAAAGAAAACAACCGGTTAGCGCTTCGCCTGGCCGGAAGAACAACGGCCGCTGTGACCGTTTTGTGACCACTACTCGGCCGCCGCTTTCCCGAGAACCGCGTCCGCGAAGCTCGCCATGCCCTTCGCTTCGGGCCGGTTGAACCAGTGCGCGTAGACCTTCCGCGTGACCGTGGTGTCGGCATGTCCGAGAAGCCTTGCTACCTGCACGTCGACCTCGCCGCCCTCGAGCAGGCAGGTCGCGAAGCTGTGCCGTAGCGCCTTCACGGGTAGCCGCTTCAGTTCTGCGGCGTCCTGGATGCTATGGAGCACCGCGTTTCCGCGGCTCGGATGCATCGGGCGGCCGACCTCGTCGGGAAACACGAGGTCGAGCTCGTTCAACGGACATTGGAGCTTCCAGCGCTTGAGCGCTGAGACGACCTGAGAGGGCAGGGGGATCACCCTCGCGCTCGTCTCGGTCTTCGGATCCTTGAGCCTCACCGTCCGGGCCTTCTGCTTCTCCTTCTCCTCGCCCGGACCTCTCGCTCGGCTGAGCGAGCTCGCGATTCGCACGGCGGCAAAGTCCTCCGCGAAATCCTCCCAGCGAAGCCCGAGGAGCTCGCCGTGCCGGAGACCGAGCATCGCCATCGTGAAGAACGTGCGCCATCTACCCGCCGGCGCCGTCTCGATCAGCTTGGCGAGCTCGTCGGGCGTGTAGACGGTCTCGGGTCCGTTCCGTCGACGCGCGCGTGGTAGTCCCATCGCATCAGCCGCGGGGTTCTCGTGCGCATAGCCGCGCCGCTTTGCGAAGCGCCAGAAGTTTCGCAGGGTGCCGAGCACCTTGTTCACTGAGCCCGCGCTCATCTCGCCCGCGAGCGGATCGCGAACGTTCTGCTCGATCAGCTTCACGTCGATTCGATCGAGCCGGAGTTCGCCGATGCGAGGAAACAGGTGCTTCTCGAGGTGGCCGCGGTAGTACTCGTAGGTCGCCGGCTCGCGCTTCGCCTTGTCGGCTTGAAGCCACTCGGTTGCGGCCGCCCTGAAAGTTGGTACCTCCCGCGGCGCGATGAAAGTCCGCTTGCGCACCTGTTCTCGGACTTCGTCCAGCTTCGCTGACGCCTCCTTCCGCGTGGCGAAGTTCGCCCGGTGCCGTCTACCGTGCTGGTCGCGGAAGTCTACGATCCAGCGACCTGGTAAACCGCGCGTCTCGCCTTTGACGATCTTGGCCATGTTTCCTCCTTGCTCTTTTCACCCGATCACTCACCTGCGCAGTCCCTTCAGACGCGCGAGAAGCTCGCGCGCGTCCCCGAGCGGGTTCTCGCCAGGCGGATGTCCCGCCGCGGTGCTCAAGAGCGTCAGGGCCGAGATCTCCCCCGCTAGCGCCACGGCCTCTGACTGCTTTCGCATTTCGTTGACAATTCTCTTCGTCGACCACGCGTACCACGCTGTCACTCCCACAAGAACGAGTGTGCCCACCGAGTGCGTGTTCCGGGCCAATCTGAACACCCATTCCGGAGCGACGTGAACACCGATTCCGGAGCAATCTGAACAGCTATTCCGGGCGAATCTGAACACCGATTCCGCTCGATCGTGAACACCGTCACAACCCTCCCGAGAGGGGGGCGAGGCGGTACGACGCTGGGCGGCCTGATAGTCCTCCCGAAGAGCGAGGAGGCGAGATGGCAAACGAGAGGCTGTCCATGCGGAAGACTCGAGGAGATCGCTACGGCTGAAATGGGAGCTGGGGCGTAGCCACCGCGACGTGGCGGCGAGCCTCGGCGTGGGGCTCGGCACGGTGAGCCTGGCGCTGGAGCGAGCGATCGCGGCGGGGTTTGTTTGGCCCGCGGTCGAGTCGATGAGCGAGACGGAGCTCGACCAGCGGCTGTACCGGAGGAAGGAATTGCCGCTGGGCGATCGGCCCGCACCGGACTTCGCCTACCTCCACACCGAGCTTCGACGCCCGAGCGTGACCCTCGAGCTGCTCCATCACGAGTACCTCGAGCGGAATCCCGACGGATACCGCTACTCGCAATTCTGCGAGCGCTACCGGAGGTGGGTCGGCACGCAGCGCCGCTCGATGCGGCAGGTGCACCGCGCGGGGGAGAAGCTCTTCGTCGACTACGCGGGGAAGCATCCTGGGGTGATCGAGCCCGAGACAGGAGAGATCCGAGAGGCGGCAGCTCTTCGTGGCAGCGCTGGGCGCCTCGAGCTGCACCTTCGCCGAGGCGACCTGGACGCAGCAGAGCCACGATTGGATCGCGAGCCACATGCGGGCCTTCGAGTACCTGGGCGGGGTGCCCGGTGCAGTGGTGCCCGATCAGCTTCGCACCGGGGTCAGCGTGCCGTGCCGCTACGAGCCCGGCATCCAGAGGACATACCAGGAGCTGGCTGAGCATTACGGCACAGTGATTCTACCCGCGCGCCCCGCTCACCCCCGGGACAAACCGAAAGTGGAAGTGGCCGTGCAGGTGGCCGAGCGGTGGATCCTCGCGCGGCTGCGTAACCAGAGTTTCTTCTCACTGGGCGAGCTCAACGGGCGGATCGCCGAGCTGCTCGAGGAGCTCAACGATCGGCCGATGCGCGTCTACGGGGCGAGCCGCCGCGAGCTCTTCGAGCGCTTCGACAAGCCGGCGCTCAGGCCGCTTCCCGACAAGCGATACCTCTACGGCGAATGGAAGAGCGCGCGGGTCTCGATCGACTACCACCTCGAGGTCGACCATCACTACTACTCGGTCCCCCACCCGCTCGTCGGCGAGAAGCTGGAGGTGCGGCTGACGGCGACGACCGTGGAAGTCTTCCAGCGCGGGGTGCGCGTGGCCTCTCACGCGCGCAGCTACCGGCGCGGGATGCACACGACGGTGGCCGAGCACATGCCGGCGGCGCACCGCGCTCACAGCGAGTGGAGCCCGTCGCGGCTCGTCCGCTGGGGACAGACCGTGGGGCCGAAGACCGCGGCGCTGGTGGAGGCGATCCTGTCCGACCGCCCGCACCCCGAGCAGGGCTATCGCTCCTGCCTGGGAATCTTGCGGCTCGAGCGCCGTTACGGTCGCGAGCGGCTCGAGGCAGCGTGTGCGCGAGCGCTTGGCGCCGGCGCGCGCTCCTACCGCAACGTCGACTCGATCCTCAAGCACGGCCTAGATCGCCAGCGGTCTCCGGAGCCGCCGTCGGCCGGCGAGCCGCGCCAACTGCTGCTCCACGAGAACGTGCGCGGCGGTCGCTACTACAACTGAAAGGGGGTGAGCCAGGGGGGAAACGCCGCCAAAAATCGCTCCAGGAGGCCCGTAGAGACGCGCAAACCACCCAGGACGACCTACGGGTCGTCCCCGAAACCCAGGAAATCAATGAAAGGAGAAGACCGAGAACCGATGCTCACTGAACCGACTCTCGAAAAACTGAAGTCGCTACGACTCGACGCGATGGCCGTTGCATGGACCGAGCAGGTGAACAATGCCGATGTCGCAAAGCTCTCCTTCGACGAACGCCTCGGCCTGCTCGTCGACGCCGAATGGATCCACCGTGAGAACAAGCGAATGAAGCGGCTACTCTTCGAGGCCAAGCTCAAGATCACTCAGGCCTCGATCGAGGACGTCGACTACGGCGGCGGCCGTGACCTCGATCGCGCACAGATCCGCCAGCTCGCCACCTGCCGCTGGATCGAAGAACACACCAACGTGGTCCTGACCGGCATGACCGGCGTGGGCAAGACCTACCTCGCCTGCGCCCTCGCTCAGCAAGCCTGTCGCAAGGGCTACCGGGCTCTGTACCGCCGCGCCGCGCGGCTTTTCCACGAGCTCGCTCTGGCTCGCGCCGATGGCACCTACATCCGCGCCCTCGGCAAGATCGCTCGCTTCGACGTACTCGTCATCGACGACTTCGGCCTCGCGCCGCTCCCCGACGCCGAGCGTAACGATCTTCTCGAACTCCTCGACGATCGCTGCGGCTCCTCCTCCACCATCGTCACCAGCCAGCTACCGCCGAAGACCTGGCACGAATACCTCCACGACCCGAGCACTGCCGACGCGATCTGCGACCGCGTACTTCACACCGCCCACAAAATCGCGCTAAAGGGACCGTCGCGAAGAAAGGAGAAACCAACCCGAGGCGACTAACCACAGGTCAGCGTCGCTCCGCTCCGAAGAAGAAGGACCTTCAAATCTCTCCCCTTCAAGGAGACGGAACACCGCGCGTTCACGATCAGCCGGAACGTGTGTTCACGTTGGACCGGAATGACCGTTCAGATTCGCCGGAATACGCACACCGAGTTGGTAATCGCGAGAATCTCAGCAGCAGTACTCATGGTGATGCCCCCTTTGCCGTTACCTCCCGAAGAGCACTGAGTGCGCCGGCCGCGACTCCGGCGCCACGGTTACCGTCGACGGGTTCCCGGCCGCGTCGAGAACGACGGTCCACGGGCGCGCTCGTATGGATGAACAGCCCCGAGCTTGCCGGCGCCGGCGCGCCCGGCGCGACTCCCGCGGTTGGCTCCCACCAGGTAGATCGGGCCGATCCAGACGGTTGCAACGATCCGTCGCCCGCGGAAGGCACTTCGGACACGATGAACCGCTCGCGGGAGACTTCGCTCTCAGGGACGCATACACCGCCGCCCGGCCGTGACTGCATGACGTAGCCGCGATCGCACTCCCACCAGCCAGTAGCGTCGACCGGGTGCGCGTTCTCCGGGCCGGCCGCGTGAGAGACGGCGGCGAGGGAGAGGATGACGGCGACTCGAGTCAACTTAAGGTCGGCACCGTCCTTAGGTTGATCTGTTCGCCGTCCACGCTTCTCGCCGTTGATGATTTTCATTCGCCCTCCTTCCGGACCTTTCACCAGCTGATGAATAGGAACAAAGCGATGGCAGCAACAACAAGAACGGCCGCGAAAAACAGCCCGGCTAATAGCTGAAACAAAAGACCTATGATCGGGAGCCCGAGGATCAAGAGGAGGACGATGGTGCTTCTCGTAAAACGAGCACCGGGGGAGTCCGAGTCGATAAACGCAGTCCATTTCTGCCTCAGCGAAGCCGGCGGTGGGTTGTTGTAGAGCTCGTTGATCTGCTGCTTTAGATCTACGGTCATCACTCGCCCTCCTTCCGCGGTTTGCGCGCGAGGCTCGCGAGTAGCGGTCGCACGAGCTCCGACACCGTCACGTCCATCTCCTCGTCCGTCGTCTGCCACTCCACCTCTCATTAGGTGGCGAGCCACGTCAGCAGCGCGCCGCCGAGCGCCACGAGAACGAGCCACCCGAGCCACGATCGACGCCGGCCGATCTTCTGGTGGTAGTAAATGCCCTCGCGGCCCGCGGAGACGTAAGCCCGCCATCGGCCCGCACGCCGACGCGCGCGCCCTTCACGGAGACACCGACGCCATGCTTGCTCAAGTTGAAACGCAGCGCGCCGAAAACGGAAGCCTTTGCGGAAGAACCAGCCCACGCGCTTCGTACCTCCCAACAGCGGCGACGCGGACCGTGACGCCGGCCGGTGTCGCACATCCGGCCCGTGTTGCCCCAAAGGGCGCGGTTGCGATACGCTTTTATCGGTTGGCCTTAAAGTACAAACCATTTTCACACGTGTCCGAAGCAACGCGCGCGGCCGCGCTGCTTGAGCGCGAAGAGCTTCTAACTGCGGAAGCGGCCCACTTGCCTGCAGGGTCATACCGGCGCCGCTCTGAGATCGAAGAGGAACTCTCCGAGATACGTCGCCTGCTTGAGGGGCTCGGTTTCAGCCACGATTGACCACATAGCCGCTGCGTCACCTGCGCTGCAGCGGCGCGCGCCGCCTCTGGCTTTACCGCCAGCGCGACGAAGGCGTGAACAAGACGGCGCAGGGCGCCCACGGTGATTTCTTCAGCTTCAACCATTTCGTCGTCAGGCGCCCACCAGAGCTCTTTCACCGCCGCCACCATGCGATCGGCGAACTCTTGATCGTTTTCCATAGCCGGATCTCCCCTTCACGGGCGGCTCGATGATCGGCGCGGCCGCGGTTGCCGGCCACCTACAAGACGGGTAAGAGCGGACCGAACCACGTCAGCCAAGCCGACCCCCTGAGCCTCCGCAGCCGCCCTCGCGGCCTCGATCAGCGAGCGCTCCACGTTCACGGTGAAGTTGACGGGGTCTTTCCACTTTCTGCGACGTCCGGCGCCCATTCTCTTTCCACCTTTTGGCGACATAGCAACCTACCCCAACAGCTTTGAATTTACAAGTGCTCTACACGTGTGTAATCAAAGCGCCAAATCTCTCAGACCCGCCGAGAGCCTAACAGAGCCTCGAGCCCAGACGCGTGAGCATTTCCCCTGATTGACTGCAATCGCGCCGGAGCGGATGTTGCCCTCAAGCGGCTCAGGGTAGGGTCCACTCTCCTCCAGATAATGGATCTTCTCTGCTCAAGGCCACCAAAAACCATGAGCTGAGCCCTGGGCCGTCCTCATCGAGTCACTCCGACGAGCCGCTAGCCTCCCGTCCTCGGCCGCGGTCCTCTTGCGCCATCCTCGCGCCCGCGAAATTCCACCGCTACGCCTCGGACCACGCGGCCGAGCGCGCGCCCGAGCGCGCCCTGGCCGGCGACCTCGATTTGCGCCGCGAGCTGCTCCACGCGCTCCGAGCAACGCGCGATCGCATCGTTCCATCCGGCGCTGTAGCAGTCCCGGCGAGGTCGCACGACGCCCAGCGAGGCGTTGTCGGAGCCTGTCAATGAGAATGAGACAGTCGGTTTCGGAATTTAGTGTGGATCCTCCGTGTTGAGCGGCGCGACGGCCGCGATGTGGAGTTCGCGCTGACCGATCCGGAAGGCTCACGGACGCCGATTCGGGGGATACCTGGGTATGGGTCGAGTCCGTTGCGTGGCTGTGCGGGGCTCTGGACGCGAAGTTCGTGACGACCTCGGGCTCGGAATCGCGATTGGGCTCGGCGAGCGCCGCCTTCGGCTTGTTGATCCAGACCTCGGTCGGCACCGCCGGCGGTCGCGGCTGTCCGGCGACGAAGCGCTCGGGATGGGCGGCGAACGCCGCGGCCAGCACCCGGGCTCGCGCCTCGACCCGCTGCTCGGCCAGCCCGTAGTGGACCTCGTGAGGCGTGAGCATTCCGAGCCCCGAGTGCCGATGCTCGGTGTTGTACCAGGGGAAGAAGACGTGGCCGAAGCGGCGCGAGTCCTGGATCGATCCGAAGCGGTCGGGAAACTCGGGCCGATACTTCATCGTCTTGAACTGCGCCTCGGAGAAGGGGTTGTCGTTCGAGACGTAGGGCCGCGAGTGGGTCTTGGTGACGCCGAGGTCCGAGAGCAGCAAGCGCCACGGGCTTCGACTTCATCGAGGACCCGCGGTCGGCATGCAGCGTGAGCTGGCCCGGCAGCGATGCCCTGACGGGTGCAGCTCTGCTCGATCAGCTTCTTCGCCAGCGCCGCGCTCTCCTGGTGGGCGACCATCCAGCCGACGACGTAGCGGCTGAAGATGTCCAGGATCACGTAGAGGTAGAAGTAGGTCCACTTCGCCGGCCCGAGCAGCTTGGTGATGTCCCAGCTCCAGACCTGGTTCGGTGCGGTGGCCAGGAGCTCGGGAGCCGGGTAGTGCGGATGGCGCAGCTGATCGCGCCGCTCCCGCACCTCGTGATTCTCTTCCAGGATCCGGTACATCGTCCGCTCCGAGCAGAGGTAGCGCTCGGCATCGAGCAGCTGCGCGTAGACCTGCGCCGGGGCCAGATCGACGAACGCGGGTTCGTGCAGCACCTCGAGCACGGCCGCGCGCTCCGCCAGCGGCGAGCTTGCGCGGCGGACTCGGGCGAGGTTCGGGGGGCGGCTTCGGCGCGATCCGCCGGTAGTAGGTCGCCGTCGGCAGGCCGAGCGCCGCGCACGTCGGCGCGATCCCGAGCCGCGCCCCACCTCGCGCACCGTCTCGATCGTCACTTCTCGCTCTCGAACGGGGTCCCCAGCAGCGCCGCGACTTTTTTTTGGAGATCCACCAGCGCCTCGGCCCGCTCGGCCCGCTTGCTCAGCCGCGCGATCTCCCGCTCCTGCTCGGCGATCTTCTTGTCCCGCGGATCGGGCGGCGACGACCTTCGGTCCGCGCTTCTTCGGCGACAGCCCCGCGAGCTCGCCCCGGTCGCGAGCCGCTCGCCACGTCGTCAGGAGCGAGGAGTACAGCCCCTCGCGCCGAAGCAGCGCGCCGATCTCGCCCGGCTTCGTGCAGCGGTCCGCCTCGCGCACGATCCGCCGCTTGTACTCCGCCGTGAACCGCCGCCGCTCGGCCTGGGCGACGACCTCTACGTCGGCCCGCTCCGCCAGCGGCCCTCTCGCCGCGGCGCGCCGGCCGGGAAAACTCCAGTCGCCCTACGGGCTCCTTCCGTTTCCCCGGCCCTCTCGATCCCCTGCCTCTCTCGCTGATTCCATCCATCTCTGTCCTCCCCGCCCTCTACAGTAAACTATGCCTACCCCGACTGTCTCACCCTCGTTGGCAGAGAGGGTGTTCACGGAATCGGACCTCATCGCTCCCCCCTTTACTGCCGGCGCTGGCAGTAGAAGCTGTCAGGGAAAAACGTCTCACGCGTGGACCTCGGTCACTCGCGCGTTGCGATCGGCGGCAAACGTGACGGGGGAAAATTCCCAAAGACGAACTTCGGTCAGATGACGGACGCCATCCCCATCGTTCCACCATCTGACCGGATCGAAGCCGATCGAGAGCTCGTTGAGAACGCCGTCGCTCATGAGCTGAAGGCATTCCTTGCCTTTCTCGGTCATGCTGATCTTGCCGACGACCTCGAGCCCGAGATCGGTCTCCGTCATGCTGAGAGGGCGGCCGATGGGTTCGTCAACTTGGTGCTGATACAAAATCCGAACTCGGCTCGCGTCGTTCTGCAGCGTCCTCGTGAATGCACCGGGCTCGACGATCGTGGGCGGAAACGCGTCGACCACGGAGCCGAACACCGAGGCGACCCCGCGGAATGTGCCGGTCTCCAAGTCGACCGCGTTCTGACCCCAGCTTGCGCGATAACACTCCCACCGCGGCGCGGCACCGCGGAAGCGCTCCGCGCGCGGCGGTCTACTGTGCGACGTTTGAAAGGAAACGGGCGATCGCCTCCATTCACGGAGATCGGCGAAAGCCGCCTCGAGCTCTGTTGCGTATGACGGTTCCGAACTCCGCGCGCATACCAGCCGCTCGAGCTCGTCCGGCCCCAAGCTCGGGAGGATTGAACGCTTGAGCGGGACGAGAGCCTCGCGCGCCCATGCCTCTGCATCCGTCTCCCGCTCTTTCATCGTAGCGCGCCCCCAAGCCGGAGAGCGCGATTGTTCGGCGTGCCTCAGTTCGTGAAGCGCCGTCTCGGCCGCTTCGCGTGCGCCGAGATGCGCGGCTAGATAGATCGTCTCGTCGTGGAACACGCCCCAATATGCGCGATCGAGAAAGCGCCCCCACACAACCTCCGGCACGTCGCGATATGGACGGAGAGCAAGCTCGACTGCGACGCGCGTGCGCGTGGCGACGGACTCCAGTGTGACTTCTTGGAAAAGGTAATTCAGCGGTAGACTCATCTTTCCTCCAAGCTATGTGTGAACTCATTGAGCGCGGCGCCTAAACAGCTCCGAAGATGGGAACGCCGCGCTGCCATCATGTGCGCGCGGTTCGCCGCCGCGAGCGCTTTCTGCGCAGTCTGGAATCGCGCTCGCGCTGCATTTACGTTCTCCTGCGTAACCGCGCGCGTGCGCTGTGCGGCGCTCCCACTGCGGTACATCGCGACCGTGGCGCGCATGTGATTGTCGGCGTTGCGGTACTCGTCGAGCGCCGTTTGAACCGCACGTTCTGCGTTCTTCACCTCGCCCTCGAGGTCGTCGACCGTCGGCAGCGAAGCGAGCGGATCGTTTCCGTTCTTGCTCATTTCTCGAATCTCCTATCCTGCTTTCGAATGTATTCTCCGAGATCAAAAGGCTCGCGCCCCCGCCATGAACCGCTACGCGGCGCGCCGCCGGAAAATATGTGGACGTCGCCGAGGCTGATTCCCAAGTCGCCGCGCTCGCGCACCGCCTCCGCGAGAGACGCCACGCCCGCCACGCATACCGCCCGGTCGTCGTGTTGGCCCTGGCGATGATCCACACGATCGCGGCCGCTCGATCCACGACGGCGCTCGAGACCGCGTAGCTCCCGAAGCAGATGATCGTCATCGAGTAGCTCAATCGCTTGCGAATTGATGACGGGGAGGAGCTCGAGGAACAAAGCCGATCGGTCGAGCTCGGACCACTCGTAGCCGATCCCGCGCTTCCGGAACGCCTCGCGAACCCATTCGGCTGAGTACCGATCGCCCGTCACAGACGACACGCCATAGCGACGCAAGAGATCCGCGCACTCCTCGACCGTGCCCTCCGGGTTCTTCGAGTGCCACGCACGCAGGCAGTCGATCACGATGCGATTGCCGTCTCGATGACCAACGGCACAAGCAAACGCATCAGCTCCACCACCCGCGGGATCTATGTGCGCCGAGTACCGGATTCCCACAACGGGCGGGAGCTCGCGCCTGCCAGTGACCACGCACGCTGCGACTTGGTCGGGATCGAGGAATGTCGCGATCCCCGTCCGGAACTCGCCCAAGACTTCGGAGCGATATGCTTCGGGGTCGTCCTGCTTCATCCGCTCGATGTAGTCGAGCGGAAGCGTCGGATTCATATCCAGAGCCGATGCCTGCCAAATAAGCGTCGGCGAATCGTCGCGGCCGTAGTGCCGGCGATGTAGATCCCAGAGCGCGCCCGACTGCCCGTAGGGTGAGCTGAGCACGACCAGCTTGCCCTCCGTCGTCGCCAGACGCCCGCGCAGAGCCCGCAGCATCTCGACATCGGTCGGTCGCCCGTCAGTCGCGGTGAAAAACGCGAGCTCGTCACATACCGCAATCACGGCGCGCAGCCCACGAACAGCCGCCGGCCGGCACGGATACGCGGCGATCGTGACGCCGTTTCGAAGCTCGATCGCGCCAGCAGTAGCGTTCACCACCATCGCGCGCAGCGCCGGCACCTCTTCGAACGGCCGCGAGGCGTACCGAAAGACCGTTCGCAGCGCCGCGCGAGCATCCTGCGAGACGAGAATCGCCCACACGTCGCGCAGATCCGTCACCGCGGCGGCAAGAGCAGCGATCAGCGCGGCCACGAAGCTCTTGCCGCTTTGCACGCCCACCACGGCCACCGCTTCCGGGTAGCCCTCACGCCGTGGCTCGCTGCGCGCCGTGTGGCTCCGGAAGATGGCGAGCTCGGCATCGTCGAGCGCGAGCCCGAAGGTCGCCTTCAGGAATACGAGCCAGCGCGACCAGGTCGTCAGATCGTGAAACTCAGGAAGAGCCCCGAAGAGACGCCGATCGCGGAGCGCGTCGACGATCGTCAGACCGTTGTTCACGCGACCCTCCGCATCCGCAGCACACCCGCGGCGTGCCAGCCGAGATTGACAGCGTCCGACGCATCCTCGCTCAGCAAGCTCGCGTCCATCTCGGCGCGAAGCGCGGCAACCTGGCGGCTCATCCGCTTGACCGTGGCCCGATCCGCCCGCATCGGAATGCCCGCCGACTGCATCCACGCCCGCGGAGCAACCGTCATCACCTCGAATCCCCTCGAGGCCGCCGCCTCCCGGATCGCATCGCGGAGCTCAGCGAGCTTGTTGGCCGTTGCGAAGTTTCGACCGAGCCAAGTCTGCTCGAGCACGACGACAGCCGGCCGCTCTTGCTCGCGATCGAGGAGCTCCCGAACGAAGCGGAGCGCCGCCTCGAGACGCTCCTCGGGCTTGTGCCTCGCGAAACTCATCGACGCCGGCGTGACGCTTCCCTCCCGAAGCACCGCGACACCGAAGCGAGAGGCGCCTGGTCGAATGCGATCACGAGCGGAGCGTTCACGCTGCGCCTCCTGCGCAGAAGTACACCTCTGCGCAGACGATCAATCCGTGGGGATTCCTCGGAATTCCCGCGCCTCCTAATACGTTAGGAGGCGTCAAATATCGGAACGTTACGTCTGCGCCCATGTGCACTTGGGCGCATGTCTTTCGCACGCGCGGTTTTGAATGCGACCGGCCCTCCCGCCTGCCGGTCGCGATGGAGGGGTGGCGCGGTGACTCGCCGCCGGGAGCCTCCGCCGCCAAGGGTCTACTCACGATGGCGACACCTCGTGCGCCTCGTCGCCAGTGGAGGCGCGATGAGCCCACGCAACGAGCCGGCACTTCGACGAGCAGAACTTCGCCCACGATCGGCGCACCACAAAGGGACGCCCGCATTGCGTACACGGGCGCTCGCAGGAATGCCTCGCTTCCTGCGTTAACTGAGGTATGGGGCGATCCTGCGTCATGGTCGGGGCTCTGCCTCGCCCTCTTGCCGCGAGGGCTCTCGTTGCGCGTACTCGCTGGCGATCGCCTCGAGCTCCATCGGCGGCGGTAGCCGCTTCTCGATGCCGAGCGTCGTGAGCGCCTGGCGCTCGAGGTTCAAGAAGCGCGGTAGCTCGGAGTATCCAGGCGCAAGCGCCCAGCTCTGGATCCCGTTCTCAGAGACGATGCGAACGCGACCGTAACGAGCGGCGTCGACCAGGATCATGAGGGCGCAGCCGCGCGCCGTCTCTGCAATCTCGATCAGGTGGCGTTCCACAGCCGAGAGATTGTCTTCGCCCCCCGCGTGCTGCGTCAGGCTGTCCGCGTAGTCTTCCAGGATCGGCAGCAACCAGCGGTCTGCGGTTCGTAGAGCCCGCCGGCGCCAGAACGTGCGCCAAGGTTTTCGGCCCGCGTTCATATTCGCCGGCGGCCCGCTCCTGCCTCGCTTACCGGCCATCGAAAATGCCTCGAATCGCTGCGCGATCGGCGAAATCATCGACGGCCGGAGCGGTCACAGGCCGGTCACAGGGTAGGGGATAATCAACGCCGTCGTTCACTTTTTTTCGTCCGTCAGGATGAACAATCCTGTGCTCAAACCGAAATGCGCGTCTCGCATTCGTTGTTTCGGCCCTGAAGGGCTCTGGCCATAATCGCGTCGGCCCCCCTCGTTGGGACGTTTTCAGCCTTCACAGCGTCTTGACCTCCACGAGCCTTCCACCGAGAACGCGGATGACGGACGCTACCGCCGCCTCTAGCTGCGGATTTCCCCGAACTCGCACTTGAGCATTTTCGGAAGAAGGCAGGAGAGAGAGAAAAAGAGCTTGCCTCTTGCCTACACTCGCGCACGCGCAAGTGTGGATTCGGTGATTTTTGGCGTGCCTTCAGTCGGTCGTAAAGCATGCGTCCTCTTCGTCGGCGAGGCCGAGCGCGACGGTCGCTTCTCGGATGCCTTGCACCATTTCCTCGCGTCGCTTTTTCTCGGCGGCGGCGCGTTCGGCGAAGGTCACATGGACCCGGGGATCGACGTTCCACTTAGTGGGGGGTTTGCCGTTTGCTTTGTCGATCGGCTTCACCCAGCCGGCGACCATCAACGTCATCATGGCGTTGTCGATGGCCGGTAGGTTGCCGCGGAGCTCATTGTAGACGCGGCCTACCTCGTATGCGGTGATCCGCTCGAGGTGGCGCGAGAGGATGTAGCCGGCGATCCAGCGAGCGTGTTCGAGTTGATCCTTGCCGAGGATCTCGAGGTAGAAGCGGGCGGCGTTTGGCAAGAGATAGTCGAGCATGAATCGGGCGACCTTCGCCGCGGTCTCACCTGGAATCGCGTGCGCAGGGTTCGCGTCGTGCGACACGGCTTCGACCATGTGAAACGTGAGCGCGAGGCGAGCGAAGAGGCCGTCCCACTTTGCAAGGTGAGCGCGGAAGGCCGCGGAGGTATCCGGCAGGATCGAGACGTTCGCCACCGTCTGCGACACGAGCCGGCGTTCCTCTTGCGCCTCGGGTGAGAGTACGAAGACGACTGGCTCTGGGGGCTCGAGTTTTAAAAGGTCTTCGATTGCCCCCTTGTAGAGATTGGCCGCGGTCTGATCCGGCTCGTCGTCTTCGCCGGCGGTCGCGCCTTTTCCGAACACGACGATGAACCTCTGCACGAGACCGTCGTCGGTGATCTTGCCGGCGAGTCGGCGCATCGGCCCTGGCTGGATCCCGCCGAAGAGGCAGGCAGACCAATTCGGCACGAGGACGCGGCCGCGCGTCACGCGGTCATAGAGCTTTGGGCCGCCGTTGTAGAGCTCGAGCCAGAGCGAGCGGTCGCGGCCGGCGCCTTTCGCGCGGTAGGCATCGAAGCTCGCGAACCAGGTCGACAGTTCATCGACAATACAGGCGACCCCACCGGGGTTATCGACGAGGATCTCGCTCAGCGCCTCGAGGGTCACGTCATCGACGATACGGCGCCAGATCCGCGGCCGCTGTGGCTTCGCCGGCTCGTCGCAGGGTTCGCCTTTGGCGCGCTTCGCGGCGTATGATTCGAGCGCCTTCGCGTAAATCTTCTCCTGTAGCTTGTACTTCTCGGCCGCGAGATCGTTTTCGGCGTGCTTCGCGATTTCGGCGTCTCGAAGCGGCGAGACCGCCGCTTTGATGATCGGCGTCTTCTTGGCGCCCGTCTCGTCGATGAAGGCCCCCCAGATCCTCGCCGATTCCTGCCAGCTCGAGTCATTGCGTTTCGGCTGAAGCCGGTAGCGATCGTCGATTGAGCCGGCGGCGACCACGACACCCGTGAGCCCCATGACGCCCGGATCGATGCCGATGCGCCGAGCCTCATCTCTCGCAAAAAGCTCGATCGCGGACGGAAGACAGCCCTGCGGCAATTCGGGAGCGCCCACGAGCGAGACGTCTCCAAAGAGATCGAGCGGAGGCGGATTGACGAGACGAGCCGCGTTGACGAGCGAGAGGATCTCGTCCGCACTCATGCCCTCCGCAACTGCGTCCGCGAGATCCCAGCCGATCGGCTTGCCGTTCGGGATCTGAACCTCGTAGACGGTGGCGCCGAGATCCTGCAGGAGTCCGCTCGCCTTCTCCATGCAGCTTCGGCCGGCCTCATCATTGTCGGCCCAGAGGTAGACGGTCCGACCGGCAAGAGGCGAGAAATCCGCGCTACCGATTCCACTCGAGCCGCCGAGCATCGTCGTTGCGAGCAAGCCTTGCTCGGCCGCTGCATCGGCGCACTTCTCGCCTTCGACGAAGAGAACGGGTCCGCGGTTGGTGTTGAGTCCGAAGAGATTGTAGAGCGGACGCGATTTCGGAAACGGATGCCCGCTCTCCTTATCGAACCAGCACCGCGCCCGGATATCCCACTGTCGAAACTCTTTCTTGCCCTTCACGTCGTAGCGAAAAACCGCGATCCACGGCTCGCCCGTGTCGGTCGTGAAGATCCATCTCATCGACGGCTTGCCTAGGTCCGGTCGTTCGCCATCGGGAAGATCACGATGCTCGCGCGCCTTCTTGAAACTGCGCGAGCGCATCCGGGACGACCCGTTTGGAGACTCGAGGCCAAGCCACTCGGCCGCTTCTCGCATCGCCGCGCCGAGCTCGCGGTTGCAGCGTACTGCGGCCCAGAGATCGAGGAGATCACCTCCGCGGTCGTCAGTGGCGAAGTCGGCCCACACGAAGCAGCCGCCGTTCGTCGATACCTTCAGGCTGTCGCCCCTTTCGCCAGCGAGAGAGCCCGCATGAAACTCCCGCCCGACGAAACGACCGTCGGGGAGAAGATGCGCCAGCACTTCGCGGTGGCGCGCGGCGAGGATCTCCGCAATGGCAGCCGCAGAACTCATGCGAGCGCTCGTACTTGCTGGCGCAGCCAGTCCGCGGCGTTGTTGAGCTCCGACATGCGACGGCCATCACCACCAACGTCGGGATGATGCCGACGAGCGAGGGAGCGGAGCCCAGCGCCGACGATCGCGTCCGCCACTTCCGGCTGCGGCGCGTTCAGACGGTCAAAGGTCTCGCGTCGTTCCTCTTCGCGGCGCTCTTCATCGAGCCGCCGGCGCTCGATCTCCTCCTCGACTGCATCGCGCAACCACGGGCGGCGGAGTTCGATCGAGGTCAACCACAAGAGATACTCGTCGGCCAGCTCGCTGATAGCGGTGCCCCGATGCTTGCCGAACGGCACGCACCGTCTCACGGGTGTACCCCGTTCGGCGATGAGCTGTTCGAGCCGTCATCTGCAGTAGCAGACTCTTTGCTTTTACGTCGCCGAGGAACTCCTAGATTCGCCTCGATCCAAGCGAGAACATCACTTTCGAGGAAGCGAAGATATTTGCCGAGGCGAATCGCACGTAAAGGATGCGAGCGGCCTTTCCGAGGCCGGCAAAGCTCGTACACCTTGCGAACGTGGTCGAACTCGAGGTAGTCGCGGATCGCCTCCGGCGTCATCAGCCGGGGAAGCCTGCTTATTTGCGCCGGCGCTTGATCTCGAGGCGATTGAGGCGCTGCTCCCTGACACGCATCACGGAGCTGAGCTCGAAAAGTCGCTGACCGCCCATCGTTCTTATCGCTGGGAGATCGCCGTTCCGCTCCATCTGCCGCACCCGATTCGGGGAGCAGCCTATGAACTTCGCGGCTATCTTCGGCTCTGCGAGCTGATCCATTGGACGACCCCTTCTGAGCGACCGGAGGTGCGCCGCCTGCTCGGCGCTTCGCTCGCTGCTGTTTTGTTTCTTCTCGGCCCACGGAGTGTGCGAGACTTTCGCCTTCACTGAAACATTGTGGGCTTTTTTCGAGCCGGTCAAATAATTCATCCCACAGTGGGGCTTCCGCCACTCGGCGCTATCGAACGAGTAGCAACTCCAGCCGACTCCAGCCGACTCCAGCTTAAACGAGCCACTCCTTAAATGAGCCGCAGGGCGCTATCTAAAGATATTGCTCGTAGAGAAGCGTGCTATGTTCTGGCCGACTGAAAGCTGTCGACCTGTGACCACGCTGTGACCGCGAGGGTTCTACGGAGTGGTCGCGATAGGGAAGGCTTAGTCCGAAAGAGCCGACTAGATGAGGACTAAAGCGACTGTCATCGCTTAACGCGACAACCGGCACCGATTAGGAATCCTGTGCTCTATCCACCTGAGCTACGGGGGCCAAGTGCGATTTCAAGCAGTTGCGCTCCTCCTTGTCGAGTCGATCGCGACGATCGGCCCCGCTCCACGAGGGAAAGATGCAACCGAGCTTCTCGCCGATGCCGTCCCGCTCGGTGATCTCGCGAACCTGAAGCCGGAGTTGACCGCCCGAAGCGTCCCGTGAAGATCGCTAGCTATCATCCTTCCAATCCGCCCATTCGACGCGGTGGCTCGACAGATACGCCTTCACCGCTTCGCCGACGGTAGCGAAGAACGTCTCTTCGCCGAAGCGCGAGAAGAGGCCGAAGCGCTTCAGCTTGTCTTTGACCGGATCTTTCATCTCCGCGAAGCAGAGCTCGATGCCTGCGGCGTGCAGCGTATCGTCGAGCTCCGCGACGATGTCTGCCGCGGTGACGTCGACGCTCGTCACAGGTTCGGCCGCGACGACGCACCAATTTACCGGCACAGGCGCGGCTGCGACCGCATCGAGCACGCGGTCGCGAAAGAGTTCCGCGTTCGCGAAGAACAGCGGCGCATCCCAACGGAACAGCACGAGACCGGGGATCAAGCGCGCGTGTGGATAGCGCGCAATGTCGTGATAGCCCTTCACGCGGTCGACGCGCCCGAGCACCGCCGAGTGGGGACGCCAACCGTCCCACAGGAACTCGATCACGGCGATCCCGATCGCGAGTGCGATGCCGGAAATGGTGCCGAGCATCGCGACGCCGGCGAAGCAGACCATCGAAAGCCAGAATTCCCAGCGCTGGATGCGATAGATGCGGCTCAGGTCGGTCACTTCGAACATCCCGATCGCCGCGGCGATCACGACCGCAGCGAGCGCCGTGTTCGGCAGATTCTTCAGGAGCGTCGGCGCGAGCAACAACAACAGCGCGATGGCGAGCGCGCCGACGACCCCGGTCAGCTGCGTCCTCGAACCCGCCGCCTCGGCAACCGGCGTGCGCGATGCGCTGCTGCTGATCGGAAAGCCCTGGAAGAGACCGGCGGCGAGATTTGCGGCGCCGAGTCCGACCATCTCCTGGTTCGGGTCGACGGGCGTGCGCAGCCGCGCGGCGTAGGTTCGTGATAGCACGCTCGTGTCGGCGAACGAGACGAGCGCGACTGCGATTCCGCCGGTCACGACCGGAACGAGGTCGTCGAGGCCGACGAGCGGCAGCGTCGGCAACGGCAAACCGTGCGGCATTGCGCCGAGTACCGCGACCGCATCGCGTGCGCCGAGGTCGAACAGCGCGACGGCGAGCGTCGCGCCGACGACGGCGAGCAAGATGCCGGGCACGCGCGGAAAGCGCTTGAGGACGAGGATCGCCGCGAGCGTCGCAGCACCGATCACGAGCGCGACGAAGTTCGTCTTGCCGTCGAGCACCGCTCGTGCAATCGACCACGTGTCGCGCAACGGCCCGCGCGAGTCGATCGAAAACCCGAAGAGCTTCGGAATCTGACTCAGCATGACGGTCAGCGCGATGCCGTTCATGTAGCCGTAACGAATCGGCTTCGACAAAAGCTCGGTGACGAAGCCGAGGCGCGCGACACCCGCTGCGACACAGACGACTCCGGAGACGAGCGCCATGGCGCCCGCCAACGCGACTGCTCTATGCGGATCGCCCGCAGAATGCGGCAGTACGATCGCGAGGATCACCGCGGCGAGCGAGGAATCGGGTCCCAACACGAGGATCCGACTCGGTCCGAACAGCGCATACGCGAGCAGCGGCACGATCGTCGCGTAGAGACCGTAGATGCCCGGCACGCCCGACGCTTCGGCGTACGCGATGCCGACCGGCACGAGCATCGTCGTCAGCACGAGGCCGGCGACGATGTCGTAGCGCAGCCAGGCGCGGTCGTAGCTGCGCAGGACGCGAAGGCCTGGCAGCCAGTGCGCCCAACCGGTGTCGCTGGCGAGCGCCTGACGCGTCCGGAAAGGATGGACCGTGCTCGCCGCTCTCGCGGAATCGGTGCTGGCAGGTTCAGCCATCGGCGCGCATCATCAGCATGGACGCACCGGCAGGCAACACCGCACGTGCGTCAGTCACATTCAAGATCGGCAACAAGGCAGCATGCTCTTGCTGCTTAGGCGATTGGCGAAGCAAGGTACACCCCGGAATCGGTGTTCACTTTTTGATCCTCATGCTGACGCCGCCCGCGCCCAACGCGACCTTCAGGCCTCGAGTCGTCGATACCAAACTCACGGTCACTCCGTTCTGATTCCTCATAGCGACCGCGCCGGCTCCTCCAGCCAACGTCGCCGCGGCGCCTGCCGCCGTGTAGTTGCCGTCAAAATCGTCGAGCATATTCAGGTGGTAGACCTCACCGGATGCCTCCAGCTTGGTAGCGCCCACCTCGCCGATTGAGAGACCCGTCACGGAGATCGGATAGGTCTTGCCCTTGTAGGTGAGAGTGCCGCTCCCCCAGCTCACCCCGACGCCGGCAGCCATGGAGCCGCCGCTCAGCTTGAGCGTCGCATCGGGCGTGTCCGCTGCTTGAGCGACACTCAGAACGAAGCCTAGTGCAGCAATCGTCGTGAACACACGCAAAGTTCGCATTTTCATGGCGCCTTTCCTTTTCTCTCGTCATCGTTGCGATTCTTCTGTGCCAACCACAACTGAATTCTCTCTCGTGGGGGCGGTAGCGGCAGCTGGTCTACCCGCTGAGTCGCACGAATCGGAAGCTGGGTCTGCCCGTTTGGGCAGCCGAGCCTCTTTCGCAGTCTGCCGCGCCATTCGCCGAGCAGAGTGCTCATCGACCACGATCGAGAATGGAATCTGGCGCGAGCGCCTCCGCAAGCGTCGATCGGCCGTGATATACGATGGCAGATGGCTCCTGCGGTGAGGCCTCTCATCCTCTTCGACGTCGACGGCACGTTGCTGCTCACCGGCGGCGCGGGGATGCGCGCGATGAAGGCGGTCGCGGCGGAGCTCTTCGGCGCGGCGTTTCGCTGGGACGGCATCGTCGTTTCCGGGCACCTCGATCCGCTGATCTTCGCCGAAGCCGCCGCGCTCAATGGCCTCGACCGGGCTGCGGCCCATCACGAATCGTTTCGGCGGCGCTATCTGGAGGTGCTGGTGCAGGAGCTCGCACGGTATCCCGATCGCGTGCAGATCATGCCCGGGATCCGCGAGAGCTTGAGCCTGCTGCGCGACGGCAAGGCCACCACCCTCGGTCTGCTCACCGGGAACTACGCGGAAGCGATTCCGCTCAAGCTCTCGGCGATCGGTCTCGACCCCGAGTGGTTCGAGATCACCGCCTTCGGAGAGGAGGCGGCGACGCGGCGCGATCTCGTGGCGCTGGCGCTCGCCAAGTACGCGCGGGTCGTAGGGGTACCGATCGACCCGCGTCGCGTGGTGATCGTCGGCGACACGCCCCGCGACGTCGATTGTGCGCACGCCCACGGCTGCTTGGCCTTCGCGGTCGCCACCGGCGGATACGACGCTCGAGCGCTTGCCGACGCCGGCGCCGATCTCGTCGTTGCCAACCTCGCCGACCCGACGCCGCTCCTCGAGGTCGTAGAGCGCCTGGAGCCGGTAGGATCCTCAGGGGGTTCCTTGCCCGTTGCGGGGGAGCCTCTGTATAGTCCCGCGCGGCCATGGTTTCCTTCGCGCGCTGGATGGTTCGCCACCCGATCATCTGCTTGGCGGCGAACCTCGCGGTGACGTTAGTGCTCGGGTTCTTCGCGCTCGGGATCCGCATCGAGAGCTCGCTCTCGACCGTGCTCCCTGCGGGCGACCCGCAGATCGAGTACTACGCCAAGGTCCGCGAGACGTTCGGCAGCGACGACGTCGCCATGGTCGGCATGCGCGCCGAAAACATCTTCGCGCCTTCGACGATCGCCAAGATCGCCCGGGTCACCGATGCGATCGCCAAGGTGAAGGGCGTGCAGAGCGTCATCAGCATCACCAACGCGCCGGACATCGCCGAAGACGTCATCAACCAGCCGCGCTTGCTCCCGCACATTCCGCCGTCGGCGACGGAGGTCGAGACGCTCAAGAAGAAGCTGAAGGCCATCCCGCTCTACGGCAAGAACCTCGTCGCGGAGGACTTCAAGGGAGTGGCGATCAACGTCTTCCTGCAAGAACCTCACCGACGTTCAGTATTACGACCTCGGCATCGACCGCCAGATCGGCGCGATTCTCGAGGCGGCGCACGGGCCCGAGACCTTCTACTTCACCGGAGCGTCGCACCTCACGCAATCGGCGCTCGAGCTCATGCGACGCGACCTCGAGCTGTTCACGCCGATCGCGCTGGTCCTGGTCCTGGTCGCGTTCGGGCTCTCGTTCTGGAGCGTGCGCGGGATCGTGCTCCCCGCGCTTTCCGTGCTGATGGCGCTGTCGTGGACGCTCGGGGTCATGGTGCTGGTGCACAAGCCGATCAACGCTCGGCACGTTCGTCCTGCCGCCGCTCTTGCTGGTGATCGGCAGCTCCTACGCGATCCACGTGATGGCACGGTACTACGAGCAGGTCGACGCCGGCGCGCCGCGCGAGGAACTCGTGGTGCGGGCCTTCGAGCGCGTATGGCTTCCGCTCACGATCTCGGCGCTCACCAACGTCATCGGGTTCGGCTCGTTGATGGTGAATCGGATCACCGCGATCTGGGACCTCGGCGTCTTCGCCGTGGTCGGCATCGTGTTCCTGGTGATCACGTCGCTCACCTTCATTCCGGCGGCGCTGGAGCTGCTGCCGGTGGAGCGCCGCACGCAACGCTCCGGCAAGATCTCGCCCTGGCTGTCGGACGCGCTGACGCGTCTCGGCAAGCGCGACTACGTGTTCCGCACCCCGATCCTGTGGGTATCGGCAGCCATCGCGGTCGTCGCGATCGTCGGCAGCTTCTTCATCCGCGTCGATTCGAACTTCCTCTACTACTTCAAGCCGACGTCGCCGATCCGCTACGACAACGAGATGATCAACCAGACGATCGCCGGCAGCAATCCATTCTACCTGGTGATCGAAGGGGACGAGGACGGCGTGATGAAGCGCTGGGAGGTCCTGAAAGACGTCAAGGACCTGCAAAACTTCCTGCTGACGCTCCCGGGTATCACGTCATCGCTGTCCTTGGTCGACTATTTGGAGCTCTTCGAGGCGGGTCTCGCTCCGAAAGGGCAAGAGGAAGTCTCGGTGGACGAGCAGGGCAACCCTCTCCCGGCGGAGGAGAAGGGGAAGTCGTTCTGGGAGGAGCCGAAGAATCTTCCGGGGCTACTGCAGTTCATCGAGAACAACGCCAAAGGGGTCGTCAAGAGCGTGGTGACACCCGACTACCGATCGGGCTCTGTCTTGGTGCGCACCAAGCTCTCCGGTTCGCGCGAAATCGAGGCGACCCTCGCTAGTATTCGCAGATACGTGAGCCAACAGTTTCCCCCCAAGCTCAAAGTGACAGCGACCGGCAACCTCGTGTTGCTGACCGGCACCGCCTCGGACATCGTCGCCGGTCAGATCAAGAGCCTGTCGATCGCCCTCGTCGTCATCTTCATCGTGATGTCGCTGATGTTCCTCTCGATGAAGGTGGGGCTGCTCGCGATCCTACCCAACGTGCTGCCGATCCTGATTTTTTTCGGCGTGATGGGGTGGGCGGGCATCTTGCTGAACCTCGGCACCAGCTTGATCGCCGCGATCGCGCTCGGCATCGCCGTCGATTCGACGATCCACTACATGTCGCGCTTGAACCTCGAGCTGAAGGGCGCCGTCGACCAGGTGTCGGCGCTGGTCGGCACGTTGCGGATCGTCGGGGCGCCGATCATCTACGCGACCGTCGCGCTGTTTCTCGGCTTTCTCACCTTCGCCTTCTCGAGCTTCGTGCCAATCCAGCAGTTCGGCGTGCTCACGGGCGTCACCATGGCGACGGCGCTCGTCGCGAACCTCGTTCTTCTGCCCGGGGTGTTGGCGACCACCAAGATCATCACGGTGTGGGACCTCCTCGCCGTGAAGCTCGGCAAGGACCCGGCCAGCACGATTCCGCTCTTCGCCGGGCTGCGTCCGGCGCAGGCCCGGATCGTGGTGCTGATGGGCGAGATCAAGCGCTTTGCGCCCGGCGAGTCGATCGTCCAGCGCGGCGAGGCCGGCGACGAGATGTACGTGATCATGCAGGGAACGGTCGACGTCTTGGCAGGTAGCGGCGCCGAGCGGCGGAAGATCGCCCAGCACAAGCGTGGCGACGTGTTCGGCGAGATGGCCTTCGTGCGGAGGAACGTGCGAAGCGCGGACGTCGTGGCGGTCGAGCCCGTCGAGGTGCTGGCCGTGAGCGAGCGATTCTTGCAGCGGATTCAGTCGCGCTACCCGCGCATCGCCGCGAAGGTGTTCTTGAACCTGACCCGCATCGTCAGCGATCGTCTGCAGCGCATGACCGATCAATTCGTCGGGGTACGAACCGCCGCTAGCTGACGGCTAGACTTCTGGCTGGTTGCCGCCCGCGTGCGGTAGAAGAAGATGATGCTCTTCGAGATCGACACGACCCGCAAGCGCGAGACGATCGATATAACCGACCGCGTGCGCGAGATCGTCCGCGGCTCGAAGCTCGAGCGTGGGCTCTGCCACGTGATGGTGCTCCACGCCACCGCGGCGATCGTCGTTAACGAAAACGACGATCCTTCGATCGGGGTCGACCTGCTCGCGGCGCTCGGCGCAGCGGTTCCCGAGCACGCCGGCTGGCTTCACGACCGGATCGACGACAATGCCCAGGCTCACATCCTTGCATCGATCCTCGGGCCTTCGGAGATCGTCCCCGTCGAGAACGGTGACCTGCAGCTCGGACGC
Source organism: uncultured delta proteobacterium (assembly GCA_963712515.1). GTDB lineage: Bacteria > Desulfobacterota > Binatia > JACPRU01 > JACPRU01 > CAVQIG01. The sequence continues at coordinate 25,669 of CAVQIG010000008.1, forward strand.
TGGCAGGGTCTGATGCTCGTAGAGCTCGACGGGCCGCGACGATCGCGCCGGGTCGTCGTCACGCTCATGCCGGCCTTGGTGATCTAGCAAAGCCTCTGGGTCTGCGCACAGCCTGAAGCGAAACTATCCAGAGGCGCGAGCCCGCCGCGTTTCGGTTCGCACGCAAAATTTTCGCAGCGAGGTAGATCTCTCTCAGTGGCGCGCGGGGGAGCGCCTGGCGGCGTAGTGCTGATAGTCCTCGCCATTCAGCGCCCGGACAATCTCCACACGGTCGAGCGCCCAGGGATGCTTCGTCAACTTGTCGATCACGTAAGCGACTTGGAACACGAGTCCGAGCGCGATCAAGACCGCGGCGACCGTTTGCCCGACGCGGCGCTGCAGGAACTCGTTCCAGCAGTACAAGCTGAACAGCATGGCGACCGGGAAGGTGACGTAGAACGTGTGCGAGCGCGGCACCTTTCGGCAAAAAGCGAAGCTCGCGCAGAGCAAGAGAATCGTTACCCCGAAGAGCAATCGCATCGCCCGCCATTCGGGGACCGCCGGCTTCTTCGTGAACAAAGCCATCCACACGATCGCGATCACCTGAGCGATCCCGGCCGCTGTGACGAGCAGAATGACCGGGGCAAGCCAAAAGAAGTCGGCGAGAAATCGAAGCCGCTGGTTCACGTTGCCGCCGACGAACCCGGCGGTCTGGTAAGTGGCGAAGGAGACGAATCTGGCGAGAATGTCGAACGAGTAGCGCCAATGGACGGAAAGGTTTCGCGGATTCGACTGGATCATCGCCGCAGTCTCGCTCGCAACGACGTGCCATCCGTAGCGAAGGCATGTCGGCAGGAGGAATACCCCGGTCACGGCCGCTCCGGCGGCGAACGCGAGCAACAGCTTCGCTCGACCGGTCCCGGTCTCGGTGCCTCGAAGCTGAACGATCAGCGACACGGCCGCGTAGGGAAGCAGGATCGCGTACGACATGTGGAACTGCGTCACCCAGAGGAGGCCGAAGCCCATCATGAAGTTCGCCAGCGGCGGCGAAACGAGGCCGCCTCTCGTCGCGGGATACGTTTCGAGCGCGCCGATGAAGAAGAGGGTGGCGCCCGTGAGGACGTAGCTCGGGTTGTAGACGTACGTCGATTCGTCGAGGGTCCACGGGGCGGTAAGGAGCCATGCCCAGATCAGCGCGCTCGGCACGCCGGGAAGACGGCGCGCGGCGTACCAGGCGAGCAGACAAACGCTCGCGAACGACAAGAGGTTCAGCACGACGAAGGGGGCTTCGGGAATCGGTGCGACGTAGAAGGGCAGACCGACGACGAGTGCCTGCAAGGCGCCCGGGACCTTAACCGAACGCACCCAATCGACGTCGGCGCCGAAATAGGGCCACGCGCCGGTTAGGTAATACTTCAGCCCGCTCAGATAGACGTGCTTTGCGTCGTCGCGGGAAAGCCCGATTGCGAGACCGACCCACAACCGAAAGAGGAACGCCGACGCGAGCAACGCCGCGGTTGCCCACCTATTGCGCCCCAGCCGCGTGAGCCAAGACTCGCCGCACTGCGGGATCCCGGCGGACGCCACGGCGGCATTCTTCCCAAAATTCGCACCAGGGGCGTACTGAGCTTCCGCGGCCTGACTCATCGGGCGGAACTGGCCCAATCTGCTGGTGGCTGACTCCGCCGCGTCTGCGAGCTGCCGACATCGGCGCCAGCCTGCCGAGGTTGGCACCGTGGTTCCTCGATCGGAAGCCCTAAGACCATGCCTCTATCGATGGTTCCTCGGCTAGGGACCAGGAAATGCGACAGGCGTCCAGCGAACTACCGGCGAGAACCGCCGGCGGCCAGCTTTCGCTGTGCTTGACCCGCGTGCCTGCGCTGGAGCCACTGCAGGATGTCGGTGCGGGCGAGGAATGGGCCGCGGCAGCGGATCGCCTCGCGATAGACGATGTCGGCCTCGACGAGCTCCTCGAGATAGCGCTGCAACGGGTACGTGCCGCCGTTCGTTTCCATGTTGTGCAGCACCGACTTCAGACGGTCGAGCCAGGCGCCGTCGAGCGTGACCTCGAGCCGTAGCGGGCGGCCCACGGTAGTCACGCGCGCCTGAATCTCTTTCGCCATCGGCGTCGACTCATATCCCAACGAGCGGGGTCCCCACAAGAGAAGTTCTTGAAGCCGAACGGGCGGGAACGGAATTTCCCGTCCGCTTCTGGTATACGGAGCGCCGCATGTTGACCCGCGAGGAGTTCGAAGCGCTCGAGGACCAGCGGCTCGCTGCCTACGCGATGCGCAACCGGCATACGCGCGGGCGCGTGCATGCCGAGCCAGAGCATCGGTTCCGTCTCCCGTTCCAGCGAGATCGAGATCGCATCATCCATTGCTCGGCGTTTCGCCGCCTCGAGTACAAGACCCAGGTCTTCGTGAACCACGAAGGAGACTACTACCGAACGCGCCTCACGCACACGATGGAGGCGGCGCAGATCACGCGCACGATCGCCCGTGCGCTACGCTTGAACGAAGACCTCGCCGAGGCGATCGCGTTGGCGCACGATCTCGGGCACACGCCGTTCGGCCACGCCGGCGAGCGGATTCTCGACCGCCTCATGCAACCGCACGGCGGCTTCGAGCACAACGCCCAGAGCATACGCATCGTCGACGTTCTCGAGGAGCGTTATCCGGGGTTCGCCGGCCTGAATCTCTCCTGGGAGGTGAGGGAAGGGATCGTCAAGCACTCCACACGCTACGATCGCCCGCAGGTGGCCGAGTTCGACGCCGCCAAGGCGCCAACGCTCGAAGCGCAGATCGTCGATTACGCCGACGAGATCGCCTACAACGCGCACGACGTCGACGACGGGTTGAAGTCCGAGATGCTGACGCTCGACGATCTGGAAGGCGCGGCGATCTGGCGCGAACACCATCGGAACGTTTGCCGCGCATACCCATCCGCCGATCGACGCATCGTGCGCTATCAGACAACGCGGCGGATCATCGACAATTTCGTCTCCGACCTCATCGAAGCGACCGAGCGAGGGCTCGTCGAGCGAGGGGTAGGGCGTATCGAGGACGTCTGGGCGGTCAAGCCGAAGCTCGTCGAGTTCAGCGCCGCGATGGCGGAAAAGGTGAGCGAGCTGAAGGGACTGCTCTTCGAGAGGCTCTACAATCACTATCGCGTCAAACGGATGGCGGTGAAAGCGGACCGTATCATGAGCGATCTCTTCCAGACCTACATGAGCGAACCTCGGCAGATGCCGCCGAACGTTCATGGCAAAATCGCCGCCGGGGAGGCGACCGCTCGCGTGGTTGCCGACTACATCGCCGGCATGACCGACCGCTTTGCGCTCGACGAGTACAAGAAGCTCTTCGATCCGTACGAGAAGGTATAACCCCGGTCGTTTGGTTTCCGGGAGCTCCGATGCGACGCCAGCAGCACGTCCTGATCCTCCGCCGCGACGACCACAAGCGCGATGCGCTCGGCGCCGTGTTTCTCGGCGCCGTCACCGACGAACGTGACGTCCTACTCTACGTCGAGCGGTATCTCGGGCCGGCATTCCTCGTGCGAGCGATCGAGATGGAAGGTACCGCGCTACGGGTGACGGTCGAATGCTCGCGCTTCCAGATGGAAAGCCACAACCTCACGCGCCTCGCCAAGTCGCTCGCCGAACGCGGCCGACAACACTCCGCCTCGGAAAGCTTCGCCGAGGCCCTGAAGCTCGATCCCTTGAACGCGGAAGCTCTGAAAGGCCAGGCCGCACTCCACGCGCTCGCCGGCGAGTTGATCGACGCCGAAGAGAAATGGATCCGCTCGGGCGAGATCCGCGGCTACGACGGCGAGATCCTGCGCGGCCTGGCCGGCGTGGCGCTGCGCGAAGATCGGCGGCCGACCGCGATGCAGTACTTGGAAGAGGCGCTGATCGTGCATCCCGACGACGCCGAGGCCCGTGCAATGCTCGACGAGCTCAATCGTCAGGCCGAGCTGCGCTTCAACGCCCCGGCCCCGCGCGATCCCGCCGAGAAGGATTGAATCTCGGGAAGAGGGCGGCCGGGATAAGGGGCGGCATCAAGCGTGATCGTGCAGACGCGAAAAGACGCTACGCGTCATCGCTGGCGGTCGAAGTTCCACCTCGAAGGCCAGTATTCTTGGATGTTGACGTGGCGCTTCTAAAGGAATAGTAGGCCCATACACGGCGTTTTTGGATCGAGGAGGAGTAGATGGGACCAAAGCCAAAACTCGTAAAGTCGGTCGCAGTAATCGCGGTAGTAGCCTTCATGGGCGTCACGCTGGCTGGTTGCTGCGGAGCCCCGGAGCGTCCACCGGCTCCACCACCGGTTGCAAAGGCTCCACCCCCGCCTCCGCCTCCTCCGCCTCCGACCAAGGAGAAGCTCGTTCTGCGCGGAGTGCATTTCGACTTCAACAAGTCGAACATCCGTCCGGGCGATGCGGCAGTTCTGGATGAAGCCGCCTCGGCGCTCAAGGCCAATCCGGGCGTGACCGTGAACGTGAATGGCTATTGCGACGCGAAGGGCAGCGTGAAGTACAACGAGAGGCTGTCGGAGCGGCGAGCCGAATCCGTCGTGAGGTACCTGGTGAAGGCCGGAATTCCGGAAAGCCAGCTGGTCCCGCATGGGTATGGGAAGACGGACTTCGTGGCTACCAACGATACGGAGGAGGGACGCGCGCAAAACCGTCGCGTCGAGCTGATCCCGAATCAGTAGGCCGGGGAATTTCCCGGTTAAGAAGAGAAGACGGTCGCGGTCCCTCTGGGGGTCGCGGCCGTTTTTTTTGGAAGAGGGACTATGAACAACAAAGGCGCATTGACAATCGCCGCCGTCTTGGCGGCGGCATACTTCAACGTTCCAGGCGGATCCCTTGCCGGTGAGCACTCCGCCGACCCGCCTCAGGTAGACGCCAAATCGACCGTAGCGACGGCTACCGGCGGCAATCAGCCGGAATCTTCGACGCCCCAATCCTCGGGATCGAAGAGCACAGTGCGCGAAAAAATTCAGTCGCTGAAGGCAAAGATTCTACCCGAGCGGTTGAAACGCGACCAGGAGTTCAAAGAGGCATCCGCCAAGTTCCCCGACTTCTGCAAGCATTGGGCTGATAACCTGCGCGAGCGCGAGCACGATAATCTTTCGAAGCTCGTCTTTACCCTGAAGGAGGGCGTCCATACCGCGACCTATACCGGATACAGCGAAGTCACGACGTGCGAAGCGCATCAGTCCAAGGACGGATTCTCGATCGGCAGGATCATATACGAGGAGTTCGTTTATTCCCTGGAGGGCAAGACTCCCGAAGAGGCCAAGCACGGCGAGAAAAAGCCGATCAGCGATACTCGTACCACCGAGATTTTTCGGTGGGAAAAGCAGAAATGGTTCCGTTGAATTTGATCGCGGGGTCTTTGGCGGCCGCGTGTGAGATTGACGATCCAGAGCGCTGACCGGCTGCGTTGTATTGGTCACGGCGCCACGTCGGCCCGCTCGATGCCGCGTCGATCGGCTAGCTTGCGTTAATCGCGCGAGACGTGGTCGGTATCCAGCTGCCGCACGGGCAGGTCGCTTCCGCAGATTTTATGGTCTCTCGGAGACAGGAGTTAGTTTACATAATATATCTTATCGGACGTACGTTCAGGGATGAATCTGACGCCTGAAACCCAGGAACGCGGGGCGTCGTTACTGCTTGGGCGGCGCCTTTGCGCGCGCCGCGATCATCGCGGCGACGTAGTCGCGGGTGTCGGGGCTGAGCTCGCCGATCGCTTGCATCCCCTCCGTCACGCCCTCGACGAACTGCTGCTCGGTGCTGAGGCGCGCGAACCAGGCGACCCCCCGCAGCGGACCGGTCGCGTTAGCGGCGGCCCCAAGCTCGGTCGCGGCTCCCGCCTTGTCGCCCGCCTTCATCTTGAGAAGGCCCAGGTTGTAGTGCGCGATCTGGCGAAGGAGATCGTCCGAGTCTTGCTGCAATGCCTGCCGGAAGGCGTCTTCAGCTTCCTTGGTCTTCCCGAGCTCCGCGTACGAGTTGCCGAGATAGACGAACGCGAGGTGACCGTGAGACGTCGCTGGCCAAGTGGTGACGACCCGCCGGAAGCCCTCGGCGGCGGAATCGAACTTCTGCTCCGTGAAGTTGCGCCGCGCCGCGCCGAACGCGGCCTCTGCGCTGCTTTCCTGCCACGAGCGGTACCAGCGCACGCCCAGCGCGACGACGACGACGACGGCGGCGCCCAGCACGGCGAACGTGACTTCCCGTTCATGCTGCTGCGCGTACTCGAGAAACCGCCGGCTGAGCGTCAGGAACTCGTCAGGCTCCTTGAGTTGACGACGCTGGATGCCTTTGGCCATGATTGCGAGCGGATGCGAGCCGTAGCGGCGCGGTCGGCGGCTCGCGTCACATCTTGTACTTGAAGTCGTCCGGGGCCATCTTCTCGAGAATCTCGGCCCACTTGTCCCGCGACACGTTCGAGAGGTTCTGTTCCTTGTCGTCCTCCATCTGCTGGAGCACGCTCGAGCTCTCGAGCACTTTCTTCGCTACGTAGATCGGGCTCTTGGTTCGAAGCGCGAGCGAGATCGCGTCGCTCGGGCGGCTATCGATCGCCACCCGTCGTCCGTCGACCTCGAGGTGGACGAGGGCGTAATAAGTGTTGTCGCGCAGATCAGTGACCTCGATCGCCTCCACCGTAGCTCCGAGCTCACTCAGGACATTGCGCAGGAGATCGTGGGTCATCGGCCGAGCCATCTTGATGCCCTCGAGCTCCGTGGCCATCGCGGTCGCTTCGAGAAGGCCGATCCAGATCGGCAAGTTTAGCTTGTTCTCCGAGTCCTTGAGGATCACAATCGGGGTCTTCGTCACGGGGTCGAGCGTGAGCCCGCCAACCGTCATGAGAATGAACTCTTCGCGCCCCATGAAGGACTCCCCTTTCGATCCACCTCATTCTACGGAAGGTCGCCCCATTTGCAATCTCGACCGCCCCGGGCGCTACTGCACCACGAGCCGGTCGATCACACGATAGAGCTGGTTCAGGTTGCGACATTCTTCGACGACGTCGCAATACTGGCGGTAGCGCTCCATCTCGCTGTCGCCGAAGCCCCACGTATTCTTGCTCTCGGGGTTCAGCCAGATGAGCTGCTTGGCACGCAATCGGATGTCACGGAGCGTCCACTCGTTCGGCAGGTTGTAGTTGTTGCGCGCATCGCCGAGCACGATGACGGTCGTGCGCTTGTTCACGGCCGTGATGTAGTCACGGTGGAACGTCTTGAAAGCCACGCCGAAATCGGAATGCGCGAACACGTTGATGATGTCGCCGCGAAGCGCGAGCTCGATCGCCTCGTGGATGTCGTTCTCCTCGAACAGCCGTGTGATCTCGCCGATATCGGCGACGAAGATGAAGCTCCGTACCCGCGAGTACAGGTCCTGCAGGCTGTACACGAACTGCAGCATGAACCGCGAGACGTTTCGGACCGAATCCGATACGTCGCACAGAATCACGACCTGGGGCTTGTCCTTGCGCTTGTCGTCGAATTGGATGCGGAACGGCACGCCGCCGTATTGGAGGTTCTTGCGAAAGGTATCCTTGACGTCGAACTTACCCCGCTTGGCGCGCCTGCGCTTGATCGCGATGACGTTCTTCAAGCGCTGGGCGAGCTTCGTCACCGCCTCCTTCATGCGCCGAATCTCATCCTCGCTCAGGTAGAAGAAGCTTTTCTCGCTGAGTGTTTGCAGGCGCTGATTCTCGCGGCGCGCGAGATCGCGCTTTTCGAGTTCCTGGCGGACCGCCTGCTTCATGAGCTGCGCGAGATCGCGAAGACGACTCTCCAGGTAGCGTTGCAACCGCTCTGCCGTTTCCGGATCGAGGCCGAGCGCGGCGAGGCGATCGCGAAATTCCTCGATCTGCCGCAGCACGTCAGCGAGGCCGAACGCGTTCGCCACGCCGTGCGTGAACTGACCCTCCTGGTAAGGGCGTTCGATCTCTCCCACCCTCGCCTGCTCCAGCGCCTCGCGGACCCGTTGCTCGATCCGCCCGTTGTCGTTCCGCAACCATTCCTTGGCGAGCTCCGAGAGGTCCTTCCCTTGCTCCGCAAGGAGCTTCTCGAGCTCTTCGAGGAGTCGCTGGAATTCCGCCGCGTCGAGCCCCGTCGCTTCCTGCGAACGTTCCTCGGCGGCCTTCAGCAGCTGCTGGACGCCGCTGAAGTAGAGATCGAAGAGCTCGTCGAACACCGCAACGTCGACCGCCCGCTTGACCATCGTGGCGCGAAGCCCGCTCTTCAAGGCATCGCGGCTGGAGAGGCCGAGCACGCGCACGGCGGCGAACGAGTCGAGGTCCTCCGCGACCGACACCCGTACGCCATTCTGGCGAAGCAGGTTCGAGAACTCGATCAGGCGTTCGTCCACGCGGATTTCCTGCACCGATCCTAGCGCGACGTCGCGGCCGACGGAACGCGCGATCGCGACGATGCCTCGTGTCTCATGCCTCCGTCGAGCCAGCTCGTGGCGAGTTGCTAGGAGCCCGTCCGAGTAATCGCTCCCGTCGCCGATGAGCCGATCGCCGGCGCCTCGCACCCGGAAAATTCCTCGGAATACCACGAGAGTATTCGTCGGAATTTTCCGGGTGCGATGCTTGGCCCTCGACTCATCGGCTCGGTCCGGATTACTCGGACGGACTCCTTAGTGCAGCAGGTCCTTGTCGGATTCGGAGGGCGGCGGCTTGGTCTTTGCCTTCTGTTTGGCGACGAAGTCGCGCAGCTCGTCCTGCGCCTTCCGGATGTCGCCCTCGTACTTGAGAATCGTCGAAAGCGTCTCCTGGACGAGCGGCTCTTCGAGGCTTCGCACGTTGAGGAGCAGCAACGCGCGAGCCCAATCCAGCGTCTCGCTGATCGAGGGGACCTTCTTGAGGTCGAGCTTTCGCACCACCTGGACGGCGCTCACCACCTCTCTGGCCAGCTCTTCCTGAATGCCGGGAACCTTCAGCCGGACGATGCGCAGCTCCTGCTCGAGCGGAGGAAAGTCGATGTAGAGGTGAAGGCACCGGCGTTTCAGCGCGTCCGACATCTCACGGGCGTTGTTGCTGGTCAGCACGACTCCCGGAATGTGCTTGGCGCGGATCGTTCCGAGCTCCGGGACGCTGACCTGAAAATCCGAGAGGACCTCCAACAAGAACGCCTCGAACTCGGCGTCCGACTTGTCTATCTCGTCGATCAAGAGGACGCACGGTCGCTCCGACGTGATGGCCTCGAGCAACGGTCGCGTCAGGATGAACCGATCCGAGAAGAAGACGTCTTCCTCGGCCGAGATCCGCTCTACGGCGTCCTTGAGCGTCGCCGCACCGCGCAGGGTCTCCCCGATCTTGTCCTTGAGTATCTGGGTATACAGTAGCTGCTTCGCGTATTCCCACTCGTAGAGAGCCTTTGCTTCGTCGAGACCCTCGTAGCACTGCAGCCGCAGCAGCTTGTGTCCGAGGGCTGCCGCGAGCACCTTGGCGAGCTCCGTTTTGCCGACTCCTGCCGGGCCCTCCACAAGGATCGGCTTCTTGAGGTGCACCGATAGGTAGACGACGGTCGCGATGGCGCGGCTGCAGACGTAGCTCTGCTGGCCGAATCGCTCGATGACCTCGTCGATGGATTGGAGCATTGGAGGACCCTGAACGGGAGGGCGGCCCTGGCCGCAAGGGGTGATTGGTACCATAGGCCCACCACCAACACAATTTGGCTAGATTCGACGCCCAGAATGTGAAGCTTCGATGCGATCCGCGCGACGGTCATCGCTTCCGAGCGACGCCATCGGGCGGCCGTCGACTTGCATTCAGGGACGTCCGCCCAATAAGCATAGAATCAGGATCGCGACCGGGCTTGCGGCGGAGGTTTGGGAAAGTCTAAGAGGCGGGCGTATTCACTCGTGTGCACGCTGGCGATCTACGTCCGAACCTTTCCGGAGTTTCCGGCCGTCGTAGCAGCCAACCGCGACGAATTCCTTTCGCGCCCTACGTCGCCGCCGCTCGTTCTCGACCGTGAAAACGGGATCTTCGGCGGGCGTGACGACGTGGCGGGGGGTACCTGGCTGGCCGTCAATCGTCGCGGCGTCGTCGCCGCGGTGCTGAATCGCCGGACCGGCGAACCCACGGATCCCAAGCGAGAATCGCGCGGACAGCTGTGCCTGGCGATGCTTCGCGAGCCTTCGGCGGAAGCGGCTCGGGCGGCGATCGCGGCGCACGCGCCGCAGCGCTACAATGCCTTCAACCTTCTCGTCGCGGATTCGCGTCGTGCCTGGATCGCCACCAACCACGGAGAGGCGATGACGGTCACGGACCTGGACCCGGGCCTGCACTTGATCACCAATCTCGACCTGAACGATCCCACCTGCCCGCGCATCGCGTCCTCGTACCAACTCTTCGCGCAGCTGCTCCGGGGCGACGCCCCGAAGCCCTCGACGGCGGAGTTTCGAGATCGCCTGCGCACCATCCTTTCGGCGCACGACACCGAGCTCGACCCGCGCAGCTCCGGGTACGGCAACAGCCTGTGCCTGCACGCGGCCGAGTACGGCACTCGCTCTTCGAGCCTGATCCTTCTCGACGACTCGCAGCGCTGGACCTACCTTCACGCGAACGAGCCGCCTTGTCGCGCTCCCTATGCGCCGCAACCCGTGATGGAGCAGTTGTCGAACCCATGATACGGCGGCGCGCCCTCCGTCACGCCTACTGCTTCTTCGCGCTGGCTCTGGCTGCGACGATCACTCGAGGGCGAGCTCTTGCGGACCAAGACGCAATCGCGCCGGTTTCGCAGGACGACGAGGTCCAGAAGCTCCAGGCCCACCGCGCGGAGCTCGATGAAGAGATCGAGACGCTGCGCAGCGAGCTCGCGCGTTCGGAAAAGGTGCGCCGAGAGACCCGAGCGTTGCTGGACTCGGTGAGTAAGCGCCTGCGTGCGGACCTCGACGCTCAGCAGGCCCCTGCCGCCGCGGAGGCCAGCCACCGCGAGAAAGAGCTGTCGTCGACTCGTCAAGCACTCGATGCCACCGAGGTCGAAAGGGCCCATCAGACCGAGCGGGCGGCCGAGCTCGAAAAGACGATCGCCGATCTACGCGCCATGGTCACCGCACAAGAGGCCGAGCACAAGAAGCTCGAGAGCGAGCTCGCTGCGCTCGAGCGCGCTCGGAACGATGCGGCGCGATCCGAAGCCCTGCTGATCGCATCGCACGAGCAGCAGACGAAGCAGCTGGCAAAGCAGATCGCCGAGGCCGCGCATGAACGAGAGCGTCGGGCTCGGGAGCTCGAGGCGCAGCAGAGTCTGTTGGCGGCTACCCGCCGAGCGCTCGAAGCCCTGCGGGCCGAGCGTGATCGCGCCGCCGTCAAGACGAGCGGCCTCGATCGAGAGGTGCAAACGCTCCGCGCCGCAACGGCCGAACATGCCGCCGCCAACCAGCGAATGCAGGCGGATCTCGCCCGTCGCGCACGCGAGCGAGACGATCAGCTGAAGAAGAATGCAGAAGCTCTGGCGAGCCGCAGTGAGCAAATCACACAGCTCTCTCGGCAGCTCGCCGACGCGGAGAGCGAGGCGACGGAGCGGGCCACCAGGCTCGAGACCCAAGCCCATGATCTCGCCGCCGCGCGCAGCGAACTCGAATCCCTCAAGGCCGAGCGGCGACGCCAATTGGACCGCGGGCGGGCGCTCGATGGCGAGGTCGCAACCCTCCGTGCTACCGCCGCCGAACAGGCGGCGGCCGAGCGACGGCTCGAAAAGGAGCTCTCCCGTTCGACACGCGAAGCGGACGAGCAGGCGAAGCAGCATGCTTCGGCGATTGCCGCGCGCGATACGGAAGTCGAGCGGCTCCGACTCGGGCTCGCTTCGGCCGACGGTTCGCGGCGCGAGCGTGACGCGAAGATCGCCGCTCAGGAAGAAGAGTTGGTGTCGGCTCGGGCGGCACTCGAGACCCTGCAGACCGAGCAACAAGAACGGACTGGTGCGGCTGACCCGGCGCCTGAGGTTCAAAGCCGAGACGCCGACGGCGAAACCAGCCGCCAGCAGGTCGGCACAGTCACGGGGCTCGGCGCAGATCTCGCACGTCACCCCGCGCCGCTCGATCGACAAACCGGTGACGGCAAGGGGACGGAGGGCGCGAGCCAAGGGCGGATCGCGTCGCTCGAGGTGGCGCTCCAACAGGCCCGCGACCGTGAGCTCACCAGCCAAGCCCAGACGAAGAACCTCGAGAAGGCCCTCGAGACCGAGAAGCAGACGTCTCGGAGCAAGCTAGAAACCCTGGAGAGCGTCCTGCAGAATACCCGCACTGCGGGAGCTGGGCTCCGCGCTTCGCTCGACGAGGCCCGGCGGAAGAACGCCGATCTGTCGCGACAGGTTGGGGAGCTCAACGAGGCTGTCCGCGAGGTTCATGCTCTTCGTACGAAGTACGAGGAAAAGGAGCTTCACGCCGAGGGAACCACCCCAGCGCAGAGCACGGACCAAGAGTCGCATGAAGAGCAGCCGAAGCAGACGAAGACCGCCACGGCTGCTGCCGAGCCCGCGGTGGCGAAGACCCTGCTGGTCGGAGCGCCCGATCCGACCGCTGCCGACTTGAGCGAGCAACTCTCGCTGGAGCGGGAACGCCGCGAGACGCTCGAGCAGGAAATTCAGAGATTGACGGCGAGCGGCAATACGGAAGAGAGATTCGTCGAGGTCTGGAAGGCGCTACAGTCGGCTCGATCGGAGATCCTCGTGCTCAGCAATCAGCTCACCGACGAGCGTAGGAATCGCGAGAATCTGGAAGTCACGCTGGAACGCGTCCAGCGGGAGAGCGGCGCCGAAGCACGCGGGAACAACGACGTCGCGCAGCGGCTCGCGGCTACCTTGAACGAGCGAAAAGCGGAAGCTGACCGTCTCAGTGAGCAACTGAAGAACGCCAACGAAATCATCGTCCGCCTAAAGGGTCGCCTCGAGGCCACGGAATCGTCGACTGGGGAGAACAAGGTTCTCGGCGACCTCGACAAAGAGAACAAAGACCTCCGCGATGCTCTGAAGGGAGCACAGGAGGCGAACACCACTCTTCGTGCCAAAGCGGAAATGGCCGAACGTCTGGCAGAAATGGTGTACGGGAAGAGTCCGTAGTCGATTCGGGCACGATTTCTCGCTTCCGTTACCCAAAGCTCGAGATGCGATTCGGCAAGCCGTTTTGGCTGCTAGGAGGCGCCGGCGCGGATCGCGCCCGTTGGTCGCGATCAAAGGGAATGCGACATCCTGCCGAGCTAGCCCGCGCTACGAAGCGCAGAGTGAGCCTTCGAGGTGCCTCGTGACCGCGGCGCCGTGCGGCCGGCTGTTGGCGTTGCTCTCTATCCCTGTTGCGATCTCGGTAGCCCGGGCTCAAACACCTACGCCGAGCGAAGTGCCCTCTCCTGCCGCGGCCGCCACCTCGCCCTCCCCGACTCCGACGCTTGTGCCCAGCGTTCGCCGCCCGAAGCCAGCGTCCGCTGCCACGGGACGCGTTGTAGCATCCCCGCAAGAGCCGCTGGAACCAACGCCGTCGACGACCGAAGCGCTCGTCCGCGAGTACGAGATTCGACTGAATGCTCATCGTCGTGAGCTGCTCGAGCGAGAAGCGGAGCTCGAAGCCGCGAGGCGGCAGATCTCCGAGCTTCAACAACGACCGTCCTCCCCGGACACCGGTCGCGACCCGTACGTTCGCGAGCTCGAGCGCTCCCAGAACGACGCTCGGGAGGAGATTGCCCGGCTGCGAGAGAAGACACGAGAGCTCGAGGCGCAAGTCCAGTCGGCGACCGCCACGGCGCCGACGCCGTCTTCAGATCCCGGAGCGAGGGGCGACAAGGAACTGATCGCCTCGCTCCAGCGTGAGCTCGACGTGGAGCGAGAGAATCGCGCCACGCTCGAGAAGGAGATGCAGAGGCTCGCGTCGGAATCGCGGTCTCCGGATCAGCTTCCGGCCGTTTCGCAGTCGCTCGATAGCGCGCGCGCCGAGATCCTCGTCTTGAATCATCGACTTGCGGAGGAGCAACGAGATCGAGAGGCCCTCGAAGTGACGATCGAGCGGGTCCGCCAGGTGGCGGGTGTCGCTCCCGGCAAGGATTGGCTCGAGCGATTTCAAGCCGCGATGAACGAGCGCCAGGAGCGAGCCGAGCGATTGCAGGAAGAGCTGCACGAGGCGAACGAGGCGATCGTTGCTCTCAGGGCGAAGCTGGAATCGGCGGGACCCGCAGGTTCGGGCGCCGGCGCCGACGCCGCGAGCTTCGAGAGCGAGATCAAGAAGCTGAAAGATGCGCTGCAAACGGCACAACAAGCGAATGCCGACCTGCGTGCGCAGGCCGAGCTCGCCGCGCGGCTCGCGGAGCTTCTCTATGGCCAGTCACGATGAGGCGCCGACGTCC
>CAVQIG010000008.1:45000-153887 GCA_963712515.1 uncultured delta proteobacterium
CCCTTGGTTTGGGCTCTTCCCTTTTCGCTCGCCGCTACTGGGGGAATCTCGATTGATTTCTCTTCCTAGGGGTACTGAGATGTTTCACTTCCCCCCGTTCGCCTCCTGCAACTATGGATTCATCGCAGGATGACCCGGAATTACCCGGGCCAGGTTTCCCCATTCGGAGATCCTCGGATCAACGCCTGCTTAGCGGCTCCCCGAGGCTTATCGCAGCTGGCTACGTCCTTCATCGCCGTCTCGCGCCAAGGCATCCACCGTGCGCCCTTAGTAGCTTGACCATAATTGGCAAGACCAGAAGCAGAACCGACTTCTGGCTTTACCGAGTGAGCTACCACGCGCTTGCGCTATTTCGAATACATCTTGGTCACACGTCCGCTACTCGCGGACGCGCGACGCCGGTTACCCATGATGCAATTGTCAAAGACCTTCGACTACCGAAGCGAGTCCACTGAAACTCGCTTCTCTAAGCGTCTCCTAGCAGGCGCTTAGACGAACGAGCTTCTTCCGAATTCGAACTTCCTTGATGGAGCTGATGGGGGTCGAACCCACGACCTCCGGCTTGCAAAACCGGCGCTCTCCCAGCTGAGCTACAGCCCCCAGGGTAGTGGGCCTAGGTAGAGTCGAACTACCGACCTTGCCCTTATCAGGGGCACGCTCTAGCCAGCTGAGCTATAGGCCCGTTCTCCCTTCGCTCTCGATTCCTCCTCTGCGCCCTTCCGGCGATCACATGACCGGACGGCAGGTCTTTGAAGACTAGGCAGTAACACCGACGGTTCGAAAGTCGGATCTGGTCTTGCGGGGCTCGAGTTTCCACCGTTCTCGAGCACCAAGGTCGGTCTCTCGTGAGCCGAAGCTCGCGAAGAGGTTCCTTAGAAAGGAGGTGATCCAGCCGCAGGTTCCCCTACGGCTACCTTGTTACGACTTCACCCCAGTCACCAGTCATACCATGAACGGCTACCTCCCTTGCGGGTTGGCGCACCGGCTTCCGGTACAACTAGCTTCCATGGTGTGACGGGCGGTGTGTACAAGGCCCGGGAACGTATTCACCGCGGCGTGCTGATCCGCGATTACTAGCGATTCCAGCTTCATGCAGTCGAGTTGCAGACTGCAATCCGAACTGAGAACGGTTTTTTGGGGTTGGCTTACTCTCGCGAGCTCGCATCCCTTTGTACCGCCCATTGTAGCACGTGTGTAGCCCTGGACATAAGGGCCATGAGGACTTGACGTCATCCCCACCTTCCTCCGGCTTAACGCCGGCAGTCTCCTTAGAGTGCCACGGCATGACCCGGGGGCAACTAAGGACAGGGGTTGCGCTCGTTGCGGGACTTAACCCAACATCTCACGACACGAGCTGACGACAGCCATGCAGCACCTGTACCGGCAGTCCCCGAAGGGAAAGCCCCATCTCTGGGGCGGTCCGCCGTTGTCTAGCCCAGGTAAGGTTCTTCGCGTTGCGTCGAATTGAACCACATGCTCCACCGCTTGTGCGGGCCCCCGTCAATTCCTTTGAGTTTTAACCTTGCGGCCGTAATCCCCAGGCGGGGAACTTAATGCGTTAGCGGCGGCACGAGAGGATCTAACCTCTCACACCTAGTTCCCATCGTTTACAGCGTGGACTACCAGGGTATCTAATCCTGTTTGATCCCCACGCTTTCGCGCCTCAGCGTCAGTATCCGTCCAGAGGGCCGCCTTCGCCACCGGTGTTCCTCCTGATATCTACGCATTTCACCGCTACACCAGGAATTCCACCCTCCTCTCCGGTACTCTAGTCTGCCAGTTTCCGGCGCAGTTCCCCAGTTGAGCCAGGGGATTTCACACCGAACTTAGCAGACCGCCTACGCGCCCTTTACGCCCAGTAATTCCGAACAACGCTTGCACCCTCCGTCTTACCGCGGCTGCTGGCACGGAGTTAGCCGGTGCTTCCTTAGGGGGTACCGTCAATCCCGCCGATTGTTTACCGGCGGGAGTTTCTTCCCCCCCGACAGGGCTTTACGACCCGAAGGCCTTCATCACCCACGCGGCGTCGCTGGATCAGGGTTTCCCCCATTGTCCAAGATTCCCCACTGCTGCCTCCCGTAGGAGTCTGGGCCGTGTCTCAGTCCCAGTGTGGCTGATCATCCTCTCAGATCAGCTAACCATCTTCGCCTTGGTGAGCCGTTACCTCACCAACTAGCTAATGGTGCGCAGGCTCATCTTCTAGTGGTAGCTTGCGAGCAGAGGCCACCTTTGACCCCAGAGCCGAAGCTCCGTGGTCTTATCCAGTATTAGCCCTCCTTTCGGAAGGTTATCCCGGTCTCGAAGGTAGGTTACCTACGTATTACTCACCCGTGCGCCGCTTTACTCGTGGAGTTGCCCCCACTTTCTCGCGCGACTTGCATGTGTTAGGCACGCCGCCAGCGTTCGTTCTGAGCCAGGATCAAACTCTCCACTTAACTTGCCGACCTCCGTGCAAACGGAACGGAGATCGAAGTGGATGAATCCGACTCGAATTACCTCGACCGTCAGTCTCGAAATCACTCAAAGATGATCTCAAGGGTCGCTCCCTCGATCGAGAGAGCGTGTGCATTACTGCCTAGTTTTCAAAGACCTGCGTCCCCTTGCAGGGAACGAACCTTATAAGCCTTCGCGCACGAGGGTGTCAATACGCGCGGGACAAAAAATCACGCCGCGCGAGCGGCTCGAGTAGCCATCCGGGGGTGCACCTGGTCACGCGCCCAGATCGAGCATCTTCAGACGTTCCGGAGTCGGGTGTCCCTCCGCGTCCCATCCACGCTCGCGGTAGTACTCGTCGAGCATGATTTCGAGCGGCACGACGTGACCTTTGCTGGGGCCCTCCCGGAGCGGTTCGTTCAACATCCGCGGCGGAAGCGAATCGTCCTTGCGGGAGAAGCCGGCCGCGTTGTTGAACAAGCGCTCGAGATTCCAGATGCGCTCACCCACGAGCAGCATGTTCGGTACGTCGAAGCTGGTCCCGAGCACGCTGTTCAACATGCCCGCGATCATCTCCGACGGCATCGCCATGCTCGAGAACAAGCAGATACCGGCGGCGTCGACCACCGCGGTATTGTCCTGCAGGATCTTCATCCAGAATGCCTTCTGCTCGGTGACGAACGGATCGAGCTTCACGGGATTGCCGAAGTGCTCGACCGAGATCGAGTAGCCGCGCAGATGACACGCGCCGCGATTCGAGGTGGCGTAGCCGAGCCCCATGCCGACCGCGCCCCGGGGATCGTAGGCCGCAAACGCTTGCTTCTTGGATCCGATGAAGAGCTCCGGGTGTCCGTACTTCTCGGCGATGCGGTAACCACCCTGCTGGAGCATCGTGCCGAAGCCTTCGCCGCTGCCCATCAGGTGCATCATATCGATGAGCGCGTCGGCATCCCCGAAGCGTAGCGGTTGGCCGATGTCCTTTTCGGGTAGATAGCCCCGCTCGCAGAGCTCCATCGCCGTTGCGATCGTACAACCCGCCTCGATCGTATCGACGCCGATCTCGTTGCAGAGATAGTTCGCCTTGATGACCGCCGCGAGGTTGTCGACGCCGCACGACGTGCCGAGACCGAAGATGGTCTCGTATTCGGGGCCTTCGCCCCTGCCGTCGTACTTACCGTGGCCCGTGATCTTCGTGACACGCCCGCAGTTGATCACGCAGGAATGGCATCCGCGGTTTCTCGTCATGAAGTCCTTTTTCACGCGCTCGCCACTCACCTTCGCCGCGCCGGCGAACGTGCCCGCCTGGAAGTTGTTCGTCGGCAAGCAGCCGACCATGTTCATGTACTCGACCGTACCCGCCGTGCCGAGCATGGTGAGGCCGTGCGCCACCGGAGATTCTCCGACCGCGCGGACCGCCGTGCCCGCTGTTTCAATGAAGCTCTTGATGTCTGGCACGCGGACGCCTTTGGTTCCCCAGCAGGCGATGGCCTTCAGATTCTTGGAGCCCATCACCCCGCCCACGCCCGAGCGGCCAGCCGCTCGGCCCTTGTCGTTCATCACGCAGGCGATGCGGGAGCGCTGCTCGCCCGCGGGGCCGATCGACGCGATCTTGACGTCGGGGTGCGTCTCCTCGCGTATGATGTTTTCGACGTCGTCGACGATCTTCCCCCAGAGGTGCTTGGCGGGACGGATCTCGACGTGGTCGTCGAGAATGAAGAGGTAAACCGGTTCCTTCGCTCGACCCTCGACCATGAGGTATTCATAGCCTGCGAACCGGAGCGCCGGCCCCCAGAATCCTCCCGAGTTCGAGCAGGCAATGGCTCCGGTCAGCGGCGACTTGGTGATCACCATGTATCGCCCACCGGTAGGCGCATAGGTTCCCGTGAGCGGCCCGGTCGCGAAGATCAACGGGTTCGCTGGATCATAGGCGTCGATTGTCGGATCCTTGATGGCGTCGTAGAGAATCTTGCTGCCGACGCCGCGGCCACCGACGAAGAGCTCCTGCAACGAGCGCGCGATCGGCTGCTTGCCGATCTCTCCGGTCGAAAGGTTTACGCGAAGGAGCGTTGTGCCAATGCTTCCAGCCATCGTTAGTTCCTCCGAGCGAAGTCTCGCGAGCACGCGACGCGGCAGCAATCTGGTCTAACACCAAAGTTCGGCAACGACAACAAAGCGAGAGGTGTCGATCTGTTCAACCGCCTGGCTGCTCTCGAATGATAGCCGCCACCGCGGGGAACGCGCGCGTCAGCATCGTGAGCCGGGCGGCGGCATCGCCGATCAGGCTCCGCAGAGCGGCCCGGTACTCGGCGAGCGACTCGCGCAGATGGGCTTCCTTGGCGGGATCGATGACGTTGCCGGCCGCCAGACACCCGTTGATTTTTTCAGCGATGTCCTCGAGCTGTTTGCCCGCCTCGTCGGAAATCTTCCCGCGCAGTCGTTCCTCCCAGAGGGCGAGCACGACCTGACTGGCGAGCCCCTCGCGGTCGAGCCCCAGCGACAGCTGGTAAAGCTGTCGCGAAAGCGTTTCCGCGCTACCGAGCCGGCGGCGTGAAACCAGCACGCGCGATCGCAACAGCTTCTCCTGGAGCTTGGCGAGCCCTTCGACCTGGACCAGCTCTTCGATCAGCTCCCGAAACTCGGACGCGGACAGTCGTGCCACCGGACTCCTCGCGGTCGGCCCGTTCTGCCACCGTGCCGGCGACAAAAAAAGAGGGGTCGAGCGGCGACCTCCCCGTCAGGCCACGAGCGGCTTCGCGTTCGACGTGTCGACGCCCAAGGACTTGAGCAACCGCTCCTTGATCCGTACCGCGGTCTTCTCCATCGCCACGCCCCCTTCGTCGACGCGAATCCGGCCGCCCGCGATCATGTCGTGCCCGCCCGCGGATTTTGCTCCCAGTACCTTTTGCAACAAGTCCCCGGCATTCATTTCTCGGTTGGTCGTCCGCAGGGACATGTACAGCCACTTGTGGTAGAAGCCCATGGCCGCCGCCCACTCCACACCGTCGAGTCGAAGCAGGAAGTCGGCGACCTCGGCCACCATGTCCGGATACTGGACGTCGTGGAGCACGGAGATGACGATCTTGTCGTAGACCTTCGCCTCCTCGATGGCGTCACGAAAGCCTTTGAAGTACTCCCTCGGAACCCGGGCATTCTCGATCTTCGACAACCGCCGCTTGTTCGTGTGCGGATACAGGAACTGGCAAGCGGCGACGTCTGACGCCGTGGCTTCGCGCCCGAGATCCTGGGTCTCCGCCGTGATGCCGTAGAAGAGCGCGGTCGCAATCTTTCCCTCGATCGGGGCGTGCGATTCGCGAAGATACTCGGCGAGGATCGTCGACGTCGCGCCGTAGTCCGTGCGCAGGTCGAGAAACGACACGC
Organism: uncultured delta proteobacterium; assembly: GCA_963712515.1. Lineage (GTDB taxonomy): Bacteria > Desulfobacterota > Binatia > JACPRU01 > JACPRU01 > CAVQIG01. The sequence goes on from CAVQIG010000008.1 coordinate 50,812, forward strand.
CGCTGCAGTCGGAGTAGGCCGGGTGATGATCGATGATGACGGTAGGGGTGACGCCTTCGGGTAACGAATTGTTCGCACGCCCCGGCTGCGTATCGACCAGCGCGACGATCGTTTCCGGTCCGAACTCGATCGACGAGACCGGAACGAGATTGATGTTCAAATAGGTCAGCATGGCGCGATTCTCGGCTCTGCCGACGATCCCGCCGAGAGCGATCGACGCCTCGCGCTTGGCCAGCTGGCGGAAGAGATACGCGAGCGTCGCGGCGCTCGCCAGCGCATCGGGATCTGGATTGTCGTGCGGCAGGATGACGATCGGTGCCGGTCGTGCGATGGCCTGCAGCAGCGCCGGCAGCATCGCTCGGTTGTTTGCAGCTTGCCCCATGCGAGGAATGTTCGGACCGACGATTATCGCAGCGGCTCGCGAGCTTGTCCATGCTGCGACGGGGCTCGACCGGAGTCGTTGTGCCGCCGCGTCGATCTGCTACCCTTCGTGCAATGGCCGAAAGCCCTGAGCCGCGCCGATTCTTCCTCGAACGCTACGGCCTGAGCGAAGGCGAGCTCGAGCACGTGCTCGGAGATGCCGTCGATCGGCGCGCCGATCACGCCGATCTCTACTTCGAGTTCACCACGACCGAGACCCTGCAAATGGAAGAGTCGTTGGTCAAGAAGGCGACCCGCAGCGTTTCGCAAGGAGTCGGAGTCCGGGTCGTCGCCGAGGACCGGACCGGCTATGCCTATTCGGACGAGGTGACGCTCGAGCGGCTGCGCTTCGCTGCCAGGACGGCACGAGCGATTGCCGCCGACAGCGGCGTGCATCTGCCCGCGCCGGTCGCGACGCCGCGCGTTCGCCACGAGCTCTACCACCTCGAGCGTCCACCGATCGAGACGGATCTCCACCAGAAGATCGCGGTGTTGAACGCGATCGATGTCGAAGCGCGCCGCTTCGATCCGCGTATTCGCAACGTTCTCGCAACTCTCGCGTGCGAACAAAAGCTCGTGTTCCTCATGACGGCGGACGGAGTCGTCACGAGCGACGTCCAGCCGCTCGTGCGCCTGCACGTGACCGCGATCGCCGACGACGGGTCCACACGGCAACAGGGAAGCTTCGGCGGCGGCGGCCGCACCGGTTTCGAGTTCCTCACCGAGATCGATCCGCGATGGAGCCTGCCGCGCTTCGTTCGATTCACCCGCGAAGCGGTGCGGCAGGCGATCGTCAACCTCGGCGCCGTCGATGCCCCCGCCGGTTCACAGACCGTGGTGCTGGCTCCGGGTTGGCCCGGTATCTTGTTGCACGAGGCGGTGGGACATGGCCTCGAGGCCGATTTCAACCGCAAGGGCGTCTCGGCGTTCAGCGGCCGCCTGAACGAGCGCGTGGCATCCGAGCTCTGTACGGTCGTCGATGATGGCACGATCCCGAACCGCCGCGGCTCTCTCAACTTCGACGACGAAGGGACGCCGACCTCGCGCACGGTTCTGATCGAGAACGGCATCTTGCGAGGCTACTTGCAGGACCGGATGAATGCTCGGTTGCTCGGCATGCCGCTGACCGGCAACGGTCGGCGGGAGAGCTTCGCCCACATTCCGATGCCCCGCATGACGAACACTTTCCTCCTCGCCGGAAGCGACTGCGCCGAGGACATCGTTCGTTCGGTCGATCGAGGCCTGTACGCCGCATACTTCGGCGGTGGCCAGGTGGACATCACGAGCGGTAAGTTCGTCTTTTCCGCCGCCGAGGCCTACCTCATCGAAGGCGGACGCGTGACGCAGCCAGTGAAGGGAGCCACTCTGATCGGCAACGGCCCCGAAGCTCTCAAGCGGGTGACGCGCGTCGGCGCCGATCTGCGGCTCGACGAAGGCATCGGCACGTGTGGAAAGGATGGTCAGCAGGTGCCGGTAGGTGTCGGGTTGCCCACGGTCCGTATCGACGATCTGACGGTCGGAGGAACCCGCTCCTGAATGAATCTCGACGAGGCGATCGACCTTACCCTGCGACGGGCGCGGGGCTTCGACGGCGTCGAGGCGGAGGTGGTGGCGGTCGAGGGTGACCGCTTGGACGTGGGCGTACGACTCGGCAAGACCGAGAAGCTCAAGCGATCGCGGGAGCGTCGATTGGCGCTGCGGCTCTTTGCAGGTCAGTCGAGTGCCGTAACGTCGACTGCGGACCTCAGCGAGACTTCCCTCGCGGCGCTCGTGAGCGACTGCGCCGGCTTGGCACGGACGACGACGCCGGACCCGTTCAGCGGCCTTCCCGACTTGCACGAAGAGCCTCCCCTGCCGCTCGACCTCGATCTCTTCGACCCGTCCGCCGAAGGGTTCACCGCCGAGGAAGCCATCACGATCGCGCGCGATTCAGAGGAAGCCGCGCTCGCCTTCGATCCTCGTCTCCGAAACTCCGAGGGCGCAGAGTTCTCCGTCGGAACTCGCCGGCTGGCCTACGCGACGTCTCGCGGCTTCCAGGGTGAGCAACGCGCCTCGTCCTTCTCTCTCACCGTCGTGCCCGTCGCCGTGGCGGATGCTTCGATGCAGCGCGACTACTGGTACACTGCGGCCCGCCATCGCGCTCGTCTGGACGACCCCTGTGACGTTGGCCGCAAGGCCGCCGCGCGGACGCTGCGGCGACTCGGCGCGAAGCCGGTCGCGACGTGCGCGGTGCCAGTCGTTTTCGACCCGGAGACCGCAGCGTCGCTGCTCGGCCATCTCGCTTCGGCGGTGTCCGGCTCTGCCGTTTATCGCGGCATGTCCTTCCTCCGCGACCGGCTAGGAACCGCGATCGGTCCCGAGATGGTCCGGATCGTCGACGATCCGCTGCGCGTCGCGGGCCTCGCCTCGAGGCGGTTCGATGCCGAAGGCCTCACGAGTCGCAGGAACGTCGTCGTGGAGGCAGGCGTATTGAGGGCGTTTCTTCTCGATACGTACTCGGCTCGCAAGCTCGGGAAGCGCTCGACGGCGAGCGCCGTGCGCTCGCTCGGCGAGCCGCCCACGGCAGGCGCGACCAATCTCTATCTCGAGCCCGGCTCGATTCCGCCCGAAGAGATCATCGCCTCGGTTGCAAACGGATTCTACGTCACCGAGCTCATCGGCTCGGGCGTCAATGCCGTGACCGGCGACTACTCGCGAGGGGCCGTGGGCGTGTGGATCGAGGACGGCCGGCTCGCGTTCCCCGTCGAGGAAGTCACGATCGCCGGGAATCTCCACGAGATGTTCGCGGGGATCGAAGCCATCGGCAACGACCTCGCGTTTCGATCGAGCGTTTCGGCGCCGACCGTCAAGATCGCCAAGATGACGGTGGCCGGACGCTAGCGTGGCAGGATCTACAAGAGACACGCGCCACGCGACCAGCGGGAGCGCGAACACTGTTTGCATCGCGCCCAACGGGCGCGATTTGTGACGTACGCTTCTGGCTCGGCAAGGTAGCAGACCTCCCGACCCATCAAGGCGACGCCTTGACTGATCGTGTGCCATGGCTAGTATGCGTAGAATGGACGCAACCACGGAAGCGACGGACCTTTGGACCCAGTTCCAACGCCTCGGCGACGAGGGCTACGACCGCGCTCGGTGCGCCGAGATCGCCGCGATCGTCCGCGAGATCCGTGGCCTCAAGCAGACGCGGCGAGCGGTCGTGCTCGCGCACAATTACCAGCGCCCCGAGATCTTCGAGGTCGCGGATTTCGTCGGCGATAGCCTCGAGCTCGCGCGCAAAGCCGCCGCGGTGGATGCCGAAGTGATCGTCTTTTGCGGCGTTCATTTCATGGCGGAAACGGCCAAGATCCTGAACCCGAAAAAGACGGTACTGCTCCCAAACCTCGCCGCGGGCTGTAGCCTCGCGGACTCGATCACCGGTGATGCCCTCGCGGAGCGCCGCGACGAGCTCCGCAGGGTCTACCCGGATCTCGCCGTCGTTTCCTACGTCAACACCACGGCGGAGGTGAAGGCAGAGTCCGACGTCTGCTGCACGTCCTCGAACGCGGTACGGATCGTCGAGGCGCTTCCGAACCAAAACATACTGTTCACCCCCGACGAGAATCTGGCAGCGTACGTACAGACGCAGACCCGCAAGAACATCGTCGCCTGGAACGGCAACTGCTACGTCCATCACCAGATCCGGCCGGACCACATCCGGCGCGTCCGCGAAGCGATGCCCCACGTACGTGTGATCGCGCACCCCGAGTGTCGCGCCGACGTGCTGGCTCTCGCGGACGCCGTGCTCTCGACCAGCGGGATGATCGAATACGCCAAGAAGAGCGAGGCTCACGAGTTCCTGATCGTCACGGAATGTGGCCTCTCCGATCGGCTGCTCCTCGAGCTGCCCGAGAAGAAGTTCTACAAGGCCTGCAAGCTCTGCCAGTACATGAAGATGATCACCCTCGAAGAGACGGCCGAGGCGTTGCGAAGCCTGCGTTACCCGATTCGCATCGACGAGGACGTGCGCGCGAGGGCAGAGCACGCCATCCGTCGCATGCTCGAGCTCGGATGAATCGGGCACCGGTCCGCCAGCACCATCCTTGGGCGGCCGTCGACGTCGTGATCTTCCGGGTTGACGGACGCGCCCTCGAGACGCTGCTCGTGAAGATCAAGCACGGGCCCTTTCGCGATCGCTGGGCCTTTCCCGGCGGGCTGGTCATGCTCGGGGAGTCTCTCGACGAAGCGGCGCGGCGAGAGCTTCTCGAGAAGACGCCCCTTCGCGACGTCTACCTCGAGCAGCTGTTCACGTTCGGCGATCCCGCTCGCAATCCTGCGCGGCACGTCGTCTCTACGGCCTACTTCGCGCTCTTGCCGGCGTCCGCGGCAGCGCCGCAGGCGGGCTCGAAGTACGCCGAAGCCGCCTGGTTCGAAGTCACGCGGCTGCCCATGCTCGCTTACGATCACAACCGGATCGCGGCCGTGGCTCTCGAACGGTTACGGGCTAAGATCGCGTACACGAACGTCGCCTACGGGCTACTTCCGCGCGCCTTCACGCTCGCCGAGCTGCAGCGCGTTTACGAAGTGATTCGCGGTCGGCCGCTCGATCGACGGAACTTCCGAAAACGCGTCCTGGAGGCCGGGCTGATCCGCCCGCTGCGGCGTTACCGCCGCGGCGCGCATCGGCCGGCGGCGTTGTACTCGTTTCGGGAGCGTCGGCTCACCGCCGCGCGAAGGATCTTTCGATGGCCGCCCGGCCGGAATCAGAAGATGTTGCCGATGCTGAAGTCCACCTCGCCGATGGACTCGCCGCGCCGCGGGGAGATCTTGAAACCATAGTCGAGGCCGATCGAGCCGATCGGCGTCTGATAACGGAGGCCGGGTCCCACGCCGATGCGGAAATGGTCGTTCGACGGGGCATTGCCATGGACGAGGTAGAGTCCCCCGCCGTCCATGAACGCTGCGCCTTGCAAGCCTAGAAACAGCGGGAACCGAAACTCGGTGTTGGTATTGACGAACATGTCGCCACCGGTCGAATCCCCATTGCTGCCGCGAGGTCCGATGCTGTTCTCCTTGTAACCGCGCACGCTGGTTCGCCCGCCGAGGAAGAATCGCTCGGAGAGATTGATCGTGTGCGTGGATCCGATCGGTTCCGCGAATCCGAAACGCCCGCCATAGATCCACGTGAGCCTTTCGCCGAGCGGCACGTACTGCGAATGCTGGATCACGAACTTGAAGAAGTTGACTTGTGACCCGAACGACGGGGAGGCGTAGCGCATTCGCAGTGATTCGAAGATGCCTCGCTTCGGAGCAAACGCGTCGTCTCGACCATCGTAGATGACGATCGGGTTGAAGGTGACCGTCCTCAGTCGCCCAACGTCGTCGGGGGTGAGCACTACGTCGGGGTGGACGTCGTAGGTATCGCTTTCCTCGAACTCGTGCGTCAGGCTGCCGCGGAGGCCGGGTAGGAACTCGCGCTCGAATCCGGCGGACACGGTGACCTTGCGGATCGAAAACTCGTCGATCGAGCGTTCGCTCTGCAGACCGGCTACGTCGGCCTTGAAGTCGTAGCGGCTGCCGAGGAAGTAGGGGTGCCTCCCGCTGAGCGATCCGATGTACTCGTCGGGGACCAAGCTCGCCGAATCGAGGTTGACGTCGCCGCGCAGCGCGACCTGGTCACCCGTCCCCCACAGGTTCTTGTGGCCGACCTGCACGAAGTTGCGAAGCCCATCCTGGGTATCGTACCCGAACCCGTACAGGAACTCGCCGCCCGGTCGTTCCCCGACTTCCACCCCGACGTCGCGGACTGGGCCGCTTTGCTCGAGCGCACGAACGGAGACGCTACGAAACAAGCCGAGGCGGTAGATCTGGGTTTGGGCCGCGGACAATTTCGCAGGATCGAGCGGCTCCCCCGGTGCGAACGTCAATGCGCGACGGATCACCGAGTCATGCGTGTAGTAGTTTCCCTGGATGATGACGCGGCCGATCCGGACCTGTTCCCCCGGCTCGATCCTGTACTGCACGTCGACGACGTCTTCGTCGCCTTGCGCGCGGGCGGCACTGACGTCGGTCGCCACCTTGGCATCCACGAATCCGTTCGCGGCGAGACGGCTGAGCAGCAGGCGACGGTCGGCTTCGACCGCGTCCGGTCGAAACGGCTGTCCCGCTTCGAGCGCCAACTTCGCACGCCGCTCGCCGAGCGCCGCGTCGCCGCCCGTCACCTCGACCGAGCCGACCCGTGTCTGCCGGCCTTCGGAGATCGTGAGCGTCACCGTGACCCAATGGTGATCCTCCGAAAATTCGGTAGTGACGTCCGTCACCTGCGCCTGGAGGTATCCCTCGTTGCGGTAGCGCGCGAGGATTTGTTCGACGTCATCGTCGAGGATGTCGCGACGAAAGATGCCCGCGTCACTGCCCGGCAAGCGCAGCGTTGGTTTCGCCCGGATCTGCATTCCACCCGCGAGTTCGCGTTCGGAAAACGCATGGTTTCCACGGAAGAGGACCTCCCGCACGAAGACGCGCTCTCCCTCACGGACTTCGAACTGGACGCGGCGCGGATCCTCTCCCGAGGTCTCGACTCGAACTTCGGCAAACTCGAACCCATTCTCACGGTAGTACTCTTGGATGCGCTGCGCCATCAGTTGCCACGTCCCGCGTGTGACGATCGGACGCTCTGCGAGATCGGTGAGCGACAGTAGCTCCGCCGTCGAGATTGACCGGTTGCCGCTGACCTCGACTATGAACTGAGGGCCGAGGTGGATCTGATAGCGAAGCGAGCTGACCGATCCGCGAGTGGATTCGCTAGCCGCCACCTCCGCCTCGTAGTAGCCCTTGGTGCGCAGCAGTCGGAGAAGCGCCTTTCGGCCGTTGGACAGGGTATTGGCGGCTGCGACATCTCCGCCCCGCACGGCGAGCGCGCGGCGCGCTTCGCTTTCGAGACCGGCGGGGAGTCCGTCGAGCACGACGTCGCCTACTTTCACCGCCGTTCCCTCATCGACCCGCACCGTCACGCGGATCTGTCCCGGACAGACGACCTGCTGGTCGATCTCGACCTTTGTCTGGCGGTAGCCGCGTTCCGCGTAGAGGTCGGCGACTCGTCTCTTCGCGTCCTCGATCTTTTCCGCCGAGAGGGGCTCGTCTTCGCGGATACGAGCGCTGCGAAGCAGAGTGTCTTCGTCTAAGGCGTGCTCTCCCGAAGCGCCGACGGCGACCACGAACGGCAGCGGCGCGAGGCGGAACGTGACGTCCACTCTGCCCTCGCGCATGGTGGCATCGACCTCCACCGACGCAAATGTCTTCTTCTCACGGAGCCATCGAACGCTCTCTTCGAGCGTCTCGCGTGAGAGCCTCTGGCCGACTTGCAGCGGCAGCTCCCGTAGGTAGTCGGCGGCGTCGATTCCCCCCGGGGCTTCGAAGCGGATGGCGCCGACGATCGCCCCGACCGCCTCCGGCGCCACTTCGGCCCTCGCCAGATTCGCGATCAGAGCCGTCAGGACCCACCATTTGGCGAGCCTCACGGCTCTCCCGGATGGGACAGCGGGCAAGACGGCAACAGAGAGAATGTCGGCGGGTTGCGGAACGGCACGTGGAACTTCAGGTTTCCGCCGAACGCCCCCGCTTGGTTCTTCGTCTGCGAGCCCCACACTCCCTGCAAGGAGAAGCGACGCGTCACTTGATATTCGAGGCCGACGTCCTGACGACGCTCGCTGCCAAGACCGGTTCCGATCACCGCGCTCAAACGATCGGAAAGGTCCTTGGCGATCCTCAACCTCGGTTCGTTGGCGCCGCTGACGCGCGAAAACGAGGGCTCGACCTCGATCCGATCGACAGGAAAGAACGTATGGATGCGCTCTTCGACCTTCCGGGCTTGCGGGCCGGTGGTCAGCGCAAGCACCTCGCTCAGGTCGATCCCCGCGCCCTGACTCTGCAACTGCGAGACAGTCCGTCCGAACGTCACGAGCGCGAGCACGTCGTTTTCGGTCAGCGTCGGGTCGTCCGCGGTGAATTGAATTCGCGGGCTATCAGCCGTGCCGCTGACGCGAACCTGGATCGCGTAGTCGGCGTCGCGCGTGTCGACGCGGGTTTCACCGCTGAACTCGAGATCCGGGTTCGTCAGCTCCTCGCCTTTGAACCGTACGCTCCCGGACGTGATCGTGAAGTGGCGGCGGCGGAACACGAACTCGCCGCTCAGCACCTCGATCGAGCCGTTCAATGTCACAGGCTGCTCGCGGCCGCCGTGGATTCGCATGTCCGCCCGCATCTCCGCCTTGGCGAGATTGTTGTCGACGTAGAGGCCGCCGTCGGCGACGATGTGAAGGTCCAAGCCGACGGGCAGGACTGCGCTGGTGCGACGAGGGCTCGCCTGCTTGCGGAACCATGGAAGGAATTCCGCCCACTCGATCCGTCGATCGTAAATCGCCTCGTCGATCTCGATCTCGCCGCTCAGCTCCGGTGCGGCGATCGACCCGAGGAGTCGTCCGTTGCCGCTTGCGCGGTAGTCGAGCCAGTTCGGCAAGCCGAGGCTGGCGTCGCGGATCGCCCAGCCGAGATCCCATCCGCTGTCGAGGCCGAGGGTGCCGCCGATGAGAAACTCGCCGCCGCCGAGCTTGCCGGTGAGCTCACGGAGCTCGAGCTTTCGCTCCTCGAAGACGATTTCGCCGGAGACGTCCGTTACACCGACGAGGAACGCGAGGTCGAGCGTGCCGCCGTCCAGCCGCGCCTGTCCTCGGTAGCGCCAGGGTTCGTCGCCGTGGCGAGAGGCGCGAACCTCGGCCTCGACTCGGCCGCGCGCCGATGCGACAGTCGAGCTCAGCGCTTCGAGCAGCTCGAGGTCACCGCTCGCCGACGCGTGAACGTTGGCCTCCTGTCGCGTCCATCGGCCGCCGATGACGACCCGCTGCCCGGCTCCCGTCAGCTCCGCATCGGAAAAGTCCACGGCGCCGTCGGCGACCCGGATCACGATCGGTGCGGGGTTCTGGAGCTTCTGAGCGCCCCGCTCGATCGTGATCGCTGCGATGCGCGCGCTGCCCTGTTCGAGGGGTTGTCGGATGTCACCGCGAAGCTCTGCCCCGCCTTCCATGCGGACGGCCGTACCGCTCGGCATCGCGACGAATGGTCCGACATCGAGCCCGTGAAACGTGGCGTTGGCGTGAAAGGCGTGAGGAGGACCGACGTCGATCTCGCCCGACATCTCGAGCGTTTCGGCCAGCTTCGCTCCGACCGTCGCTCGAGCCCCGTCGGTACGGATCCGCAGCGTGCCGTCGCCGAGCGTCCGACTCTCGAGCCGGAGATTCGCGAACGTGAGCGAGACGTCACCACGCGGTCGCGATACCGAGCCCGTCAAAGAGCCCTGCAGCGTGACCTCCCCGGCGAGACCCGGCACCCGCCTACGGACGGGATCCAGCTGCTCGAGCCGCCAGCCGCTGGCGGCGGCATCGATCGAGAGCCTTCCGTCCGGCTCCAGCGCCATTCGTAGCGTGCTCAGTCCACCATCGGGCCGCCGAAGATCACCGTGGCCGGTCCATCGTCTGCCAGCTAGCGAGACCTCGATCGGCCCATCTCCGAGGAGCACCCCGCCGACCGTAGCGTCGCTGAGCTCGGCGTGGGCGCCGAGCCGGACGCTTGTCCATGGACCCGATGCCTGGACCGCGCCCTCGACTCTGCCATCGAGATCGGGGAACGTCGGCCAGAACAGTTTCAGGGCCGGAGCCGCGCGGCTCAGTGAGGCCCGGTGAGCGACCGTCGACCAGTCGTTTTGCCCGGTGGCGGTCAGCGCGACTCGCCCGGACACCTGGACCTGACCGTCGGCGACGTCAAACCGAGACGATTGGAATCCGTCGCGGCTGAACTCGAACGGCCCGCGGACCGCGCCGAAGGAGATGCCCTGAACGGAGAGACTGGCGAAGTCTGCCTCGCCCCGGAAGACAGGGCGCTCCACCGTGCCGAGGAACTGCGCTTTGGCTTGGCCAGCTCCTTCGAGGCGAACCCCCGCGAACGCGCCAAACAGCCCGAGCTTCTGGCTCTGGCCATCGAACTCACCGCTGATCTTGCTGTGGTCGACGACCTGATATCGAGCGCGCAACCGATCGCCCGGTCCCGCCCCCACGCTGCCCTCGACTTCGATCGTGTTCTTGGCGATCGAAAAAGACGTGGCGCCGTCGAGCCTGTTGCCGTCTCGGTCGAGGGTGAAGCGGCCGTTGCCGTGGTAGTCATCTTCTCCGAACAGATGTCCGCCAACCTGTGCTTCGCCGCTCCAAGCGGCGCGGAGCGGGGTTCGCGCACCGAACAGCTCCAGAAACGCTTGCGGATCCCAGCGGCTGAAGCGCACTCGTGCCTCGAACGGCACACGAAGCGCGAGCTTGCCCTGGGCGCTGCCGTCCGCCTCTCCCCCGAAAATCTGCGCTCGCACCCCGTCGAGAGTCCATTCATCGCCCTTGCTGAGAACTCGCCCGCCGCCCGAGAACTCGACCTTTCCGATGCGAACTGCGCGCGCTTCGAGATCGGCGGTGATCTCCGGGAGCGCGGTCGTGCCCGCCAGGGTCGCGCGGATGCGCGCAGCCCCGCGCACGTCTCCTGCCTCCGGCAGCAGCGCAAGGACGGGGTCGAGGGCGGCGTTCCAGTCGCACCGTCCGCGCAGCCGGTCGCCTTCGCGTTCGCCGCTGCATCGCAGCGACCCCGATTGTCCATCGATCACGCCCGCATCGATGGCGATGCCGCGTCCCGACGCTCGGCCGCGCGCGGCGACGCGATCGAGCTCCAATCGCTTGCCGGAACGCTCGACCGCGACGCGTCCCGTGCCGTCAAAAGCGATTCGGTGGCGAAGGAGCCCGCTCTGCGCCACCTCGAGAGAGAGATCCGTGACCTCGGCGTGCGTGTGGATGCGTTCGAGCGAAAGCACGATTCGACCCGAGCGCACGGTCAGCGTGCGCGGCAAGAACGTCGGGCCGAGCGGCTCGCTCGCGGGCGAACGAATGGCCGCTTCGATCGCGCGCCAAATCGCGGTCTGGTCTCCCGTCACGACCGCGGGCGCATCGACGGAAACGTCGGCGATCCACGTGCCTTCCCAGAGAGAGCGCAATATCGAGAGATCCAGCTCGACCCTTTGCGCTGCGAGAAATTGCTCGGAACCTTTCGACAGCGTGACCTCGTGCGCAGCGAGGTAGGGTGGCAGGAGTGAGATCTCGATCGTGCCGATGTGAAGGCTCACCCCCGCCGCCCGCTCTAGCTCGCGCACCAACAGATCGCGTACGAAATCGGCGCCGGCCCGGCGAACGACGACGATCCCCAGCACGACGATCAGGAGCAGCGCCGCGAGGCCGATTCGCCAGGCTGCTCTTCCGATCCCCATTCCCCGTCTCGCACGCGCAAGCACGAAATAAACAAAAAGGCGGGCGCTTCCAAGCTAGACCGTTTGTGTTGCGGCGCTCGACGAATTGTCACGTCCGAACTCGCGTGTTAGGGTCGACCGTCAGCGCCGTTGGTCCGGCGCGCATCATGACCGAGCCGCGCGTATCCCCCGACGCCCTGTCCGGCCACGGCTCGCGCCGGTGGTTGCTGTTCGGTGTCGTACTCGGCGCGGCGGCGATCGCCATGATCATCGTCGCCGTCGACGCGCGGGCGTTGGCGCAAGTGACCGCGAGCGTTCACCCGGCTATGTTGTTGCTCCCGGTCCTCTGCACGGCGGGAAGCTACGCGGCAATGGCAGCTTCGTATCGGCGCATCGCCGCAGCCGCAGGCCTGCCTCTGCCGTTCGGCGAGATGTTGAAGGTCACCCTGGCGTCCACCGCGGCGAACTACGTGCTCTCGACGGGCGGTCTTTCCGGGCTCGCGCTGCGCAGCTACTTCTTCGCACAAAGGCACGGCATGAGCTCGGGGAACGCCGTCAGCATCTCGCTGGCCCAGACCTTTCTCACGAACTTCGTGCTGCTCGCGTTTCTCTTTTGGGGCCTGCTGAACCTGCTGTTCGAGGAACAGCTGGGCGGGCCGTCCGAATTCATCGTGGGGTTTCTGTTTCTGCTGTCGCTCCTGCTCTGCTCAGGGGCAGTAGCCATCGTCACCTCGCGGACCGCGCGCCTGAAGGTCTTCGCCTTGCTCCTTCGTATCCCCGATCTGCTTTCGCGCGCGCTCCACCAGCGCGGCGACGCGCTTCGCGCGCGCTTGACGTTGTTCGAGGCCGAGCTTCACGAAGGCGTCGACTTTCTCATCGCCCGTGGGACGCGGATGCTAGCGCCGCTCGCTTACATCGCCATCGATTGGTTTCTCATGCTGGCGACGCTGTACAGCGCCTTCTACTGCGTCAAGCGCCCCGTGCCGATGCACCTCGTCGTCATCGGCTTCTCGACAGGCGTCTTTCTTTCGATCATCAACCTGGTTCCTGGCGGGCTCGGGATCATGGAGGGATCCATGGCGGCGGTGTTCGCCGCTTTCGGTGTGCCTCTCGAGACCGCCGTCGTCGCAACGGTGATCTTTCGCGCCAGCTACTATGTGCTTCCGCTTGCGCTCACGCTGCTGTTCTTACGCCCGATGCTCGCGCTCGGTCGTTCACGAGCGAGCCGGCCTCGAGCGCCCGCGATGCATCGGACGCAATGAGGGTCCGACGCCGCGAGGGGAAGCCCCTCGGCCGGTCGGCTGGATTCGTATTCCTGCTCGTCGCGCTCGCGCGATCCGCTTTCGCCGATGCGGACCGACTCTCTGCCGGTCGAGCCACCCGACGCCTGCGGACGCGCTCTGCCGGTGCCAGTCGAACCGGCTCCTAAGTCTCGTTGACAGCGGAACCCTCATCGGGTAGCCGCCGAACGGAACCCTCGATGGGCGCAAGGAAGCAGATCCCCGCTCGGCCGAAACGTCCGGGAACCGCAGTTGCGGAAACGCGCTCCACCCAGTCACCGCCGATATTGCGCGCCATGGTTCTCGAGGCGCTCGCGAGCTGGGTGGTGCCCACGCTCTCACTCACGGCCGCCGCGCTGTTCTGGTTGCTTTCGGCACTCGACGTCTGGCCCGAATCCGTCGCGGTCGTCGGCGTGGCAGGGTCCCTGCTCGTGCTCGCACTCTTCGCATCTCTCCGCCAGTACCTGTTCGCGGAGGACTCGCTGAGGCGCTATGCCTCGCTCGGTTTCGGCTGCGCTTGGGGGGTGCTGCTCTTCTTCACGTTCTACGTCGACAACTTCCCCGGCGCCCCGACCGCCGGCGGCGTCTTGCGTCCCGGGGGTGAGGCGCTCTCGCTTCCGGCTGGCGCGCATGCCCTGGTGATCGACGGCCGTTTTCTCGCGACCCAAGGTCAGGGAAACCGCCTTGGGCACTACCGGCTGGAGATTGTGCCCCGCGACGGCGCTCCGACGGCGATCGACGGTGACTTCGAAGACAGCTTCGCCCGTCAGCGCCTCGGGCGTCGCGGCACGACGCTCGTGGAGATCCAGCATACGTCGCAACGCCACTTCATGACCCTGCCGGCCGCCGCGAACGTGCGCCTCGCCGAGGTCGACCCCTCGCTCGAGCCAGAGGTCCGCATCACGGTGTATCCGACGATGAACCGCTGGCTGTTCCCTGTGCTCGGAGTCGCTGGAATGATCGGCGCTCTGGTCATCGAGAAATGGTTCGACGGGGACGGTTCGGTGACGATGGCCGCCTGCGTGACGTTCTGGGTCGTCGATCAATACCTGCGCTGGGGGTCGCCTCATCCTCAACTCCGGTCGCTGATCGGAGCGATCCTCGTCGGCGGCTTCATCGGTGCGCCGCTTGCCGCAGTGATCTGGCGTGTGGTGCCACGTCGCTGGATTGCTCGGCGCCGCTGAAGGCGCGCTCCGGTTTTCAACGGCGGAGCTTTCCGGCAAGCTACGCGCGACATGGCCAACGGATCTAGGCCCCCGGCGGGAGCGACGCACTCGTCGACCGTTGCGGGGTTCTTGGTGGGCGCCGGCGAGATCACCGATCTGTCGCGGGCGGCCTTGAAGAACGGGATCCGCTCGCGACGCGACCTGGGGCTCCTCCTCGAACAGCTCGACCAGGTCGGCGTTCGCAGCCTGTCGATCGTCAACCTCACCGCCGTCTTCATGGGCATGGTCCTGGCGCTGCAAATGGGCAACTTTCTCGCCAAGTTCGGTGCGCAGATCTTCGTGAGCCGGATCGTCGGCGTGAGCCTGCTGCGCGAGCTGTCGCCGGTCTTGACCGCGCTGATGGTCGGAGGGCGGGTGGGTGCCGGAATCACCGCCGAGCTCGGCACGATGAGCGTCACGGAGCAAATCGACGCGGTGCGCGCGCTCGGGGCCGACCCGGTCCGCAAGCTCGTCGTGCCGCGAATGATCGCGCTCATGATCATGCTTCCTCTGCTGACGGTCATCGCCGACGCTGTCGGCATCGCCGGGGGGTGCCTCATCTCCATAACCGAGCTAGGCCTGACGATGGAGTTCTACACCACCACGCTCCTCCAGGCCCTCGCGTTCAGCGACTTCTTCAGCGGCGTCGGCAAGGCGGTATTCTTCGCTTACTTCATCGGCATCATCGCCTGCCACAACGGTCTCACGGTGCGCGGGGGTGCGGACGGTGTCGGCCGCGCGACGACCGCGACCGTCGTGGCGGCATCGGTCGCGGTGTTGGTCGCGGATTTCTTTTTGAGCAAGCTCTTTCTCTCCCTATGACAGCCACGGCCTTGGCGATAATCACCTGCAGTGGCGTATGTAAGTCCTTCGCCGCGAAGCAGGTTCTTCGCAACCTGGACCTCGAAATTCGGCGCGGCGAGACAATCGTCATCCTCGGCGGCAGCGGCTCAGGCAAGAGCGTGCTCCTCAAGCACATGAACGGCCTGCTCCGACCCGATCGGGGCGAAGTGCGGGTCGCCGGCGAGGACATCGCAGAGCTCTCGGAGTCGGAGCTGGCGCCGATCCGGCGCAGGGTGGGAATGTTGTTTCAAACCGCCGCCCTGTTCGATTCGATGACCGTGTTCGACAACGTCGCCTACCCGATTCGCGAATCGGACGCACTGCCGCAAGACGCCATCCGCGAGCGCGTCCGTGAGCTTCTCGGCATCGTCGACCTGGCAGAGGCCGAATCGCTGATGCCCGAGGCGCTCTCGGGCGGCATGCGCAAGCGAGCCGGGCTCGCCCGCGCGCTCGCGCTCGAGCCCGAAGTGCTTCTCTACGACGAGCCGACCACTGGCTTGGATCCCGTGGTCGGTCAGAAGATCAACGTGCTGATCCGGGACCTGCAGCAGCAGTTCGGGCTCACGGGTGTGGTCGTTACGCACGATCTGCACAGCGCCTTTTTCGTCGCCCACCGAATTGCGTTTCTACACGAGGGGCGGATCGTTTTTTTGGGCACACCCGAAGAGGCGCAACGCACTTCACAACCGCTACTGCGAGAATTTCTCGACGCGGCAGCATGATCGAGGATCCCCCCTCCGTGCCAACGCCGCGAGAAAGGGCGCTCCGAGTCGGCCTCACCGTCGTAGTAGCGGTTGCTCTGGCGATGGCCGGAACGTTCCTGATCGGTCGCGAACAGCGTTTCTGGGAACGCAAGCAGAGCTTCGAGATCCGCTTCACGCGCATAAACGGCTTGCGCATCAGCTCGCCCGTCAGCCTAGCGGGGGTCGACATCGGCTCCGTCCAGAGCGTCTCCTTTCCGAAAGACCCGAGCGTCAACTACGTCGCCGTATCCGTGAACATTTCCGGTCGGGCCGCCTCGCGGATCCGCGAGGATTCGCTAGCGCGCATCCGCACGATCGGGCTCCTCGGCGACAAGTTCGTGGAGATCTCCGGTGGGTCGCCGCAGTCGCCGATGCTGCCGCCAGGCTCGATCATCCCCTCCGCGGATCCGATCGACTACGAAGCCCTGCTCGGCGAGAGCGGCGACATCATAACGAACATCGTCGAGACCACGAGCTCGCTGAAGAACGTGCTCGCAGCCGTCGAACAGGGCGAGGGACTGTTCGGCCAGCTCGTGAAGAATCGCGAGCAAGGGGCGACGACCCTAGCCGATCTGCAAAGGACCGTGGCGCACGTCGAGGCGACCACGGCTTCGCTCGAGCGCATGATCAAGAACGTCGAATCGGGAAAGGGCGCGTTCGGGGTGCTTCTCACGCGCGGCGAGGAAACACGCCGGCTGCTCACCAGTTTGAATCACGCGGCGAGCGAGCTGGAGAGGCTCACGGCGCAACTCGCGAGCGCGCAGGGCACACTTCCGCAATTGATTCGCGACAAGGACTACGCTCAAGCGTTGCTGCGCGACCTGCGTGACGCAGCGGCGAACCTCGCGGAATTTTCCGAGAAGATCAACCACGGAAACGGCACGGTCGGCCAGCTGGTGAACGATCCGAGCCTCTACCACGAAGCGAAAGGGCTCGTGTCGTCGACCCGCGGGAGCTGGGCGTTCTCACTCTACCAAGGGATTCGCGGGTTGCTTCCGCCTTACGGATCTTCCGGATCGCCAGCGGTCGACCCCCCTTCGGCTGATCCCGTTCCACCGAGTTTGGCGCCGCTTCCGACAGCCACGACGACGCCGTGACGAACTCCGTGAACCGTACTCTTGCAAGCCGCGGTTCCATTCTGCATTTTTGAACTGTAGCGATGAGCGAACGCCTGCTGCGAAGCACGCCCAAGGATTTTTTCCGCCGGCTCCTACGCCAAGCGTGCGACGAGCAGAAGGTGCTGCCGAGCGAGAACGCGGAATTCTACCTCGTCCAGTTGCTCGAGCGGTTCATCCGCCACGAGCAGGGCCTGCTCGATCGGCCGCTGGCGCTCGACTACCTCGAGTCCCTCGAAGGCGATCCTCCGGAGCGCTACCAGCGGCTCAAACACGTCGGCGACACTGCCCTCTTCGTATCCGGTGTGTTCACGGAGAGCCTCGAGGGAAAGGCCGTCGGCGCGGAGTACTACACCTCGATCGGCGGCCTCGCCTACGGGCATCTGGCGAGCCTGCACGGCACGGCGCTCGGCCGGGGGGTCATCGCGCTCTTCACCGAGATGTCGACCCGCTTCCTGGATTTCGTCCGCGTCCTCTCGCAGATGAGCCTCGATGAGCTCTATGCGAGCGACCGCGACACGCTGCGCATTTACCGCCGCTGGGTCCTCACGCGGGGAGCGCGCGACGCCGACGCGCTCATCCGCCGCGGCATCATCCCCTTCGCGCCGAAAAAGCCCGTCGTGCAGTAGCGCCGCTTGGGCGGCAACAGCTGGGAGCGCGCGTCAAGATCGCTCCCGTTGGTCGCGGTCCCGTCTCCGTTCGAGCATCCAACCGAGCTAGGAGTGTGCGGTCTGGTCCAAAGATACCCCGTCGGCGCGCTTCTTGGCGATGAGCACCGTGAAGAGCGAGCTCTGCGAGGTCTTGAATCGCCGCTCGATGCGCAGCGGGACGTGCTCGAACAGTTGAGGCCACTGCAGAGTGGTCCGCCAACCGAGCTTGCGTGTGATCGGGTCCAGCTTGTCCACGACGTTGGCGAGCCAGCGCCGATCGCTGCGGAAGTGGTTGATGACGACGAGCGTACCGCCCGGCTTGCACACCCGCGCCATCTCCCTCATCAGACCCCCGTGATCGGGAACGACGCTGACGACGTGGAACGCTGTCACGTAGTCGAATTCCGTCATCGGGGAACTTGAGGTCGAGGGCATCCATCTGGCACAGGCGGATGTGCCGCCAACCTTCGCGAGTCACTTTCCGTTGCGCTTGTTCGAGCATCTCGGGCGCGAGGTCGATGCCGGTGACCTCGGCATGGCGTGGATACGCCGACAGCGAAAGACCCGTCCCGACACCAACCTCGAGGACCTTCGCCCCGGACGGAATGTGGAGGCTACGCAGGGTCGAGAGGATGCGCGGGAAGAAGAAGCGAGTGAAGATCCGATCGTAGAGATGGGAGAACTCGTAGTAGATCTTGCTCTCGTGCGGCTCGGCTCCCGCTAGCGCCATCGTCCACCCTCGCTTGCTTCCTGGCACAAACCGCCTTGCAAAGGAACCGCCACCAACGCCTCGGCCGTCACTCAGTCTATCGACGTCGGGGACGACCGCGGAAGTTGATCACCAACTACGCTGCCGTAGCCCCATGCAGCTGACGCTTGAACGAGGCGACGTCGCGCCTGCGAAAGCGCCACTGCCTGCCCTTCTTGAACGCCGGAAGAATGCTCTTGCGTGCGAATTCGTTGACGGTGTCCGGACTGAGGTCCAGGAGTCGCGCGACTTCCTTGCTGTTCAAAAGAACGTCGTCTTTCTCGATCATCCGTCTATCCCCGCGACGAATCTGATCTACGAGCCGGGCTACCGGACGCACGCCAACCGTCAAGCGAGATTTCTAACACCGCGTATTACGAGCGTCAAGAAACTCTCCGCGCGGTTGAAGATTATCCTCAACTACTCGTTTTGGCGGATGAATCTTGCAGATCCTTGACGATCAACTGAAACCGATCGTAGCCCTCCCATCGGCTGAGCTCGGGGCTGAAGAGCAAGTCGATCGCTGCGCCTGGAGCAGGCCGTTCTTCGGCTCTGCCGAACGCGATCGCATCGAAGATTTTGCGGCCTCCGCCGCGCCTCAAGGCGAGCTTCAAATGCCGCTCTCCGACGATTCGGCTCGAGACGACCTCCAGACCTTCGGCGAGAAACAATGGACGCGGGTTCGCCTGCCCATACGGCTCGAGCTTGTCGATGTCTTCCATCATCTCCGCGCCGAGTTCTTCGAGATCGAGTCGTGCGTCGACGAAGAAGCTCGGGAACGAATCCCGCGCTCCGGCGTCGTCGTCGCGATCGCGTCTTCGAATCGATCGGCAAACTGCTTCAGCCGCTCGACGCGGATCGTCAGACCGGCGGCCATGCGATGACCGCCATAGCGCTCGAGCATATCGCCGCAGCGCCGGAGCGCCTCGAAGAGATGGACGGACGGGATTCCTCGGGCGGAGCCCCGTGCCACGTCTCCTTCGATGGCGAGCAGCACCACGGGTCGGAAATGACGCTCGACGACGCGCGAGGCGACGATCGCCGACCACGCCGGCGTGCCACCCCTCGGAGGCGAGCACGAAGGTTCGGCGCCGGTCGCGATCCTCCGTCGCGGCGATCATCCGCTCGGCTTCCTCGACGATCGCTGCTTCGATGCCGCGACGCTCGCGGTTCTGACGATCGAGCTCGGTCGCCAGCGGGCGGGCGGTGGTCAGGTCGCGGCTGGTGAGCAGCTCCACCGCGCGCGTCGCGTCGGCCAGCCGCCCGCTTGCATTCAGGCGCGGCCCGAGCCGGAAGCCGAGACTGTCGATCGTGACCTCCTCGACCCCGCCCGACCTCGAGGAGCGCTTGCAGTCCCGGGCGTCGGCTCTGAGCGATCTCTCGCAGACCGTACTTCACCAGGACGCGGTTCTCCTCGAGCGAGCGGAACGAGGTCGGCGACCGTGCCGAGCGCGACCAGATCGAGATAGCGCCGGAGGTCGGGTACGATACCGCCGGTCTCGCGGAGCAGCATTCTCGTACCCCATCAACAGGTAGAACACGACACCCGCGGCGCTGAGACCGCTGAAGGGGAAGCCGGCGTCGGCTGACGACCGGGTTCAGGACCGCCAGTGCGGGCGGCCGGCACCGCCGGGTTCTGATGATGGTCGCAGACGATCAGGTCGAGCCCGAGGCGCGCGCGCTTCGGCGATCTCCGCGTGCGCCGCCGCCCCGCAGTCGGCGGTGATCACCAGCCGCGCTCCCCGCTCGCCGAGCTCGCGAAGCGCCGCCGCCTTGAGCCCGTAGCCGTCGCGCATGCGATGGGGAATGTGCAGGATCGGTTCGCACCCGAGCTCTCGAAGGAACGACACCAGTTGTGTGCTCGCGGTGATGCCGTCGACGTCGTAGTCACCGTAGATTGCGATCCTCTCCTGGCGGCGCAGAGCGTCGAGGATTCGTCGCGCCGCCGTCTGCATCTCGCCGAAGAGCATCGGCGAGCGCAGGCTTCGCGACAGCGAGCAATCGAGGAAGCCGGCAGCGATCGCGGGCTCGCGCAGACCGCGGTTCGCGAGCAGCCGAGCCACGAGCGGCCGGACGCCCAGCTCGCGCACGAGCGCGTTTTCTGCGCGGGGGTCCGGCTCGATCAGCGACCAGCGGTTTGCCGTTCGCGTCATCGAGCCTGCGCAACCTGGGAGCCCGTCCGAGTAATCGCTCCCGTCGCCGATCGGCCGATCGCCAGCGCCTCGCACCCGGAAAATTCCTCGGAATACCACGAGAGTATTCGTCGGAATTTTCCGGGTGCGATGCTTGGCCCTCGACTCATCGGCTCGGTCCGGATTACTCGGACGGGCTCCTAGGCGGCGGCCTTGGCGCGCGCGCGCGGCTTGAGATCCATGTAGAGGACGATCGGGCTGGCGATGTAGACCGAGGAGTACGTGCCGACGATGACGCCGACGAGCAATGTGAACGCAAAGCCGTGGATGATCTCGCCGCCGAGAAAGAACAGCGCCAGCACGACGAGAAGTACCGTTCCCCCCGTCAGGATCGTTCGGCTGAGCGTCTCGTTGATGCTGCGGTTCATGACCGAGGCCAGCGGCTCGCGACGATTCTTCCGCATGTTCTCTCGGATTCGGTCCGAGACGATCACGGTGTCGTTCACCGAATAGCCTACGATCGTCAGCAGGGCCGCCACCGTGGTGAGGTCGAACTCCATTCGCGTCAAGGACAGCGCGGTAACCGCCACCATCACGTCGTGAAGCAGCGCCACCGCCGCACCGATGCCGAAGCGCGGCTCGAAGCGCACCGCGATGTAGATTCCCATCACCACCGTGGCAGCCAGCACGGCGAGCACCGCCCGCTGGCGGAGATCCTTCCCGACACGCGGGCCGACGCTTTCGACCCTCAGCACCTCGAAATCGCTCTTCCCTTTGAAGCGCTCCGTGAGCGCGTTGCTGACCTGCTGGGGAAGACCCTGCTTCAGCTCCGGGTCGGATTCGAGCATCCGCACGATGAACTCGTTCGAACGCCCCGTGCCGAAGTCCTGCACGGTCACGTCCTTCGCCGAGATGCTCTCCACGGCGGCGCGGATGTCGTTGATCGAGACCGGCTGCGAAAACTTGACTTGCACGAGCGTGCCACCGGCGAAGTCGATGCCGTAGTTCACGCCACGAACGAGCAGCGAGACGATCCCGATCACGATCACGACGATCGACGCGCTGACGGCGTAGAAGCGGTAGCCGACGAAGTCGATGTTTGTGCCCGGCCTGATGAGCTCGAACATGCGGCGCGCCCTCAGATGGAGACGGTACGAATCTTGTAAACTTGGACGCGGATGTCGTGCCAGACCCGCGTGCAGAAATATGCCGTGAAGATCGTCGTCACGAGCCCGATGCAGAGCATGACCGCGAAGCCCTTCACCGGCCCGGACCCGAACTGGAAGAGGATCAGTCCCGAGAGAAACGTCGTCACGTGAGTGTCGACGATTGCGGGGAACGCCCGCTCATAGCCCGCCTCGACGGCCCCGCGGACCGTCTTGCCGGCGCGGAGCTCTTCGCGGATCCGCTCGTTGATCAGCACGTTCGCGTCCACGGCCATGCCCATGGTGAGCACGATGCCGGCGATACCCGGCATTGTAAGCGTGGCGCCGAACGCCGCAAGGCCGGCGAGCATGTACGCGACGTTGATCAGCATCGCAGCGTCTGCGAGCAGCCCGGCGCCGCGATAGTAGATCGCCATGAACACGACGACCAGTCCGGCGCCGACCGCGAAGGAAAGCATTCCCTGGTGGATGGAGTCGCGGCCGAGCGACGGGCCCACCGTGCGCTCCTCCGCGATCGTCACCGGAGCCGGCAACGCCCCGGCCCGGAGCACGATCGTCAGATCGCGCGCTTCGCGAATGTCGAAGCTGCCGGTGATGACCGCGCGGCCGCCGGCGATCCGTTCCTGGATGCGTGGCGCCGAGTACACGGTATTGTCGAGCACGATCGCCATCCGGCGGCCCACGTTCTTCGACGTGATGTCCTCGAACAGGTTCGCGCCGCGCGCGTTGAAGGTGAGCTCGACCAGGTAGTTACCCGGCACGTTCGTGTCGGGCCGCGGCCGCGCGTCGGCGATCACCTCGCCGGTCATCAACGTTTTCTTCTCGAGCAGATAGGCGATCGGTCGGCTACGGCCCGACAGCGGCTCGGTCTCCATGCCGCAGAGCACCTCCAGCCCGCCGCCCGCGCGGCTGCTCGCGCGCGCGAGCGCCTGGCTCCGCTCGGGATCGCGCAGCCGACAGGGATCCTCGCCGGCGAGCACGCTCTCCACGGTCTTGTTCTCGGCGAGGACCTTGAATTCGAGAATCGCCGTCTTACCGATGATTCCTTTGGCGCGGTCGGGATCGGTCTCGCCCGGGAGCTGGACGAGAATCGAATCGGATCCGCTACGCTGGATGATCGGCTCGGAGAGACCGAGCTGGTCGATGCGGTTGCGCACGGTCTCGAGCGACTGCTCGACCGCGAACTCCTGAATCCGTTCGATCTCCTTCGGCGTCAACGTGTACTCGAGCTGCCCCGGAGCCACGTCAGAGGTAACCCGCTGGTAGGTCGGGAAGCGATCCTTCATGATCCCCGCGACCTCCTCGGCCTTTCCCGCTTCGGCGAGCTGGATGGTGATCGATCGACTGCCGTCGCGAGCCACCCCCGTAACGGCCACATGCGCGTTTTGGAGCTCGCGTTTCAGGTCCTCGACGCTGCGTTCGACGCTGAACTCGAGCGCCTTCTCGGTCTGCACCTCGAGGACGAGGTGCATGCCGCCCTGGAGATCGAGACCGAGGCGGATCGCCTGGTCCGGCAGGACCGCCTTCCACCACGATGGCAGCGCGCTCACCAGTGACGGCACGAGATAGATCACGGCGACCATGGTCGCCGCCACCACGATGAGCGTCCGATAAAGGAGATTCCGGTTCATGCCCCGCTGCTTTCCTTTTC
This sequence comes from uncultured delta proteobacterium, assembly GCA_963712515.1. Taxonomy (GTDB): domain Bacteria; phylum Desulfobacterota; class Binatia; order JACPRU01; family JACPRU01; genus CAVQIG01. The sequence goes on from CAVQIG010000008.1 coordinate 74,070, forward strand.
CTCCGCCTTCGCAGGTCGCGCTACCAACGGCTCGATCGACTTGCGGTCCACGCGTACGCGGACGTTCGCAGCGATCTCCACCGAGATCACGGACCCCTTGATGTCGACGACGCGGCCGTAGAGTCCGCCTGCCGCGAGCACCTCGTCGCCCTTTTTCAGCTTGCTGCGGAAATCATCCTTCTCGCGCTCCTTGGTCTGCTGCGGGCGGATCACCAGGAAGTAGAAGATGGCGAAGATCGCCATCATCATCACCGCTGGCCCGAAGGCTGAGGGCCCATCCCCGCCCGTCATCTGGGCGAGCGCCAACTGACTCATTCTTGCTCCTGACCTCCCCTCGACAGGTCGACGAGTGTGCGGGATGTGTATTCCGGAAACCGGCCCTGCTCAAGTGCTCGGCGCATGTCGGCGAGCAATCCCAGGTAGAAGGCGAGATTGTGAATGGTATTGAGCATGGGCGAGAGAATCTCCCCGGCGACGGCGAGGTGGCGGAGATAGGCGCGGCTAAAGCGCCTGCACACGGCACAGGCGCAGCTCGGATCGACGGGTGCGGGGTCCCTCGCGAAGCGAGCGTTGCGGATGTTCAGTCGACCGCTCGACGTAAAGAGGGTCCCGTTCCTAGCGTTGCGGGTCGGCAACACGCAGTCGAAGAGGTCGTAACCCATCGACACGAGCTGGACGAGATCCTCGGGCGTTCCGGCTCCCATCAGATAGCGCGGTCGCTCATAAGGGAGGCGATCGGCGGTCGCCCGCGCGACTTCGTAGAAGAGCGGGCGCGGCTCGCCGACCGACAGTCCGCCGACCGCGTAGCCTGGCAGGTCGAGCCCGACGGCAAGCTCGGCGCTTCGCGCCCGCAGGTTGTCGAACACGCCGCCTTGTACGATCCCGAAGAGTGCTCCCCCACCCTTCCACGCGCGTCGTGAACGAGCGAGCCAGTGCGCCGTGCGCGAAACCGATTCCTCGATACGGCGCTGCTCCGAGGGGTATGGAGGACAGTCGTCGAGCGGCATCAAGATGTCGACGCCGAGCGCCTCCTCGATCTCGACCACCCGAGCTGGGGTCAGGTCTTGGATCGAACCGTCGAGATGAGAGCGGATTCGCACGCCTTCCGCGTCGAGATCCACGAGCTTTGCGAGGCTGAAGACCTGAAATCCGCCGCTGTCCGTCAGGACCGGCCCGTCCCAACCCATGAACTTGGCGAGGCCCCCGAGCTCTCGGATCACTTCCACACCCGGCCGGAGGGAAAGGTGGTAGGCGTTGGCGAGCACGATTTCGGCGCCGAGACGGCGGAGCTCCTGCGGCGTGATCCCCTTCACCGCCCCGACCGTCGCGACCGGCATGAACGCGGGCGTCTGCACGATTCCGCGAGCGGTTGCGATGCGGCCGGTCCGGGCTCGGCTCCCCGAGTCTCGTCGTAGCACCTCGAAGCGAAACGGTCGCGCCGTCATGCGATCAACATGGCGTCACCGTAGCTGTAGAAGCGGTAGCACTCGGCGAGGGCCGCACGGTAGGCGTCGAGCAGGAGCTCCCTGCCGGCGAACGCCGCAACCAGGATGAGCAGCGTCGAGCGCGGCAGATGGAAGTTCGTGATCAGCGCGTCCACGACGCGGAAGTGAAAGCCGGGCACGATGAAGAGATCGACTTCCGTCGACCGTGCCCGGGGCTCGAGATCGCCGAGCGCCCCCTCGAGCGCACGTACTGTCGTCGTACCAACGGCGACCACGCGGCGACCTTCGCGCTTGGCGGCCACGACTCGATCGGCGGTTCGTGCCGGGATCTCCACTCGCTCCGCCGCCATCCGATGCTCGTCGATCCGCTTGCCGCGCATCGGAACGAACGTTCCCGGTCCGACGTGAAGGGTGAGACTGACGATCTCGATTCCGTCTCGATGAAGTCCGCCGAGCATCGCCTCGGTGAAATGGAGTCCCGCCGTGGGGGCGGCCACCGCGCCGAGCGCGCGGGCGTAGACCGTCTGGTAGGCGATGACGTCCTCTTCGCACGGCGCCCGCCTGATGTACGGGGGCAGCGGCACTTCGCCGACCTCTTCCAGTAACGTCGCGATCGGGCGACGCCCAACGAGACGCACGCGGCGAAGACCCTCATCGTCTCCGTCGTCGAGCCAGGTGGCGACGATTCCGCCGCGAAGCCTTGCCGAGCTTCCGCGCCGCAGCCGACGTCCCGGACGGGCGAGGCAGCACCAGACTTCTCCCCCGTCTGCCCGACCCTCGCGGCGAAGCAGCATGAGCTCGACGTCGCCGCCACCGTCGCGCTCGCCGCGCAGCCGCGCCCGCATGACCCGCGTGTCGTTTCGAACCAGGAGATCCCCGGTGCCGAGCCACCGCGGAAGCATTCGAAACTCCGAGTGCGTCCAGGCTCCGCGCGCGCGATCGAGAACCATCAGCCGCGAAGAGCCGCGCTCAGGGGGAGGGAACTGCGCGATCCGATCTGCCGGTAGCTCGTAGTCGAACTGCTCGATACGCATGAAGGCGACGGAGCCCCTGCTCAGCTCTTTTCCTTCATGCTGCCTTTCGGCAATGGGAGTCCGAGCTCCTGCATGACGAGCTGAATGTCCTCCCACACGAGCTTCTTGTCGCCGGGATTGCGGAGCAGATACGAGGGATGAAACGTCGGCATCAGGCGCCGGCCCCGAAACGAGAACCAGCGGCCGCGTAGCTTGCTGATCGGCGTCGCGGTCTCGAGCAGGGTTTGCGCGGCGAACTTGCCGAGCGCGACGATCACCTGGGGACCGACTGAATCGATCTGCGCGAGCAGAAACGGCTGGCATGCCGCGATCTCGTCGGGCTCGGGATTGCGGTTTCCCGGGGGTCGGCATTTGACGACGTTGGCAATGTAGACGTCGCTTCTCCGAAGTCCCATGCCCTTGGTTACTATCTCGGTCAGCAGCTGACCGGCCCGGCCGACGAAGGGCTCTCCCTGACGGTCCTCTTCTTCCCCCGGCCCTTCGCCGATGAACATGAGCGCGGCGCGCGGGTTTCCTACGCCGAAAACGATCTGGGTTCGGCGCTCGCAGAGCTTGCAGCGACGGCAGTCACCGAGATCCACACGGACGGCGCCGAGCGCGACACCGTCGGCATCCGCGCCCGGCGCGCGCGTTGAGGCCTCGACTCGCGTCGCGGGCAGGACGCTCCCTCCCCGAGGAAACCCGTCGACGAACGAGTCGCGCGTATCCTCAACCCACGCGCGGAAGCCGCCGATCACTGCCCGTAGCTTCTCTTGTCGCGTGAGGTCCGCCATTGTACGTTTGGGAACTAGGATGCCTTGGCTCGCGCTCGTCGGCGCTGCCGTGATCCTCCTCGCTTTGCCGGATTCTGCTTGGGCGTGGGGTCCGGTGACGCACCTCTATCACGGCGCAGAGGCGTTGCGAGACCCTACCAACCTCACGGCGGCGCTACAAGAACTGCTGGGCAAGCACCGTTGGGAATACCTCTACGGCACGATCGCCGCCGACATCGTCCAGGTGAAGCGCTACACGCGGTCGATCTACACGCACTGTCACAGCTGGCGCGTCGGCTGGAAGATTTTCGACGCCGCCCACTCGCCGCTCGAGCGAGCATTTGCGTACGGGTACCTCTCGCACCTCTGCTCGGACACGTACTCGCACAACTACTTCGTCCCGACCCAGTTGGTCATGAGCTTCCCGAGCGCTGCCCGGCGTCACGTCTACTGGGAGGCGCGGTTCGACGCGCAGCTCGAGGACGCGCACCGCGATCTCCTTCGCGGCGTTTCGAACCGCGACTTCTCCGAATGCGACGCGCTGGTCGAGCGCGTGGTGGGAAAGACCCTCTTCTCCTTTCGCACGAACAAGCGGATCTTCGAGTCGATGGTGGCCCTCCAGCATCTTCGCCGCTGGCAGGCGACGCTGCGCCGAATCACCGCGCGCTCACGCTTCTCGTTGGCGGAGAGCGAGATGGATCGCTACAACGGGTTGTGCATCGGCGCGATCCGCGATCTCTTGGAGAACGGCGAACAGGCGGCGGTGTTGCGCTACGATCCGAACGGCCACGAGAGCCTGCGGCGCGCCAAGGAGGTGCGTCGCAAGCTGCGCGAACTTCGACGCCGCCGCGTGCCGATCGAAGACATCCGGCGGCGCTTCCTCGAGGCATTCGACGCGGCCTGCCGGGAAGGTCGCGTCCCAGAGCTCGACTCGGCGTGACTGCACCGCGTAGCCCGAGTCTGAGGGGCGGCTCGGCTTGGTTCCCGCGCAGAAGCGTCCCGAGCGCGCGCGCGTCAGGACTCGACCGGCCGCTCCCGTCGGATGCGTGACTCCGTCCGACCGTCTGCCTTGCCGCGCGGCTTGCGCACGGCGGCCACGCGGTCCATCAGCCGTTCAGCGACCTCTTCCTTGTCCAACAGCGGCCAGCCCTCCGCTTCTCCCTCCGCGCCGATGAGCCAGACGCGGTTCGTGTCTACGTCGAAGCCGGCGTCGGCCTGACTCACGTCGTTCAGGACGATCAGGTCGAGCCGCTTTTCTCGAAGTTTTCGCCGCGCATGCTCGATGCCGTGCTCCGTCTCGGCCGCGAAGCCGACGAGCAGCCGGTCGGGGCGCCGCCGCGCGCCGACTTCGGAGAGGATGTCGGTCGTCTGTTCGAGGGTGAGCGAAAGCGCCCCGCTCGCTTTCTTGATCTTCTGACGAGCGGGGTTGGCGACCCGATAGTCCGCGACCGCCGCCGTCATCACGACGACCGTCGCCCACGGCTCGCGGCCGAGGACCGCGTCCCGCATTTCCGCGGCCGTCGTCACCGAAATGCGCTCGACCCCCGGTGGCGAATCGAGGTTCGTAGGCCCGGTCACGAGCACGACCGACGCGCCCCGACGCCAAGCCGAAGCGGCGACGGCGGAGCCCATTTTTCCCGACGAGCGATTCGAGACGAAGCGCACGGGGTCGATCGCCTCGCGCGTCGGGCCAGCCGTCACCAGCACGCGTTCGCCCTTGAGCGTCTGTGGCGTGAGCGCGGCTTTGAGGCCCTCGAGCAGCGCGGCCTCGGAGGCGAGCCGGCCGGGTCCCTCGTATCCACAGGCGAGGAAGCCTTCGTCCGGATCGACGATCCGCATGCCGAGCTCCCGCAGTCGCGCGAGATTCGCTTGCACGGTAGGGTTGCGGAACATGTTCACGTTCATTGCCGGCGCGACGACGATCGGCGCGCGCGTCGCGAGCGCGACCGTGCTCAAGAGATCGTCGGCGATACCGTGGGCGAGCTTGGCGATCACGTTGGCAGTTGCGGGAGCGATCAGCAGCGCGTCCGCCGAATCGGCGAGCTTGATGTGGCCGATTTCGGACTCCTGCGTGAGATCGAACGTGTCGGTGCCGACCGGGTGCGCGGAGAGGGTTTGCAAGGTGAGCGGCGTGATGAACTGCTGCGCGCCCCGCGTCATGATCACGCGCACACGGGCGTTTTCTTTGACGAGCGCCCGCACGAGCTCCGCGCCCTTGTAGCAGGCGATGCCGCCCGAGAGCCCTACGACCACCGTCTTTTCGCTCAGCGTAGGCATCTAGCCTCGATCGGAAATTTCGCCCCTCCGGACAATTTCGCTTCGCATCTTTCGCATCTAGGGTCCATCCAAGGGCTCCGCGGAGGCCGCGGACGCCTCGGCCCGCATCTCCTTCAGGCTCAGGTTCTCCCTGAGAAAGAAGTATAGACCGGGAAGAACGCTGCTCGCGAACTGCACGACGTGCTCGAGCACCGAATAGCTGAAGGCCACGCTCTTGACGATCCCGTAGACGCCGAGCGCTACTTCGCAGCCCACCTGAAACATGCCGATGAATCCCGGCCCGCCCGGTATCGCGACCGCGATCGCGACGATCGCCGTCAACGACAGCGCGCCCCGGGCCCACGGCACCGACAAATCGAACGCCAAAATGCCAAGGCCGAAAGCGACCGCCAGGCCGAGCCAGACAATGAGCGAGTAGGCGACGGCGAGCGCGATCGCCGCCACGCTCTTCAGGCTACCGAGTCCGTCGGCGAACTGGTGGACGACCCGCAGAAACGGCGCGGAGATTTGCTCCGGAAGGGGCTTCAGTACCACACCGAGCACGGCAACGGTGCGGGCCGGAAGGCGCTGCAGCACCACGAGCAGGACGAGGAATGCGACGAAGGTCCCCAAAAAGAACCAGCCGTATCGCCTCCACTCCGGTGGCAACGGCAGCGTGAGGGTTGCCACGCCGAAGAAAAGCAGCAGCACCGCCATGTCGAACAGTCGCTCCACCGCCACCGTCGCGATCGTCGGCGCCAGCGGCAAGTGCTCCTTTCGCGCGAGGAGCCAAGGGCGGAGCACTTCGCCCGCTCGGAGAGGGAGCAGCATGTTGGCGGCGAATCCCATCGCGGTCGCAGCGAACAGCGATCGCCGGCCGACCGTGGCGATCGGTCCGAGCAGAACACCCCAGCGCAGCGCTCGAAAATAGAGCGACACGACCCCTACGGTGAAAATCAAGGGCACGTAGACGACGTGAGCTTCGCGAAGCGCGGCCGCAGTCTCTTGCCACGAGACCCCCCGCAACGCGATCCACAGGAAGACGCCCGAAAGCCCGAGACTCAGGGCAATGCGGAGGAAGTGCTTCACGCCCGCCGCGAACGCTGCCTCGACCATTGCGGTCGGTCGCGATCCCGTCTCCGATCGAGCGTCCTGCCGAGCCTAGGAGCGTCCGTCATCGATCGCTCCGGTCGGTCACGATCCCGTCTCCGATCGAGCGTCGTGCTGAGTTAGGAGCGTCTGTCATCGATCGCTCCCGTCGGTCGCGATCCCGTCTCCGACCGAGCGTCCTGCTCAGTTAGCCCGGCCCCTCGCCGCGGATGAAGCGTTCGACTTCGTCGCGGGCAACGTCGTCCGACACCTGACGAGGCGGGTGCTTCATGAAATACGACGAGACTCCGAGCAGCGGCCCGCCGATGCCGCGGTCGCGCGCGAGTTTGCAACAACGGATCGCGTCGATGGCCACGCCCGCGGAGTTCGGACTGTCCTCGACGGACAGCCGCGCCTCGAGTTCGATTTTCGCGCCGCCGAATCCCTTGCCTTCGATGCGCAGAAAACAAACCTTGTTGTCTTTCTGCCACGGCACGTAGTCGCTCGGACCGATGTGGACATTGTGGCTATCCATGCGCTCCGGCAGATTCGACTGAACGGCTTCGGTCTTGGAGATTTTTTTGAAGCCGAGGCGGTCACGGTTCAGCATGTTGAGAAAATCGGTATTGCCGCCGGTATTCAGTTGATACATGCGCTCGAGCCGGATTCCACGATCGGCGAATAACTTGGCGAGCGAGCGGTGGATGATGGTTGCGCCGAGCTGCGACTTGATGTCGTCGCCGACCACCGGAATCTTCTTCCGCGTGAACTCCTCGCTCCACTGCGGGTCGGAGACGATGAAGGTCGGCATGCAATTGACGAAGCTCACGCCCTCGTCCAGGCAGGCACGTGCGTAGTGCTCGGCGGCCTTCTGGCTGCCGACCGGAAGGTAGCTGACGACCACGTCCGGCTTGGTAGCCCTCAGCACCTGCGCGACATCCACCGCGGGGAGCGAAGACGGCACGAAGCGCTGCTCGGGCGGGTACTGGAGCATGTGCTCCGAAAACCCATCGAGCAGTGGACCCATCTCGACGCGGACCTTGTAGTTGGGGAGCTTAGGGAAGAGCTGCTGGGTACAATTGGGCGGCGCCAAGGCGGCCACCTCCAGAGGCTTCCCAACCTTGCGCTCGTCGATGTCGAAGGCACACACGACCTGGATGTCACCCGGCCGATAGCCCCCGAGATCTAGGTGCATCAGGCCGCCTGTCGTGGCCTGCTTCGGCCCCTCCCCGTCCCGGTAGTACTCGATGCCTTGGAGCAAACTCGAGGCACAATTTCCCACACCAACTATTCCGAGACGAACTCTAGGCATATGCCAATCCTACCCTCGAGTTGGATAAAACGTAGTTAAAGACCGAAGTTATAGGGGACGGCACGCCGGTTGTAAAGCAACCTCCGAGCTCGAACTCGATCGCCCCTTCAACCGGCGCTGCCCGGCGCCGTGAGCGCCCGATCGATCGCTTGGGCGAGCGCCGCGAACTGCCGGCTGACCGCATGGTCGGGGGCTGTCACGGTGATCGGCCCGCCCGCGTCCCCGCCCTCGCGAATCTCCGCTACCAGCGGCAGCTTGGCGAGAAGCTCCACGCCAAACCTCCGCGCCAAGGAATCCCCGCCGCCCGATCCGAAGATCTCCTCTCGCTCGCCGCAGTCCGGACAGACGTAGTAGCTCATGTTCTCTACGATCCCGAGCAACGGTACCTGCAGCTGGCGAAACATCCCGATGCCCCGCTCCACGTCGGCGAGCGCGACCTGCTGAGGCGTGGTCACGATCACTGCCCCCGAAAGTGGTACCTGCTGAGCGAGCGTAAGCGCTGCATCGCCTGTGCCCGGCGGCATGTCGACGATCATGTAGTCCTGTTCACCCCAATCCACGTCGCGCAAGAATTGACGCACGAGCCCCATCACCATCGGCCCGCGCCAGATGACTGGCGAGCTGTCGTCGAGAAAAAATCCCATCGACATGATGTCCACGCCATAGCGCTCGATCGGCGCGATCTTGCTGCCGACCGAGCGGGGCCGGGCGTCGACTCCCATCATCAGCGGCGCAGATGGCCCGTATACGTCGGAATCCATCAGCGCGACCTTGGCGCCGCCTCGTTGAAGCGCGACTGCGAGATTCACCGCGACCGTCGACTTGCCGACCCCGCCCTTGGCGCTCGATACGGCGACCACACGGCGCACCCCGGGAATCGCGATCTGGCTCGGCGCCGCCGGAGCGTGAGCGTGGCCGTGCCCCTCCGCGTGCACGGGAGCCGCGGTCGCGATGTCGACCGAGCGAACGCCGGGGAGCGTCGACAGCGCCTCGCGAATTCGCTCGGCGATCGCTTGCGCGACCTCACGCCGCGTGCTGACGGGACGCAGCGTCACGGTCACGTCACCACCCTCGCTACGCGCGCTCTCGACGAGACCGTAGCGCAGGATGCTGTGGCGAAAGCCGGGGAACGCGACGCTGTCGAGACGCGATTCGATCTCTTGCTCGAGCGACACGGAGGGTGGAGACACCACTAGCCCGGGCCCCGTGGAAATTCAACGTCGCTGCGCGGAGGAACTTGCGCCGTTTGCTTCGTTGACATTGATCACCCTTTGGCCGATATCTCACGTCTTTCACGGACCCCCGGTGACAAGCGCGTCGAAATCCTCCGTCGCGGAAACCCACGCCGCGGGCGACCTACTCGCCGCGGACATGGCCGCGGTGGAGCGGAAGATCCACGAGACGATCCGCTCGCGCGAATCGCGGCTCGCCGAGATCGCGCTTCATCTGATCGGCGCCGGCGGCAAGCGAATCCGCCCGCTCGTGGCGATGTCGGCGTTCCGGGCCTGCGGCGGTGACGACCCGGGCGACATGGTCGACCTCGGTGCCGCGCTCGAGCTGATCCACTCGGCCACCCTGCTTCACGACGACATCATCGACGCCGGAGAAGTGCGCAGGGGCCGGGCATCCGCCTATCTCAAATTTGGCGCCGCCGACACCCTCGTGACGGGAGACTTCCTTTTCTCGAGGGCGTTCGAGATCTGCGGGCGCTTCGAAGAGACCATCGTGCGCTGGGCGTCCGACGCCTGCATCGCGCTGACGGAAGGCGAGATCATGCAGGCGCGCTTGCGCCGCAACGCCGCAATATCGATCGCCGACTATCACGAGGTCATCCGCCGCAAGACCGCCTCCCTGTTTCAGGCAGGAGCGCGGATCGCCGCGCGCATCGCCGGGGCCGACCGCCGACTCGTCGAGGAGCTCGCGCGCTGCGGCAGCTCGATCGGCATGGCGTTTCAAGTGATCGACGATCTTCTCGACGTGATCGGCGACCCGACGCAGACCGGGAAGCCCGTCGGCATCGACCTGCGCGACGGCAACCCGTCGCTGCCGATCGTGCTCGCGCTGCCGAAAAGCCCCGTGCTGGCGCGCGTCTGGGAGCGGACCGATGCGGGCGAGGAAGACATCCAGCAGGGCCTCGGCGAAATCGCCAGGAGCGGCGTGCTCGAGCGCGTCCGACACGAGGCCATCACCTACACGCGCAGCGCCGCCACCTCCCTTGATTCGCTCCCCGACACGCCGTACCGTGACTTCCTGGAAAGCCTGATCCGCGAGCTCCGCGATCGGGTCTTCTGAGTGAGGGAACGGAGCATGCCCGCCGATCGGTTCGGACGCGAGATCGACTACCTGCGGATCTCCCTGATCGATCGTTGCAACCTGCGCTGCGTGTATTGCATGCCGCTCGCCGGGCTCTCGTTTGCGCCGCCGCCAGAATTGCTGAGCGCCGCCGAGATCGAGACCGTCGGGCGCGCGGCCATGGCGGCCGGCTTCCGGCGGATGCGGCTGACGGGCGGCGAGCCGACCTTGCGCTCCGACCTCGTCGAGATCGTCTCGCGCCTCGCCTCGATCCCCGGTCTGGACGACATTGCGATGACGACCAACGGGATCTTGCTGCCGAGGCTCGCCGAACGCCTGAAGAGCGCTGGTCTGCGACGGGTCAACATCCACATCGACACGCTGAACGAAGAGCGCGTTCGACAGATCATGCGCTGGGGCGATCTGGCGAGGATCTGGAAGGGAATCGAAGCCGCGGAGAGCGCCGGCCTCACGCCGCTCAAGTTGAACACGGTCGTGGCGCGCGACTACAACGACCGCGACGTCGTCGAGCTCGCGGCGCTCACCCTGACGCGCGACTGGCACGTGCGATTCATCGAGCTCATGCCACTCGGCCGTGACGACGCCGCCGCAATCGCGCGCAGCCAGTTCGTCTCGAATCGTGACACGCGCCGGCGGATCGAAGACCGCGCTCGGGACGCTCGCGCCGCTTTCGTCCCAGAACCCCGCCGACGAGTCGAAGAATTTTCGGCTGCCGCAGGCGCGCGGCGTGATCGGCTTCATCAGCCCCGTCAGCGAACCCTATTGCGGCACATGCAACCGCATGCGCTTGACGGCCGACGGCAAGTTCCATCTCTGCTTGTTGAACGACGACGAGCTCGACGTGAAGCGCGCGATCCGATCGGGCGGCGGCGTCGACGCCGTTCGCGCGATACTGCTCCGCGCCGTCGCTGCCAAGCCGACCGGACACGCGCTCGACCGCGGCCACTCGACCGAGAACCGCGATATGTATCAACTGGGCGGCTAGCGGGCCTCGAAGAGCGCGCGCACGTCGTTCGGCAAGCGCACGACCTTACCGTGACGATCGACGCAAGCGTGCAGCGTATAGCCGTCGGCTATCGGCACCTCGGACGAGGTCACGCGGTAGTCGAAGCGAAGGCTCGCGCCGCGCACCTCGATTCGATCGATCGCCACGTCGAGCAGCATGTCGAAACGCGCCAGACCGCGGTAGCGGCAACCGGCTTCACGAACCGGAAAGAAGATGCCCGCACCCTCGAGCTCCTGGTAGGGGCGGCCGAGCGTCCGCAAGAGCTCGGTCCGCGCTTCTTCGAACCAGAGATATACGCGCGAGTGATGCGCGGCCTGGAACTGGTCGGTATCGAAATAGCGAACGCGGCGCTGGTATTCGAAGATCGCCATCGCGGCCGTTCCTAACCGACCGGTCGGAGCTTCGCAACGTGGCGACCTCGGTTGTCTGTGCTCGGCGGATTTCCTAAGATGCGCTCCTCAGTGGAGAACGCGCGCATCGCCGACGCACGACGCGTCTTCGCCGCCGACTTTCTCGGCTGGGACGAAGTGTCGCCGCTCATCGATGGGGACCCGGGCGAGGCAGCGCAGCGCGCGGTCCACGAGCGGTTGCCGTTCGGAAACGACCAGCTGATGCGCGCAGCCGACGACGGGATGATGCTGGTTCTTCGAGTGGCGCGCACCGCCGCCGGCAAGCCGCTGACGATCGCCGAGCTCGGAACGCGTTTTCCGGGTCGCACCGACCCAGGGAAGTCTTCGTCAGACCCCTGGTACGCGCGCGAGCCGTTCGCGAGCGAGGAGACGTGTCGCCCGGGGTGGGCGCTCGTCGACAAGGGTCTCTACTCGCGAAGCCGCAACCTGTCGTACCTAGAGCAGGACGAGGAGCTGCAAACCCGCAGTCGCCTCCTCGGCTTGCCACTGCGGCGCAGAAGCGCGGTCGAGATCGTCTACGATACGCTTCTTTATGCGGCGCTGCGCGGCGAGCGCCTTCTCGAAGCGGAGTGGGATTGGTCGTCGAGCGCGACCAGCGACGGAGGATTCGTCACCGCCGGGCAGTTCGACGAGCAAGGGTTGCACCTCCTCGGGTATTCGCAGGCGGTCCGGTTCGACTCGCTCGGGGTGTGCGCGACGACGGATGGAGAGCTTTGAGACGGCCATGTACTTCGTGACCACCAAACGAGCGGGTTACGTCTTGTTCTCGACGACGCCGAGCGGCCGGGTGGCGGTCGGATTGACCGAAGATCAAAAGCGCGTGCATCTCCTCTTCAAGGAAGGCGCGGACTGGACGATCGTCCGTGAATGGCCGGTCGAGGAATATTCACACACCGATCTCATGCTCGCTCTCGGCAAAGTCGCCGAGCCTGCGAAGCCCGGCAGAGGTTCTGAATCTCCTTCCCGCACCGCGCGGTCTTCACTGAGCCGGGCGCGCCGTTTGGCGGGGCGCCGCGCGTGTGTTAAGGGACCCGCGATGAGCGCTGGCGCCCTCTCGCATCTTCGCGTCGTCGAGGTGGGATCGGGCTTTGCCGCCGCGTATACCGCAAAGCTCCTCGGCGACCTCGGCGCCGACGTCGTGAAGGTGGAATCTCCGCGCGGTGATCTCACCCGCGAGCTCGGACCGTTTCCCCGCGGCCGGGTCGATCGCGACGCGAGCGGCCTATTTCTCTATCTCAACACCAACAAGCGCGGCATCGTTCTCGACCTCGATTCGTCGGAGGATCGACCGATCCTCGCCAGCCTCCTCGATCGTGCCGACCTGTTGATTCACGACTTCGCGCCCGCGAAGCTCGCCGGCTACGGTCTCTCGCCCGACGTCGTGCTGCGCGATCGCCGGCGACTCGTCGCCACGTCGATCACGCCGTTCGGGCTTTCCGGCCCTCATCGCGACTACAACGCGTATGATCTGAACCTCTGGAACGCCGGCGGCCTCGCCTACATCAATGGAGGCGGCCCGGGAACCGATGACCTGCCGCCGCTCCGTACGTTCGGTTACCAGGCAGCCTTCCAGGCCGGGACTGAATGCGGCGATCGCTTCGCTCGGCGCGATCTTCGCGCGCGCTGCGACGGGAAGGGGCCAGCACGTCGAGGTCTCGGCACAAGAGTGCCTGGTGACGATCCTCGAGCTCACCTACCCCTTCTGGCCCTATTGCCAGCTCACCGCCTCGCGCCTCGGCAACAAGCCGATCCAACCGCTCGACTTCTTCGAGTGCAAAGACGGGTGGGTCTTCCTCTGCGCCGTCGAAGAGCATCAATGGAAGACGTTCGTCGAGGTCATGGGAAGCCCCGAGTGGGCCGCCCTCGACATCTTCTCCGATCGGTTACAGCGCGCGGCCAACTGGGACGCATTGAAGCCGATGCTCGCCGAGTGGATGGCCGAACAGACCGTGGACACGCTCTATCACCATCTGCAGAGCCGACGCGTGCCGATCGCTCCGGTGTCGACGATGGGAGACCTGCTTTCCTCGGAGCACTTGAACGCGCGCGGCTTCTTCGTCTCGTTCACGCGGCCCGGAGTCGGGGCGCTGCGCGCGCCCGGCGCGCCCTACCTCTTCTCGCGGACACCCTGGGAGCTTCGCCGGCCCGCTCCCCGACTGGGCGAACACACGGGCGAGGTCATGGCCGAGATTGGCACGTCGGCAGGAGGCCAGGACCGATGAGCGGGAAGCCCTTGGCGGGAATTCGTGTCGCGGATTTTTCGTGGGTCTGGGCGGGGCCCTTCTGTACCCTCCAGCTCGCCCATCTCGGAGCGGACGTCATCCGCGTCGAGACGCCCGGGCGGCCGTGCGTCACTCGGCTCATACCACCCTTCGCCGACTCTCAGCCGGGCCTGAACCGGAGCGGATACTTCAACCAGTACAACCAAGGAAAGCGCTCGCTCGCGCTCAATCTCAAGAATCCACGCGGGCTCGAGGTCGCCCGCCGCCTGATCTCGATGAGCGACATCGTCGCCGAAAACTTCGCCAACGGCGTCATGGATCGCATGGGCCTCGGCTACGCCGAGGTCCGACGCCTGAAGCCCGACGCCATCATGGTGTCGATCTCCGGTTACGGACGCTCCGGCCCCGACCGGGACTTCGTCTCGTACGGGCCAGCGACGGTGCCACTCGCCGGTTTCTCGTCCGTCACGGGATACAAGGGCGGGCCGCCGATGCACGTCGGCATCTCCTACGGGGACCCCACGGCCGGCCTTCACGGCGCGCTTGCCGTGCTCGCCGCGCTTTGCCACCGGCAGCGGACCGGTGAAGGACAGTTCATCGACGTCTCGCTCTGGGAGGCGTCCGCGAGCCTGCTCCCCGACGCGCTCTTCGAATTCCAGATGAACGGAGCGCCGCCGGCGCGCGACGGGAATCGCCATCCCCAAATGGCGCCCCACGGGGTGTTTCGCTCTGCCGGTACGGATCGCTGGGTGTCGATCGCCGTCGGCACAGACGAGGAGTGGCGGGCCCTCTGTTCCGTGATGGGAGCCGGCGAGCTCGTCACGGATCCGCGCTTCGCCACCGCCGTCGACCGCAAGCGGAACGAGGATGCGCTCGAGGAGCGGGTGACGAGCTGGTCGACGACGCTGTCCGCCGGGGACGCGACGGAGCGGTTGCAGGCTGCGGGGGTCGCGGCGTTTCCGACGATGACGAACCAGGATATCGCCGAGGACCCTCATCTGAATGCTCGCGCGTTCTTCGTCGATCTGCCGCACCCGGAGGTCGGCCCCCGCCATCACGGCGGAATTCCCTGGAAGCTTTCCGACACTCCCTGTGCCGTCGCTGCCCCGGCGCCCTGCCTCGGGGAGCATACCCGGCAAGTGCTCGGGGAAGTCCTCGGCTACTCCGCGGCGGAGATCGACGCGCTCTCCGCCGCCGGCGCGCTCGGCTGAGGTCGATCTGGGTTAGTCGCCGCGCCCGAACACGAAGGCCGGTAGCTCGCGGAACGCGCGCCGCTTATCCGCCCCGCCGACGGTGGCGACGAAGGCAGTCATGGACAAATACACTCCCGAGAGAACGTAGCGCGCGACGGCATCGGTGAAGAGGAGCTGGCACGCGAACAGAGCAAGCAGGATGATCGCCTCGCGAACGCTGAAGCGAAGGTCCGCGATGATCGTCACCGCGTAGATCGACTGCGCGGTGGTGAGCAGCATCTCCTCGATCTGTCGCTCGTCGAGCGGCATCGCGAGCGGAGCGCCGGCTGAAACGCTGTAGACGATCGGCAGCATGCCGATCAAGAGCGTCCATTGGTTTACGGCCGACGACACGAGCGCGCTGATCCCGGCGCTCGACTTTCCCGCCCACGCGAAGAGGATGCAGACGATGAACTCCGGAGACTCGGAGGCGAGCGGCGCCAGCCACTGGACCAGCAGGAACTCCTCGATCCCGAACGTTCGTCCCGTCGCCACCAGCCCTTCGGCGAACGGCTCGGCCGCGAGCAGGATGGCGGCCGCCGCGTAGAGGAACAGAAAGACGACGACGGTACGTCTGCCCCGGGTCGAGAGCGCCGCGATCGATTCGGCGGGCCCGCCGAGCTCCGGCTCCTGGTGCTCGGCGCGCCCGGCCAGGATCATGTAGGCGACGAAGAGGCTGATCAAGATCGTCGAGTCCCAGAGGCTGATCGTCTGCTTCAAAGGGATCGCGAACGAGTAGAGCGTGGCAACGAGGAGAAAGAAGACTTCGACCGATTGCGAACGATCGAGCAAGAACGCGCGCGCTCGCGTGCGTAGCCACGCGGTGGCGACCACGGTCGCCCAACCGAGCCCGATCAGCAGGCGGTTGCCGCCCGTCATGTTGGCGGTGGCAAAGGCCGTGTATCCTTCGCGATGCGGCGCCTGCCACGCGAAGTACATGTCGACCGCATACTCCGGCAGCACGGCGATGAGGGCGAGAAACGCCATCGCGAGCGCGCGCGGGATGTCGACCTGTGCCGCTTCCGCTGCCCAGGAGAGCAGAAACGCCGAGCCGAAGATCGCAGCGCCCGCGCAGACGCTGTCGACGAGCGGGCTGCTTCCTTCGAGGTGGAGCGCTCGGACGACGAGCCATTGGAGCGCGAGCCCGAAGGCGACGAGAATATAAAAGAGGTTACGCAACGAGCTCCGGCCTCACGGGGCGGGCCGGTAGCCGGCACGTTTCGGCCAGGTCCTCCGCTCACCTTGGCCCCCGCGCTGCCCGGGCAGGTTCCTCCGGGAGTCGAAGGCCCTGGCCGAGTGCGTCGGTCTCGGCCAGCTTACGACGATAGAACTACTTCTTCGCGCCGAGAACGGATTCCTTGAAGCTCTTCGCGACGCTGAAGCGGACCTTCACGCGCGCGGGAATCTTGATCGGCTCTCCGGTCTGCGGATTTCGCCCCATCCGGGCGCTCGTCTTCCGCTTCTTCCATGCACCGAGGTTGGGGATCTTGACTGCATCCCCCTTCTTCACGGCCCCGATGATCATGCTGACCATCTCTGTCAGGACGGTATCCGCCTGCTTCTTCGACAACCCCGACTGCTCCGCCAACTTCGCCACGAACTGCGATTTGGTCATGGCCCACCCTCCCTCCGAAAAGTTGCGCGACATTAGGTAGCGGTAAAATCTTTGTCAAGGAATTTCTTTCTCTCGTCCTTGTCCCATGCGGCTCAGCGCAGCATCGAAGCCTTGACTTCCGACCCTCGGTTCTATCCCTGCCCGCTTGCTTCCGGCCTCTGACGGTATCCCAGATAGACGAGCCCGCCGGCGACGCCCGCGAGCATCACGACGGCAAACCAGCTGAGCGCAAACGCGATCGCCGACTCCCGGGCAACGCCGATGTGCGCGAGGAAAAAAACGTATCCGCCCTCGCGAACGCCGAGCCCGTTGAGGCTTACGGGGACGGCCGCCATGATGTTCACGAGCGGGCCGAGAATGAAACAGTAGGACCAGGGTACGTCGAGCCCGAGCGCGCGCGTGAGGATCATCAGCACGCCGATCTGCGACAGGTGGAACAAGCAGGACAAGGCGCCGACGGCGATGAGCAACCGGTCGTCGTTCCAATAGGGGGCGAGGTCTTGCTCGACGAGCCGTCGCAAGCGATTCTCTCGGGGCAACAGCGCGGGGAGCACCCGCGGAAGCAGCCTCCAGCCGCCGAGCAGCGCGGAGGCGAGAACGATGACGCCCCAGTAGATCCACGCGGGCAGATCGTATTGGTGAAACGCGACTAGCGCCGCGAGGGCAATTGCGAGAAGCACCACCAGACCACTCACGCGGTCCGCTACGACGGTGTTGATCGCGAGCCCGCGCCGGCCGCCCTGGCCCGCGAGGTAGAAGGCGCGCACCACGTCGCCCCCGACCGTACCGAAGCCGAATGCGTTGAAGAACATGCCGATGAAATAGTACGCGATGAACCGCGGCGGGCCCGCGCGAAAGCCCACCGCGACGGCGAGCCGCCGCCATTTGATCGCCGAGATCACCTGCCCTGCTAGATAGAGAGCCAGCGCGGCCGCGAGCAGCGTACGGTCGGCGCGGGCCAGGAAGCTGCCGATCTCCGCGAAGCTGACCCGCCGCGAAAGATACACCAGCAGACCGGCGCTCACGGCGATCTTGAGTCCGAGCTTCCAGGAAATCGCCGTCGCGCGAGTCCCGGATGGCTGCGCAGGCACACCGGGCTTCTAGCGGGAAAGCCGCGCAATGAAAACGCGTACTCGGTCGCGCCGCGGCTTGGCAGCACTCGAGCATTGGCCTATAGCTCCCGCATGAGCCTCGGCCGGATGGTTCGGCGGATCGCGCTTGTCGAGCCTCCCTACGTCTTTTGGGATCGGACCATGGATCGGCTCCGCCAGAGCGAGGAATCGATTCCGGGCATCGGGATGCTGGTGCTCGCGGCGGTGGCGCGGCGCAAGGGATACGACGTCGCGATCTTCGACGCCAAAGGCAGCGGCGAGACGCCCGCAAACGTGGCCGATCGGGTTCTCGGGTTTCGACCGGACGTCGTCGGCTTCTCCGCGACCACGATCTCGATCACCAATGCGGCGCGGATCGCCGGGCTTCTCAAGCGATCCGCTCCCGAAGTGGTCACGGTCGTCGGCGGGCCGCACGTCAGCGCGGTTCCGGAGCGCACGCTCGGCGCCTTCCCGGATCTCGAGTTTGGAATCATCGGTGAAGGGGAGATCTCGTTCTTCGAGCTCCTCGCGCGTCTGCACGAAGGAAATGCGCTCGAGGGTTGTCCTGGGCTCGTCTACCGCACGCAAACGGGCGAGATCGTCGCCAATCCCCGGTCTCCGTATCTCACCGATCTCGACTCCCTGCCGCTTCCGGCGTGGGATCTCGTGCGGGGATTCCCGCACTGCTTCCATCCGTCGCTCTTCAGCTACCGGAAATCGCCGGTCGCGACTCTGGTGACGAGCCGCGGGTGTCCGTTCTCGTGCTCGTTCTGCGATCGCTCCACGTCGGGTAAGCTCGGCCGCTACCACACGACGGAATCGGTGCTCCGCCACTGCCAACACCTCGTCGATCTCGGCGTGCGGCACATCATCTTCTACGACGACCTCTTCACCGTGAAGAAGAAGCGCGTCGTCGAGCTCTGCGAAGCGTTCCTCGCCTGCGGCTTCGATTTCAGCTGGAGCTGCAACAGTCATCCGAACCTTCTCGACCTGGACACGCTGCGGCTGATGAGGCGGGCCGGCTGCTGGCAGATCGCCTACGGCATCGAGTCCGGCTCGCAGCGGATCCTCGACGTCGTCAAGCGCGAGGTGACGGTTGCCCCGCATGCGCGAGACTCTTCGGATGACCCGCGCCGCCGGCATCCGAACCAAAGGGCTACTTGATGATCGGTCACCCGACGGAGACGCTGCAGACGCTCGAGGAGACCGCGGAGTTTCTCAAGGTCGTCGAGCTCGATCTGTGCCAGGTGACGAAATTCACCCCTTACCCCGGCACGCCCGCCTATCCAACGATCCGCGAGTTCGGCCGCTTCGACGAGGACTGGGAGCGGATGAACGCCATGAATTTCGTGTTCGTGCCGAGCGGCTTGAACGAGGAGATGCTCGAAAGCTACTTCCATCGCCTCTACTCGATCTTCTACTGCCGGCCCGACGTTTTGCGCGGCATCGTGCGGCTGGTCGCCGAGGAGCCACGCTTCCTCCGTCAGCTCGGCTCCTCGGCTTGGGTCTATCTGAAGTCGCAGTTCCCGGACCGACGCTTCCGGCAAGCGGTCTTCGGCCGAGCGCGTCGCTCCCGAATCGCTTGCCTCCTGACCGAAGCGTTCGCCGCCGGCGAGCCGCGCTCCGGCTCGCCGGCGTGCCTGTGGTGCTCGCGGCGCTCGCGGTCATGCTGTGCGCCGAGTCGGACGCCGATCGCCGGTCCGAGCGCGCCGCGATGGTCGAGCGTCAGATCGTCGAGCGCGGCATCACCGAGCCCCGCTTGCTCGCGGCGCTCCGCGCGGTGCCCCGTCACCGCTTCGTTCCCGCCGCTTGGCAAGCGCAGGCGTATGCCGACGGCGCGCTGCCGATCGGCGAGGGTCAGACGATCTCCCAGCCTTACGTGGTCGCGAAGATGACCGAGCTCGCCGCGCTGCGCCCGACCGACCGCGTGTTCGAGCTCGGCACGGGCTCCGGCTATCAGGCCGCGCTTGCGTCGCGCCTCTGTGCGCGGGTCTTCTCAGTCGAGATCCAGCCGCCGCTCGCCGAGCGCGCCGCGCGCCTCTTGCGAGAGCTCGGCTACGACAACGTGAGCGTTCGCAGCGGCGACGGCTATCGTGGCTGGCCGGAGGAAGCCCCGTTCGATGCGATGCTGATCACCGCCGCGGTCCCCGAGATCCCCGATCAGCTCTTGAAGCAGTTGAAGCCCGGCGGGCGCGCGGTCCTGCCCGTCGGGCCAGCTCTCGGGATCCAGGACCTTGTGCTCATCGAGAAGGGCGCCGACGGGACCTCGGTCACCCGGAGCATCTTCCCCGTTCGCTTCGTCCCCGCAACCGGAACGCCGTGATTTCGGCGTCTCTACGGACCGCGAAGGATCTCCGCTTCCGTCCGGACCGTGCACGCCACCGAGTTGGCGATGAAGCAGCCGTCGTGCGCCGCCTCGACGAGCGACCGTGCCTTGGCTTCGTCGGCCGAACCGGGAACCGTGATTCGTGGACGGAGAACGACCTCGGTGACGCGCATCTTTCGATCGGCGATCGCGAGCGTCGCATCCGCTCCGTCCTCGTAGGCGAGGACGTCGATTCCCGCGCGCGAAGCGAGCGCGAGATAGGTGAGCATCTGGCAGGAAGCCAGCGAGGCCAAGAACAGCTCCTCGGGATTCAGCTTGCTCGGGTCTCCGCGGTATTGCGGAGCCGCCGACACCTCGACCCCGGGCCGTCCCTCGAAGTCGACGCGGTGATTCCCGGCCTCGACCCCCTCGCCGCCCTTCTTCCAAGTCAGGTGGGCATGGAATGCATGCTTGGTCGCCATCGGCACCTCCTGCTGTGCGAAGCTTTGGCACTCGTCTCGCTTCGCTCTCGTCGGTCGCGAGACCGACTCGGACCCGTCGGCTGCGACAGTAGCACGTCATGCGGTGTGCCTCGACCAGCGGCGGCACCGACCCGGTTGGCAAGTCTCGGTGCCCGAGATAGATCGAGGGCATGAGCCTGGCGGTCTTCAAGAAGCTTCCGCTCGGTGGTCTCGACCGGCGCGCGCTCGCCACCTCGCTTGCTGCGCACGGCAAAGCGACGGCGACGGCGCTCCTCGCCGAGCATCGTGCGATGGTTCGCCCGCAGGGCACGACGATCCGCAACGACGCGGCCGTGCTGATCCTCGGCGGGTCGAACGGCATCACGCGCGCGCTCGCCATTCAGCTGCTGTTCGGCGAGAAAGCGGCGGTCTATGGCGTTCACTACGACAGTGAAAAGCTCCAGATCGGCTTCTTCCACGTGCAAGCGCTCTGTGAAGCGGCGGCCGCGGCGGGTCTGACGACGCGCTTCTGGAACGAAGACGCGACCCGGCCCGCGACCATCGAGACGGTCGTCGCCGAGCTTCGCCGACGCCACGAAGTCGTCCATCTGATCAATGGGATCGCGGCGGGCGCCACGAAGCGCTACGCGCAGCACGGACCGACTCGCGTGAAGGATCTCGACGTCGCGTTTCACCCCGTTCTGCAGGTGCCAGACTTCTCCCGGCCCGAGAACGTTCGCAAGCTCGGGCTGGTCGACGTGGAAGTCGCGACCGACGCCGACATCGAGCGCACCAATCGCTTCATGGGTACGTCTTCGCTGCTCTGGGCCGAAGCGTTGGCCGGCGCGGGACTCCTCGCCGCCGGAAAAAGCATCGTGGCATTCTGCGACTACGACTATCCGCCCGACGATCCCGTGTACGCGATGGGCCCACTGGCGGGAGCCAAGAACCTCCAACGCGAGGCCATGGGCGAGATCGGCCGCCGCTTCGGAGCGCGCGCCGCCCGCTTGTGCTATCCGGCGATGGCCACGACCGCGCTCGGCGCGATCCCCGGCGGCCTTCTCATGTACGCGCTCACCGCCGAGCTTCTCAAGGAGCGCGGCGAGTACAAGGACCTGCCGGAGCTGGCGGCCGAATCGATGGAGATCTTTCGCAGCGCTTGGGACGGTCGCGAGCTGCGACTCGATCGCGCCTACCAAGCGTGCTTGCCGGAGTTCTTCGCTCGGAGCCGCGCGCTCGAGCCCGAGGATCTGCCGCAAGCACTCCGTCTGCTGCTCTCTCCAACCGCGCGCGGCGCCGGCACCGGGCTCCCTTGACTCGACGCGTCGCCGGAGGAAGTGTGTTCCATGCGTTGCCTCGCCTGCGGCACCGAGCTGATCGCGGGCTCCAAGTTCTGTCACGCCTGCGGCGCTCCCGCGGCGCAGACGTGCCCAAGCTGTGGGTCGCCGATCCGGCCGGAATTTCGCTTTTGTCCGCAATGCGGCTTCGCCTTGACGGCGGCCAACGGCACCCCGGTGCCCGAGTCGCCCGCGTCGACTCCCTCGCCGACTCCGTCCGAGGAGCGCTTGGGGCGGCTCGCGCGCCAGATTCCGCACGATCTGGCGCAGAAGATTCTCGGCAGCCAGGGTACGATCGCGGGCGAGAGAAAGCTCGTCACCGTGCTCTTCTGCGATCTCGTCGGCTCGACCGCGCTCGCCGAGCGCATGGATCCCGAGGAGTACCGCGATCTGCTCGACCAGTACCTCGAGCTCGCGTTCCAGCAGATCTATCGCTTCGAGGGCATCGTCAACCAACTGGCGGGCGACGGTCTGATGGCGCTGTTCGGGGCGCCGATCGCACACGAGGACGCTCCCTACCGGGCGGTGCGCGCCGCTTGCGAGATCCAGCTCGCGCTCGCCGAGTTCAACCGGGAGCTTCGCGCCCGACGCGGCTTCGAGCTGATGGCCCGGATCGGCATCAACACCGGCCCCGTCGTCGTCGGAACCGTCGGGAACGACCTCAAGATGGACTACACGGCGATCGGCGACACGACGAATCTAGCCGCCCGCCTCCAGTCGCTCGCCGCTCCCGGATCGATCCTGGCGAGTGAGTCCACCCATCGTCTGATCCGCGGCTTCTTCCGGGTTCACGCCGCCGGCCCGTTCGCGATCCGCGGCAAGGCCGAGCCGGTGACGGCGTACGAGATTCTCGGCCGGAGCGAGATCACGACGGCGCTCGGGGCGGCGGAAGCTCGCGGCTTGACGCCGCTCGTCGGTCGCGACGGGGAGCTCTCGCAGCTCGCCGACTGCTTCGCGCGGGCACGCGGCAGCTTGCCGCAGGTCGTCACCGTCGTCGGCGGCGCGGGAAGCGGAAAGTCCCGCCTCCTCTTCGAGTTCCGCCAGAGCCTCGCCGCCGAGCCCGTCGTGTTCTTCGAGGGGCGCTGCTCGGCCCTGAAACAGAAGATCCCCTACGCGCCGTTCCTGCTCATGTTGAAGCAGTTCTTCGCGATCGGCGCGGCCGATTCGCCGGCGCGCGCTGGCGAGAAGATCGCCGAACGGGTGCGCGACTTCGATCCGCGCCTGGACGAGATCTATCCCTTCCTCTGCCAGATGCTTTCCGTGAAGACGGACGACCACAGGCTCGCCACAAGCCCGAACGACCTACCCGCGGACGAGATCAAGCGCGAGACGTTCGAAGCGCTGGCCCATCTGGTGATCCGCGTCAGCGAGCGCACCCCCGTCGTCCTCGTGATCGAGGATCTCCACTGGATCGACGAAGCCTCGCGTGAGCTGCTGGAGCTCGCGGTCGCACAGCTCTCCCGCGCCCGCGTGATGATGATCTTCACTCATCGCCCGGACTTCGAAACCACGTGGCGCTCGCAGGTATCGTTCACCCGCTTGTCGCTGCGCGCGCTCTCCGACGAGGAGACGGTGGCGATCGTACGTGCCATCGCCGCCGGTCCGTTGCCGGACGATTTGGAGGATCGGATCCTGGCCAAGGCGGAAGGCAGCCCGTTCTTCGCCGAGGAGATCACTCGGGCGCTGTTGGAAGAAGGATACGTCGCGGTCGAAGACGGACGGGCTCGACTCACGCGGCCGATCGACGAAGTGTTGATTCCTGGGACGGTGCGCGAGGTGATCGCGGCGCGCATCGACCGGCTCGGTGGCGAGGCCAAGCGGGTCGTCCAGGTCGCGTCGGTGCTCGGTCGGCAGTTTCACCGCAATCAGCTCGCGCGCCTGCTCGACGAGGCCGTCGACGTCACGGCGGTTCTCGCCTCGCTCGAGAGCCGCGGCATCATCCATCGCAAGAACGTGCACTCCAACGACGAGTTCCGGTTCGGCGAGAGCCTGACGCAGGAAGTCGCCTACGACGGTCTGCTGCTGAAGGAGCGCCGGCTGCTCCACGAGCGGATCGGTCTCATGCTCGACGCCGATCCCAACGACGGGAACGCGGAGCACGTCGCGCTGCTCGCGCACCATTTCTCGCGGAGCGACAATCGCCGAAAGGCCCTCGACGCGCTGCTCGCGGCCGCGCATCAAGCCGAGCGCGTGCCGTCCTATCCCACCGCCACCGACTTCTATCGCCAGGCCTGGCAGCTCGGCTACGCGTCGCTCGCCGAGGGTGCCGAGGTCGACGACGACTTCCGCCGGCTCACGATGCGAGCCGCGTTCGACCTCTGTCGCATGGCCGTCGTCTACGTCGCGCCGGACTCGGTGGACGTCGAGCATGCCGCCCGAACGGGGACCGATCTGGCCGAAGCCTGGGGGATACCCAGACTCTCGCCGGCCTCCGCGCCTACCACGGCATGATCGCCATGAGCGGCAGCCGCGAGCGATTCGCCGAGGGTCTCGCTCTGATCGAGGATGCCTACGCGCTGGCCGAGCGTGCGGGCCTCGCCGAAGTCACGCTCGGCATCTCGCGCGCGCTGGCGTTCAGCTATCTGTTCGACGGCCAGGTCGAGCGCGCCCGCGAGACGATCGCCCGCGTGAAGGCCGGGCTCGAAAGCGCGGGCCACGCCGAGCGCTTGAGCGATCTGTGGTTCGGCACGCTGTGGCTGCAGAACTCGATGCTCGTCTACGGCGGCGACGATCACGAAGCCGCAATCCGCGACGCGATCGCGGCCCATGAGCTCGCGGGCCGCGCCAACAACCGCACCTCGCGCAGCGGCATGGCCTCCGTCGTCGCCCATCTCCACTTCGTGCGCGGCGACTACGCCGAGGCGAAGCGCTGGGCCGATCAAAGCCTCGAGATCGCCGAGGTGATCGGCAACGTCTCCACGATCCGCACGGCCGCGTCGGTGGCGCTCGCCGCTCGCCGCGAGCTCGGCGAGGCCGTGGGCGCCGAGCGCTACCTGAAGCTGATCGAGCACGGGTTCACCATGGTGAGCAATCTCTCGCTCTACGTCCGGCTGATCGTGGACGCGCTGCTGACCGTCGGCGAGACCGCAATGGCCGAGCGGGCCGCCCGGCTCGCCTACGAGCGGGCCGGCGGGCGCCTGCGCGAGATGTTCGCCCGTCAGGCGCTCGGCGATGCGCTGGCGGCGCTCGGACCGGAGCACCACCGCGAAGCGGCCGAGTACTTCACCGCGGTCGCGCAGGTTGCAACCGAACTCGGGCTGCGAGCAATGGTCGCGTACGCTCGGCTCGGTCTCGGGCGCCTGGCTTCGCTCTCGGGCGATCGGATCGCGCGCGACCGCCACCTCGCGGAGGCGCACGCGACCTTCACCGATCTCGGTCTTCGCCGCTACGCCGAACGCGCCTCGCGCTGGCTCGCCGAGAGTGAGCCGGCTCTAGCCGAAACCGCCTGAGCGCTCCGCGCGCACTTCCGCGGTGAGCTGCACGACCTGGCGGGTGATCGAGGCCAGCCAGACGAACATCGCGAGCAACGATCCGATCAGGCAGGCAGCGACTAGCTGCGCCTGGCCGACCACCTCGTAGATTCGCGCGTGGAGGTCATCCAGTCGCCCGCTCCAAAGGTTGTCGCGCTGGCGGAGCACGCGCTCGAGCAACACGAGCCGGTCCGCTTCCGGGCTCGCGGCCGACGCGGGGATCACGCGGGCGGGCGCCGGCTCTGCCGCCTTTGCGTCCGCCACCATGCGCGCCTGTGCCTCGCGGGCGGGGCGAGGCGCGGGAATCGCCGCACGCACTTGCCCGGCCGGAACGGTCGCGAGCAGCGAGACGACGACCAAGATCGCGCTGAGCCTCATGGACCCGGGTATATCTGACCCGAAACCCGCGCGCGAGACGGATCAGGCGGCATGTTCGACCGGAGACGGGATCGCGACCAATCTGGAGCGATCGATGACGTGCGCTCGGGGTCGGGTCACTCGGCGTCTGCCGGAGCGACCGCCGCGATCATCGCCAGCTCGCTCGGCCTGACCGCGTCCACGTCGAACTGGCGAATGCTCCGGGCCATGCGCGTCAAGGCCGCGCCGAGCGCCATCGGAGGATTGGCGGCGCCCGCCGAACCGACCTTGATCCAGCGGACCGGATTGACGCGCGCAACGACGAAGGTTCGAAGGTACGGCGAGCGAAATCCGCGCGCATGGAGCCGTTGGACGATGGCGGTCACTCGAGCATCGATCTCGGCGATGCGGGCTGCGGCGCCCTCGCGGCTGCGCAGCGAGGCGCCGAGCGGAGTCGCAGCGAAGCGGTCGAGCCTACGAAGCAGCGGCAGGTATGCGCTCCCCGAGAAACGCTTGTCGCGCTCGTAGAGGATGCCGAGCGTCAACAAGGCCGGCGATTCGAACTCCCCGGCGCAGTCCGACTCCTTTCCGGATCTGCGTTCGGCCACCAGCGCCCGGGCCATGCGGATGACTTCGAGGCTGCGATCGCGCAGGTTGTGCGCCTTCTCGGTGTTCAACGCCAGGATACGAAAGGCGAGCTGCGGATCCGCCGAAACCAGCGCCGTGATCGAGCGGAGCCCGAGCGCGCCGGCCGCGGCGAGGCGATGGCGGCCGTTCGGGGTCCAGAACCCCGTTCCCGTGGGATCCGCGACGGCGATGACCGGATCGAGAAACACGCCGGACTGCTCGATCCGTTCGGCCAGCCGCCGCACGTGCGTCGGAGAGAGCTCGCGCTGGAACGGCGTGGGAGCGATCGAAGCGAGCGGTAAGGCCGCGAGTACCAGCGGAGCGCCGCCGAGCGGGTCGCGATAAGCCCCGATCACGCTTCCGCCGGCGCCGCGCACGCGAGCCGCAGTCGCCGCGATCGAAGCATCGTCGGCCGCGACCGGTGCCTCGTCTGCGCCGATTCCCCGCGGCTCGCGGCGCCTGGGGATCCGCTTGCGGCGCTCCTTCGCCCTCGCACCGCGGGCACGCGACGGTCTCGCCGGCATCTCACTCTTCGATGGTGCTCACGTCGCCGGGATCGACACCGAGCTCCTGCGCCTTCAGAACACGGCGCATGATCTTCCCGGAGCGGGTCTTCGGCAGCTTCGTCGAAAACTCGAGCTCGGCGGGAGCCGCGATCGGGCCGAGCACCCGCCGCACGTGCTCGACGAGCTCCACACGGGTTCCGGCGAGGAACTCCGCTGGGGGCTCGAACCGACCCTCTTCCCGTAGCAGCGCGTCGATGCGTTCGGTCATTGCCCTCCGCTCCGGCGTTCGGCGGTTGCCGCCGGTGGACGCTTAGCGCGCGAAGAGCGCGGATTCCAGTACTAAGAGGATCACCCGGGTCGGCGAACTGGCAGCGGAGAGCCTGCCTCCTCCCCTTCCCATCGCCCGCCCGTGTCAGTCGAGGAATCTCGTCACGGCCTGGTGGAATTCAGACGGCTTCTCGAGCGGAATCAGGTGCCCACACTCCGGAATGATCTCGAGCGTCGCGTGCGGAATCAGCCGCGCGAACTTCCTCCCGTAGTCGACCGGCACGATCCGATCGTTCGCGCCCCACAGGACGAGGGTCTCGGCGCGCACGCGGGGCAGCATCGATTCGAGCCGTGGGTCGTGCAGCAACGGATTCCAACCGATCTTCGCCGTCGCGGCGAAAGCGTTGATGATGCTGCCGAGCATCTCGTCGCCGAGCGACATGTCGGCGGGAGACGGCAGCATCTGTGCGGCCGGGCAGTTCGGGTCGTGGAAGAGGAGCTTCTGGAATCGGTCCGGGAAGCGGCTGTCGATGGCGAAGATGTCGGTGATCGGCTTCTCGCGAATCCAGATCCCGACCGAGCTCACCAGCACGAGCTTGGCCACGCGCTCCGGGTAGCGCGCGGCGATCTCCGCGGCAATCCAACCGCCGAGCGAGAGCCCGAGCAGGTTCACGGACTCCCAGCCCAGCCGATCCATGTATGCCAAATAGTGGATGACGAGGTCCTCGATGTCACGGATCTGCTCGATGCCTTCCGACGTCAGAAAGCCCGGGTGCGCCGGCGCGTGCAGCTCGTAGCGCGTGGCGAGGTCGGCGAGGTGCGGGATCCACATCGCCTCTCCCATCGCGCTGTGAAGGTAGAGAAGCGGCTCACCCTCGCCGCCGCGGATCTCGTGGATCCTCCGGCCGAGGACTTCGACTTCGGTGGTCGTTTGTTCCACTTTTTGCTCCTCACCTGAGGCTCTGAACGTCGGGCTCGGAAGGCCGTCGCGCTTCCTCTCGCTGAAGCTCGAACCATGGTTCACGCTCAGGCCGCCTTCGGAAACGGGATCGACGGCGGCATCGGCTCGCTTGAATCCGGGATCTCCCGATCGATGAGCGGCTTCACTTCTTCGGCATAGAGCCGCGCGTTCGCGAGCGCCTTCTCCTTCGGCATGTTGCCGAGCTGGAAGAGCCCGAGCAGGTTGCCGCAGCCGATCTGCTTACCCCACTCGACGAGCTTCTCGGCGACGGTCTGCGGGCCGCCGACGACGGCGAAGCCGCCCTTCTCGACGTCCTCCCAGGTCTCGCAGCCGTTGATGAAGGTCTTGCCGTCTCGGAGCGCCTTGAAGATGCGCACCGCGGATTTCGTCGACGTATATCCCGCAGGCGCGAGTGTCAGGCCGGGGATCAGGTTCTTCTGGAAATACCAGAAATGCTCCTCGAACTCCGCACGGGCCTTGGCGTCGGTCTCGCCGACGTAAATCGGCATCAGCAGGCCCATCTGCTCGGGATGCGCCTGGTACCCTTCCTTCTCGCAGATCTCCTTGAACATCGTGTAGTTCTTGATGAAGAAATCGATCCGGAAGTACGGAATGCCCATGTAGGCGTAGCGGCGCTTGGCGACGAACTCCATCGTCTCGATCGAGCCCGCGCCCGGGATCCACACCGGCGGGTGCGGTTTCTGGAGCGGCTTCGGCCACACGTTCACGTAGCGCAGCTTGAAGTGCTCGCCGTAGTGCTCGAACGGACCGGGCTCGGTCCAGGCGCGCATGATCAGCTCGTGGGCCTCGGCGAAGCGCGTGCGCGCTTCGGCGGGGTTTATCGAGAACGAGAAGTACTCGGGACCGCCGCCGATCACCTGACCGGAGATCATTCGCCCGCCGCTGATGCAGTCGAGCATGGCGATCTCTTCGGCGACCCGGGTCGGTGGGTTGTAGAGCGGGAGGGCGTTGCCGACGACGGCGATCTTGATCCTCTTGGTCCGCATGGCGAGCATCGCCGCGATGATGTTGGGCGACGGCATCAACCCATAGGCGTTCTGATGATGCTCATTCACGCAGACGCCCTCGAAGCCGAATTCCTCGGCCGCGACGAGCTGGTCGATGTAGTCGTTGTAGGCCTCGTGCATGACCTTCGCGTCGAAGAGATCGTTCGGCACCCAGACCCACGCCGATTCGTGCTTCTCGGCGAAGTCCGTGGGGAGCTTCGGGTAAGGCATCAGATGGAAGAGGAAGTGCTTCATGCCGTTCTCCTTTTCTTGGAATTCGACGAAGTCGACGGCCACGATCTCGGGATCCTCGACCTCCCGTCAACCTCTTTTCGAAGGAGCAGCGCCGATCTTCCGGACGAGACCGGTTTACCGTTCGCGCCGACTGAAGTAGTGGAGGCGGATCCAATCGAGCAAGGAGAGAGCCGCCATGCCGCTTCACGCCCAAGCCAAACAGTTCCTCGAGCAGCTCGCCGCGGCGGGAATGCCGCCGCTCGGCTCGTTACCGGTCGCGGAGACGCGCGAGGCCTTCAACGGTATCGCCGCCTTCGGTGGTCCTCCCGAGCCGCTCGCCGCGATCGAGGAGCGGCGCATCCCGGGGCCCGCCGGCGAGATTCCGCTCCGCGTCTACACGCCGGACGCGCGCGCGCCTCGGCCGCTGCTCGTCTTCTTCCACGGCGGCGGTTGGGTGATCGGCACCTTCGAGACCCACGACGCCGTCTGCCGTCACCTCGCCAAGCAGTCTGGCGCTGTGGTCGTGGCCGTCGACTACCGGCTCGCCCCCGAGCACAAGTTCCCTGCGGCGGCCGACGATTGCTACGCCGCGACCAAGTGGACGGCGGAGAATGCGGCCGCGCTCGGCGGCGACGCTTCGCGTCTCGTCGTCGGTGGCGACAGCGCGGGGGGAAACCTCGCCGCCGTCGTCAGCCTGATGGCGCGCGATCGCGGCGGCCCGAAGATCGCGCTCCAGCTCCTCGTGTATCCGGTGACGAACCACTCTTACGATACCCCCTCGTATCGCGAGAACGCCGACGGCTACCTGCTCACCAAGGATTCCATGGTCTGGTTTTGGAACCACTACTTGCGGAGCGACCGCGACGGCGCCGACCCCTATGCGTCACCGCTGCGCGCGCAGAACCTCGCCGGATTGCCGCCGGCGGTGGTCGTGACGGCCGAGTTCGATCCGTTGCGCGACGAGGGTGAAGCGTACGCCGAGCGGCTGCGTCAGGCCGGTGTGCCGGTGACAGTCAAACGCTATGACGGATTGATCCACGGATTCTTCATCCTGACCGGCGTCTTCGACCATGCGAAGCAAGCGGTCGCCGATGCCGGCGCGAGGATTCGCGCGCTGAAAGCGTGAAGATCGACCGCACCTCGCTCGCTCACTTCGTCGATGGAGCGACCGGTCGACGACATCGGCCGGCGATTTGACGGATCGGCGAGCTCTGGACACGCGCGCCCCCAGCCCCGGAGTTCCCGGTGATCGGTACGCCCGTTACGTGCTCGGCGTGCTGGTGCTCGTCTACGTCTTCAATTTCGTCGATCGTCAGATCCTCTCGATCCTCGCGGAGCGCATCAAAGCGGATCTTCGCGTCAGCGACGCCGAGATCGGCTTCTTGTATGGCACCGCGTTCGCGGTCTTCTACGCGATATTCGGCATCCCACTCTCGCGCTTGGCGGACGTCTGGGATCGACGCAAGCTGATCGCCGTGGGTCTCGCCGCCTGGAGCCTACTGACGGTGCTCTCCGGCATCGCCCGCAATTTTCCCGAGCTCGCCGTCGCGCGCTTCGGCGTGGGCATCGGGGAAGCCAGCGCCGCTCCGGCTGCCTTTTCGCTGCTCTCGGATTCGTTTCCTCCGCAGCACCGCGCGACGGCCCTCGCCGTGTACTCGAGCGGGATCTACATCGGCGCCGGTCTCGGCATCGCCATCGGCGGCTGGATCGTCCAGGCTTGGGACGCCGCCTTCGGATCGGCGCCGCCGCTCGGGCTCCACGGCTGGCAGGTCGCGTTCTTCGCGGCCGGACTGCCCGGTCTCCTGCTCGCCGCCTGGGTTGCGACGCTGCGTGAGCCCCAGCGCGGCGCGGCCGACGGGATCTTCAGCCGCCGCGAAGAGAAACCGTTCCGGCAATTCCTCCTCGAGCTTCGTTCCGTGGTTCCTCCGTTCACGGTTCTTCACTTGGTGCTGGCAAGAGCCGGCCGGCGGGCGCTTGCACGGAACTTCGGAGCAGCATTCATGCTCGCGCTGCTCGCGGTGTTGCTGACCGCCATAACCCGCACGCCGGCCCAATGGGTCGCGCTCGCGATCGGCTTCTACTCGGCCTTCTCGTGGGCGCAGGCGCTCGGCTGCCGCGATCCGGTCGCGTACCAGTTGATCTTCCGCACGCCGGCAATCCGTCACAGCGCGCTCGCGTTTTCGTTCCTGGCGTTTCTCGGGTATGGAATCGGCTTCTGGCTCCCGCCTTTCTTCGTTCGTTGTCACCACGTCGACGAGCGCCAAGCGGGGATCGTATTCGGTGCGATCGCCGCGGTCGGTGGCTGGCTCGGCATCACCCTCGGCGGCGTGCTCGCCGACCGATGGCGGCGGAGGTCTCCCCGTGGCCGACTCTATGTCGGAATGATCGCTGCGACTGTCCCCGTTCCGATCGTAGTAGCCCTACTCACGACGACGAGCACGCCCCTCGCCTACGCTCTCGCGTTTCCATCCTCGATTTGCTCGTCGATGTGGATCGGGCCGGGCGCGTCGACGGTGCAAGATCTCGTGCTACCGCGCATGCGGGGCGCCGCCACGGCGGCGTACCTGATCGTCATCACGTTCATCGGCCTCGCGCTCGGCCCCTACATGATCGGCTTTCTCAGCGTCGTGCTCGGCGACCTACGCCAGGCCATGCTCATCGCCGTATCGGCCAACGGCTTCGCCCTCGCCTTCGCAATCCTCGCCGCCCGCCACGTCGCACGGGACGAAGCCGCGCGCTTGCCACGAGCCCGCGCCGCCGGCGAAGTCTTCGAAGTCAACGAGAGCGCGTGACTCCGACGCGACCGCACAGCCCCTCGAGCGGACAACGGCTGCACCACGGCGAGGTCGGGTGGCAGAGGTTTTGGCCGAACGCGACCAGGAGATCGTTGTAGGTCCGCCAATGCCGACGCGGAAGCCGCTCGCGGAGCCGCGTCTCGGTTTCGTGCGCGGACTTCGTCCGCACGTAGCCCCAGCGGTTGCTGATGCGATGGACGTGCGTGTCGACGCAGATGCCGTACTTGCGAAACGCCAGCGTCACTACCAGGTTCGCGGTCTTGCGCCCGACTCCTTTGAGCTCGAGGAGCGCGTCGAGGTCCCCCGGCACGCGTCCACCGTGTCGCTCGACGAGCGTCTGCGAGACGGCAAGGATCGTGCGCGCCTTGGTGCGGTAGAACCCCACGGGGTAGATCGCCCGCTCGATCCGCCGCGGCGGTAGGCGAAGCATCGCCCGCGGGGTGCGCGCGAGCCGAAACAGCCGCGCCGAAGCCGCGTCGGTCGTGGCGTCTTTGGTGCGGAGGCTGAGCAGGCAGGAGATCAGCGTCTCGAACGGATCGTGGCGATACCGTCCGACGATCGGTACGCGCCATTGACGCACGGCGCGTTTGAGGATCGTGATGGCTTCGTCGATGTTCGTCGCGTCGACCATGGTCTCGGGGCTTCAAGCTTCGCGCTCTGCCTCGGCCCTCTCGAGAGGCGCCGCAGCGCTTTTGGCCGTCATCGTCCTGATGCTGGGCGCTCGGGCCAAGGCGCGGGAACCGATTCGTAACGCACTTCCAGGGTCGTCACAGTTTGACTACGGCGCGCGCCTGCGGCGCAGACGCCGCGGCGCCTCACGTGTGCATCCCCCCGTTGGGAGAGAGCACTTGCCCCGTGAGAAAGCTCGCCTCCTCGGACACGATGTAGGAACAGCAGGCGGCGATGTCGTCGGGTGCGCCGATGCGGCCGACCGGGGTGTGGCGTACGATGGCCGCCACGGTTTCGTCGCGTATCGAGGACGCCTTCAGGATCGGCGTATCGATGAGCCCCGGAGCGATCGCGTTCACGGTGATGCCGCTCGAGCCGAGCTCGAGCGCCAGGGCCTTGGAGAACCCGGCGATCCCGGCCTTGGCGGCCGAATAGTGGACGAATCCCGCCGCGCCCCTGAGCCCCGCCACCGAGGATATGCTCACGACTCGCCCCCAGCGGGCGTCGATCATGTCAGCGATCACCGCGCGCGTGCAGTTGAAGGTGCCCTTGAGATGCACCGCGATCATCTTGTCCCATTGATCCTCGGTCATCTGCGCGAGCGGTGTGACGTCCCCGTAGCCTGCGTTGTTGACCAGGATCGCGACCTTGCCGAGCTCGCGACGGACGCGGTCCGCGCCCGTCTCGACGTCACCGAAGCTCGCCACGTCCACTTCGACGGCGAGCACGCGCCGCCCGAGCCCGAGCCCGGCGATCTCGGCCACGACCCGCCGCGCTCCGGAAATGTCGCGGTCCCAAATCGCTACGTTGCAGCCTTCGCGCGCGAGGCGAAGGCTGATCGCGCGGCCGATTCCAGACGCCCCGCCGGTGACGATCGCGATTCTGTCCTTCAAGGCCACAAATCCTCCTTTCGCGTTCGACGGGCGCTCCCTTAGCACATCGCAGGGCGCGTCACCCGCCCGTCAGCTCGCGGCGGCGGAAAAGGAACAGGCCAGCCGCCAAGTAGAGCGATGCGTACCCGAAGAGAACCGTGGTCGGCCAGAGCGCGGCTCGTATCCCCAGACGGCGGATCATCAGGTCATTGTATGCGGCCATTGCCCACGTCGTCGGGAACGCCATGGCGACGGAACGCATCCAGCTGGGCTCGAGATCAATCGGCCACCAACATCCACCGACCGCGGCCATCGTCACGATGGCGATCGAGCCGAGGGGGAGCACCGCTTCGCGGGTCTTGGCGCACGCCGCGACCACGAGGCCGAAGGCGGTACCCGCAGAGACGATCCCCGCGGTCGGCAGCAAGAGCGCCCAAGGTTGCGGTCCGAGCGAGATCCCGAACGCCGCGCGGCCCACGGCGAAAAGCAGAACCATTTGCGCCACTCCGACAAGCACCCGCGAGAGAAGCTTGGCGACGAGAACCATCGAGAACGGGGCCGGCATCGAGCGCAACCGCTCGAGCGTCCCCCAGTCCCGCTCGTCCAACAAGGCCAGCGAGACACCGAGCAGCATGCCGAGCAGCAGGAAGGTCACGCTGAAACCGGGGACGTTTTGGTCGAACGTGTTGAGGCGCCGCGGGGCGCCGGTGGCACTCTCCTCTTGGATTTCTATCGAGCCGGGGAAGGTGAGGGCCGGCAGCTCTGGGAGCGTCGGCAAATCCACGCGAGGCGGCTGCGGCAACGGCGGAAGATCGATCTCCGGGAGCCGAGGCAACTCGATCGGCAGCTCCTCGGGCCCTGCCACTCGGTCGATCAACGCTTCGGGCCCGGCGGCGGCTAGCTCTTGAAGCGCGGGGGGAACCGGCGGCGGGGTTGGGGGGGGCGGCATTCGGTCGGCGAGCCTGCCTGCCTTCTCGCGGACTGCGGCAAGCCACTCCTCGAACGCTCGTTGGCTCCCGGCTAGAGCCACGACGAAGTCTCGCACCGGCGCGAACTCGGCGGAAGCACGCTCGGCGATCTCACGCCTGCGCTCTGCGCTCGCCCGCGCTAGTCCATCGCGGAGCTCGCGTTCCACCCCGTCGCGGGCCGCGCGGCTCCGCTCTGCGGCTTCATCGCGGAGCCGCGAGAGGGCGGAACGGAACGCGTCGATTGCCAGTCGCG
Organism: uncultured delta proteobacterium; assembly: GCA_963712515.1. Classification (GTDB taxonomy): domain Bacteria; phylum Desulfobacterota; class Binatia; order JACPRU01; family JACPRU01; genus CAVQIG01. The sequence continues at coordinate 108,936 of CAVQIG010000008.1, forward strand.
CCTCCTCCGCCGACCGCGTGAACTCCACACGCGTTCGCTCGGCTGCTTCCCTAGCCGCTCCCAGCCGAGCCGCGGCTCGGCGGCGAGTTTCCTCTTCGATCGCGTGGCGGAGCTCCTGAACGAGGCCTCGCAGGTTCGCGATCTCGAGGTACTTCACGGGGTCGGTGAGGAGCAGAAGAGTCGAGTCCCTCCCCTCTTGCTGCGCCTGGCTCGTCCCGGCGGGGATGACCAGGGCGGCACCGGCCTCGCGTCGCTCGAGGAGCGAGAGCGCCTCGGCGCGATTCGCCGTCGCACGCAGCGTGATCGCGCCCTCGTGCGCGAGGCGCTCGCGAATCGCGGCGCCAACGGGGCCTCCGTCTTCGTCCACCAGCGGAAGCACGTATGCCGTGGCGCCGCGCGGGTCGGCGCCGTAGAGGCTCGCGAGAGACACCCCGGCGACGCTGATGACGATCATCGGCGCCACCGTGAGGAACACGAGCCCGACGCGATCGCGCAGCAGCAGGCGCAGATCCTTGGCCAGAGCCGCCCCGAACGCTCCGAGCATCACGGCCATTCCGCCTCCGTGCGCTCGTCGCGAAGCGCCCTGCCCGTCAGCGCAAAGAACACGTCGGCGAGGTTCGGACGATGAAGCTGCATGTCGAGAATCTCGACGCCCGCCTGCACCGCCGCGTGCAGCACGGCCGGGATGTCCGTCAGGGCTGGCACCTCGATCTCGATCTCGCCCGCGCCGTGCCGAACGACCCGCGCCGTAGCGACGTTCGATAACCACTGCGGAGGCAAAGGTCGCGCGGTCGCCAAGCGGATCGAAGGAAGGCTCCGGAGGCTCGCCACCAGCGCGTCCGCCGTTCCGGCGGCGATGATCCGCCCTTCGTCGAGCAGCACGACGCGCGAGCAAAGCCGCTCCGCCTCTTCCATGTAGTGGGTGCTGTACAGGATCGCGGCCCCTTCCCGCGCGAGACCCTCGACGGCCTCGAAGATCCGCTCGCGCGACTGTGGATCGACGCCGGCGGTTGGCTCGTCGAGCAGGAGCACGCGAGGCCGGTGGATCACGCCGCAGGCCAGATTCAGGCGTCGACGCATGCCGGTCGAGAAGCCCGCGACGGGCTCGTCCGCGCGGCCGTCGAGCGCGGCGATCTCCAGGACTCGGGCCGACGCCGACCGCACCGTCGCCGAATCGAGCTCCATCATTCGCGCGAAGAACTTCAGGTTCTCCCTGGCCGTGAGCGGCGGGTAGAGCGATTCGCGCTGCGGCACGTAGCCGATCATCCGGCGCGCCGCGCGGGCCTGCCCCGGGAGCGCATGCCCGCCCACGCGCACCGTGCCGGCGTCGGCCGGAAGGATGGTCGCGAGGATCGATAGCGTCGTGGATTTTCCCGCGCCGTTGGGACCGAGGAGAGCCACGATCTCGCCGTGAGCGACCGAAAAGCTCACGCCGCGGAGCGCCGGGCGACCGCCGTAGCGCTTTTCGAGCATTTCGACCTCGATTGCCGCAGCCACGACGGCGTATACTGACATACGGCGCGCACCGATCCAGCCTCCGGAATGATCGCGTCGTTGGAGGCGCAGCGCCGTTTCGAAAGGAGCGTGACCATGCCGGCAAGCAGCCTTCGTGAGATCCTGCCCGACGTCTTCACCTGGCCATGGTTCTCGGAACGCCATGGTTACGATTTCAACGGTTACCTCTTTCGCCACGCTTCGGGGAACGTCGCGGTCGACCCGGTCGAGATGCCGGACGACGTCCTCGGCGAGCTAGTCAAGATCGGAGTCGCGAGGGTCCTCATCACCAACCGCAATCACACACGCGCCAGCCGCCGGCTCCGCGAGGCGACCGGCGCACGGGTCTCGATCCACCCGGCGGACGCGGCTTACGCCGTCGCGCAGGGCGCTTCGATCGACGGCGAGCTGCAGATCGACGAACGGGTCGGACCGTTCACGATTCTCTCCGTGGCCGGCAAATCGCCCGGGGAGGTCGCGCTCCACTGGCCGGAGCGCCAGATGCTTGTCGTCGGCGATGCCTGCGTAGGAAAGCCCCCGGGCGAGTGTGCGCTTCTCCCGGAGAGCGTGATGGACGATGCGGCGTTGCTCCGACGAAGCCTCGCACGCGTGGCGCGCACGACGGATTTCGACGTGCTGCTCGTGGGGGACGGCGCGCCGATCCTTCGCGGCGGCCGTGCAGCTCTCGAGCGCCTGGTCAAGACATTCGGCTGAGCGGCGTCCGGCGGCCGGTTATCGGTCCGCGGCGGCGACCGGCTTGAACCGCCGCCGCGCGGCAGCTACTCCTCTCGCCATGACGAAGACCAACGGCTTCCTACGATTCCAGGGGACCCCCGGCTACATCGCCTCCGGGCCGCTCGTGGACGCGGTCAACTGCGCGATCGCCCTCGAGCGTCCGCTGCTCCTGAAGGGCGAGCCGGGGACCGGCAAGACCGTGCTCGCGCGACACGTCGCCGACGGCCTCGGCATGCCGATGCTTTCATGGCACATCAAGTCGACGACCAAGGCCGCCGACGGTCTCTACGTGTACGACACCGTGCAGCGCTTGAACGACAGCCGCTTCGGAAGCGGCGACGTCTCGGAGATCCGCCGCTACATCAAGCTCGGCGCTCTCGGCGAAACCTTCTCCGCCCCGGAGCGCCACGTGCTGCTGATCGACGAGATCGACAAGGCCGACCTCGAGTTCCCGAATGACCTCCTGCGCGAGCTCGACGAGATGCGCTTCACGATTCTCGAGACCGCCGAAGAGATCGTCGCCCAGCACCGACCCGTCGTCTTGATCACCTCGAACAACGAGAAAGAGCTGCCGGACGCATTCCTGCGACGCTGCGTCTTTCACTTCATCGAGTTCCCCGACGTGCCGCTCATGCGGAAGATCCTCGCGGTGCATCACCCGCACCTCGACGCCAAGCTCCTCGATCAGGTGCTCATCAAGTTCTACTGGCTGCGCGAGCAGCCGGAGCTGCGCAAGAAGCCCTCGACTTCGGAGCTCGTCGACTGGATCAGCGCGCTGCTGCGCGCGGGACTGACCGTCGATCGGCTCGAATCGCACATTCCCTTCATCGGCGCGCTCCTCAAAAAGGAGCAGGACGTCGATTCCGTCGGCCGCTACGACCAGCAGGGCGGTCGCTACCCGAAGCGCTGGGCGGACTTGGGGCCGCGGTACAACCAATGAGAGACGATTTTCTGGCATCAGGGCGATTGCGCGCGCCTGTTGCTTACGCCTGAAGCCGAGGCGATTCTCCCATGTTCCTCGACCTCTTCTACGGGTTGCGCGCCGAAGGCGTGCCGGTTTCGATCCAAGAATGGAAGACGCTGCTGCGTGCCGTCGAAGAGGATCTTCACGGGTCGAGCCTGCTTCGCTTCTATCACCTCGGCCGCTCGGTTCTGGTGAAGAGCGAGACGTACTTCGACGCGTATGATCGCGTGTTCGCGCGCGTGTTCCGCGGTGTGGAGGGTGCGTTCGGCGAGGAAGTCACGGCCGAGATCCTCGAGTGGCTGCGCGATCCGAAGAACTTCCCGAACCTTTCGCCCGAGCAGCTCGCCGAGCTCGAGCGGCTATCCTCGGAAGAGCTGATGCGCCGCTTCCTCGAGACGCTCGAGAAGCAGACCGAGCGCCACGATGGCGGCGACCGCTGGATCGGCACGGGCGGCAAATCGCCGTTCGGTCACGGCGGCCAGCATCCGAGCGGGATCCGTGTCGGCGGCCCCGGGGTCGGCCGCTCCGCGATGAAGGTGGCGGCCGAACGCCGCTTCCGCGACTACCGCACGGACCGCATCCTCGACGTGAGGAGCATCAAGGTCTCGCTTCGACGACTGCGGCAGCTCACTCGGCTCGGCGAGGCGACCGAGCTCGACCTCGACGAAACGATCGACGAGACCTGTCGCAACGCGGGCGAGATCGAGCTCGTCTTTCGTCCGCCGCGCCGCAACAACGTTCGCTTGCTGCTGCTCATGGACGTCGGCGGCACGATGGACCCGTTCTACGAGCCGGTGAGCCAGCTGCTCACCGCGCTGCACGACAACCACGGTTTGCGGGACTTCCAGCCCTACTACTTTCACAACTGCGTGTACGATCACGTCTACACGAGCGCCCGCATGACGCGCGCCGAGGCGGTGCCGACCGCGGACGTGCTGCGCCGGCTCGACAGTCACTGGAAGGTCGCGCTGATCGGTGACGGGGCCATGCACCCCGCCGAGTTGCTCGACGCTTACGGCGGCATCGATCCGCGCGTGACGACCGAGACGCCAGGCGTCGTCTGGCTGCAGCGAATCGCCGGTCACTTCGAGCGCTCGCGTGTGGATCAATCCGGAGCCGTCGACCGCCTGGGATCGCTGGCAGACGACGCGCCTCGTGCGGCGTCTGTTTCCGATGTTTCCGCTCACCACCGACGGTGTGACCGACGCGATGCGTGCGCTGGTCGGCTCGCGGGTCTGAGTCGTTGGCGGTCACGATCGCGTCGTTCGGCGAAGCCCGCCCCCGGTTACCCCGACCACCGTCCCCCCGGGCCGAACCAGGACCGTTCCTTTGCAGCTTGCGGGCCTCGGTGATGATCCAGACTTGCGCGACGAATTTTCGATTGCGCTTCCGGCCGTAGGTAAACCGTTCGACCGACTCGACCGTTCAAGGATTCGAGCCCTTTCCATGACTGACCGGTCAGTCCAGAAATGAGAGCCGCGCTTCGCATCGTCGCCCCGCACCGCGGCCGGCACCGAACCGACGGGCTGCGCGACCGCATTCTCGTCGTCGCCGAGCGGGTGTTCGGCGAGCGTCCGTTTCACACCGTGAGGATGGACGAGGTGGCGCGCCGCAGCGGGGTCGCTAAGGGCACTCTCTACCTCTACTTTCCGGGAAAGCGAGAGCTCTACCTCGCCGTGCTGTTCGAGGGCGTGGAGCGCCTACGACGACGGCTCGAGAGCGTGGCGGCGGCGTCCGCCGCCCCCCTCGACCGCCTGCGCGCTACCCTGACGGGCTTGCTCGAGCACCCATCTCGGCGGCGCGAGCTTCTCGCCTTGATGCTCCGCTACGAGCAGCGCCTGACCCGCGACGAGGCGCGCCAGTGGCTCCGCCGGCGCGAGCGCCTGTCACAAACCGTGCAGTCAGTCCTCGCCGACGCCATCGCCGCCGGGGCGCTGCGCTCCGTCGATCTCAAGGTCGGCGAGGAAATGCTCCTCGGCATCGTGCGCGGGTTCCGGGCTGCCGCCCGGCACGGCGCGTCGGCGACTCAGCTCGCGCGCGGAGCGATCGACCTGCTGCTTCGCGGTCTGGCGGCCGATCCCCGAAGGCGATCCCGACGTCCCCCGAGGCACATTCGATGAGAACGACCGCTCTTGCGCTCTGTGGCCTGCTGCTCGCGAGCCGGATGACGGCGACGGCGCTGGCGCGAAGACGAGCCGAAGAAGACGCTCGCGGAATGCCTCGCGATCGCCGTCGAGCACCACCCCGATCTGAAGGCGGCGGAGGCGGCCGCTCAGGTCGGTCACTTTCAGACATGGGAGACCGTCTCGACGGCGCTCCCTCAGATCAATGCCCTCTACAACGCACAGCGCCGCCATACGAGCGCGGCGGCCAGCACCGCGACGCAGCTCGGCGGCGCCCCGAGCACCTTTCCCTTCTACACGACGGGCTTCACGTTCTCGCAGATCCTCTTCGACTTCGGACAGAGTCTCGCGGGGATCCAGGCGGCCCAGGCGACCGAGCGCTCGCTCAAGGCAAACGTCGAGACGTCCCGCGAGACGGTCCTGTTCAACGTGAAGCAGGGCTACTTCAACTGGCTTCAGGCGAACCGTCTGCTCGCCGTCGCCGACGAGAACGTGCTCGCCGACCAGAAGCACGTCGACCTCGCCAAGGGACGATTCGACGTCGGCGTCGCCACCAAGTTCGACATCACCCAGGCCGAGGTTCAGCTCTCCACCGCCCAGCTCGCGCAGCTGACCGCCCGCAACAACGTGGCGCTCGCGCGGGAGACGTTTCGCAACGCCCTGGGGATCGAGGGGCCGCTCGACTTCGGGATCGCCGATACGCTCGACGTCCACGACGTTCACGTCGATTCGGACAAGGCGGTAGACTTCGCGTACGATCATCGGCCCGAGCTGGCGAGCTTGCGGTTTCAACAGGACTCGTTGAAGGACCAGATCACCCTGCTCCAGCGGAGCTATCTGCCGACGATCAACGGAAACGCCAACTACACCTACAGCGGATCGACGTATCCGCTGCAGAACGCTTGGGCCTTCGGCGGTACCGTCAACCTCTCCGTATTCAACGGCGGATTGACCACCGCGGAGATCGGGGCGGCCAAGGCCAGCCTCGCGCAGCTCAAGTCGCAAGAGCAGAGCCTGCGGAACCAGGTCGCGCTGCAGGTTCGCCAGGCGGTGCTCAACCTCACCCAGGCGATCGAGAGCATCCAGGTTTCGGAAAAGGGGCTTCAGTCGGCGCGCGAGAATCTAGCGATCGCCGAAGGCCAGTACGCCGCAGGCGTCGGGAACATCATCGCCCTCACCGACGCGCAGGCGTCGCTCACCACCGCGGAGGGCAGCAACGTGCAGGCCCTCGCCGGGTATCACAACGCCGTGGCCGCGCTCGAGCAGGCGACCGCCCAGACCTTCAGTGGAGAGTAGGAACCCGTGAAGCAGTTCCCGCGCGTCGCTCATCGGACGGGCGTCTCGGCCCGGGATCATCGGACAGAAGCTGACGAACCATGAGCGTTTCTCGTCGCCACGTCGTCGGTGCGGTCGTGCTCCTGCTCGTCGCCGCCACGGGCTACGCCTACTGGCGGCACCAGCTCCGCGATGGCGGAGACGACTACGTCACCGACGTCGTGCAGCGCGGCTCTGTGGCGTCGACCGTGACCGCGAGCGGCACGGTCAATCCGGTGACGACGGTACAGGTCGGGACCTATGTCTCGGGCCCCATCAAGGCGATCTATGCCGACTTCAACTCGCGCGTCTCCAAGGGGCAGCTGGTCGCCAAGATCGACCCCGCCCCCTTCCAGGTGAAGGTGAAGTCGAGCGAGGCCGCGGTCACCAACGCCAAGGCCAAGGTGCTCAAAGACAAGGCCGACCTCGCGTTCAAGGACCTCACCTTCCAGCGCAACCAAAAGCTGCTCGCCAAGAATCTGATCGCGCAAAGCGACCTCGACAACGCCAGGAACGACCGGGATCAGGCCGGCGCCCAGCTCGCGCTCGACGAAGCCGCGGTGAAGCAAGCCGAGGCGGATCTCGAAGCGGCCCGGATCAATCTCGCTTACACCGACATCCGATCGCCGGTCGACGGCGTCGTCGTGTCGCGCAGTGTGGACGTCGGCCAGACCGTGGCGGCGAGCTTTCAGACGCCGACGCTCTTCTTGATCGCCCAGGACCTGACCAAGATGCAGGTGGACGCGAACGTGAGCGAGTCGGACATCGGCTCCGTCGCCGTCGGCCAGCCCGTGACGTTTCGCGTCGACGCGTACCCGGACCGGGAATTTCCGGGAACCGTCGTCCAGGTGCGCAATGCCCCGATCAACGTGCAGAACGTGATCACCTACGACGTGGTGTCCGCGGTCGACAATCCGAAGCTCGAGCTCCGTCCGGGTATGACCGCCACGATCACGATCACCACGGCCAAGTCCGACGACGCTCTGCTCCTGCCGGTCCGAGCCTTGCGGTTTCGACCCGAGCGGCGAGAGGGAGCGGAGCCCGCAGCGCCTCGCGCTCCCGAAGGCGGCGACGCTTCGCGGAAGGGACCGCGCTCGCCCGCCGTGTGGATGCTCCTTTCCGACGGGAGCTTGAAGCGCGTGAAAGTTCGAACCGGTGTGCAGAACGAGAGCTACGCGGAGGTCGTCGCCGGAGACCTACGACCGGACGACCGTGTGGTCGTCGGCTACAAGCGCGCCGAGCCGGCGGGGAGCGCCAACGCGCAACGGCCACCCGCATTCATGGGCGGCGGCGGCGGCGGGCGCCGGTTCCACTGATCGATGCGGGTACGATGTCCCGGTGAAAATGATGCCCCACGAGGCTGACGACGCTTCGGCTGCGGCCGGAATGCCTGGCTACGCGATGACGGCGCGCCTCATCGAGATCGAGAACGTTTGGAAGATCTACGAGCTCGGTGACGTGTCGGTGACGGCCCTCGCCGACGTGTCGCTCGAGATCGCCCGCGGAGAGTTCACCGCCATCATGGGAGCGTCGGGCTCCGGAAAATCGACGCTGATGAACTTGATCGGCTGCCTCGACCGCCCGACGCGGGGCTGCTACCGGCTGGACGGAGCCGATGTCTCGACCCTCACGCCCGACCAGCGCGCCGAAATCCGCAACAAGAAGATCGGCTTCGTCTTCCAGAGCTTCAACCTCCTTCCCCGGACGAGCGCGCTCGAGAACGTCGAGCTGCCGCTCTTCTACGGCGATTTGCCGCTCGCCGAGCAGCGCACCCGCGCGCGCGAGGCTCTGGCTGCCGTCGGCCTGGCGGACCGGGAGCAACACGTGCCGAATCAGCTCTCCGGCGGCCAGCAACAACGGGTGGCGATCGCGCGGGCCCTCGTGAATCGACCCTCGCTGATCCTCGCCGACGAACCGACCGGCAACCTCGACACCAAGACTTCGATCGAGATCCTCGGGGTCTTCCAGCGGTTGAACGAATCTCAGGGCATCACGATCATGTTCGTGACGCACGAGCCCGACATCGCCTCCTACGCCGAGCGAATCGTCACGTTCCGGGACGGGCGCATTACGTCAGACGTCCGCCAGCGGCCGCGACGCGCCTCCGATCGCGAACAGCGGAGCGCGGGGGTACCGTGAAGCTCCTGCGCATGACGCTCTCCGCGGCGCTGCGCGCCTTGCGGCGAAACAAGCTTCGCTCCGTGTTGACGATGCTCGGGATCATCATCGGCGTGGCGGCGGTGATCGCCATGGTCAGCGTCGGCCAGGGCGCGAACCTGGCCGTACAGCAACAGATCGAGAGTCTCGGCACCAACCTGCTGATGATCGTTCCCGGGGCCTCGACGGCAAGCGGCGTGCGGTCCGGCTGGGGCGGCGTGTCGACGCTCACCCTCCAGGACGCGGAGGCGATCAAGCGCGAGTGCCCGTCGGTCGGCGTCGTGACCTACTTCCGCCGCCAGGGCGTGCAGGTCGTTTACGGGAACAAGAACTGGTCTACCACCGCGCAAGGGACGACACCCGAGTTCACGCAGGTGCGGAACTGGAACGTCTCCGAGGGCAGCTTTTTCACGCAGCGGGACGACGCCAGCGCCACTCGCGTGGTCGTGATCGGACAGACGGTCGCCTCGCAGCTCTTCGGCGCCGGTGAGGATCCGATCGGCGCGCAGATCCGCGTCCTCGAGGTTCCCTTTACCGTGATCGGCGTGCTCGAGGCGAAGGGCCAGTCCGGGTACGGACAGGACCAGGACGACGTCGTGCTGATGCCCTTCAACACCGCGATCCGCCGCGTCCTCGGCACGAAATTCGTCGGCACCGTCGACATGATCTTCGCGTCCGCCACCTCGAACGAGACCATGGAGCACGCGGAGAGCGAGGTGACCACGCTGCTTCGCGACCGTCATCGCATCGCCCCCAAGCAGGACGACGATTTCACCGTCCGGAACCTCGCCGACATCGCCCGGATGCGCGAGTCGGCGAGTCAGGTCATGACGACGCTGCTCTTGTCGGTGGCCTCGATCTCGCTCCTGGTTGGCGGGATCGGGATCATGAACATTCTGCTCGTGTCGGTGACCGAGCGCACCCGCGAGATCGGGATCCGCATGGCGATCGGCGCCAAGGCGCGTCACATTCTCCTTCAATTCTTGGTCGAGGCCACCACGCTCAGCATGCTCGGCGGCCTGCTCGGTGCGATCGTCGGTATCACCAGCGCAAAGGCGATCTCCTTTTTCGCGGACTGGCCAACCGTAGTTTCCACCTCCGCCGTGCTCGGCTCTGTCCTGTTCTCGGGCGCGGTCGGCGTCTTTTTCGGCTTCTATCCCGCGCGCCAGGCCTCGCGACTCGACCCGATCTTGGCGTTGCGCTACGAGTGAGCGCGCTCATCCGATCCTCCCCCTGGGTCGCATCGCTGCCGACACGTTCTCGCCGGCGGTCGCGGTGAACCAGTCGAGGGGCTTCTTCGTCTATGAAACGAGGCTCCGCGCCGCGCGCACATGACGGATTTCGCGCGTTGATTCGACGAGCGGCGCGGGTTATCTGACATATGTTGCTTAAGCAAGGAATCGCGCCGAACGAGCATATCGGCTTCCTGATCGCCGCCGCGCGTCGACGCATCAACCAGGCGCTCGGCAGGCGCCTGCGGCACTATCGGCTCACGCCGCGGCAGTTCTGGGTCTTGATCGCGATCCGCGAGCATCCCGGCTTCTCGCTCGCTGAGATCGTCGCCCACCTGCGAATGGACTACCCGACCGCCTCGCGGGTGGTCTTCGCGCTCCGCCAGCGCCGGCTCGTCGACGTACGAGAAGACGCCGAGGATCGACGGCGTTCGCGACTCCACCTCGGGCCGATCGGCGCGGCTCTGGGCGACGAGCTCCACGGGCTGGCGACGTCGATCCGCGGCGCGGTCACGCAAGGCTTGAGCGGATCGGAGCGCGAGGCCTTGCGTGCCTCGCTCGGCAAGATCATCGCCAACATGGACCGGTTTCACAACGGCCGGCGCCCGCACGCGCCGAGCGGCTGAGCGATAGGGAGGAGAATTCTCCTTCGTGAACCCAGCAAAACCCTTCGAACGCCGATCGCCCGAGCCCGAGGCACCCGAGCCGGTGCGCACGCCCGAGGCGCCTCCGCGCCCGAAGACGCACAGATGGCTCTGGGCGGTCGTCGCGCTGCTCATCGCGGGGGTCGGATACGGGCTTCACCGCGCGGCCGAGCGGCGCGCCGCTGCCGATGCGGCGGCGCGCTCCGCCGTGCGAAGCGTGCCGGTCGTCGCCGTGCCCGCGCGGCGCGGAGACATTCCCGTCGCGCTCTCCGGCCTCGGCACGGTCACCGCATTCAACACGGTCACGGTGCGGAGCCGGGTGGACGGCCAGCTCGTCAAGGTTGCCTTTCAGGAAGGGCAGTTCGTAAGACACGGCGACCTGCTCGCCGAAATCGATCCGCGCCCCTTCGAGGCGCAGCTCACCCAAGCCGAAGGCCAGCGCGCGCGCGACCAGGCCCAGCTGAAGGACGCCCGCGCGAACCTCGAGCGCTACCGGCAGCTCCTCGACAAGCAGTTCATCTCGAAGCAGCAATACGACGACCAGGCGTCGACCGTCGGCCAGTTCGAAGGCGCCGTGAAGGCCGACGAGGGAGCGATCGCCAACGCCGAGCTGCAGCTCACCTACTCCAAGATCACCGCGCCGATCGGCGGGCGCGTCGGCCTGCGGCTGGTCGACGTCGGCAACATGGTCCACGCCACCGATTCGACCGGCCTGCTCGTCATCACCCAGGTGCAGCCGATCGCCGTGGTGTTCACCATACCCGAGGACAATCTGCCGTCGCTCATGAAGCGCCTCCGCTCCGGCGAGCGTCTAGCGGTCGAAGCGTACGATCGCTCGGGCAACACGAAGATCGCGACGGGCGAGTTGCTCACCACCGACAACCAGATCGATCCGACCACCGGCACCGTGAAGCTGAAGGCGGTCTTCGCCAACGAGGATCACGCGCTCTTTCCGAACCAATTCGTCAACGTCCGTTTGCTGCTCGACGTGCGAAAGGACGCGACGATCATTCCAACGGCGGCGATCCAGCGCGGGCCACGCGGGACCTTCGTCTACGTCGTCAAAGCCGACCACACGGCCGAGGTGCGCCCGATCCGCGTCGGGATCACGGACGGCGCCGATGCGTCGGTCGACTCCGGCCTGTCCGCCGACGAGCTGACGGTCGTCGACGGGGCCGACAAGCTCAGGGCGGGCAGCCAAGTCCAGCTGCAGAAGCCCGAGGCGAGCGGCGCCGCCGCAACGTCGAGCCCGTGAATCCGTCGCGCCTCTTCATCCTGCGGCCGGTCGCCACCTCGCTCTTGATGGCGGCGATCCTGCTCGCCGGCCTCGTGGCGTACAATCAGCTTCCGGTCTCGGCGCTCCCGCAGGTCGACTATCCGACCATCCAGGTCCTGACCTTCTACCCGGGGGCGAGCCCGGACGTCATGGCGTCTTCCGTCACCGCGCCGCTCGAGCGCCAGTTCGGCCAGGTGCCGGGTCTCAACCAAATGACGTCCACGAGCTCGCTCGGAGCCTCGCTGATCACGCTCCAGTTCAGCCTCGATCTCTCGATCGACGTCGCCGAGCAGGAGGTTCAGGCCGCCATCAATGCGGCGGGCACGTACTTGCCTCGCGATCTGCCGAACCCGCCCATTTACAGCAAGGTGAATCCCGCGGATGCGCCCATCCTGACCCTGGCGCTCACCTCGCGGACGTTGCCGCTGCCCAAGGTGCAGGATCTCGCCGACACGCGGCTCGCGCAAAAGATCTCGCAGCTCCCGGGCGTCGGCTTCGTCTCGATCAGCGGCGGCCAGAAGCCCGCCGTGCGCGTGCGCGCCAACCCGAGCGCGCTCGCCTCCTATGGCCTCGGCCTCGAAGACGTGCGCGCGGCACTCGCGCAGGCGAACGTCAACCAAGCGAAGGGAAGCTTCGACGGCGAGCGGCAGGCCTACACGATCGGCGCCAACGATCAGATCTCGACGAGCGCGGAGTACAAGCCGTTGGTGATCGCGTATCGCAACGGGGCGCCCGTGCGGCTCTCGGATGTGGCCGAGGTCGTCGACGACGCCGAAAACGTCGAGCAAGCGGCCTGGAGCGGGACCACCCCCGCCGTCATCGTCAACATCCAGCGGCAGCCGGGCGCCAACATCATCAACGTCGTCGACCGCGTGAGGCGGCTCTTGCCACAGCTGACGGCCTCGCTGCCCTCGGCGATCGACGTGACCGTCCTGACCGACCGCACGACCACGATCCGCGCGTCGGTTCGCGACGTCCAGTTCGAGCTCTCGCTGACCGTCGTGCTCGTCGTACTCGTCATCTTTCTCTTCCTGCGCAATCTCTCGGCGACGATCATACCGAGCGTCGCCGTGCCGCTCTCGCTCGTCGGCACCTTCGGCGTCATGTACCTGCTCGGCTACAGCCTCGACAATCTCTCGCTGATGGCGCTGACGATCTCGACCGGCTTCGTCGTCGACGACGCGATCGTGATGATCGAGAACATCGCCCGCTTCATCGAAGAAGGCGACCCGCCTCTGGAGGCGGCGCTCAAGGGCTCGAAGCAGATCGGCTTCACCATCGTCTCGCTGACCGTTTCGTTGATCGCCGTGCTGATTCCGCTGCTCTTCATGGGCGACATCGTCGGCCGTCTCTTCCGGGAGTTCGCCGTCACCCTGAGCGTGACGATCCTGGTGTCCGCCATCGTGTCGCTGACGCTCACGCCGATGATGTCGGCGAGGCTTCTACGGCCGCCTTCCGAGCGGGGGCGATTCTACGCCGCGTCGGAACGGTTCTTCCGCGCGACGATCGACGGCTACGCGAAATCCCTCCGCTGGGTGCTCGGTCACCAGACTCTCACGCTGTGGGTCGCCGCCGCGACGCTGATCGCGACGTTGCTCCTCTACGCAGTCGTTCCGAAGGGCTTCTTCCCGGTGCAGGATACCGGCGTGATCCTCGGCGTCTCCGAGGCCCCGCAAACCATCTCGTTCGCGGCGATGGCCGACCGGCAGCAGCAGCTCGCCAAAGTGGTGCTGAGAGATCCCGCCGTCGAGAGCCTCTCTTCGTTCATCGGCGTCGACGGCACCAACACGACGCTGAACAGCGGCCGGATGCAGATCAACCTGAAGCCGCTCGAGGAACGACGCACGAGCGCCGTCGAGGTCATCCGCCGCCTGCAGCCGGAGCTCGCCCGGGTGCAGGGCATCACGCTCTTCCTCCAGCCGGTGCAAGACTTGACGATCGAAGACCGCGTGAGCCGCACGCAGTTCCAGTTGAGCCTCGAGTCGCCCGACGCGGGCGACCTCGCGGTGTGGGTGCCGCGGCTCGTCGACAAGCTCGCGGCGCTACCCGAGCTCCGCGACGTGGCGAGCGACCAGCAAAACGGCGGCTTGGAGGCGTCGTTGGTGATCGACCGTGACACGGCCTCGCGGCTCGGGATCACGCCCCAGATGATCGACGACACGCTCTACACGGCGTTCGGCCAGCGCCAAGTCTCGACGATCTTCACGCAGTTGAACCAGTACCACGTCGTGCTGGAGGTCGACCCGCGCTTCGCGCAAAACCCCGATTCGTTGAAAGACATCTACGTCGGTACGGCCAGCGGCGCGCAGGTACCGCTGTCGGTCGTCACCCGCTTCGAGCGGAAGAGCGCCCCGCTCTCGGTCAACCATCAAGGCCAGTTCCCGGCCGTCACCTTGTCCTTCAATCTCGCTCCCGGAGCCTCGCTCGGCCAGGCGGTCGACGCGATCGCCGCCGCCGAGCGCACGATCGGCCTACCCGCTTCGATCCATCCGAGCTTCCAGGGCACCGCGCAAGCGTTCCAGGCCTCGCTCACCAACGAGCCGCTGCTGATCCTCGCCGCGTTGGTGACCGTCTACATCGTGCTCGGCGTACTCTACGAGAGCTACATCCACCCGATCACGATCCTCTCGACGCTGCCTTCCGCCGGGGTCGGCGCGATCCTCGCGCTGCTGGTTTGCCGCATCGACCTCGGTGTCATCGCGCTGATCGGCATCATCTTGCTGATCGGCATCGTCAAGAAGAATGCCATCATGATGATCGACTTCGCGCTCGAGGCCGAGCGCGAGGAAGGCAAGGCGCCCGAAGACGCGATCTACGAAGCGTGCCTGCTGCGCTTCCGGCCGATCATGATGACCACCATGGCCGCGCTCCTGGGCGCGCTTCCGCTGGCGACCGGTACCGGCACCGGCTCCGAGCTTCGCCATCCCCTGGGGATCACGATCGTCGGCGGGCTGCTGGTGTCCCAGCTCCTCACGCTCTACACGACGCCCGTCGTCTACCTCGCGTTCGATCGCCTGGCGAGGCGGCTCGCTCGGTGGCGCATCGGAACCTCGCTCCCGGACGAGGCGGAGCTCGAGAACCTGTGAAACAATTCCCTCCCGTCGCCCTTCGGTCCGGGAATCGTTTCACAGGTTCTGAGGGCGCATGAGCATCTCCGAGCCGTTCATCCGTCGGCCCGTCGCGACGTCGCTCCTGACGATCGCCCTGGCCCTCGCCGGCATCGTCGGCTTCCGCCTGCTGCCCGTCGCGCCGCTTCCGCAGGTGGAGTTCCCGACGATCTCGGTCTCGGCGAGTCTGCCGGGGGCTAGCCCGGAGACGATGGCCTCGGCGGTGGCCATGCCGCTCGAGCGCCAGTTCGGCAGGATCGCCGGCGTCACGGAGATGACGTCGACGAGCTACCTTGGCTCGACGTCGGTCACGCTGCAGTTCGACCTCGGCCGTTCGATCGACGCCGCGGCTCGCGACGTACAGGCGGCGATCAATGCGGCTCGAGGCCAGCTGCCGACGAACCTCCCCAACAACCCGACCTACCGCAAGCTGAACCCGGCGAGCGCGCCGATCCTGATCCTCGCGCTCACCTCGGACGACGTGGACACCGCCGGCATGTACGACGCGGCCTCGTCGATCCTCCAGCAGAAGCTCTCGCAGGTGGAGGGCGTCGGACAGGTGACGGTCGGCGGCAGCGCGCTTCCCGCGGTGCGTGTCGAGCTCAACCCCCCCGCGCTCAACCGCTACGGAATCGGCCTCGACCAGGTCGCCGCGGCGCTCGGGGCGGCGAACGCCAACCGGCCGAAAGGCGCACTGGCGGACGGGAGCACGCGTTGGCAGATCTCCACGACCGACCAGCTCCTGCGTGCGGAGCAGTACCGGCCGCTCATCGTAGCCGTCCGAAACGGCGCCGTGGTGCGGCTATCCGATCTCGCAGAGGTCGACGACTCCGTCGAGAATCTGCGCAACTCGGGCCTCTCCAACGGTAAGCCCGCCGTCTTGGTGATCCTCTTCGCCCAGCCCGGCGCGAACATCATCGAAACCGTCGATCGCGTGTTCGGGCTCATGCCGCAGCTCGAGGCGTCCATCCCCGCGGCGATCCGCCTCTCGGTGGTCATGGATCGGACGACCACGATTCGGGCGTCGATCCACGACGTCGAGCTCGCGCTCGCGGCGTCGATGGCTCTCGTGATCCTGGTCGTGTTCGTCTTCCTGCGCGACCTGCGGGCGACGCTCATTCCGTCGATCGTCGTGCCGCTGTCGCTCGTCGGGACGTTCGGGGCGATGTACCTGCTCGGTTACAGCCTCGACAACCTCTCGCTGATGGCGCTGACGATCTCGACCGGCTTCGTCGTCGACGACGCGATCGTGGTGATCGAAAACATCACCCGCTACCTGGAGAAGGGTCTGTCGCCACTCGCGGCGGCGCTGCGCGGCTCGCGTGAGATCGGCTTCACGGTCTTGTCGATGAGCGCGTCGCTGGTCGCGGTCTTCATCCCGATCCTCCTGATGGGTGGGATCGTCGGCCGGCTCTTCCGCGAGTTCGCGGTCACGCTGTCGATTGCGATCCTGGTCTCGCTCGTCGTCTCGCTCACGACCACCCCGATGATGTGCGCCAAGCTGCTGCGCCCCGAGCGGGGGCGCAGGCACGGGCGGCTCTACCGCGCGTTCGAGCGGGCGTTCGATCGGGTCGTCGAGCGCTACGCGGCGGGCCTCCGCTGGGTCCTCCGCCATCCGCGACTCACGCTCACCGTCGCCGTGCTGACCGTCTGCCTGAACGTGTATCTGTACGTGGTCGTGCCCAAAGGGTTCTTCCCCGACCAGGACACGGGCCGCCTGATGGGCGGGATCCAAGGCGCGCAAGACGTCTCGTTCCAGTCACTCGAGAAGAAGCTCGCGCAGTTCGTCGACATCGTCATGGCGGACCCGGCCGTCGACACGCTGGTCGGATTCACCGGCGGACAGGGCGGGACCACCAACACCGGACGCATCTTCGTCGCGCTGAAGCCGATCGAAGAACGCAAGCTCTCCGCCGCCGAGGTGATCGGGCGGCTTCGCCCCAAGCTCGCACAGGTGCCGGGGGCGACCCTCTTCCTGCAGGCCGTGCAGGACATCCGCGTGGGGGGCCGCATGGGCAACGCCGCCTACCAATACACGCTGCAGGGTGACGACCTGAAGGAGCTGAACGACTGGTCGCAGCGAATGCTGGAGGAGCTCCGCAAACTGCCGCTGCTGACCGACGTGAATACGGACCAGCAGAATAGCGGCTTGGAGGCCGGGCTGGTGATCGACCGCGACACGGCGTCGCGTCTGGGAATCACGGCGCAGATGATCGACAGCGCGCTCTACGGCGCCTTCGGCCAGCGCCAGGTCTCCACGATGTACACGCCGCTCAATCAGTACCACGTCGTCATGGAGGCGGCCCCGCGCTTCTGGCAGAGCCCCGACTCGCTCAAGGACATCTACGTCGCCTCTTCGACCGGCGCGCTGGCGCCGCTCTCCGCATTCACGCACTACGAGCCGAGAAGCGCCGCGCTGGCGGTGAACCACCAGGGCCAGTTCCCCGCCGTCACGCTCTCGTTCAATCTGGCTCCGGGAGTCGCGCTCGGTCAGGCCCTGGAGGGGATCGATGCGGTCGCGCGCCGCATGGGCTTGCCCGCGAGCATCCATCCGAGCTTCCAGGGCACCGCGCAGGCGTTTCAGTCCTCGCTCGCCAACGAGCCGCTGCTCATCCTCGCGGCGTTGATCACCGTCTACATCGTGCTCGGCATTCTCTACGAGAGCACCATCCACCCGATCACGATCCTGTCGACACTACCCTCCGCCGGCGTCGGCGCCTTGCTGGCGCTGTTGATTTGCAAGACCGACCTCAGCGTGATCGCGCTGATCGGCATCATCTTGCTGATCGGCATCGTCAAGAAGAATGCGATCATGATGATCGACTTCGCGATCGAAACGGAGCGCAGCGAGCGTACGTCGCCCGAGGAGGCGATCTACGAAGCGTGCCTGTTGCGGTTTCGGCCGATCCTGATGACGACGATGGCGGCGCTGCTCGGCGGCTTGCCGCTCGCGCTCGGTACCGGCACCGGATCCGAGTTCCGCCGTCCCCTCGGCATCACCATCGTCGGCGGCCTCGCGCTCTCACAGCTCCTCACCCTCTACACGACGCCGGTGATCTACCTCTATCTCGATCGGCTGCGCCTGTGGCTCGGCCGCGCGAGCCGCGGGCGGGGCTCCGCCCGCGCCCGCGAAGCCTTGGCTCGGTAAGAACGTCTGGCGGGAGCCCAGGGCAGCTCCGCACAAGGTCTCGCCCGAGCCGAAGTAAAGCGCAGCGGGCGAATCTTTCGGAAAGTGGAGCGAAGTTTCGAAGTCTTGCGAGCCGTGAGCGGGAGCGAAGGCGAGCTTCGAAATTTCGCGGAGCTTTCCGCGCCCGCGAGCCATTCGGCTCGGGCGAGACCTTGTGCAGAGCTGCCCTCGCAGCCTGTCGAGCGTCGCGGCTCGACCCGATGCCGGCGTTGCGCTACGAGTGATCCGCCGCTTCTCGGAGCGAGCCCATCGACGGGGGTCAACCATGGAGTTCGGCGTTTTCGTCGCCACCAAGATCGACGACTGGCAGCTCATCCAATACGCCGAGAGCCTCGGCTACGACCGAGCGTGGATCCCCGACTCGCAGATGATCTGGTCGGATTGCTACGCTACGCTCGCCCTCGCCGCGCACAACACCAAGCGGATCAAGCTCGGCACGGGCGTGGCCATTCCCGGCACGCGCATCGCGCCCGTGACCGCGCACTCGATCGCTTCGATCAACCGGATCGCCCCGGGCCGCGTCTTTCTCGGCATCGGCACCGGCCATACCGCGATGCGCGTGATGGGCATGGACCCGATGAAGATCCGCGAGTTCCGCGAATACCTCCGCGTCGTGCGCAAACTGCTCGCCGGCGAGGAGGTCGAGTACACGCTGAACGGCGTGACGCGCGCGATCCGTTTCCTCCACCAGGATCTCGGCTTTCTCGATCTCACCGCATCCGATCCCGATCTACCTGGCGGCGAACGGTCCCTTGGCGCTGCGCGTGGTCGGCGAGTTCGGGGACGGGCTCGTCTCGGTCGGGAACGAGATACCGCAGGTACTCGCCTCGCACATGGCAGGGATCACCGAAGGAGCGAAGCGCGCGGGCCGCGCGCTGCCGAAGGACTTTCACACGACCACGCTGACCTCTGCAGTCGTGCTGCGTCCCGGGCGAAAAGGCCGACTCGGATCGCGTGGTCGACCAATGCGGCTCGCAAGTCGCCGCCGTGCTCCATTTCGCGTACGAGATCGTCAAGCTCACCAAGAACGAGGCGGCAATCCCGCACGGCTTCGAGGACGTCTGGCCAGAGTACTGCGACTACGTCGAGAAGATGAAGACGCCGAAGGAGAAGCGCTACCTGCAGCTTCACAACGGCCACTGCACGTTCCTCATGCCCGAGGAGCGCCGCTTCGTGAACGAGAAGACGATTCGCGCCTCCATGCTCGTCGGCGAGCCGGACGAACTCGTCGCACGCATCCGCGAGGCCGAGCGGGGCGGCTTGAAGGAGGTCGGCCTGCTGCCGCCGATGGCTGCTGCGCGCACGGTGTTCAAGGAATTCGCCGAGCAGGTGATTCGCCGCTACTGAGCCTCGATGAGCGCCGAATCTCGAGCCGACATCGCCTGGTATCACCGACCCGTCGCCATCGTGCTCCTCGCCGTATTCGTGCTTGGGCCGTTGGCGATTCCGCTCGTGTGGCGAACTCCGGCGTGGGGCCCGCGCGGACGCTGGATCGCGACCGTGCTGCTGCTCGCCTACACGCTCCTGCTCTGCTGGCAGGTTTGGGTCGCGGTCGAGTTCGCGCTCGAGCAGATGCAGCAGCTCAAGCAATGAGACGACCGACTTCCGGCGGCTGCCGCAAAAGAACCGAGACGTCTCTCGCTCTCGCGCACGACCCTCACGAAGCCAGGTAGCGCTCCAGTTCTTTCTCCGTGAGGATCCCCTTCTCTCGAGCCTTCCGGCTCCAGTACCCTTGAATTTCGCGCAGCTCCTTCTTCAGGCGCCGAGTGCGTACCTCGCGAAGCGCTTCTTGGATCACGGCGCTCAGGGTCTTCCCTTGATCGCGGGCGATCTCCTCAGCTTCCCGCGCGAGCTGAGGGGGGAGAGAGATCGTCTTCTTGATTGCGGTCGCCATTCGAGAATTCTAACCCGCGGTATGAACAATTACTATTAGAATGCCGCCACGGCCGCTTAAGCAGGGCGCGGTGACCGCTCTTTCCGTGCGCTTGGACCGGGACTAGAATCGTCGCTCATCGTGAGGCTCCTGCCGATCCTCCTCGCCGCCTCGATGCTCGACCTGGCTGGTGCCGCAGCGCGCGAGGATGCTTCGGGACCCGGGACGGGAGAGCCGGTGATCGATCTTCGGCAACTCACCAGCGATCCCGGTATCGACGCCATGCCCTCCTGGGCGCCCGATGGCCGCCGGATCGTCTTTCATGCCCGGCGCTCCCCCGAGAAGGCCGGGATCCTGCCGACGCGAAAGATCTGGATCATGGACCGGGACGGCACGAACGCGCATAAGCTTTCCGAAGGCGCCGCCGACGAGTATCATCCGGTGTTCTCGCCCGACGGCACGAAGATCGCGTTCGTCTCGGAGACCAACGGTTCGCGCGACATCTGGATCATGGATGCGGACGGCAAGAATCCTCTCCCGCTCACCGACGATCCAGGGCTCGAAGAGCATCCATGCTGGTCGCCGGACGGCCGGCAGATCGCGTACGTCGCGCTCTCCAAGGACGGCGGAAACTTCGACCTCTGGGTCATGAACGCGGACGGCAGCGGCAAGCGCAAGCTGACCTCCAGCGCCGCCAACGAGGTGTTCCCGGCGTGGCACCCGCAGGGCCACACGATCGCCTTCGCCACCGACCTGAACGGCACCTTCGACATCTACGGCATTTCCCTTCCCGACGAGAAGGTCTTTCCGATCATCACCGGGCCTGCGAACGATACCCGTCCCGCTTGGTCCCCCGACGGCACGAAGATCGCGTTCACGCGCTGGCCCGCAGCGGGCCGCAGCACCGACGCCACGCTGTGGGTGGCGAATGCCGATGGCAGCGTTCCCAACGAGCTCGCAATCGGCCCGCCCGCGGCGCATCCCGCGTGGTCACCCGACGGCACGACGCTCGCATTCCAACGCTCGGGCGACGGCAACTGGAACATTTGGAGCGCGCGGCTTCCGCCGGTGTTGATCAAGGAGGGTCGCTTGCGCCTGGCAAGCCAGGGTCGGAGCCGAGGAAGCGAGGACATCGTCAAGCTGCGCTCTGCACGCTCGCTGTCGGGCACGGTGTCGACGACGAAGTTCCGGCTGCGCGCGCCCTACGGCCTGGTCGAGGTGCCGCGGCGCGCGCTCGCCTCGATCCAGTTCGCCGACATCGAGAAGGGCACCGCGACGTTGGTGCTCACCAACGGCGACAGCTTGAGCGGGCTTCTGCTCGACGACGAGGTCGAGCTCGCGACCGCCCATGGGAAGGAAGCGATCCGCAAGGAGAAGCTCGAAGCGATAGGATTTCGCATCGAGCCCGGCGAAGAAGGCGCTCGATCCGGCGCGGCGCGTCTGTCGATGCGAAACGGCGATTCGTTCACGGCCGACGTGCGCACCCGCGCGCTTCGGCTGCGGGTCGGCAGCCAGACGATGGATCTACCGCTCGCGGACGTCGCCCGAGTGGACTTCGGCGAAGAAGGAATGAAGACCCAGGTCGTGACCCGCAAGGGCGACACGCTCGCCGGCGCTCTCGAGACCCCGCTTCTCGAGGTGAGCCTGCCGGCGGGGGTCTCTCTCGGTCTCTACCCCGCCTACATCCGAAGCCTGACGTTGACGGAGGTCTCGCCATGAAGCGTATTGCCATCACGGCGCTCGTTCTGTTCGCGACCGGCTGCTTTCGCACCACGGGGCTGAATCGCTTCCAGCCCAACATGTACTCGGTCGACCAAGAAGTCGGCATGGGTCGCGAGATGTCGAAGGAAGTCGAGAAGGAGACGACGCTCGTCCGTCAACATGCCCTCACCCAGCTCGTCCAGGGAATCGGCCAGCGGCTGCAGGAGCACTCGAACCAGCCGGAGTTCGGGCTCTATCCGTACACATTCAAGGTCGTCGACAGCTCCGAGGTGAACGCCTTCTCGCTGCCCGGCGGGCCGATCTACGTGAACATGGGGCTCGTCGAACTCGCCGAGAACGAAGACGAGCTCGCGGCCGTGATCGCGCACGAGATGGGCCACGTGGCGGCTCGGCACGCGACCGAGCAGATGACCACGGTTCAGCTGTCGCAGCTCGCGATGTTCGTCACGCTGTCGGCCGTCGGCGGCTTGCCGCCTATCGCAATGGAGGGGACGCGGCTAGCCTACATCCTCGGCGTCCTCCGCTACGGCCGCGGCATGGAGAGCGAGGCGGACCAGCTCGGCCTCAAGCTCATGGAGTCGGCCGGTTACGATCCCCGAGGGATGGAGTCGATGCTGAAGCACATCCAAGACGAGCGGCGCGAAGATCCAATCATGATCGAGCGTCTGCTGTCGAGTCATCCCCTTCCCGACGAGCGCATTCAGGCCGTCGAGGACGCGCTGCCGAAGGACCCCGAAGACCGGCGTTCAAGGGTCCCGTCCCCGAGCTTCGAGCGGATGAAAGTGCTGTTCGTCAAGGATTGAGCCCCTCTTTCCGGCCGCGGACTGAGCGCTTTGGTCTACGTCCTTCTGGTCCTGCTGCTCGCCTCCTCTTGCATGCGGTCGGCGGTCCCGGAACGTCCCGAGGTTTCCCATCGCCAACAGAAGCTCGTTCGAGCGGATTTCGACGAGGTATGGCGTGCGGCACACGACGCCGTCGCGAATACCCCCCTGCGTCTCACGGCGGATGACGAGGCGGAAGGCACGATGCACCTCTCGACGCGAAAGATGGCCAGGGGTCGGTCCGGCACTCTCGAACGCGATCTGGTTCGGATCGCTGACGTCGAGAAGGCGCGCCGCCTCGGGCTCCGGCGCCTGACCGAGTACACGGTCGACTACACGGTCGCGGTCGCCCGACTCGGCGAGCAGGAGACCCGGCTGGAAGTGGCCACGCAGATCACCGCGGTCGATAGCAGCGAGGTCGTCATGATCGCCCCCGGCATCGTACAAGTGGTCCCCCGGACTTTCGAGGTGCCGTCGAAAGGGGTCCTCGAGCGCGACCTCGTCTCGCGGATCGCCGAGCACTTGTTCCTGAGCGAGGAGATGCTCTATACGATCGGCGCGCTGGGGCGGGAGTAGGGAGGTTCCATGGCAGGTGAGATTCCGATCGGGTCCGAAGAGCACAAGGAGCTCTTCTGCCGGGTGTTCATCGAGACTCACGAACGCTACGAGCCGGAACGTCTGCCGTGGCCAGCGATCGACGCGGAAGACGCCGTCCGCTTGCGGTCGCTGCCGTTTTGGAACGAGGCGGTGGCGACCGAAGGCAACACGGCGGCCAAAGTCACGGCGCTCGCACGGACCGAGCCCGATCCGTTGCTACGCGAGGCGATCGAGCTACAGGGCTATGAGGAGGCCCGCCATTCGAAGCTCCTCACGGTCATGGCCGAGCGTTACCGCCTGCCCGTCGAGGTCGTACCCCCCGACCCCCTGCCCCAGGACCTCACGTGGGGGTTCGTGCGGACCGAATACGGCGAGTGCTTCGATTCGTTCTTTGCCTTCGGCCTCTTTCACCTGGCCAGGGAATCGGGTTTCTTTCCGCGGGCGCTGGTCGCGATCTTCGAGCCGATCATCCAGGAGGAAGCGCGGCACGTTCTGTTCTTCGCCAACTGGATCGAGTACCGGCGAAAGCAGCTGCCGCTCCTCGGCCGGCCGCTTCACTGGCTGCGCCGCGGCTTCGCGCTCTTTCTTCAGGCGTGGCGACGGATCGAGACGGCGCGCGGCCTCGAAACCGGCGATTTCACGATGAAAGGCCACCGTGCGGTCGATGTTTCGATCTCGCCGCGGGCGTTCCTCGACCTCTGTCTACGGGAGAACGATCGACGACTCGGTCGCTACGATGCACGCCTGCTTCGCCCGGCACTGGTTCCGGCGATCGCCCGGCTCGTGCGGCCGTTTTTGCGCTGACGCCGACGCGTTGCATCGCGCCGCGCGATCGTGCATCCACGATGGCATGTCGCGTGCTCGCAGGAGCCTCGGAGGCGTGGCGCTAGTTCTCTTGGCTTACACCGTCGTTTCCGCGCAACTTGGGCTCAATCCCTACCACACCGGGCAGCCCGACCTGCGCAGTCCCTACGCGAGGTCTCGCGACGGCACGAGCGTCGAGCAGTTCGCGCGGCTTCTCGACTCACCCGACGTGAAGCAACGCCTGATGGCGGTCGAAGACCTCGGTCAGTGCGAGGACCCGCACGCGATCAACTACCTGCTGAAGGCGATCGACGACGTCGACCTTCGCGTCGAGGCTCGCGCCATCGACTATCTCGGTGCCCGTCGCTCCTCCGACGCCACGCCGCTCCTTGCCCAGAAGCTGTTCTTCACGAGCTCCCCGGGGCCGCTCCGCAAGCGCATCCTGTCAGCCCTCGGCAAGATCGGCGACCCGAGCGCCAGTCGGCCGATCCTCGATTTCATCTCGCAGGAGCACAACCCCGACGTGCGCGGCACGGGTATCTACACGCTCGGCGAGATCGGCGACGTGACGGTCCGCGACGATCTGGAAAGGCTCGGCGAGAGCGAGAGCGATCCCCGTCTGAAGCGGCTCGTCGCCGAAGCGCTCGTGAAGATGAGCACGATGTCCCGGCCGCCGAAGCAGAGTTTCGTGCCGCCCTCCGAGGGCGTCGTGCCGCCGCTGAAGTGAATGGCTTCGGCTTCGGAAAGGAACCGTGAATCTCTCTGAGTACGTCAGCCCGAGGCTTCTTCAACCCCTGAACGCCGCCCCCAGAAGCCCTGGAAGCTTGCCGAACGAGGGAGCAGCCTCGAAACGGGTCATGCGCTCGCCGATCGCCTGCGCGTTGCGGTTTGTGACGAACCACGCGGGCTTCGGAAATACGCGGAAGGGGCCGCGGATCACGCTCTTCTCCGCCTGATCGAAGAGATAGCTGTTGTGGACGACCCCGCTTCCCGAGCGGATATCGTGGACGGGGTGGCCGGGAAACGCACCCCACGTGGTCGAGACGAGCGCGTACGAGATCGCCGGCCAGTGGTTCACGACGACGCTTCCGAAGCGCAGCTCGGCGATCGCCTGCTCGACCGCGGCGTCGATCTCGGGATCGCGAAGCGACTTCGGGTGAACCAGGATACCGGCGTTCAGCGAGCCCCACAGCGTATCGTTGGCGAAGTCCACCGCGCGGCGGATGAATTCGACGATCGACGCCGCGTCGAGCGCGACCTCGCTCGTCACCGAGCAGAACGCCTCCGTCGTGAAGCAGATGTCGTCGCGCCGAGATGGATCAAGACTTGGGATCAGCATCCACGCGAGCTCGCCTTCGCGTGGCCTGCCGAATCGCTCGGCCTCGGGATGCGCGGCGAGAAAGCTCTCGAACCGCTCCGGTGCCCCCGGATAGTAGGCGCGGCGGGGCGGCGCGCTGGCGAGCGCCATGCGCACCGCCCCGAGTAGCCGGTCGCGCTCGGTCCAGCCGCGGCTCTGCACGATCACGCGCGTGGCGTTGCAGTTGAACCCCGCGTTGTTGGTCAGCATCGACGCGAGATTGGCGCCGTGGAACTCCAGGTCGCTCGCCCGCCATGGACCCGGCACGACGATGATCGGGCTCACGTTGCCGAGCTCGCTGGTGATCCGCTTGCGGTTGATCGGCTCGCGGTTCGCCTTGTTGCGCCTGCCCTCGGCGCCGGGGCCGAAGACGATCGCGTCGTGGGTCTTGTCCGAACCCGTGATGTGAATCTCGTCGACGAGATCGTGCTTGCAGAGATACGACCCCTCCGTTGCACCCCCGTAGACGATCCGGAGGAAGCCCGCATCGAGGAGCGGGCGCAACGCCTCGGCGAGGATCGGGCCCAGGTACTCGTTGACCGGGTTCATCTTGAGAATCACCACTTGGCTCTCGGCGAAGAGCTTGTACAGCGCGTCCATCGGACCGATCGAGGAAACGTTGCCCGCGCCGAGCACGAGCGCCACCTTGCCAACCGGCGTGCGGCGATAGGCGACGGCCTGGGTGTCGCGCAGACCCTCGAGCGTGACGCCTGGCCGCATCCAGACCTCGGCGCTGAATCCCGCAAAGAGGACGCGGTCGAAGAACCCCCCCGGAAAGACGGGCGCGGCGACCTGGCCGCTCGGAGTCAGCCGAGGCTCGCCCGGTGTCCGCGGATAGCCGAGCGTCGCGATGTCGCGCAGGGACTCCGCGAGCAGTCGCATGTTGCGGACCGTCACCATCGGGCCGCCCAGCCACTCCTCTCCTTCCTGGGGCGAGCCCGCGCGGATGCCCTTGGCCTCGATCGCGGCGTCCACCCAGCGCCTGGCGACGGCGATCGTCGTGACGATGAGCTCTCGGAGCAACGCGACGCGACGCGCGACACCGAGCTCCGCCCACTGCTGCTTCGTGCGCGTGAGGTCGGCGAGCGCACGATCGATCTCGACCCGCGGCGTCGCCGGGAACGTCGCCGTCGCTTCGGGGATCGCCGCGGATCCCGCGGCGAGCGCCGTGCCGCTCATGGAACCTCCTTCAAAAGCTCTTCGGCGATGATCATCTTGCGTACTTCCGTAGTGCCGGCACCGATCTCCAAGAGCTTGATCGTGCGGTAGAGGCGGTTGATCTCGGACTCCCAGATGTACCCCATTCCGCCGTGGACTTGTACGGCGTGATCGAGGACCGCGCTCAAAGAATCGGCCGCGTACATCACCGTGGCGGCGGTCAGACGGTGGATCGCTCCACGGCCTCCGCCGCCCGGCTCGAGATCGTTGCAGGCGGCCAAGCATCGGTAGTTCAGCGTGCGCATTGCTTCGAGCCGCGTGTACATGTCGGCGAGGCGCGACTGTACCATCTGGAAGCTGCCGATGGGTTTTCCGAATTGCTCGCGGGTCCTGGCGTGCTCGACGGCGAGCGCGAGCGCTCGCTCGGCGATTCCGACGGCGAGCGGCGCAACCAGCGCCCGCTCGAGGTCGAGGCCGCTCATCACCACACGCTTCCCCTCGTCCTGCACCCCGATCAGGCGCTCCGCCGGAACGCGGCAGTCGTCGAAGACGAGCTCGGCCGTCTGGCTGCCTCGAAAGCCCATCTTCTCGAGCTTCTGCGCCACGCTGAATCCCGGCGTGTCGGTCTCGACGAGGAACGCCGAGATTCCGTGCGCACCGCGGGCGGGATCGGTCTTGGCATAGACGAGCGCCACGTCCGCGACCGGCCCGTTGGTGATGAAGAGCTTGCGCCCGTTCAGAACGTAGTGGTCTCCCTCGCGCCGCGCCGTCGTGCGCATCGAGCCGAGCGCGTCGGAGCCCGCACCCGGCTCGGTGAGCGCGAGGCAGCCGATTCGCGAGCCGTCGCAGAGCCCGGGGACCCATCGCCGCCGCTGCTCCTCGCTGCCGTTTCGCAGCACGTTGTTCAGGCAGAGATTCTCGTGGGCTACCCAAGAGAGCGCCAGCGCCGGGTTCCAGCGCGCGAAGGCCTCGGCGACGAGACCGCTGGCGAAGAGATCGAGGCCCGCTCCGCCGAGCTCGGTCGGCGCGGTGATGCCGAGGTAGCCGTCCCGCCCGAGCGCGCGGAACTCCTCGTCGGGCCACCACTCCTCCTCGTCCATCCGCGCCGCCAGCGAATGAAGGCGCTCGCGGGCGTAGCGATCCGCGGCATCGAGGATCTCCGACCGTTCGGCATCGAGCTCGAAGGAAATCGGATTCACTTGGCCTCCGTCGACGAAACGTCGCGACGCGAGAAGCTTGCCCGATCGCTTTTCGAAAGTGAAGGTGAACGAGGCGTGTACACGTGCACGCGATCCGCTGCATTGACTCCGCGTCGAGAAATTGGTGAATTTAGCGACCCGTGATTGCGCTTCCCGGCGTCACTCGTCGGAATCCGAGTGAAGAAGGTACTCATCGCCAACCGCGGAGAGATCGCGGTGCGGATCATCCGCACACTGCGCGCGCTCGGCCTGTCGAGCGTCGTCGTCCACCACAACACGGAATCCGAGAGCCTCGCCGTGCGCGAGGCGGACGAGGCCGTCGAGATCGCCGCGACGTCACCGGTGGCTGCCCACCTCGACGTCGAGGCGATCCTCGCCGCCGCGCGCGCGACGAGAGCCGAGGCGATTCATCCCGGCTACGGTTTTCTCGCCGAGAACGCGGATTTCGCCGCCGCGGTCGAGGCCGCGGGGCTTCGCTTCGTCGGTCCACCCGCCGACGTCATCCGGCTCCTCGGCGACAAGATCCGCGCCCGCGAGCAGGTCGCTCGCGCAGGATTTCCGATCACGCCGTCGGCGACCGAGAGCGGCAATCGGCGTAAGTTCCTCGCGGAGGCCCGCGCCGTCGGTTTTCCTCTGCTGATCAAGGCAGCGGCGGGCGGCGGCGGCCGCGGCATGCGGATCGTACGTGCCGCCGAGGGCCTCGAAGCGGAGATCGACGCGGCACGCCGGGAGGCCGAGCGCAGCTTCAAGGACGGACGCGTCTACGCCGAGCGCTACGTCGAGCGGCCCCGTCACATCGAGGTACAAATCCTTTCCGATGCGCACGGCACGCACCTTCATCTCGGCGAGCGCGAATGCTCCGTACAGCGCCGCTTCCAGAAGCTGATCGAGGAGACGCCCTCGACCGCGTTGAGCCCCGACGAGCGCCGGCGTCTCGGCGAGAGCGCCGTCGGCATCGCCCGCGCCGTCGGCTACCGCAACGCCGGGACCGTCGAGTTCTTGCTCGCGCCGTCCGGCGCCTTCTACTTCCTGGAAGTCAACACCCGCTTACAAGTCGAGCATCCGGTGACCGAGATGGTCACGGGGCTCGACCTCGTGGCGGAGCAGCTGCGAATCGCCGAGGGCGAGCGGATCTCCTTCCGCTCCGAGGACGTCCGCTCGAGCGGCCACGCAATCGAGTGCCGGATCTGCGCGGAGGATCCCGGCCGTGCCCACGCGCCCACCACCGGCGAGGTGGCGCTGCTGCGCGCGCCGAGCGGCCCCGGCGTCCGGTTCGACAGCGGCCTTTGCGAGGGACAGGTGATCACCACCGCGTTCGACTCGATGCTCGCCAAGCTGATCGTGCACGGGTCCGACCGCGCCCAGGCGGTCGCCCGCATGCGGCTCGCGCTCCGCGACCTCGTGCTGCTCGGTGTTGCCCACAACGCGGCCTACCTCGAGCGGGTGCTCGCGCATCCCGCGTTCGCGCGCGGCGAGCTCCACACCCATTTTCTCGAGCAGCACCACGCCGATCTCGTGCCGCCTCCGCCCGGCGGCGCCGAGCTGGCGGCGTTGCTCGCCGGAGCCACGCTCGTGGACAAGGGCGCCGGCGCGGAGCTCCCCGAGCCGCACGCATCGATCGGGGAGTGGAGAAACTAGCGTGAAGCGCATCTTCCGGATCGGCGAGGATCGTCACGAGCTCCTCGTGCTCCCGCACCGAAGCGGCCGCAGGCTCCGGATCGATGGGCACGATCGCGTGGCGAGCTTACACGCGCTCGGAAGCGGCGAGTATCGGGTGGAGGTCGACGGAGTCGCCCATCGCGCGTGGATCGCCGTGCGCGGCGACGCGATCCACGTTCATCTCGACGGGCGCTCGTGGACGCTCGAGTCGATCGACGAGCTCGCCGAGACCGCCGCCCATGGCGCAGGCGCGAGCGATACGGCGCAAGCCCCGATGCCCGGCACGGTGGTACGCGTCCTGGTCGGCGCCGGGGACCCCGTGAAGCGCGGCCAGACGCTCGTCGTGATCGAGAGCATGAAGATGGAGACCGCGATCGTCGCTTGGCGCGACGGCGTCGTCGCGGCCGTTCACCGGCCGCTCGGAGCGACCTTCGACCGCAAGGCCCCGCTCGTCTCCTTGGAGCCCGCGCCCCCCGACTGAGCGACTACGATAGGGGGGCGAAACCCGAGGGAAGCATGCGACGCATCCAATCCAACGTCGACGTCCGCTCCGACACGTTCCTCGCCAACCGCGAGCACAACCGGGGGCTCATCGCCGAGCTTCGCCGCCGCCAAGAGGAGGCGCGGTCCCGCCGCCCGGAGCGCGACCTCGAGCGTCTCGCGCGCCAAGGAAAGCTCTTCGTCCGCGACCGGCTCGCGTTGCTGCTCGATCCCGGCACGCCGTTCCTCGAGCTCTCGACGCTCGCCGCCAACATGGCCTACGACGGCGAGGTGCCGGGCGCCGGGCAAGTGACCGGCATCGGCATCGTCAGCGGGCGCGAAGTGATCGTTCAGGCCGACGACGCTTCGGTGAAGGGCGGCGCGTGGTACCCGCTGTCGATCAAGAAGATCGTGCGCACGCTCGACATCGCGATCGAGAACCGGCTGCCGGTCGTGCACCTCTGCGACAGCGCGGGCGGCTTCCTGCCGCTGCAGGCCGATCTCTTCGCCGACCGCTACTACGCCGGCCGCATCTTCCGCAATCAGTGCACGCTGTCGAAGATGGGCGTGCCGCAGGTCGCGATCGTCGCTCGGCCATTGCACCGCCGGCGGCGCCTACATCCCGGCGCTGAGCGAGTACACGGTCATCGTGCGCGGCACCGGCGCGATCTTCCTCGGCGGGCCGCCGCTGGTGAAGGCCGCGACCGGCGAGGTGGTGACGGCCGACGAGCTCGGCGGCGCCGACGTGCACACCCAGGTGAGCGGCACGGCCGACTACCCCGCCGCGTCCGAGCAAGAGGCGATCGCGATCGCGCGCGACATCGTCGCCCAGCTCGCGCGCCCGCAGAAGACCGTGATCGACCGCGACGAGCCGGAGCCGCCGCACTACGACCCGGAGGAGCTCTACGGCATCATTCCGCGCGACATGAAGGTCCAGTTCGACATGCGCGAGGTGATCGCCCGCCTCGTCGACGGCAGCCGCTTCCACGAGTACCAGCCCGCCTACGGCACCACGCTCGTCTGCGGCTTCGCGCGCCTCTGGGGCTACAAGGTCGGCATCCTCGCCAACAACGGCGTGCTGTTCAACGACAGCTCGCTCAAGGGCGCGCACTTCATGGCAGCTGTGCGAACCAAAACCGCACGCCGCTCGTGTTCCTGCAGAACATCACCGGCTACATGGTCGGCCGGGAGTACGAGGCGCGCGGCATCACCAAGGACGGCGCCAAGATGATCATGGCGGAGACGGGCTCGGTCGTGCCCAAGTTCACGGTGATCGTCAACGGCTCGTTCGGCGCCGGCAACTACGGCATGTGCGGGCGCGCCTTCGACCCGCGTTTCCTGTTCATGTGGCCGCAGGGTCAGATTTCGGTGATGGGCGCCGAGCAGGCCGCCGAACGTGCTCTCGGAGATCAAGATCCGGCAGCTCGAGCGCGAGGGCCGCAAGCTCTCCGCCGCCGAGATCGCCGCGATCCGCGAGCCGATCGTCGAGGAGTACACGCGCAGCTCGAGCGCCTACTACTGCACGTCGGAGCTCTGGGACGACGGCATGCTCGATCCGCTGGACACGCGCAACGCGCTGGCGATCGCGATCTCGTCCGCTTTGAACACGCCGATCGGAGATCCGGGGTACGGCGTGTTCCGGTTTTGACGGGGGTACCTGGGGTCGTCTTCTACTTCAACGCCCCGAGCTGGCGGAGCAGCGTCGCACAGTCCCAATAGTCGCGCTCCGCGACGATCTTGCCGTTCTCGAGACCGATGTACGAGATGCCCCGTACGGTCGTCTGTTTGCCCTTGGCGGGCACGCCGAAGATGTCTTCCTCGTGCTTGCAGTGCCACGTCCATTCCATCGCCCCGGACTTGGCGTCGCCAGCGTAGTTGGTGACCTCGAAACGGTGGCGGCTGGCACCCTCCGCGAATCCGGTGAAGAATTTCTTCACGCCGGCGGCGCTACTCTCCTTGTGGCCGAGCGTGACGTCCTCGAAATCGACCTTGTCCGCATAGAGCGACATCGTCTTCTCGATCCCCGCCGGAGTGAACTCCGCGAGCCAGCTCTTCGCCCATTGCAAGTTCATCGGTTGTCTCCTTCCCGTTCGATCGTGACCTGTCTTCGGCCGACGCGGGATACGGAGCAAGCCGACTAAGGAACCATCCGCGCGAATCTTTTTGGTCAGCCGGAGTACGCTCCGATTGACCTGATCCAAGGAGTCGGCCATTGATGCCAGTCATGGTCGGCATCGTTTCCTACGGCTCTTACGTACCTTACCGCCGTCTCAAGCGGTCGGCGATCTCACAGGTTCTCGGCGTTCCCGCCAGCAAAGGCGAGCGCGCGGTGGCGAGCTTCGACGAGGATAGCGTGTCGATGGGGGTCGAGGCGGCGCGGGATGCGCTGCGATCGACGTCCCCGTCGGTCCAGGCAGTGTTCTTTGCGACGACGACCCCGCCGTACGGCGAGAAGCTGCACGCGGCGATCGTCGGCGCCGCGAGCCGCCTGCCGGTGGAGATTCGCGCCGCGGATTTGACTGGCTCGGTCCGCGCCGGCCTCGGTGCTCTGCTCCAGGCCTCGGACAGCGTGGGAGGCGGAGCGAAGCAGGCGCTTGCCGTGATCGCGGACTGCCGACTCGGCGCGCCCGAGGGTAAAGCCGAGCAGCAGAACGGCGACGGCGCGGTCGCGTTCGTGATCGGTTCGGAGAACGTGATCGCGGAGATCGAGGCGACCGCGTCACTGACGCGGGAGTTCCTCGATACGTGGCGCGCACCCGAAGAACGGTTCGCCCACACCTGGGAAGAGCGCTTCGCGCTGACCCAGGCCTACGGACCGCTTCTCGGAAAAGCGGTGCAGACGGTCCTCGCCAAGGCGAAGGTTGCGCCCAAGGACCTCGCCAAGGTCGTGCTGGATTCTCCGAATCCGCGCGCGGTCGACGAGATCGCGCGCGGCATGAAGCTCGAAACGTCGCAACTCGCCGATCCGCTCGCGCTGACGGTCGGGCAAACCGGCGCTTCGCACGCCGGTCTGATGCTCGCCTCCGCGCTGCCAGCGGCGAAGCCGGGCGATCGGATCCTCGTCGCTACCGCGGCCGACGGCGTCGATGCCGTCGTCATCCGCGTGACTGATGCGGCGACGCGCTACAAGCAGCCCCGCTCGGTCG
The DNA here is from genome assembly GCA_963712515.1 of uncultured delta proteobacterium. Classification (GTDB taxonomy): domain Bacteria; phylum Desulfobacterota; class Binatia; order JACPRU01; family JACPRU01; genus CAVQIG01. The sequence goes on from CAVQIG010000008.1 coordinate 141,985, forward strand.
GCCGGCTGATCGAGTCGAAGGGTGACGTCTCCTACGGAAGCTACCTCAAGTGGCGCGAGATCATCCCGACCGAGCCACCCCGCCGGCCCGACCCCGACCGGCCCGCGGGCCCACCGATGCTCCGTTCGTCGAGCTGGAAATACGGCCTGGTCGGATCGCGCTGCACGGCCTGCGGCACGCCGCAGCTTCCGCCGCAGCGTGTCTGCGTGAAGTGCCGCGCCTTCGACAAGATGGAGCCCTACCCGTTCGCCGACCGCACCGCGCGCATCGCCACTTACGCGCTCGATCGGCTCGCGTACTCGCTCAACCCGCCGACCGTCAACGTGGTCCTCGACTTCGACGGCGGCGGGCGGTTCATCTGTGAAATGACCGATTGCGAGCCGGAAAAGGTCGCGATCGGCGACGAGGTGGAGATGACGTTCCGCAAGCTCTACACGGCGGACGGAGTCCACAACTACTTCTGGAAAGCCAGACCAAAGAGATGAAGATTGGTTACGGGCTTTAGCCCCGGAGGAAACATGGCAAGCAAAGGAATCAAAGATCGCGTCGCAATCGTCGGCATGGGCTGCACGTCGTTCGGCGAGCACTGGGACAAGGGGCCGGAGGACCTCCTCTGCGAAGCCGCCTACGAGGCTTACGCGTCGGCCGGCATCGACCCGAACGACGTCGACGCCTACTGGCTCGGCACGCTCGGCTCGGGGCTCTCGGGGCTCATGTTGTCCGAGCCGCTGAAGATCCAGTACAAGCCGGTGACTCACGTCGAGAACTTCTGCGCGACGGGCTCCGAGGCGCTGCGCCAAGCCTGTTACGCCGTCGCTTCGGGCGCCTACGATGTCGCCATGGCGATCGGCGTCGAGAAGCTCAAGGACTCGGGCTTCTCCGGGCTCGTAGGAAACGTTCCACCCAACGACGGGACGCCGAACACCATGACGGCGCCCGCCTCGTTCTCGCTGCTCGCGCCTGCGTACTTCAAGAAGTACGGCCTCGATCCCAAGAAGGGCAAAGAGGTCCTCGCGCGCATCGCCTGGAAGAATCACAAGAACGGCGCCAAGAACCCCAAGGCGCAATTCCGCAAGGAAGTGCCGATGGAGACGATCCTGAATTCCCCCAAGATCGCCGATCCGCTCGGCATCATGGACTGCTCGGGCGTCTCCGACGGCTCGGCGGCGGCGATCGTCGTGCGCGCCGAGGACGCGCACAAGTTCCGCAAGGATCCGATCTACATCAAGGCGCTGTCGTTCGTCGCCGGCCCTGGCGAAGGCCACTCCAGAACCGACTACGACTTCACGACCTTCCCCGAGGTGGTGGCGTCGGCGCGTGATGCCTATCAGCAAGCCGCCATCACGAATCCCCGCGCACAGATCAGCATGGCCGAGGTCCACGATTGCTTCACGCCGACCGAGCTCGTCCTCTACGAGGACCTCGGCTTCAGCGATCGCGGCACCGCATGGAAGGACGTCGTCGACGGCTTCTTCGATCTCGAGGGCCAGCTGCCCGTCAACCCCGACGGCGGGCTCAAGTCGTTCGGCCATCCGATCGGCGCCTCGGGCCTACGGATGATGTACGAGATGTGGCTGCAGCTTCGCGGCGAAGCGGGCCCGCGCCAGATCAAGCAGCCGAAGCTCGGGCTCACCCATAACCTCGGGGGCGCTCCCGGAAGGTGCGTGAGCTTCGTCTCCGTGGTCGGGCGCGACGTCGGGTGAGGGGCAAACCTAGGGGCCTGCGCACAGATCCCGTCGGTCGCGATCCCGTCTCCGTTCGGGCATCCTGCCGAGCTAGGAGCCGCAGGATGACGCGACGATCCGAGGTACTGGATATCTTCTTCATCATGATGGGTCTCGGCCTCGGGCTCGCGCCCCCGCCCTTGGCGGGCCATCAGTCGGACGAGGTCGTCCCCCCGCCCTGCCGCGCGGGGGAGCAACCGGCCAGGAGCTCCGCGGCTGAGGGGGCGGCTTGTCGGGCAAGCCCCAGCTCGCCGGTTGTCCCAGGATCATCCAGGCCGCGAGGAACACGTACTTCCCGAGCCTTCGACGTGGGCCGGAGAGCAGGCCCGCCGTCAAGCCGGTCGTGAGCAGGTGGAAGAGGGCATTCACGACCAGCCGCACGAACCTCACCGCCTCGAGCAGGCCCGCGACGGCGGGGTTCATAGTCTTGCGATCGAGGGTCAGGCGCGAGCGCAGCATCTCGATCTGCGCGCCGCGCGGCAGGTGGCGGGCGGTGGCGGCGATCAGGTGCATCACCGCGGCATCGGGATCGCGCGCCACCATCCAGCCGCCCGCCCGCATGCGGCGGCACCACTCGAGATCTTCCAGATAGAAGAAGAAGTCGTCGTCGAGCGGGCCGACCTCGTGCATTGCGGCAACACGCACGGCCAGGCACGCACCGGTCACCGCCTCGACCTCGAGGAGCCGACCCAGGCGGCGCCGCCGCGTCCGGCGCCGCAGGGCCTTCGGCGCGATCGCGTCCCACGCGGTCGGTACCAGCCGGTCCGACTGCAGCGGTCGCCCTTCCGGGTCGACGAGCTGACCGCCGATCACGCCGAGCCGGGGAAGCTCCGGAAGCCGTCCTCGAAGCGGTCGAGCACGTCGGCGGCTACGAACGCGTCGTTGTTGAGCAGGAGCACGTACTCCGCGTTCACCTGGGCCATCGCCTGGTTGCAGGCCCTGGCGAAACCGAGGTTCCAGGGGTTGGCGAGTATGCGCACCCTGGGATAGGCGGTACGCACCTGGTCGATCGAATCGTCCCTGCTATGGTTGTCGACCACCATGACCTCGTCTCGCTCGGGCGAGACCGCCGCCGCGAGAGCATCAAGGGCCTGGAGGAGGGTTGCGGCGCCTCCCCGGTGAACGATGATCACCGAGAACCTTCGGTCGGATGCAGCCTCCCGTACCGGCGGCATGAACGTCTCAGTCGCCACAAGTCGTGCCCCGCGGTCAATGGTCGCGCGTTTCAGCAGGCGAAGAGCCCTCTTGTGGGCCCTCGGCCTCCCGCACTAACGCGGTGACTCTTCCCGAGCGTTCGCACCGTCCCTCATGAACTTGCTCCTGATCGTCATCGACAGCCTGCGAGCCGATCGCCTCTCCTGTCTCGGGCATCCGCGGCCGACCAGCCCGACGCTCGACCGCATGGCCGAGGGCGGTTGCCTGTTCTCGAGCTTCTTCACGCCTACCACCCCGACACATCCGGCGATCACAACTCTCTTCACCGGCCAGCACCCCCTTACGCATGGCATCGTCGCCCGCAGCGACCGCCTGGCGCTTTCCGCCGGCGCTCCGTGGTTCGCCGAGGTGCTGGCCGGGGCCGGGTACGCGACCGCGGCGATCGATCACATCGTGAGCAAGGGACGCTGGACCTGGTTCGCGCGTGGCTTCGAGTCCTACATCAACCTCCGCCGCCGCGACGAATACATCGATTGCTTCGAGATGAACCGGGCGGCGATGGAGTGGCTCCGCGGGCGCGGCCGGCGTCCGTTCTTCCTCTATATGCGCTACGGCGACACCCACACGCCGTACTTGCCGCCCGCGAAGTACCGCGGACTCTTCTATGCGGGCGACCCCACGACAATGAACCATGGCACCCTGGACGGCTTCTATCGCAGCCCTCTCAAGCCCGTGGTCGTCACGGGGCTCGGCACCCTGGCAGCGGAGTGGCCCGGCGCGCGGGGCCGTCGCATCGAGGACATCGAGTTCGTGCGCTCCCAGTACGACGCCGAGATCCGGGTCGCCGACGACGGCGTGGCCGAGCTCCTCGGCGAGCTCGATCGGCAGCGGTGCGCCGACGATACCCTGGTGGTGATCCTCGGCGATCACGGCGAATCCCTCGGCGAGCACGGCATCTACTTCGAGCACCATGGGCTTTACGACAACGTCCTGCGGCCGCCGCTCATCCTGTACGGGCCCACGGTGCCTCGGGGACGTCGGGTCGATGTACTGACGCAGCTCATGGACGTTGCGCCCACCGTGCTCGAGCTCCTGGGCTTAGCCGCGCCGCCGGGCGTCGAGGGACGTTCGCTCGTGCCGCTCCTCGAGGGCAGCAGCGAGCCGCACGCCTACTCCCAGGTCCTCGCGGCCGAGTGCACGTGGATGGCCAAGTGGGCGCTGCGCAAGGATGGCTTCAAGGTGATCGTGTCGCGCGAGCCCGACTTCTACGGCAATCCGCTCATCGAGCTCTACGACCTGCGCTCCGACCCGGCCGAGACCCGGAACCTGGCGGACGAACGCTCCGACGTGGGCGACGCCTTGATCGAGGATCTCGAGTCGCAGATCGTGGCGCGGCTCGCCGAGCTCGGACGAAGCGTCGATCCGGTGCGGGCGCACGGATCGCTGCGCGACAAGATCTTTCGCAAGCCGAGCTTTCAGAGGCGGATGAAGCGGCTGGTGCGTTCCGTTCTCGCGCCGCCGGCGATCCGCGAGTAAGACCCCCCCGGCTCTCAGCGGAAGCCGGTCTGCATGCCCGGCCGGGGCGGGAAAACCTTCGGGTCGCCGCGTACAGCGCCGGCCAGGATGTAGAGGCCGAGCGTCGCGGCGGTGCAGAGCGTGGCGCCGACGGCGTACGCGAGGTTCCGGCTCCGCTTCTCGGTGAGGAAGCGTAGATCGCTCGTGGCCACGAGCACGACGGGGACGGCGAGCGCCGCCGGCCAGAGCCACTTCACGTTGCGCGGAAGCCGTTGCAGGTGAACGATCGAGAGTACCGTCAGGACGTAGAAGTATGAACCCAGCATGAAGCGTAGGTGGCGCGCGAAGAGCACTTCGCGCGGTCGGAACGAGCAGCGAAGATCCCGCACCTCGAGTACCGAGAAGACGGCGCCCAGGATGGCGAAACCGCGCATCGGCGTGTCGTGCTTCCAGTTGAGCAGGATCAGGCCGGCGGTGGCCACGAACAGGGCTCCCGCCAGCGCTCGGTCGAGCGCGGACGGTGCCGGATCGTTGCGCCCGTAAAGCAACGCGATGGCCCGGTAGCCATAGAGCACGAGCGAGAAGCCGTAGAAGTTGAAGAGCAGGTTGCGCGCGAACTCCCAGCTTCCCCACGGGTGACGCGCGAGCGTCATGAAGAGCCCGGTCAGGTACAGGTAGATCATCAGATAGAAGTAGGCGTGTCCCCATCGCCGGTGGCGGCCAGCGGCAGTGAAGGAGAGCAGGGCGACCGGTGCGACCAGGAAGGCGGTCGGATATCCGACCAGCCGATGAAACCACTCCACGGTGTTGGCCGTCTGCTCCACTTCGCGGTGCGCGCGGCGGAAAAACGCCGCCAGACGCTCCGATCGCGACCGCGCTTCTATCGCCGCGACCGCGCCGCGGTCAAATGCCCGGCGAGCGCTGCCGGGGTTCTCGCGCATTGGGTCGGCATGACGATGCCTGTGACCCCCGTGCACCGCCTCGAGGCGAGCGTCCGTGCCGCAGCGACCTTCATCTCCTCGTTGAAGCCGGTCGCGAGCCGGTCCCTTCGAAAGCACACGGTTACGTGGAGGGAAGCCGAATCTGCTATGCGGAGGCTCGTGCAGGACCGAACCTTGACGCCGGCGGTGTGGGACCACTACTCGCAGGCGATCCGCATGTTCCTCGGCGGCGCCACGTTGCCGACCGCGAGTCGCATCGCGCTCGTCGTGGGGACGTGGCTGAGCCTGATGAACCAGGGTGAGCTCATCGCGCGCGGAACGGTCCCCTGGGTCAAGATCCTCCTCAACTATGCCACTCCTTTCGTCGTCGCGAGCCTCGGCTTTCTCGCCGCGCGTCGCCGCCGCAACGTAGAGCGCCTCGTCCGGCTCCTCGGCGAGCGTCCGCCGTCGCCCGCATCCGGACCCGGGGCTTGAGGTCGCCACGTGCTTCGGACAATATCCCGAGCGCTCGAAATGTCATGCGCATCGCCGTCGTAAGAGAGACGTCTCCGCGCGAGCGCCGGGTGGCGCTCCTTCCCGACGGGGTCGGCAAGCTCGTCAAGGCCGGCGTCGAAGTCGTCGTCGAAGCGCGCGCCGGCGTGACCGCGGGCGCGTCTGACGAGGCCTATTCTCAAGCCGGGGCGACGATCGCGCCCGACGCCCGCGGAGCGTGCGCGGGCGCCGCGGCGGTCGTCAAGGTGCAGCCGCCGACGATCGAAGAAGCCGAGGACATCGACAGCGGAGCTCTTCTCGTCAGCCTGCTTCCGACGAACGAGCAGCAGGATCTACTGAAGGTCCTCGCGCGGCGGCACGTCACGGCGCTCGCGCTCGAGCGCGTGCCGCGCATCACGCGCGCGCAATCGATGGACGTGCTGTCGTCTCAAGCGACGCTCGCCGGTTACAAAGGCGTGCTCCTCGGGGCTTCGATGCTGCCGCGGATCCTGCCGATGATGACCACGGCGGCCGGTAACATTCCCCCTGCCAAGGCCTTCGTGCTCGGCGCGGGCGTGGCCGGCTTGCAGGCGATCGCGACCGCCAAGCGGCTCGGCGCCGTCGTATCGGCGTTCGACGTTCGGGCGGCGGCGCGCGAGCAGGTGCAAAGCCTCGGCGCCACTTTCGTCGCCACCGACCTCGCCTCCGACGCCGCGCAGGACAAGGGGGGGTACGCCAAGGCCCAGACGCAGGATGAGCAACAGCGCACGAGAGAGCTTCTCGATACGCATCTGAAGGACATGGACCTGGTGATCTCCACCGCGGCGGTTCCCGGCCGTCGCGCGCCCCTGCTGATCACCGAAGAGATGGTCGGGCACATGAAACCCGGCTCGGTGATCGTCGATCTCGCCGCCGAGACGGGCGGCAACTGCGCGCTCACCAAGCCGGGCGAGACGGTCGAATCCAACGGCGTGGCGATCCTCGGTCCACTCAACGTTCCGAGCACGGTGCCGGTGCATGCGAGCCAGATGCTCAATCGCAACGTCCTCACGCTGCTCCAGTACCTGGTTCGCGACGGCGCCCTCACGGTCGATCTCGCCGACGAGGTCACCGGGGCAATGGCGGTGACCCACGGCGGAGAGGTGCGGGTCAGCGGTTGATGGAGCAGGACGACGCCCGACAGTCGAAAGGAAGAAACTTGGAATACAGGACCCGTGATGGCGTGAGGCTGGCTTTCGCCGAAACCGGCGCCGGTTCACCGCCGATCGTGCTCGTCCACGGCTGGACCTGCGACCACACCTATTTCGCTCCGCAGCGAGACTACTTCTCGAAGCGCCATCGCGTGGTCTCGGTCGACCTCCGCGGCCACGGCCAAAGCGACAAACCGAAAGGTCCCTACACGATCGCCGGCTTCGCCGACGACGTGGCTTGGCTTTGCCGCGAGCTCGCTCTCACCAAGCCCGTCGTCATCGGCCACAGCATGGGCGGGATGGCGGCGATCGAGGTAGCAGCCCGCCACCCCGACCTACCCTCCGCGATCGTCGTCTGCGACTCGCCGGTCGCGCTTCCCGCGCAACTCGCGCAGAACCTCGTGGCGATCACCACCGAGTTCCGCAAGCCGGACTGGCGTCCGGCGCACCGCGCGTTTCTCTCCGACGCTCTCTTCGGCCCGGCCGACGACCCGGAGCGCAAAGCTCGCATTCTGGCCGATATGACCTCGGCTCCGGACCATGTCACGCTCGGATGCTGGGAAGCCATCGTCGGCTCGGACGTCGACACCGCCGCCACGAAATGCAAGGTGCCGTTCCTATACCTCGCCGCGACGCCGCCGCTCGCCGACCTCGTTCGGCTGCGCGCGCTCAACCCGCAGATCGTCATCGGGCAAACCGTCGGCGCCGGCCACTTCCACCAGCTCGAGGTACCCGAGCAGGTGAACGCGATGATCGAACGCTTCCTCAGGGTGCTCGGGGATCTCCTGACGCGAGTCAGCGAAGATCGGGGTCGCGCTCCCGTCCGTTTTGGATCGGCGGCTGCACGACCAAGTGCGAGAAAAGTCGTTCGAATGCGCAACGATCCGTCGTTGGGCGGTGTTTCACCCGTACGGGGCGTCCGGTCGACTTTCCGAGGTTGCGACGTGTTTCGATCCTGATCGCTCTGGGCCCCCTATTTTCGGCGAGGGGGAGGAATGGATCGTACTGACCGACGAGCGCTCCTCGCGCGTCGAGATCGCCGAGGAATCGCTGCGGCTAGCTAGTTCAACCGGGAGCATGAGGCTTGCGTTGGCGGCGACGGCCATCATCGACGAAGGTTGAGCGCTCGGCCTCCACGAAAAGGGCCACGAGCCGCTGATCACCGCGCGGTGACGCCATGGAGAGGCGCGCACAGTCGATCTCGAACGCAGTCGGCGCCTTCGCGTTGGCGCTCGTGACCGCGTCCTGTGGTGGATCGGGGGGCGGGGGATCGGGTGGCGGCGGGTCGTCGACGTCCAGCGGTGCCCTCGAAGAGGCTGGCTCGATGGCCGAGAGCTCGAGCCCGCAATTCTGGCTGAATTCGGGAGGGCGATTCATCTTCGACGGCGGCTTTGGCCACACCATCGAGGGCGAGGCGCCGGCAAGCGATCCTTGGCACCAGGCCTACGCCCGCTCGAACCCAACCGATACCGACGGCGGAGCGCATCCGCAGAACCTATTTCGCCTCGTGACCCGGCAGACCTACCGCAACCCGGTCCAGGATCTAACGTTCACGATCGATCGGATCGAGCTCTCAGCGAGCCCGAATCGCAACGAGTCGAACGGAGTGCTGCTCTTTCAGCACTATCTCGACGGCGACAATCTCTACTATGCCGGGGTCCGCGTGGACGGAGGAGCCGTGATCAAGAAGAAGCTCCACGGCGTCTACCACACGCTCGGGTTCGTGCCGGTGTTCCCCGGCGCGTACGATCGCGAGCGAAATCCGAACCTGATCCCGACGAACCGGCCCGTCAGTCTTCGCAGCGAGACCCACTCCAACGGAGACGGCAGTGTCGACGTCGCGTTGTGGGTAGACGGGAATCTCGCGCTACAGGTGCACGATACGGGAGTCGGCGGGGCACCGATCGCCAGTCCGGGGTTCGCGGGCATCCGAACCGATTTCATGGACGTGGACTTCGAAAGCTACAGCGTCAAAGAAGATTGAGCGCCCTCGCGCAAAAGGGCCGGGACCGGGTGCGGCAGGCGAGCCGTGCTCACTTCGCTCGGTAGGGCGGCGGCATACCCTCCATGCGGATCTGCTCGTAGTACCGTCCGTCTTCGCCCAACGCCTGCACCACTGGCGGCCCTTCGTGCGTCACGGCTGGCGGCGGTTGTTCTACAGCTAGCGGGCGCCGACTGAGCGGGCCGCCAAAGGTTGTCGCGAACTTCCAGGCGACGGCACCGCGGCGGCCGTCCTTCCCTCACCGCGCCTGCGTCTTGACCGGAGCGCTCGTTCGCTCGCTCATCTCGAGTTCGCGGAGCCTCCCCCCGGCGGAAAGGAGCTGGGGGTTCGCAACCAGCTCGCACCCTCCGGATTCACCGGCTGCGTAGCCGGGGTCACAGTGCCAGAAGCCGTCCCTTCCGTAGTAGGCGTGCGGAACTTCCGGCTGCTGATTCACCGACTGCGCATAGGCACTCGTCGTCAGTAGAAGGGTCATCGCGGCAATGAGGATCGTTCTCATCAGGGCTCTCCGTTCGTTACCACGGCGGAGAGCAAGCGTTATGCCCGGGAGCTTGGTGCACAAATGGTCGGCCCTCGGCGCGATTTTTGGTTGATTAGTGGTTTTTACCTACGGTCAAAAGATGTTAATCGTCATTTTTATCACGCCAACAAATTGCAGAACGATCTCAGAAGCAGCTCGGTAGATCCGGCGGGAACGACGTGTCGAAGGAGTTGAAGCTCCAGCGCCAGCATCGACACAACGGGAACGCCTTTCATTGGGTCCTCCGTCGTCGAAGAGAGTGTCGCCCGCGAAGCCATACCCCTCTCTGCCAATGAGGGTGAGACAGTCGGGTAGCGATAGTTTACTGTAGAGGGCGGGGAGGCAGAGATGGATGAAGGTGGTGGAGAAGAAGCGATGGTGGGATGAGGCGGCCGGGGAAACGGAAGGAGCCCGTAGGGCGACTGGAGTTTTCCCGGCCGGCGCGCCGGCGGCCGAGGCCGCCGGCGGCAGCCGGCCGGAGACCGAGGTGGTGGCGAAGGCGCAGCGGCGGCGGTTCACGGCCGAGTACAAGCGGCGGATCGTGCGCGAGGCGGATCGCTGCACGACGCCGGGGGCGATCGGGGCGCTGCTGCGGCGCGAGGGGCTGTACTCCTCGCACCTGACGACGTGGCGGGCGGCGCGCGATCGCGGCGAGCTCGAGGGGCTGGCGCCGAAGCAAGCGCGGGCCGAAGGCGGCGCCGCCCGATCCGCGCGACAAGAAGATCGCGGAGCAGGAGCGCGAGATCGGCAAGTGGCGCAAGCGCGCGGAGCGCGCGGAGGCACTGGTGGAGGTCCAAAAAAAAGTGGCGGCCTTGCTGGGGACGCCGTTCGACAGCGAGAAGATCCTGATGGAGACGGTGCACGAGATCGGGCCGCGGCTGGGAGTCGCGCCGACCTGCGCGGCCCTGGGGTCTGCCGGCGGCGACCTACTATCGCCGCCGCAGCCCGCAGCCCGGCCGCGGCCGCGCGCGGCCGAGCCCGCCGCGGACCCTGCCCGCGGCCGAGCGGACGGCGGTGCTCGACGGTGCTGCACGAGCCGCGCTTCGTCGATCTCGCCCCGGCCGAGGTCTACGCCCGCCTGCTCGACGAAGGGCCGCTACCTCTGCTCGATCCGCACGATGTACCGCATCCTGGACGCCCAGCAGGAAGTCCGCGAGCGACGCGACCAACTGCGGCACCCGACCTACCCCAAGCCGCAACTGCTGGCCACCGCGCCCAATCAGGTCTGGTCCTGGGACATCACCAAGCTGCTGGGACCGGCGAAGTGGACGTACTTCCACCTCTACGTGATCCTCGACATCTTCAGCCGCTACGTGGTGGGCTGGATGCTGGCCACCGCGAAAGCGAACACCTGGCCGAGCGGCTGATCCGCGAGACGGTCGCAAGGCAGGGGATCGTCCGCGACCAACTGACGATCCACAGCGATCGCGGGCCGTCGATGCGTTCGCAGACCGTGGCCCAACTCCTGGCCACGCTGGGGATCACCAAGTCCCACAGCCGGCCGCACGTCTCCGACGACAACCCGTTCTCGGAGAGCCAGTTCAAGACGCTGAAGTACCGGCCGGAGTTCCCCGACCGCTTCGCCAGCATCGAACACGGCCTGGACTTCTGCGGCAAGTTCTTCCACTGGCAGAACCACGAGCATCACCACTGGGGCCTGGGCCTGCTGACGCCGGCCACGGTCCACCACGGTCAGGCCGACGCGGTGCTGGCCGCCCGGCAAGCCGTGCTCACCGCGGCCTACGCCGCCCATCCCGAACGATTCGTCCGGCAACCGCCGCGACCGCTGGCGCTGCCAAGCGAAGTCTGGATCAACAAGCCGAAGGCGGCGCTCGCCGAGCTCAACCGCAATTCCGAGCCCGAGGTCGTCACGAACTTCGCGCCCAGAGCCCCGCAGAGCCCCGCGGCGGACTCGACCCATACCGCGGTATCCCCCGCACGGCGCTCGTCAGCGATTCCGCATCGATCGGCGGTGAACTCCACATCGCGGCCGTCGCGCCGCTCAACACGGAGGATCTACACTAAACTCGGAGCCCAACCACTAATCAGACCGTCCAACGTCAGAGGTCGCCCAGCGCGGGCTGCAAGTTGGGTCAGCAAGTCCGTCACTGCTGCCGCCTCCTTCTCAGAGATGGCGAAGTCACTCACTGCGCCTTCTGCTGGGCGAAGTACTTCGCGCCTTCAATGGGCTTGAAATACGTCCGGATGACGCCTGCCTGGCTCGTTACGCCAAATTCGTTTGTTGCCGCCTTGTAGTAGAGCGCGTCACCGCCGCGAGTGAAAGTCTCAATACCTTCGCCGCCTGCCGTCAAGGCCTGAGCCCCCTTGAGATACTCCTCAGCGGTCCTGGCGCCAAACTCTGCCCCGTGTTTCTCGAAATGAGAC